>CAYYWX010000060.1:0-23879 GCA_964475405.1 uncultured Verrucomicrobiota bacterium
ACCAGCGCCCGCCACGTCAGTCGCTTCTTGACAAGCCTTCTCATGGAAGGCGAAACCCGCCTGCGAGACATGCGCTTTTGCCGCAATTCTTTGCGGCAAAAGTTTCGGCGCGGCGCTGGCGCACCTTGCTCAAGATAACCCTTCGTCGCGCCGGAAGGTTAATCATGAGCAAGCCCCATTTTGGGGGCGCGCCCGGCCTTCGTAGCCAGGAGGCTTTACTACGGCGGAGTAGGCCCGAATCCCAAGGGGCGCATTTCTCACGCGCCGGGTGTGAGAAATGCGGGTTAGAAGGCGGGGAAAAAACGGTAATCCGATCGTCAGCCACGATAATGCCGGCGGTCGTGGCCGCCCGCCCTCCATGCAATGCAATATATTTTGGAGGGTGACAGGCCACTGTCACCGTCTTTTTCTTCTCTACGGCGGGACAGGGCGAAGCCCCTACAATTCTTCCAAATCAATACACGGTCAACTGGACGCTGGAGTACCAGACGCTGGAGGGGTTCAGGATGCCGTCGCGCGCGTCCACGCCGAAGTAAAATTTATAAGCGCCGGGAACCAGGCCGGAAATATTGAGCACTTCCGTGGCGCTTAAATTCTGCAACGGTCCCTGATAAGCCGGGGTAAACGCGCCGCCGGCCGAATAACGCCAGCCCAGCACGGCGTCGCGATAATACCAGCCAACCGGCGTCTCGGCCACCAGCCACCAGTCGGCATCCAGGCCTTCAAACGGAACGGGATCCAATTCAACCGTCAATGAAACCGTGTCCGGCGACATGACCGCCATCGGCCCGATGGAGCCGTTAATCCGGATAACCGGCCCGTTCGCGCTCCGCGACCAGCCCTCGGCAACCTGGCTGAAACCGCTCGTGCCGTTGGTGTTCAACGCCTTGACCCAGAAATAACACGAAGTGCCCGTCGGGATCCCGGTCACATCATAAGCGCTGTCAGCCAGGGTCGCGATTTTCACGGCCTCCGATGATTGATTGGCAAGCGCGCCCCATAATTCATACCCGGTCGCGCCGCTGACCGGATTCCACAAGACCCTGACCTTGTCGGCGTAAGAACCCTGGCTGGCGGCCACGTTCCCGGGGGAAACCGGGACCTTGCCGGCCATGTCAACCCAGCGATAGGAACCGGTTTCCCGGTCCACCTCGTAATAATCATAAGCGCCGCTCGTCCGGTCATTGGCCGAATTGAACACGATCGGGCCGGTGCAGCCGGTGTAGTTGCTCGCGACCGACTTGATCGCGGCCACCAGCGTGGCCATGGTTTGCGTGCTGCCGGACTGCTGCAGGGCGCCCGCCACCAGGCACAAGGCGTCGTAGCTTGACATCGGGTAACGCGGCACGACCGCGTTGCCGGTTTCAGCGATGATATTGCTTTCCACCGCGCTGTATAACTGGTTGGTAAAACGTCCGAAGGTGGAACAGACATAGCGGGTTTGCGCGGCAAAGACCGCCGCGGTCTCGTTCGTCAGCAACGAGTTGTTCTGCGCCATACCGTCGGTGCCGTACCAGCGCACCTCGCCCAGGGCCGCGTTTGAAGCCGCCGCGCCCAGCACGTCCACGCCCTCGCCGAGCAGGATCGTGACCACGCCGACCCGGTTCATCCCGCGGACGGCGCTGCGGTCGCTCACCTGCGCGTCCATGTTGGACATCACCTCCGGGATCAGTTCCGTGGCCCGCGGGCAGTAATTCGTCGCGAAAACCGTCCCGCCCCGGGCATTGTGTTCCTGGATCAGCGCCGCCAAGAAACCCTCGCCGTAAATGTCCGAGCGGCTAAGGATGGCAATGTCGGAAATTCCGTCCCTTGCCAGGAGCGCCGCCAGTTCGCGCGCCTGGTTTGAATCGTCAATCGTCAGGCGCATGAGGTTGTCATTTTCTATGGCCAATGACGTGGCGGTTGCGGAGCTGGATATGAGCAGGACGTCGTTTTCGTTCGCGTAGGTTTTCAACATCCGGCATTCCTCGCTGGACTCCGGCCCCAGCACGATATGATAACCGTTCGAGCGCATTTCCACGAGGGTGTCGTAGGCAACCGCGGCGTCCGTGTGAGTATCCTCAATCAAGAGTTTAATCGGCGGCATGCCGGGAATGTTGGTGATGACGCCCAGGGCCTGGTAAAGGGCGGACTGGTAAGACAAGCCGGTATCCGCCAGGTCGCCGGTGAGCGGCAGAAGAACGCCGATCAGGTTCGTGCCCGTG
This sequence comes from uncultured Verrucomicrobiota bacterium, assembly GCA_964475405.1. Lineage (GTDB taxonomy): Bacteria > Verrucomicrobiota > Kiritimatiellia > JAAZAB01 > JAAZAB01 > JAQUQV01. Next base: position 2,205 of record CAYYWX010000060.1, read on the forward strand.
CCATTGTCGGTCGTAAAGGGCGTGGAACTGCTTTTGGCGGTCAGCGGCTCGGGCCGGAACGGCTGGACGCCGAACCCGCCGGAATTGATATACATTGCCACGCTGCAGCTCATGTCAAACGGGTACCAGTTTTCATACCCGGCCATGACCCAGGAATTGAGCGGGCGGAACACGTCGTTCAGGAAATACATGGTCGTCCCCCAGCGCAGCGAGGTGGAAACCAGCGAAAAGTGCTCGGGCATGGAGGGCGTCGCCTTGATGCGCAGCATCACCACCTCGCCCGTGGTCGAGCAGCCGGAGAGCGAGAACCCGCGGTAGGAACAGATGCCGCGGTAGGCCTGGTAATTATCACGGTTGCGCAGCAGGTTCATCCGGTAGCAGTCCCCGTACCCGTTCGTTATGACCAGCGAAAACGCCTTGGGAAGCGGCTGGGAAGCGAACATGATGGCGCGGTCCTCGCGCTCCAGCATGGAAAAATTTATTGATTTCAGGAGATCCGGCTCGGAATAAAGCGGCTGCTTGCCCCGCAGGCCGTATCCGCCGGAATTGATATACATTGCCACGCTGCAGCTCATGTCGAACGGGTACCAGTTTTCATACCCGGCCGAGACCCAGGAACAGAGCGGGTGGAACAAGTCATTCAAGACATACATGGTCGTCCCCCAGCGCACCGAGGTGGAAAGGATGGAGGAATACTCGGGCATGGAGGGCGTCGCCTTGATGCGCAGCATGACCACCTCGCCCGTGGTCGAGCAGCCGGAGAGCGAGAACCCGCGGTAGGAACAGATGCCGCGGTAGGCCTGGTAATTATCACGGTTGCGCAGCAGGTTCATGCGGTAGGCGTCCCCATAACCGTTCGTCATGACCAGGCTCCAGGCCGCGAACGAATTGCCGGTCAGGGCAAAGAGCGCGATGAGAATGACCACGGCCTTCAAGACTCCGGCCGGCAACAAACGGAAACGAAGCTTTGGCGATGAATCAGATAAAATCCGGTTTTGCATGAGCTTGCTTTCTCCGTGAATATTTTTGAAGAAAAAACAATGATTTGATTTATTTGTGAGGATACAGGAAAAACGCGAAAAGTCAATGCAATTATGGATTTTGCCCTGCCATCGCAACGTCCCGAATTAATTGCTTGATAAACGGAAAAGGGCCTGACAGCATGACCGCCGACATCCGATACGGTGGAAAACAATGAAATCGCCCTACAAAGTTCTCTTCAGCAACGACACTACGAACATCGAAACCTGTTCCAGCGCCTTCAGTCCCGGTTCGAACATCCACCGGGATCCGGCCCAAGGCGGCAAGTGGACCTACGTCACCAAGCCTTTTACGGAGCGGATGCTTGAGGCGTCCGTGGATGAAACGGCCGGCACGGGGATCGACGTCCATATGCTCCAACCCGGCCTCGGTTGGGTGCCGTGGTGGAAGAGCGAGGTGTATCCATTTGCAAAACACGTTGAATTCATGAAACGGCAGTTCGGCATGACGCCCGACCAGAGCGGCTACGCAAAATACATGGCGGAAGGCGGCGACATGGTGGCGGCGTTTGTCAAGAGCTGCCGTAAAAACGCCCTGGCGCCATTTGTCTCGTTCCGGCTCAACGATTCCCACGGCCACGAGTTCGTCAACGCGCCGCGGGAAACTCTCCAGGGCCAGGGCTGGCTCTGGCATGTCCTGACCCCGATCCATGTCGGGCACCCGGAGTGGCGGCTCCGCGCGGATATCAACGACTGGGGCGGACGCGTGCTGAACTGGGCCATTCCCGAGGTGCGCGCGGCCAAGTTCGCCTTCATCAGGGAACTGGTTGAAAACTACGATCTCGACGGATTTGAGCTTGACTACATGCGCCACTGCAATTTCTTCCGGCCGGAAGAAACGACTTCCGCGCAGCGCCTGAAAATCATGACGGACTTCATCCGGGACGTGCGCTCAGTCCTCGACCGGGCGGCCGGGACGGGCCGACGGCGTTGGCTGTGCGCGCGCATCCCGGCATTCCTCGCGGCGCACGATTCACTCGGGATAGACGTCGGCGAATTTGCGGCCGCCGGCGTGGATATGTTCAACTTATCTCATTATTATTTCACGGAGCAGGAAGGCGACCACGAAAGCATCCGGCGGCGTCTCCCGGACTCGTCCGTTTACGCGGAGATGTGCCACTGCACGACCATCGGCAAGATCCTGACCGTTGACCACGGCTACGACAACATGACCTACCGCCGGACCACCGCCAACCAATATTATACGACCGCGCACCTGGCCTACGCCCGCGGGCTGGACGGCGTGAGCACTTTCAATTTTGTCTATTATCGCGAGCACGGCGCCGGGGAACGCGGCCCGTTCAATGAGCCCCCTTTTGAGATTCACCGGGGATGTTCCGACCCGGCGTTTGTGGCGCGGCAGCCTCAGCACTACTTCCTGGGAAACGTCTGGAACGAGCCGGCCGGCGCCAGCCACCAGATGAACGACCCGGAAAAGCCATGGGAGGCGCGCCATTTTCAATCCGGACAAACAATTACCTTCAAGCTGGACATGGCTTCCCCGGCAGGCGGATGGAAAAAAGGCGGGCGCCTGCGCATCCAGTCGCAGGAATCTCTGGGCGACAGCCGCTGGACCTGCCGCTTCAATTTTACCAAACTTAAGTCAACTCCGGACTGTTCCGAGCCATACGATAACCCCTACCCGCCGCTCCTGGGCGCGGCCGACCAGCACCGGGCATGGATTGTTCCAACCAGTTTGCCGAAGGACGGCATGAATGCCGTGGAGATCACGCTGGCAAAAGGCGACAAACCGGTTACACTGGCATTCCTGGATTTGGCGGTGGAGTAATTTTTAATACGATTGAAAATTCACAATGAAGAGCATGAAGAAAATCAGAAGATGCTTTTCGTCATTTTGTTTGCTTCTTGTCTCCCTGTTTTTCATGATGTCGTCTGATTTGCTTAAAGGAGAAAACATGACTTCAGATTCATACATAATCTATTTCGGCACCTATACTTCTTCTGGCAGGAGCAAGGGCATCTACACCTGCCGGATTGACGCCTCCACCGGCAAACTGAGCGCGCCGGAACTGGCGGCTGAGACGGGAAACCCGTCGTTTCTTGCCATCCATCCCGATCGCCGGCATCTTTATGCCGTCGGCGAAAGTTCCGCCAGTGACGGCAGCGTGAACGCCTTTTTGATTGACCGGACAACGGGTAAACTGACCCTGCTCAACCGTCAATCCAGCGGGGACGCCGGGCCTTGTTATGTGAGCGTGGATCGCACGGGAAAATGCGTTCTCGTGGCAAATTACGGCGGAGGCAGTTGCGCCGCCCTGCCGGTCAGGAACGACGGCTCGCTCGGCGAGGCTTCTTCGTTCATCCGGCACGCGGGAAGCGGCGCGGACCAGGCGCGCCAGGCCAGGCCGCACGCGCACTCCATCAACCCCTCGCCCGACAACCGTTTCGCCCTGGCGGCCGATCTCGGCCTTGACAAAATTCTGGTTTATAAACTTGACCCGGCAAAGGCCGCGCTGGCCCCCAACGATCCGCCCTTCGCGAAAGTCGCGCCCGGCTCCGGGCCGCGCCATCTGGCGTTTCATCCGGCAGGAAAATTCGCATACGTCATCAACGAAATGCTTTGCACCGTGACCGCTTTCAGCTACGAACCCGGGCAGGGAGTCCTGCGTGAAATCCAGAACGTCTCAACCCTGCCGGGGGGCAAGAGCGTCAAGCCCGGCTACAGCACCGCCGAGGTGCAGGTTCACCCGAACGGAAAATTCCTCTATGGCTCCAATCGCGGCCATGACACGATCGCCGTGTTCGCGATTGACCAGGCAAAAGGAACGCTCGAGCTTATCGGGAACGAACCCACCCAAGGCAAAATGCCGCGCAACTTCGGCCTTGACCCGGCCGGCGCGTGGCTGCTGGCCGCCAACCAGGACAGCAACAACGTGGTTGTCTTTTCCGTGGACCCTGGGACCGGGAAATTGAAACCCACCGGCCAGGTCGTGGAAATCGGTTCGCCGGTGTGCGTGAAATTCATGAGCGCGGAGGCCTTACCAGCCGGCAAAGGCAAGTAACGTCAGGCAACTTTCCTGCCAAGCGCGATCGCCTTCGCGCGGATCCCCGGCTTCTTTTTGATATCGCCCGAGACACCCGCATTCGGGACAAGGAGCGAGGCGAATTTCATACCGGTGTATTTGGCGGTCAAGGCAAACGGCTTCTGGAGGGCATCCAGGCCGACATCCTCAAAGGCGCTGGCTATCAGGACGAGCGTCTTCCCGGTCAAGGGGGTCTTCATGGTGCCGGCCTTGTTGTCCCATTTGTAGAGCGAGAACATCCGGTCAAAGACGAGCTTTAACTGCGCGCTGGCGCTGAAGAAATAAAGGGGCGTGGCCATGACGATCACATCCGCCCCGGCCATCCCGGCGAGGACCGGCCTGGCTTCGTCGTCAATCACGCATTCGTATTTGTCCAGTTTCTGGCATGAGCGGCAGGAGGTGCAGCCGGCGGATTTGAATTTCAAGGAAGCGGCGCGCACGATCTCAACCCGGGCGCCTTTTGAGCGCGCGCCCTCGGCGAACCAGTCCACGAGCGTTGCCGTGTTGCCGTTTTTCTTTGGACTGCCCGACAGGATTATTATTTTTTTTGTCATGGATTGTAATTGCCCACTACTGAATTTAATGAACTTATGAGAATGAAAAACGCCTTAAAATCACGAGTTTGTCATTCCGAGCCGAGGCGAGGAATCTCGTTATTGTCGAGATGCTTCGCCAAGCTCAGCATGACATGCTATTAAATACATATTCGAGCGGAACACAACACCAGGTGAATATTTGAGCGTTTATTCACCGGCAACAATAATATCTTCAAGCAAGGTGGTCAAACCTAACTTTCCTCCACCTGAGGCGGGTTGGCCAAAAAAAAAGCGGGGACCAATGTCACCTGATTACATTTGTCATGGATTCCGGAATCAGGTATTATGCTTGCATTAAAAGAATATAATCTGACAGGAGAAAAACATGATGACCTGGCGCACAGCAACAAACATATTCACTTGCATGGCACTCGGCATGATGCTGGCCGTGGGATCGGCGCCAGACGCGCGGGGCGCGGACGCGGACAAGCCCTCGGATACAAAGACGGCCGCTCCGGAGGCGCTGCGGATTGGCGACTTCGAGGATGGGCTGGATGGCTTCAGCGCGGCCGAACATGTCAAGCTGACCAACACGACCGAACGCGGCGTTATGCACGGCCAAAAGGCGCTCGTCGCGGAATTATCGCCGGAGGACGAGTATCCCGGGATCAGCAAGACATTTGACACCCCCCAAGACTGGTCAGGCTATGACTGCCTGATGCTCAACGTCTTCAACCCCAATGCGGGCGGCAAGACGAGCGTCTCCCTCCGCATTGACGACGCCTCCAGCGCCGGTTACAAGACGCGCTTCAACCTGGAAGGGATCGCATTAAAGCCGGGCGCCAACATGATTGAAGTGCCCACCGCTTTGATGGCCCACGCCGGCGTGTCGCAGTGGGGCATTGACCTGCGCAAGGTGAAATCAATGACAATTTTCACGGGTCAGATAAAGGCCAGGGCCGACCTGATTTTTGACGACATCTCCCTCCTGCGTTTTCCGCGGGCGGAACCCGACAGCCGGGAAATCATGGTCAACAAACCCGAACGCAACTGGAAGGGCAACGACGGCTCCGTTGAAAAGGAAAGCGCCGCCGGCGCCATCGTTCAAAAAGGAACCGCCGTTTATCCCGGCCTGACCCTCGGCCGCCTGGGAACGCTTTATGGATGGGATATGGTGGAAATCCGTTACCGCTGCGGGGACGGATCCTCCGCGACCAACGTGGACGCCGCGCGCCGGACATTGAGCATCAAAGTCACCCCGGAAAAAGGCGCTGCCATGACCTGCCTGGCCGCCGTCCAGGGCGAGGGCGTGGTTTATTTCCCGCTCTTTTTCGCCTACGGCGTGCCGCTGAGCAAGGTCACCGAGCTGGTGCTCTTCTTCGATCCCAAAGGGGCGCCGGCGGAGTTTGAAGTCCGGTCGGTGAAGCTGGTCCGCCTGCCGGTCGCGGCCGGTCAAGACGCTTCGCTGAAGGGACCCGGCTTGATCGTTGACCTGAATGCCATCCGGGCACTGGTGGCCAAGTCGCCCTCTTTCCCCTGCGGAATCTGGGCCTATGTGCCGCGCAAAGGCGGAGGAATCATCCTCACGCGCGGGCGGCTTGATAGTGACAACAGTTACCGCTTTGAATTTGAGAACGCCCTGGCAAACGCTTCCGCGCCGGCGCTCGTCGCCTGTTATGCCTTTGACCATGGACATTGGGCGGTCGGGGCGAAACAGGTCCCGTTGCCGAAGGAAGGTCAGGCGGAAGTTTCCTTTTCTCTTCCTGATATCAGCAAGTAGATCGGTGGCAGCCAAGGTTGTCGGGCTCAATGCGTCACACCGTGACGCACTACAACTGTAGCGCCGCACGGTGTGCGGCGAGCTTGGGTTGCGGGCATAGCCCGTATTAGATTAAGAAAACATTCAACGTCCAACATTCAACTTTCAAGGGCCTGTTGCCCAAATACAGATAATGCAAAAAACCGGGGTCAACTACCAGGCTACAGAAAAAAGCCCAATATTTCTTCTGTAGCCGACCTACGCTTTAGCGTGAAGGCTGGATTTGATTTGGGCAATAGGCCTTTTGCGAACCAAATTCGCCACACTAATGGAAAGAAGCATCAAGAAACCTGTTGCGGGATGGCAGTGCTGCTCTGCGAAAATTGACGGGGGAAATGCGGCATGAAAACTTTATTGATTTCGGCGGCGCTCTTCCTGGCGGCCCTGGGTGGAATCGCGGCGCCGGAGCCGGGACAAAACATTTTTGAAAGTCCCGCCTGCGCCACCCCGGAAACCCCGCTTGACAAAATCGTCCAGCGCAAACTGGCCAAGCTCGGAATCCATCCCGTCATCTGCTCCGACGCAGTGTTCGTCCGCCGCGCCTACCTGGACGCGATCGGCACGCTCCCTACCGCGCAGGAGGCGCGCGATTTCATCCGGGACGAGTCCCCTGACAAGCGCAGCGCCCTGGTTGACCGCCTGCTGGAGCGGGAGGAGTTCGCCGATTACTGGGCGATGAAATGGGGCGACCTGCTGAGGGTCAAGGCGGAGTTCCCCATCAACCTCTGGCCCAACGCGGCGCAGGCGTATCACCACTGGATCCGGACCTCCATCCGGGACAACAAGCCGTATGACCAGTTCGTGCGCGAGATGCTCACGGCCAACGGCAGCAATTTCCGCGTCGGGCCGGTCAACTTTTACCGCGCGATGCAGGACAAGACCCCGGAAGGCATTGCGACCACCGTGGCCCTGACTTTCATGGGCTCGCGGGCCGAGCTCTGGCCGAAGCGCTACCTGCCCGGCATGGCGGTCTTTTTCTCGCAGATCAGTTACAAGCCCACCAGGGAGTGGAAGGAAGAAATCGTTTTCTGGGATCCGGACAAGGATGATGTGCCGATCATTGCCGGTAACGTTGCCAAGCCCGTCACGAACGCCGTCGCGCAAACATCCACGAACATCGTGACCAAGCCGGCCACCAATGCCATCGCGCAAGCGGCAACCAACAGCATAAACAAACAAGTCACCAATGCCGTGGCACAACTGACGACCAACATCGTAACCAAGCCGACCACCAACGCCGTCGCGCAAATTGCATCCAGCAATATAAGCAAACAAGTCACGAATGCCGTCGCGCAAGCGGCAACCAACAACGTATCCAAACCTATCACGAATGCCGTCGCGCAACCGGCGACCAACATCGTGTCCAATCCGGCCGCCACCAATGCCACGACGCAGGCGGCGGCCAGGAAACCAGTCAAGAAAGTGCCGCAAGAGGCGATCTTCCCGGATGGAACAAGGGTTAGAAAATTATCACCGGACAAGGATCCGCGGGAAATATTCGCCGACTGGCTGATCACCCCGAAGAATCGCTGGTTTACGGCCAACATCGTGAACCGCATCTGGTCCTGGCTGCTGGGACGCGGCATTATCCAGGAGCCGGACGACATCCGGCCTGACAACTTGCCAAGCAATCCCGCCCTGCTGGACTACTTGCAGAAGGAACTGGTCGCCTCCCATTACGACCTGAAACACATCTACCGGCTGATACTGAACTCAAGGACATACCAGTTTTCCTCCATCATCCCCAAGCCCGAGCATCCCCGGGCAGAGGCCAATTTCGCGTTCTATCCGTTGCGCCGGCTGGACGCGGAAGTGTTGATTGACGCCATCAACCAGATCACCGGGACTTCGGATTTGTACACGAGCGCCATCCCGGAGCCGTTCACCTTCATTCCGGACAACAAGCCCGCGATCACATTGCCGGACGGCAGCATCACCAGTCCCTTCCTGGAATTGTTCGGCCGGCCGGCGCGCGCCACCGGCATGGAAAACGAACGCGCCAACCGTCCGATGCCCATCCAGCTGATGCACATGCTGAATTCAAGCCATATCCAGCGCAAGCTTGAAGAAAGCCCGAAGCTCAAGGCGATCATCGGTTCCAAGCGCAAGCCGCAGGAGATCACGGAGGATATTTACCTGGCCGTTCTTTCGCGCTTCCCGACGCCGGAGGAAATAAAGAACGTGGACGCCTATTCCAAGTCGGGAGTGGTGAAAGGACGCGACGTGTGGATTGACCTGGTCTGGGCGCTGATCAACAGCGAAGAATTTCTTTACCGGCATTGAATGGTGTGCAACATGACCGGACCAATTAACCACCAAAGACGGCAAATGTTACGGACGCCTCAACTGAGTGAGGCGGCTACATTTTCCTTTGTAGCCGCGGCACTCTGTTGCCGCGCTGGAAAGCGGATGAAAATATGAACTCAAAACAAAATCATAATGGTTCGCCTGAATTTGATTCGGCAAAAATGCCCGGCACGCCCATTTCCAGGCGCGAGGCCCTGCGCCGCGGCCTGATCGGCATAACCGGGCTGCTGCTGGTTGACCGGCTGGGTTTTGATTCGCTGGCAATCGACACGCAGCCGGCCGCGATCCCGGCCACGCCCAAGGCCAGGTCGGTCATCCAGGTTTTCCTGTGGGGCGGCATGTCGCACTCGGACACCTGGGACCCGAAACCTGACGCGGGCTACGACTACACCGGCCAGTTCAAGGCCGTGATCCAGACCAACGTCAGCGGGATCCAGCTGGGCGAATTGTTTCCCGCCCTGGCAAAGCAGGCCGACAAATATTCCATCATCCGCAGCATGACCCATCGCAACAACGGCCACGAAACGGCGGCCTACATGATGCAGACCGGGCACATGCCCGGCGAGCGACTGGCCTACCCCTCCATCGGCGCCGTGTTCGCGTTCTTCAAGGGTTACAACGCCGGATACAAGGGGATCATTCCGCCCTACGTGGTGCTGACCCAGCCGCAGGGCAGATTTTCCGAATCGGGTTTCCTGGGGTCAAAGTACAAGCCCTTCGCCACGGGCGGAGATCCGAACGCGAACCGCTTTGAGGTGGAAGGCGTCACCGCCCGGGGCATCACCGACGAGCGACAGAACGCCCGGCGCGATTTCCTCCACAAGATGAACACGATGGGCAACGCCATGCCGGGCAACCCGCAGCTGGCACTCGCCGAGGACGCCGAGAAGCAGGCCTATGACCTGATCCTGGGCAAAGGCAAGGACATTTTCGACCTCTCCAAGGAAAAACCGGAATTAAGAAACAGCTACGGCCGCCACACGTTCGGGCAGGACTGCCTCGTGGCGCGGCGCCTGGTGGAAGCCGGCGTCCCCTACGTCACGATCAACTACCCCGGCGGATGGGACACGCATTCCAACCATTTCCAGACCATGCGCCGGCAATGTCCGCAGCTGGACCAGGGCCTGGCGATGCTGTTGCAGGATTTGTCGGACCACGGCCTGCTGGACAGCACCATCGTCTGGTGCTGCGGCGAGTTCGGCCGGACGCCGAAGGTCGACTGGCAACCGCCCTGGAACGGCGGGCGTAACCACTATGGAAATGTTTTCTCGGTCCTGGTCGCCGGCGGCGGATTCAAGGGCGGCCATATTGTCGGCTCCTCGGACGCGAAAGGCGAGGAAGTGCTGGAGCGGCCCGTGTACCCGATTGACCTCCTCGGCAGCATTTATGAACTGGCCGGCATTGACCCCGACACCAAGCTCCCCCATCCCATGGGCTATGATGCCCGCGTGCTGTCACCCAACGAGACCGGCGCGAAGTCGGCCGGCCGCTTGAGGGAGATTATGTGATTAATGCCCTGTGCGTCCCCTGGACGCCAAGACTGTAGCTGTTTAGGCTTTAGGCTGTTAGGTCCTTAAGTATCAAAACCGTTAGTATTTCAAAGATACGGCTGAAAACTAACATTGAGTTATGAGCTGAATCTCGGGCGTAGTTTTGAACGAAGCCCGATGCAATCGTGTGACGAATTCGGTTTCCGGCGACCTGCCCGCCATAGTCCGCCCATGGCGAGACGACGGCGGGAAGCCGGATTCTCCGCCACAGGCGGCCTGCCCGAGCTCGGCCAGGGATCCGCCAGCGGTGGAGAAAAAACAAGGCCAAAGATCGCCGACTTGTCCTCCGAAGTCCGTTGTGGCGAGACGAAGGAGGAAACCTTTTTCGAACCGAATTCGACACACTATTAAGGAACAGTTAGCGGGAAGATTAATGAAAAAATATCACTGGAATGTAATTCTTGGACTGGCCGTCTTGCTGGCATTCGTTGCGACCGGGCAGGCGCAGCAAGCGGCCTATATCGGGTTTGTATATCCCGCCGGCGGCCAACAGGGCGCAATATTCCAGGTCACGCTTGGCGGACAGGGCCTGGAAGGCGTCAGCAACGCGTTTGTCTCCGGCACGGGCGTCAAGGCCAGGGTGGTGGAATACAACCGGAAGATGGGATCGCAGGAGATGGGGGTGCTGAACGAACAACTCAAGGAGTTGAAACCCGCGCCGCCCCAGAAGCCGGAGGCAAGCGTGACGAACCTGATCGCCAGGATTGAAAAGATCGTTCGCGACCATGTTGACCAGCCGGCCAAAGCTTCGATCGCCAACCTTGTCACAGTGGAAATCACGATAGCCCCCGACGCCAGGCCCGGCGAGCGGGAAATAAGGCTGGGGACGCCGCGCGGGTTGTCAAATCCCCTCATTTTCTACATCGGCCAGTTGCCCGAAGTCACCGCGCCCCCGGCGCCAATCAGTCCGCTGCAGGTGCTCGGCAGGGAGGAGCAGAGCCTGCGCCGTAAAAAACGCGCCCCGGAAAAGCAAGGCGGCCAGGAAATGATGATGACGATGATGAAAATGGACGGCGTTGGATCGCAAAGCAATCTGGACGATGACGAGGCATGCATTGAATTGCCATGCACACTGAACGGCCAGATCTCTTCCGGCGCGGTGGACCGTTTTCGTTTCGAGGCCCTTGCCGGGCAGCGCCTGGTGATAATCGTCCAGGCGCGGAGGCTGATCCCGTACATGGCCGACGCCGTTCCCGGCTGGTTCCAGCCCGTGCTGGTGCTTTGCGACGCGAAAGGCAAGGAAGTGGCCTACAGCGGCGGCTACCGCTTCAACCCGGAGCCGGTCATCCTTTACGAAGTCCCCGAGGACGGCATATATTTTCTCGCGATCCACGACGCCCTCTACCGCGGGCGCGAGGATTTTGTCTATCGCATCACCGCCGGCGAACTGCCGTTTGTGACCGGCATCTTCCCGCTGGGCGGACGGGTGGACGCTCCGGCAACCGTCGCCCTGAAAGGCTGGAATCTCCTGGAGAGCGGCCTGGCGCCCGACACAACCGGCCTGGCGCCGGGAGTGTATCCGCTCACCGCCCGCGGCGAAAATGATTTCCTTTCCAACCCGATGCCTTTCGCGATGGACACCCTGCCGGAATGCCTGGAAAATGAGCCGAACAACACGCCGGCCACCGCGCAAAAAGTGACCCTGCCCGTTATCGTCAACGGGCGGATTGATTCGCCGAATGACCGCGATGTGTTCCGGTTTGAAGGCCGCGCCGGCGACGTGGTTGTCGCGGAAGTCAACGCGCGCCGGCTTGAATCGCCGCTGGATTCCGTGCTCAAGCTGACCGATGCCGCCGGCAAATGCCTGGCGTTAAATGATGACCACGAAAATATCGGCTCGGGACTGATCACGCACCACGCGGATTCATACCTCCGCGTCACACTGCCGACAAACGGCGTCTTCTATGTTCACCTGGGCGACGCCGCGCACGGCGGCAGTGCGGAGCATGCCTACCGCCTGCGGATCAGCGCGCCGCAATCCGATTTCTCGCTGCTGGTTGTGCCCTCCAGCGCCAGCATCCGCAGCAATGCCACCGCCTCCCTCACCGTCTATGCCAGCCGGCAGGACGGATTTGCCGGCACGATCAAGTTCAACTTGAAGGGAGAGACGAACGGGTTTGAATTAAGGGGCGGCAATTTGAGCGGGACCCAGGAATTGGCGCGGATCAATTTGAAAACCAGTTTGTCCGAGACGAAGGAACCGGTCAACCTGGTCATTGAGGGTTGGGCGACGAACGCGGGACAGAAAATCGTCCGCACGGCAGTCCCGGCGGAGGACAGGATGCAGGCATTCCTCTGGCGTCATCTCGTTCCCGCGAAGGAATTGAAAGCCTTTGTCTTCAATCCGCCGCCACCGCCCCCTCCTCCACCGAAACCCGAACCGCCAAAGCAAACCAACGCCCCGGCAATCTCAAAAACCGAACCTCCAAAACAAACAAATGCCACGCCAATTTCAACAACCGAGCCGGCCAAGCAAACCAACGCCCCGGCAATCTCAATAACCGTACCGTCAAAGCAAACCAACGCCCCGCCAATATCAACAACCGAACCGCCAAAACAAACCAATGCCCCGGCCGCCTCCAAGCCCTGACACGATTGTTTGCGATTAGCACTGGTCCGGGATATTACACGCATGAACAAAGCAGGATCGCTTACGGTCAGGACAGGAAATACTACCTTACGCCAGTTTTTTTACTTATTAACACCCAGATATTATTCTTCTTCATAAAAGTATAGACCAGAAACATTCCCGTCATAGGTTCGAAACTTGAGTTTACGGTCACAATCATTTTATCAACGTATCCTTGTATTTTGGTAATGATTAAATTATTACGCTCTTCTTCATCATATATAACAGGACCGTTATATTCTCGCTTCTTTTTTTCATCAAGGCTCACGTATTCTTCGATGGTTAGTCCTTTCTCTATCATATCGCGGACCATATCAACGATATACAGCATGTCCTCGGGATGAATATCCCCTTCTATTATAAATGGCAACTCTTTACCTTTCGGAAAACATCCTTTTGATAAAATGCTATTTGTTGAGAGCGCAACCTGACAATAACGCTCCTCGCTGATCACGGAAACATTTGTGTTTGAGCGATCACAGACAGCTACCAACGCCTGACCAAAGTTAACCCGGCCGATAATGTTAGTTGGCACAAGATAAACGTTAATCATTTTTGAATTTTCGCTGATCATTAACATGAACCAAATATCTTTCCGAGAGATATGAGAATTGTATTTTTCAAAAAGATTTGTTTCTGCCAATTTTATTGTTGTATTCACGTTATCATTTGAAACAGCGGGATGCATCATGATGAGCAAACACAACAGCGCGTAAATATGGTGTTTTATCATCACTCAATTCCTTTTATTCCAGCGAGGACAGATTTCAGGGCGAGACTTCGCATTCCTTGACCTTCCGGTCGTAGAATTCCTTCAGGAGCAATCCACGGCCGTAGAGCTCCTTGAGAATTGCCAGGCGCTGGGTGACCTGGTTTTGGGTGAACTTCGGCTTCGCCGCCGCGATCACGGCCTGGACTTCCGCTTCAGTCAACGCGTGGTTGAAAATCATCACCTCGTCAAGCGCGCCGCCGAATGCCTGGTCTTTATCCAGCGGCGCGGGGTTGGACCGGTTCATGCCGATCGTCAGGTCGTTGGTGTTGGCCCCAATATCCCCGCGCAGGGCGACCACCTGCTTTTGCAGTTTACCGTCCACATACAGTTTCAGGCTCTCGCCGTCAAAGGTCGCCGCGCCGTGATACCACTCGCCATCCGTGACAACGCCGTCGCCGAGGCAGTAATGTCCGTTGACCGCGACGCACAGTTTGCCCTTGTCGCTCGATTCGCCGGAGATGCCCATGGCATAGCCGTGATCCCGCTGCTTGTCAAAGATGTAGCGCCCGACTGAATTCGTCCGCGAAGTCTTGAACCATACCGCGAAAGTCGCCTGGGTCATGTTCAAAGCCGGGCTGTTGGTCACCTGGATGTAACTGTTGGTCACCATGAATTCACAGCCTCCGCCCTGCTTGCCGGCGGGCAGCCATTTGACGCCGAAGGAGCGGCCGTTGCTGTTGCGTCCGGTCCGGTCGGGAATGGAGCCGTTGCCTTCCGCCTGGTCAAAACTGAAGTGCAGCATGAGACCTTGGGGGAAATCGGCGGCAGGCGCGTTCGGGCCAACGGCAAATGCCAGGAAAAATATTAATGCGGCTTTGATCTGGGGAAGATTGCGGCCTTCGCGTTTCATATTATTCCCTTTCCGCCTGCCTTGAGCAATCCGGGTATCCCGAGTTCGCCGCACACCGTGCGGCGCTACAGTTGTAGTGCGTCAAGGCGTGCCCTCCATAGCTCAAGTCCGCCTGATGCGGACACAGAGCGTAGGAGGGTGACGCATTGTTTTCTGGTTTTTCTTTACTGTTCCCGATGGTTAAAACACTAAACGTTCATCAGCGAATCCTCAAGAGTCTTTTCTTTATCGAATCGGGCAAGTCGGAATTAAGGATATAGACCGAGGCGCGCTCCGGGTCTTTTTTCATCCAGACCGCGCCGACTCTTTGCATCAGGCCATGGCGTTTTTGCGTGTCGGAAATCGCATCGGTCCAGATCATCGCCCCTTCGGGATTGGCATTCATCACGGTATATATAAAACTCTGGACGGCCGGGTCAAGCTGCGCCGACGGCGGAGAGAGCGTCAGCAGCCAGGCGGCCGCCTTGTCCGGGGAGTCCTTTGCCCAGATATCAACCATGCGGCTGACTTCCGCTCCCCAGTTCTGGTCCTTCGGCAGGCCGGACACCCATTGAACGGCATCGGCGGGGTTGTCATAGCCCCATTTGGATATGAGCGCCATGGTCGCGCGGTAACGGACCGCCGGATCGGACAGGTTGGCAATCCAGTTGGCCGTCTCCCCGGGATAATACGTGGCCCACTGGTCCACGATTATGTTCGCCAGCATGCTTTGCGAGGAGGCGTCGCTCAACGTATTGAAATACTGCATTATCTGGTCCTGCTTGCCGCCCGCCATCATCTGGCTGACAACCGTCCGGAGCGCGCGGTCGCGCATGCCCTGCTGGGACAGTTGCCAGACACAGCACAGGGCCATATCCGGATCGGCCGCGGCCATCTTGGCGAACAGGCCGGGCAACGCGTCCGAAACTATTTGCGGGTTGGTCGCGAGGTTCTGCTTGAACCACTCGTAAGCCGCCGACAAATCGCGCTTGGCCCATTGATCCAGGATTTTGCCGACCGCCGCGGAGCCGGCCCGCCGGCTTTCAAGGTTCATCGCGTATGCCAGGGCCGAGGCAGGATCGGTTTCCGCCCACTGCGCCAGGACGGCTTGAAGTTGTTTTTCGGCGTCCGGCCCCCAAGGCAAGCCGGCAATCCGCTGGAGCTCGGCCTGGATATCGGCGGCCGTGGCGGGCGGTTTTTTTTCTCCATCCGTCAACTTGCCGGCCGCTGAGTTCGTTGAAGGGTTTCCGCCAACTCCGTCGGCGCCATTGCCGGAAAGCGCGGCGCCCGCCGCATTCGTCGCGCCGCCCGTGACCGGGAGCGCGATCGCGCGCGACCTTTCGCCGAATTCCGAAGATTCAAGCGCGGCATTTGTCCCGGTCTCGCCGCGATTGGCCCCGTCGGTCCCCGGGCCGGACTCCGCCGGGAAAACATCCGTGCCCGGCGAAGAGTCGCCGGCGCGGGAGGCCTCTTCCGAGCGCTGCCGGCCGGACTGGTTTGCGAAATAAACACACAGGGCGATAATCAATACCAGGACGGTTGCCAACAGGATTTCGAGACGGCTTAAGCGGGGTCTTGAGTTTCCGTCGGTCATAATATCATACCCTGGCAATAATGATGCTAAGATAAGCCCGTTTTCACATCCCGAACGGCGGCTGTGGCCAGCCTCCCTCCATAAAACACAAGCGTTTCCATCCTGGAGGGCGGGCGGCCACGACCGCCGCAAGTTATCTTAGCGCCATTCTATCCTGGCAACAAGCGCGTCCAGTTCTATTTCAAAAAGCAGGTCGTCACGGCACATATCGGTAAATGCGACCGCCAGGTTTGACCCGGGAATCTCATGCTTCCGGCAATACGCCTTAAAATATTTGAGATAACCCGGACGCTTAAAATAAACAATCCCCCGGAAAATATTTTTCCAGCCCATCTTGCGCGACTTGAGCAGGGCTTCCACGACCCGCATCGTTCGAGCAATCTGCGCCAGGACGTCCCCGGTGAAAGCGGTGTCCCCCTCCTTGTCGATGCTTGCCGTGCCGGAAACAAGCAGGCAGCGGCCGGCCGGAAATTCAAGCTCCACGGCGCGGCTGAAGGAGCTTTTGTAGTCCAGGGCCGATTCCTGCAAGGGCGACGGAACGGCCCTGATTTTGACCCGGCCGTCTTTAGGCTGGACGGCGAACAAATTGCCGATCAACGCGGCGCCGCAAGGATTGCCCGCGCCGATCCCGGTACTGGCCGGGACGGTCTTTTTAAACACGCCGGTCTTATTGAAAAACCCGGTGCGGACCTTGTTGAACTCGCCATACCAGTCAATAATGCGATCGTTATAAAACCAGGTGCGGACCGTGTCGGTAAACTTGAATTCATGCCGCTCCAGGGCCTTCGCCAAAGTTTCAAAAACCATTTCGGCCTGTTTACCGCGGGGGGCCTTGACGTTTCGCGCGAAGACATTGCCGAGAAAGCAGTAACGCGCGCAGTCATCCTCATAAACAAACCCGATTTTCCGTCCATTGACCTTGACCGGCTCCAGGTTCCGCATTCCCGAAATGGCGAGCGCCTGGGCGGAGAACATTCCCCTGCTCCCGGGAACGGCATGATTAAGCCGGGTAACCGGGGCGCCATCCAAAACTGTTGTTTTAAAAGACGGTGAATATTTGTTTTTATCGGCAAAAACAAACTGGCTCAATATCACCGCCTTGAGTTTTTCCGTTTCGTCGCGGATCAGGCTGCCGGCCGGGATATTTGCCTTTTCCTTCACCGCGCCGTTAATCGTGATGCAATGCGCCGCCGCATACGCTCCGAGCCGGAAAGTCGTCCGGCCGGGCTGGTGATTTATCATGGGGCCCATGTTAATCCGCTTCTCTTTTGATGTTCCCGCTGATCATGTAATTATACGAAGGAAACATACCTTATTTATCCGCGAATCTCCACTATATTTTTTTACACACTGTTTCCTGAATGACGCTAAGATAAGCTTGCGGCGGTCGTGGCCGCCCGCCCTCCATGAGGGAAACGCTTGTGTTTTATGGAGGGCGGCGGGCCTCCGCCGCCATTCGGGATTTGAAAACGGGTTTATCTTAGCATCATTCGGGGTACTCCTTGTTATGCCATATTTTTTTACTTGCAGGCTTCGGCGAATTGCAATAGGTTGATAGGTATTATGGAAACAGGCGAATCTTCGTTTATGAAACACCGTGGACTTATCTTGCTTTTTTTCCTTTTTTCCCAAGTCCTGGTCATAGTCGGATTCTGGGCCTGGTACCACGTCAACCACCCGCTGGGCAACCTGCTCACCGGGGCGGCGTTCGGGAAACTCCTGGCCTGGGGCCGCCTGGCGGGACTTCTGGCGGCCTTCAGCATCCTTCTGCAGGTCACGCTTGTCGGCCGGGCCAAGTGGGTGGAGCGGGCGTTCGGCCTGGACCGGCTTACGCGCCTGCACCACGTCGTCGGGTTTTCGCTGGTCGTCCTGCTGGTCGCCCACCCGATCCTGGTGACGGCCGGGCACGCCATGCAGGCCGGGACCGGCTTTTTTGCCCAGCTGCTTGATTTCTTCCGGAACTGGGAGGACGTGCTGGCGGCGGCGATTGCCCTTGGCATCTTCCTGGCCGCAATCCTGTTTTCCGTGGCGGTGGTTTTGAAAAAATTGCGTTATGAAACCTGGTACGCGACCCACCTGACCATATATATCGCGATCGCGCTCGCGTTCGGCCACCAATTGGCCGTGGGCAGCGACCTGACCGACAACCGCTGGTTCGCAAGATACTGGATCGCGCTTTACGTATTCACTTTCGGCAATTTGATTTTCTACCGGATAATCCGTCCGCTCCGGGTGTTTTTCCGCCAGCGCTTTGCCGTGGCGCGCCTCGCGCCCGAGGCCGGCGACGTGACCTCGGTTTACATCAGCGGCCGGAACTTGTCCGCTTTCCCGGTCGAGACGGGACAATTCATGCTGGTCCGTTTCCTGGCGCCGGGGTTCCGCTGGGAGGAGCATCCCTTCTCGATGTCCTGCCGGCCGGACGGCAAACAGCTCCGCCTGACCATCAAGCGCCTGGGCGACTTCACGCGGCGCATTCCCGACCTGAAGCCCGGAACGCAGGTCATCATTGACGGGCCGCACGGCATTTTCCCCGCCCGCCATTGCGCCTCGTCAAAAATTCTTTTAATTGCCGGGGGGATCGGCATCACGCCCATTCGTTCCCTGGCGGAAGAATTTGTCGCCATGGGCAGGGACGTCATCCTGCTCTACGCCAACCGCGACCATAAAACGCTGGTGTTCGCGCAGGAGCTGGACGAACTGGAGCGCTCATCCTCCGGCCGCCTGCGCGTGGTCCCGGTCATGAGCGATGATCCCGCCTGGCCGGGCGAGAAAGGAAGACTGGACCGCGACCGGATCGCGCGGCTGGTCCCGGACCTGCGCGAGCGCGACGCCTACCTTTGCGGTCCGCCGCCGATGATGAAGGCCGTGCGTTCAATCCTGGCCGGGCTGGGAGTTCCGCGCAAGCGCATTCATTACGAACGCTTCGCGCTTTAGCATCTTTTGCCGCAACGCCCCCCGAGCCGGATGAATTGTCATCATCCGACCCGGTGACGCTTGAGTCCTCTTATTTAATGACCTTGAACTTTTCGCGCGGCGAGGCGCAGATAACGCACTTCAGGGGCGGCTCGCCCATGACGGTGTAACCGCAAACCTGGCAGACGGCGAATTCCTTGCCGGCGGCCTTCCAGTCATCCATTTTATCCAACGCCTGCTGGTAGAACTTGGCGTGCTCGGCCTCGGCCGCCATGGCAGCCTTGAAATTCATCGCGGCGCCCGCCTGCTTCGCCTCGCCGGCCTGCTTGGCAAAGTCCGGATAGATCGTGTCCTTCTCGGCGGTCTCGCCTTTCACGGCCGCCTCCAGGTTTTCCTTCGTGGATTTGACGACCGGCTTTTCCATCTCCGTTTTCGGCACGGCGCCGAGCTTGACGATCGTCTCGGCGAAATTTTTCGCGTGAATCGCTTCCGAGTCCGCGGCGGCGCGGAACAATGCGGCGACGGACTTGTAGCCTTCCTCATCGGCCTTGACGGCGAATTCAAGGTAACGGACCTTGGCGTTCAATTCGCCGTTATGGGCTTTCTGCAGGTTGGCGATCACCGTGTCGGTTGCCTCATCGGCTTGGACGGACGCCGCCTGCAGGCCGAGCACGGCCGCCACGGCCGCGATTACTGCCATGCAATGTTTCATTGTTTATTTTCCTTTCCTTTGTTTCGCGCTCTTCGCGCATTTTTTTCCAACGCAGTCTGTGCCCGCAACCCAATTATGTCTCTACCCCGGCAGTGTGGCGAATTTGGTTCGCAAAAGGCGGCGGCGATCTTGGGCCGTCTGCGGGTTTGCCTCGCTTGCATGGAATTAAGTCCAATGCTTCGCGCGGCGCACCCACATCCATCCCAAGCCTTGTCCGCCGAAGCGGCGGATTGCCTTGCTTTTGCGAATCCGCCTCCGGCGGAAACCAAATTCGCCCCACGATGACATCGGGCCTCGCTCTGCTCTACACCCGATATATCCGATATATCGCTGACGCGGTAATCAACGTCCTTGTTTCAGGCTATGTTGTTAAATATGCTCCAAAATGCATTTGATATACATCCGGCAATTCCTGACTTTAAGCTTCCAGATCCCTGAGTTCAACTCTTCATATTCAATAATGCGCCATGTGGGTGTAAGACAAATTCTTCGATCAATCCAGATAACACCCACCCCGGCCTATGGCTTGCCCGCAATGCTTCGCATAGCGATGTAGGCGGGCCACCCCTCCCAAGGAGGGGAACTGAAGAAGTTCTGGGCCAGGAGCTTACGATCCCCTCTCGGGAGGGGTGCCCTTCGGGCGGGGTGGGTCAGATTTGTATCTGTTTACCGCAAAATACCCAAAATTTTGTCTTACACCCTTTTCAACAACTTTCTTGAGATCGGTTCGAATAATTTTTGACATTATGATGTTATTCGACTAAAAACGCCGACGCGTCTCTCACTGCGCCGAGCTTTAATTTAAAAGGGGAAAAATGACAAAGCCGATAATTACCGGGTCGTTCTTCGATTTCAAGCACCACTCCCATTTCGACGGGAAATACTGGTCCGACAAGGCCGCGCTCTTTACCGATGAGGATTGGAAATTAAAGATCCGGGAGTTGAGCGAGCTGGGCATGGACACGGTTGTCATCATGTCGGTGGCGCTCCACGGCAAGGCTTTTTATAAGTCCGAAATATTCCCGAAATACGAAATTGCCGTCGCCGACCCACTGCGCTCGGTGCTGGAACAGGCCGGCGAGCTCAATATGGATGTTTTTGTCAGCGTCGGGTGGGTAACCGAGCAGGGCGTGGATTTTCCGACCGAGGACTGGCAGGTTGAAAAATCGGCGGAGGTCATCAGGGAATTAAACGACAACTACGGCGCTTTCAAGTCGTTCAAGGGCTGGTACCTGCTCTATGAAAGCGGGATCAGGGTGTATTTTGACGACAAGTGCGTTGACCGGCTGGAAAAAATTTCAGGGCATATAAAAGGAATATCCAGGAAACCGATCCTGATCGCCCCGTTCGTCACCGGGCAGCCGCCGAACGATGAAAAATACCTGACCCAGTTGAAAAGGCTCGGGGCGGACATATTCGCCTACCAGGACAGCATCGGCGTGAGGTGGAGAAAGCCGGAAGACACGACTGCCATGTATAAAAATTTGAGCGAGATCCACTCCCGGGCCGGGATCAAGCTATGGACGGACCTGGAGGTGTTTGAATTTGAGGGCGAAGTTTACAAGTCCGGCCTTATTCCCGCGGATATCGAGCGCATAAAAAAACAGCTCGCGAACGAATGCGCTTACGTGGAAAAGATTCTTTGTTACCAGGTCCACGGCCTGATGGATAAACCCGGCAGCCCGAGGCCGCTGGGTGTTCCCGGGGCCCGGAAACTCTACGCCGACTATCTTGCCTATCGCAACACCGTCGGCCAATAGCCTACAGTCCAACGCGGGCTATGCCCGCAACCCAAATTATTAATGCTTCCACCCAATAGTGTGTCGAATTTGGTTCGAAAAAGACGGCGGCGATCTTAGGCCGCTTGCGGGTTTCCCGCGCTTGCATAGAATCGAGTCTGATGCTTCGCGCGGCGCACCCGCATTCGGCC
>CAYYWX010000061.1:0-6991 GCA_964475405.1 uncultured Verrucomicrobiota bacterium
GATGGAATGGGCCGGATCCAACATTGTTGTTCGTCAGACCAGATGGGAAAATTTATCGGCGGAAAATTCAGGCGCATCGGGATGCGCTTCGTGCGGCGGTTGTGGTGGTGTTAATCGTCCCGCGGGTCCTGATGCTCACGGTCTTTTACCCGCTTACGCTTCCTGGAGTGCTCGTGACGGTTACGAGTTTGAGCCCGACGGCAGCGGGACGCGGTACCGTCTGGTAAAAATCATCGGCAATGATGAGAAGGAAATGACCCTCGGTTATTCCAATAATCTGCTCAGCGTCGTTACCACGGCGGACAATAAAGAATTCCTGTTCTCCTATACGGCCAATGGTTTACTCACTCAAATATCGGATCCTTTTAACCGAAGCGCTCAGTTCACTTATACGACAAACGGCTTACTTGAAACGGTCACCGACATGGCCGACCAGACCTTCAAGTATGGATATAACGCAAGCGGGTATCTGACCTCCTTGATGCGGCCTGCGACAAACGGCTGGGACACGACGACAATTGCATATCAGGGTGATTATGACGGCAATATTCGCGTAAACATCACCTATCCCGAAGGCAACGTGGGTTCTGTGAATTGGAATGGCGATTACATGATCATGCAAGACTCGCAGAATGGATTAGGCGGCTCAGTTATTGGCGGTCGAAAACGTAGCGGGATTGTCAAAATACGATGGATGAATAGACCACCCCGTGACTAACTAAAGAAACAATAGATCGCCTTAACTCAGGCCGCAATCTTCAAGGCAACGATAGGAAGGTGCGGTCTGTGGTGCATATAGGCCACGTGTAGTTTTAGGTTGGAATCGTGGATATTGATTTTGGGTGTGGCATGGGAAATGCTATGGTAAAGTTCATTGGGTGTTTTACCTTTGATGCCCTGATGGGGGCGAACCTCATTATACCAAGCCAGGTAAAGAGCCAGTTCTTGGCGGAAGTCGGCAAGGCGGAGTGGAACCATTATCCGCCGAGTGCATTCAGATTTCATCGAACGGATGAAGCGTTCGATAACGGCGATGGAACCGTATTGCCCGACCGCGCCGTAACGTGGCCTGATGTTTTTTCGTTTGCACCACTTCTTAAAAGCACGGCAGAAGAATTGAGGACCTTTTGTCCAGCGACAATTATTCTTCCTCGTGACGACAATTAGAATTCCCCACTGACGACAATTACGCCCAACCATGTAGAAAGGCGTCTGTGGTTTGCCGTGCAATGCCAGTTCCCGCACGTTCTCCGCAATCCCTTTTTCCATCTCCGAGCGCACAGCCTGTTCGATCCGGTAATACCGGTCCGCCGGGCACAACCCGTCCAGTCCCTGGTGCGGCCGCTGGTGGTTGTAATACTGCACCCACCAGCGTATGCGTTCCCGCGCCTCCTCGAAGGTCGTAAAACGCGCCCTGTTCAGGAACTCTTCCCAGATCGTCTTCCAGAACCGTTCGATCTTGCCCAGGGTTTGCGGGTGGTGCGGTCTGCTGCGGATATGCTGGATCCGGTTGCGTGCCAGTTCCTGCTGGAACTTGGTCTTGCCATACCAACTCGCATACTGCCGCCCGTTAGCGCTGGAAGCTTTCGCGCACGGCTACACCGGTTATGCACTAAAGCGAAGGTTTCTAAACGCCCCCCGTATGCTTTGCGGCACACCTTTGCCACGAATCTGGCCGGCGATAACACAAACATGACAATCATCGGCCAGTTGATGGGGCATTCAACATTACGGACTACGCAGCGTTATATCGCCAATAATTTTGAGTATCAGCAAACGGCCATGGATCGCTTGGCGGATCGGTTTAGCACCCTTGCCGGCGACAAAATGGCGACAAAAGTTGTCCCCAAAGTTGTCCCCGTTGAAAAGGCGTTTGCCGCCGTTGAAGCGCCTGCTTATGTAAATGATTGCCGCAAAGCAGGGTAGGGTGGTGGGCCGTGCAGGGCTTGAACCTGCGACATCTACCGTGTGAGGTCAAACTGAAGATTTATCACATGACTTTGATTTCATTGTATTTGTCAACCATTCAATGAGTTAAGCAGCCTATTCAATTTCGCCAATTTTACCATGTTTGCCATTTCCAGTAAAAAAGTGGCCAGTAAGTGGCCAGTAAAATTCGGTATGTTGAATACATAAAAAAGGGGCATCACACGATACCCCTATACGACTATTTCATCATCGCCTCAATGCCGGTGAGATGCAGGCCATATATGGAATGAAATTGCTTTCAATGTTGATGAACGCAAAAGCTATTCAGATGCTGTTGAGGCTGGAACTGCAGACAATTACTGCTGGATCAATGGTGCCCAGCTGCCTGATCAATGGAAACAGAATGAACCTGCAATCAATTATCATCATCAAACGGTGTTTTTCGCTGTTTTGGATGATCTGGACAAATGCTCTTCCCATGAAGCATGGGGCTCCCATTTATATTCGCTGATCGACAACCGCTTATGCCAAAGGCGATTGCCGACTGTAATTACAATGAATACGACTCCGGCAGAATTAGTTAAACGGTATGGCGGCACTATTGGGGACGCAATGTTCAACCGTCTTGAACGTACCGGCGGGCTATTTGTCCGCCTGCCGAAGATGTTACAGATTAAACCGTCAGTTCCCGCGGTTAGCTCGGCGCTAATCGCGGAAGAGCCAGAATCTGATGAAAACTTTCCGAAAATACACTTCACCAACGCGCATGAAACTGCGGTCCAAGCTATGCGAGATGTGAAATCTAAAAATCATGACAGTGCATTCAATAATTTACACGACAGTTGAAATTTAAAAACATTGGCTAATTTTCACCCTGGGATACTTCCCGCATCGAAAATGGCCAAAACATAAAAACGATACTCAATACAATTTGCCGTTTACTCAAACACTTAAACACAAACTTAAGCCCTGCGCCTGGTGGTGCAGGCAACTATTTGGAGAATGATTTTATGAAAAGGATTTTACAGTATGTCGGAAACATTAAAAAACGCCTGTGCGAATTTGGGACAGGCGCAACAAAACAGTACTATTCATCCCAGTAATGGCCAAAAAAACGATCTGCTGACAGCGGGCAAGCTGACCATCAAGGAAGCGGCGAAGGTTTTAAGAATGGGCGAGACGTCCTTGCGCAGGTTGATTTACAAGGGCGAGCTACACGTTATCAGGATCGGTGCGAAGATTTTATTACTGGAATCGGATATCGAAATGTTCCTGCATGGGCATTACGGAACATTAAAAACGACTTCGCTTCGCAAACAGAAGAGGTTGCCATCATTACCTCGCGAAGTGATCGAATCAAAACATTTAACGGAAAGGAAGATAAGTCATGATAAAACTTCGGTTAAAATATGATCGTGAAATCAAGCAATACTTCACCAGGTTTCAACATAAAAATCGCCGGGAACGTAAATGGTTCGGCGCTAATCGTGAGGAATCCCTGGAAGCCCTGCAACAGTTTAAAGATGATCTGCTGAATGGCAAAGTGCCGTTAACCGCCGAGTTGACCACTCATGTGGTTGCTTCAGACGGTAGGAAGGACATACGGATCGAGGAATTGGCCCACAAGCACCTTGCCTGGGTCCAAGCGAATCGTTCAGATGGCACCTATCTGGTTCGTAGGCATTATTGTAACGCGTTTGTTAAATACGTTGGCCCCGGTATGGTGTCGGGGTTGACCCGTAAGACGATGGATGATTTTTACACATGGGCCAAACAGAACCATAGTAAAGGCCGGAATGGCGGAAATGAATATCTACGTCATACCAAGGCCATGCTACGGTGGGGAGAGGAAATGGAACTATGTGATAATCCTATCAGGAGATTTCCTCCTATTACCGTGTATCCGTCTGAAACCAAACGGTTCACCGACGAGGAAACAAAGGCTTTATTAGCAAAGGCTCCGGATGACTTCCGGGACATGCTGTTGTTCGGATTATTAACCGGACTACGGCCACAGGAATTACGTGCACTTGAAAAAAATCATATTCACCACACGGAAAACGGATATTGCATCGTCCTTGAACAGCATAAAACTGCCGGAAGCACTAAAATACCCCAGCCGCGCAGTGTACCTTTAAGTACATCAGCCGAGCAAATTCTGATCCGTCGATTGCATGCACAACCCAAAAGCAAAATGATATTCATGAACGGTAACGGCGACTCTTATACTGCTGGGAGTTTCAGAAATCGTTTTGAACGGCTCTGTAAGCGTGCAGAAGTGCCTATTCGTCCACCTTATGCGTTAAGGCATACGTTTGCTACCGGAATGGCCGAGAACAGGACCAATCCGACGATTTTGGGGCATCTAATGGGTCATACCACCACGAGGACTACGCAGCGTTATATTACCAATAATTCCGAATATCACCGGCAGATGGTGGAAGAACTGGCGGAGCGGTTCGTTGATATAGCAAATAAGCAATCCAGTCAAAAAGTGGCCAGTAAAGTGGCCAGTAACTCAACAAGCAAAAACGATGAAGCACAGGCTAGCTGTGTAAATGCTTGTCTTAAAGCAGGGTAGGGTGGTGGGCCGTGCAGGGCTTGAACCTGCGACATCTACCGTGTGAGGATAGCACTCTTCCACTGAGTTAACGGCCCCTTTTGTGTTTTCAAAAACAACAATATCATGTTCATGATCCGGTCAATTGTCAAGAAATTTGAAGCCAATTCGGTCAGATTATAAAAAAATAATACAAATGGCTTGCAATGCATGAAAAAGATGTTATAAGGAATTAAAACAGAAGAAAGTTAGAGGCATAATAAGTGGAGGTGATCATGAAAAAAGGAATGAAATTGACCAAGACCGAACCGGTATCCAAGAGAGTTACTTTCAGCGTGTCGGCCAATCCGAGCGACAAGGTTTTCCTGGCCGGCTCATTTAATAACTGGGATCCCCAGCGGCACCAGATGAAAGACACCCGCCGCAACGGCAAATACACCATTACCCTCATGCTTCCCAAGGGCGATTACGAGTATAAATTCGTCATTAACAACAATTGGGTTGTTGATCCGGAATGCCAGGATTGGACGCGCAATTCCCTGGGCACGCTCAACAGCGTGAAAAAAGTTGAATAAGGCGCTTTCCCCGCGTGTCCTGATCGTCACGCCGGAAATCACCTACCTGCCGCCCGGCATGGGCAACATGGCCAATTACCTCGCCGCCAAGGCGGGCGGCTTGGCCGATGTAACTTCCGCGCTTGCCAGCGCCCTGTTCGAGCAGGGCGCCGATATCCATGTGGCATTGCCCCATTACCGCCAGATGTTTAATTTCAACATCGGGCGGTTCATCAGCGAGGAGTTGCGCGCCTACAAGACAAAGCTGCCCGACGAGCGGATCCATCTTGCCGAGGACCGGATATTTTATTACCGCTCCAATGTCTACAGCCCGCATGAGGAGGAAACCCCGAAGCTGGCCCTGGCTTTCCAGCGCGAGGTGATCAATAATATCATCCCGCGTGTCCGGCCGGATATTATTCATTGCAACGACTGGATGACCGGCCTCGTTCCCGCCTTCGCCCGGCGGCTTCAAATTCCCTGCCTCTTTACCGTCCATAACATCCATTCCCTGGAGGGCACGCTCGCCCAGATTGAAGACAGCGGCATTGACGCCGCCGAGTTCTGGCAATACCTCTACTATCAGCGCTTCCCCGCCGCCTATGACGAAAGCCGCGCCGCCAACCCGGTCAATTTCCTGATCAGCGGGATATTCGCCGCCCATTTCATCAATACCGTCAGCCCGGAGTTTTTGCGGGAAATGGCCGAAAACCGTTTTGATTTTGTTGATTCGCGCTTATGCCGTGAAATTGCCGCCAAGAATAACGCCGGATGCGCCGCCGGCATCCTGAACGCCCCGAATCCGTCCTACAATCCGGCGTCCGACCGGGCTCTGAACCGGAATTTCACGGCGGACGATTGCCTGGCCGGCAAGGCGCAAAACAAGAAAACTTTGCAAAGAAAACTCAACCTGAAGCCGTCGTCGGCGCCGCTCTTTTTCTGGCCCTCGCGGCTTGATCCGCACCAGAAGGGTTGCTCCCTGCTGGCGGATATCCTGCCCCAATTGATCAAGCGCCATGGCGATGGCGGCCTGCAGCTGGTTTTCGTTGCCAACGGCGAATATCAGCAGCGTTTTCACGAGCTTGTCGCCAGACACAAACTTCAAAAAAACGCGGCGGTCTGCAATTTCAGCGAGGATTTGTCGCGCCTGGCTTACGCCGCGTCCGATTTTGTCCTGATGCCCTCGCTCTTTGAGCCATGCGGCCTGCCGCAGATGATCAGCTGCAAATACGGCAGCCTGCCGGTGGCGCGCGACACGGGCGGAATTCACGACACGATTGACCAGCTTGATCTCAAGGCCGGCACGGGGAACGGGTTTTTATTCAAGGATTATGACGGGGAGGGGCTTTTCCGGGCGATGGACCGGGCCGTGGCGTTTTATAAACTGCCGAAGCCGGAGCGCGAACGGCACCTGGCGCGGATCATGCGGGAGAGTTCACTCCGTTTCACGCATTCCGCCACCGCCGCCGCTTATATTAAAATCTACGAGCGAATGCTTGCCAGGCCGCTCGTGCAGTCGTAAGATGTCTTTGTTGCGTCGCGCGTAGATCGTTGGTGGGGAAAAAGGTTTGATCTCAGCATGGAACAAAATCTAAAAAATAATGCATGCGCGGGCCGTGCGGCATCCAATGACACTCGGCCGGCGATCGTGCGCGACGACCCTTATCTCCAGTCGTATGCCGGGAAAATCATTCATCGGATAGGGGCTTGCGCTGAAACCGAGCAGCGGTTGACCGGCGGGAAAACGTCCCTGGCTGATTTTGCCGCGGGGCATGAATATTTCGGCCTTCATTTCCGGGACAACCAATGGATCCTGCGGGAATGGGCGCCGAACGCCGGCAAGATGCGCCTGGTGGGGTCTTTCTCCGGCTGGCAGGAACGTGAAGACTGTTGGTTTTCTTCAATCGGCACGGAGGGCGTCTGGGAATTGCGCCTGCCGGCTTCCGTC
>CAYYWX010000061.1:7001-23846 GCA_964475405.1 uncultured Verrucomicrobiota bacterium
GCCCTTTACCGCCTGCACCTGCACTGGCCGGGCGGGGAGGGCGACCGCATCCCCGCTTATGCCCGCCGGGTTGTCCAGGATGATGCCACCAAGATATTCAACGCCCAGGTCTGGGCGCCGCCGCTTCCCTACGAATGGAAAAACAAAAATTTCCGCCGCGCGCCCGAAGCGCCGCTTGTTTATGAGGCCCATGTCGGCATGGCGCAGGAGGAGGGCAAGGTCGGGACTTACGGCGAATTCAGGGAAAAAGTCCTGCCGCGCATAATCGCCGCCGGCTACAACACGATCCAGTTCATGGCGATCCAGGAGCATCCCTATTACGGGTCGTTCGGCTACCACATCGCCAACTTCTTCGCCGCCTCTTCGCGTTTCGGCACGCCGGAGGAACTCAAGGCGCTGGTTGACGAGTGCCACTCCGCCGGGATCAGCGTGATCATGGACTTGATTCATTCCCATGCCGTGCGCAACGAGGTGGAAGGATTGAGCCGGTTTGACGGCACGCTTTACCAGTATTTCCATGACGGGCCGCGCGGGGTCCATGAGCTGTGGGATTCGCGCTGTTTTGACTACGGCAAACCGCAGGTGCTCCATTTCCTGCTTTCCAATTGCCGGTTCTGGCTGGATGAATATAACTTTGACGGTTTCCGCTTTGACGGCATCACCAGCATGCTCTATCACCATCACGGACTAGGGAAGGCTTTCACGTCGTATGACGATTATTTTGACGGCAGCGTGGATGAGCAGGCGCTGGTTTACCTGACGCTGGCCAACAAGGTGATCCATGAGGTGCGGCCGGACGCGATGACGGTGGCCGAGGACATGAGCGGCATGCCGGGCCTGGCCGCGCCGCGCGCCGCCGGGGGCGTCGGCTTCGACTACCGCCTGGCGATGGGCATCCCGGATTACTGGATCAAGCTCACCAAGGATATCCGCGACGAGGACTGGCACGTCGGGACCCTCTGGCATGAATTGACCAACCGGCGCCATGACGAGAAAACAATCTCCTATGCCGAGTCGCATGACCAGGCCCTGGTCGGCGACCAGACGCTTATTTTCCGTCTCATTGAGCGCGACATGTATGATCAAATGGCGGTGGACCGGCGCAACCTGCGGGTTGACCGGGGAATCGCCCTGCATAAAATGATCCGCCTGACGACCCTCGCGACGGCCGGCTACGGCTACCTCAATTTCATGGGCAACGAGTTCGGCCATCCGGAATGGATTGATTTCCCGCGCGTGGGCAATAACTGGTCATATCATTACGCCCGCCGCCAGTGGCATCTGCGCGACGACCAGCATCTTGTCTATCACTTTCTCGCCGACTTTGACCGGGCCATGATTGAACTGGCCAGGGCGGCCGGGTTGCTTGAGGACAGGAACGTGCGGTTGGTGGTTGAACATTGCGACGACAAGGTGCTCGCTTTTCAAAGGGCCGGCCTGATCTTTATCTTTAATTTCCATCCCGATAAGTCATACACCGACTACGCCATCGCGGCTTTCGCGAAGGAATATCGTCTGGCGCTGGACACCGATTCAACCGCTTTCGGCGGCCACGGCCGCGTTGCGCCGAATCAGTCTTATATCGCCAGGGTGGATCGGCATGAACGCGTCCAGGTAAAAGTCTATCTGCCTTCCCGCACCGCGCTCGTGCTCCGGGAGAAAAGAGATTGATTCATTCGGTTATTATGCTAGGGTAATAGGCATGAAAACGACATCAGTCAATAATATCATTGATTTGCCACCCGACATTCAAAAAGAGGTGGAGGATTTTGCATTGTTTTTGCTTGAAAAGCGCTCAAAAAAGCGTGGACGAAAACTCTCTTTTGCATGGGCTGGCGCGCTTCGAACATTACGGGATAAATATAAATCCGTGGAGCTTCAGCATCAATTGTCCGAATGGCGGGTCGCCAGGCCGTGAAAGCGCTGATAGACACAAATGGCGCTCAGATAAGCTTGCGGCGGTCGAGGCCGCCCGCCCTCCAGGAGGGAAACGCTTGTGTTTTATGGAGGGCGGCGGGCCTCCGCCGCCGTTCAGGATGTAAAACTGGCTTATCTTAGCATCACTCCTGATAGACACCAATATTTTTTAGAAATTCTTCTGGCACAGGAACAGGCGGGAGAAGCCAAAAAGCTGCTGGTTAATGTTGAACGTCATGTGTTTTATTTGACAAGACAAGTCTTGGACGCGTAACTCCAGGCGATGTCATCGAGCGTCCATGAAGATTACAGCAGGTCCCCGGCTCTGATCTTATTTCCGCACAGGAACGCGCTGCCGCTCATCGGCTTGCGGCCCTCGGGCTGGACCTCCAGCAAACGAAGTGCGCCGGCCCCGGCCTGGATCAAAGGCCCTTCGCCGCGCGTTTCCAGGACCGTACCGGGTTCTTTGCCGCCATCGGGCTCAAGGCGCGCGCGCATAATTTTCACGGTGGTCTTGTAGTTTAGCGTAAAATAACAGCAGGGCCATGGCTGGAAACCGCGGACGCGGTTGGCAAGTTCCCCGGCCGGCCGGGTCCAGTCAACAAGGCCGTCGCTTTTTTTAAGACGCGGCGCGCAGGTTGCCAGCTTCTCGTCCTGCTTTGCTCTCGGCGCGTTGCCGCGCCGGATCATTTCAACCGTTTCCAGCAACAATTTCGCCCCTTTGCCGGCCAGCCGCTTGCCGAGGGTGGCGGCCGTGTCATTGGCTGAAATCAATTCCTCTTCCCGGAGAATGATGTCGCCGGCATCCATTTTTTCATTGACGAACATGGTCGTCACGCCGGTTTTTTCTTTTCCGCCGGCGATGGCCCATTGGATCGGGGCCGCCCCCCGGTATTCGGGCAGGAGCGAGCCGTGCAGGTTGATGCAGCCCAGCGGCGCCATCGCCAGGATATCGGCCTTCAATATCTGGCCATAGGCGACGACAATGATAATGTCCGGCTTCAGCAAGCGCAGGGCCGCGACACTTTCCGGCGTGTTGACGTTTTCCGGCGTCATGACCGGGATTTGCCTGGCCGAGGCGAAAGCGTCCACCGGGCATTTCCGAGTTTTTTGACTCCGGCCGCCCGGGCGTTCCGGCTGGCTGACGACGCCCGCGATTTCGTCGCGGCCGGATTGCAGCAGTAGCTCCAGCGCCGGGCAGGCGAATTCGGCCGATCCCATGAATATTATTTTCATCATCTCACCCGCTCGTAAAACTTGCTAGTGCAGTGTTTCACTCAGATATGTATTTAATAGCATGTCATGCTGCCTGTCCGCCATAGCATATTTGCGACGGCGGGAGTTTAGCGAAGCATCTCCATCATAACGAGATTCCTCGCCTTGGCTCGGAATGACAAACTCATGATTTTAAGGCGTTTTTATCTCTCTTCTCTGTGAGAGCTGCTCTTGTTGCCTTATTCTATTGTCCCTGGTTATTTTGTCAATCAGCCCCTGAGAGAATTTCGGCGCCGACATAATCAGCCAGGTTGAATCCGCGCTCCGTCAGTTGCCAGCGTCCGGCCTTTTTTGTCGCCAGGCCCTCAAGGCTCAAGGCAAGCAACGTCTTTGCGCGAATGGCGGCGGTTGCTTCGCTTACGCCCTCGGCCATCCGCAGTCCAAAAACAACTTTTTCCACCCGCTTGAGTTTCGCGGTTAAAACATCAATTGACCTGGGAGGCTTTTCGCCGCGTTCCAGGGCGACGAGATATTTTTCAAGGTCGGGAAGATTGGTCCAGCGTTTTAACCCGGCGTGGGAGGAGGCCGCGGGCCCGAGGCCGATATATTCCTCTCCGCGCCAGCAGGAAAGATTATGCAGGCATTCAAATCCCGGTTGGGCGAAGTTTGATATCTCGTAGCGCTGGTAATTTTTACCGGCGAGCGATTGGACGGCGATATCCAACATTTCAAGCTCTTCGTCATCGGTTAGCGGTTTTGCCTGTTCTTTGGAAACGGAGTTTGCGAGCCGCGTGCCTTCCTCCCTGGTCAGGGCGTAGACGGATATGTGTTTTGGTTTCAGCCCGATCGCGGCCGAAATCGTTTTTCGCCAGGCATCGGGTTTGAAACCCGGGATGCAGGCAATCAGGTCAAGGCCGAAATTGTCAAATCCGGCATTTTTTATCATGCGCGCCGCGTCATGAATGTCGGCCGCGTTATGCCGGCGTCCGAGCCACTTGAGCGCGGAATCGTCAAACGACTGCGCACCGAGGCTGATGCGGTTGACACCGGCCTTTGCCAGGAGGGAGAGTTTTTCAGGGGTCAGGGAGCGCGGATTGCATTCAACGGTCCATTCCTTGAGATTTTCCGTGGAAACGTTTTCTTTTACCAGGCTGCATAAAAAATCAAGTTCCGGGATGGAGAGCAGGGAAGGCGTGCCGCCGCCGAAATATATCGTTTCCGGCTTGAGCCGCGGATACTGGTTGAATTCAGTTTCCAGCGCCCGCAGATATTGCCCGGCCATGCGGCTATCATAGGGCAGGGAATAAAAGGCGCAGTAATGGCATTTGCCGTCGCAGAAGGGGATGTGGACATAAAGTCCCTTGATGTTTCCGGCTATGGAAGCGGGCTGGGTTTTCTTCTGCATTCTGGAGATGTTCAATTAAAGATCGCCACGATTCTGACACAGAAAACTTTCAACATTCAACTTTGAACATTCAACGTCCAACTCTTCCGTTACAGGCCCAGGCTTCGCCGAGGCGAGCGGATCCGCCTAGGGCGGAGAACGTCCGTCCTTGAACGTTGGAAGTTGAGCGTTGGACGTTTTCTGGTTTCCGAACTTAATTATTTAACACACAATGTGTTTAATGCCGCCGTTCTTCAAGCCTGGTCAGGACGCTGTCCGGGACCTTGAGCGATCCGAATCCGCGCCCGATCTTTATATCCGGCATGGCCTTACCGTGGAAATCAGTCCCGCCGGTGGCGACCAGGTTGAACCGTTGCGCGAGTTCAAGATACCGTTTGACCAGGTTGTGATTGTGCTGGGGATAATAAACCTCAATGCCCTGCAGGCCGAAAGCGGCGAGTTCCCCAACCTGTTTTTCCAGGGCCGATGGCGAAAGCTCAAGCGTGAATGGATGAGAAAGGACCGCCAGCCCGCCGGCGTTGACAATCATTTCCACGCCGCCGCGGGGCTGCAGGCGGTCGCGCTCAACATAGCCCGACTTGCCCTTGGCCAGGTAGCGGTCAAAGGCCTCCTGGTTGCTCCCGACGTATCCGCGCGCCACGAGCGCCTGCGCGAAATGCAGCCGCCCGACGTTGCCCTCGCCGGCGAACGAGGCCACCTCCGCAAAAGTCAGGGGTATGCCGAGATTGTTGATTTTCTTGAGGATGTCCGCGTTGCGCGCCGCGCGCCCGGCCTTGAGCTTGTCGACATGGGAGTTTAATTCCCTGGAATTATAATCGATGAAATAGCCGAGGATATGCATCGTGCCGTGCGGGTAATCCACGCTGATCTCCACCCCCGGCAGGCCGCGAATTTTTTCCCGGGCACAGGCCTCAAGGAATAAAGGCACGCCGCTGACGCTGTCGTGGTCGGTCAGGGCGATTGCCGACAGATCCGCCTTCCTGGCCTCGCGCACCAGCTGTTCCGGTGAAAGGCTGCCGTCCGAAAATGTTGAATGGAGATGCAGATCAATCATTTGTTCATAACCAATGAAATCAATTAACCCGCATTTCTCACACTAAGCGTGAGAAATGCGCCCCTTGGGATTCGAGCCTACTCCGCCGTAGCAAAGCCTCCTGGCTGCGAAGGCCGGGCGCGCCCCGAAACCGGGGCTTGCTCATGGTTAACCTATTAGCGCCGAATGGTTACCTTGAGCAAGGTGTATCAACACCACGTCGAAACTTTTG
Organism: uncultured Verrucomicrobiota bacterium; assembly: GCA_964475405.1. Taxonomy (GTDB): domain Bacteria; phylum Verrucomicrobiota; class Kiritimatiellia; order JAAZAB01; family JAAZAB01; genus JAQUQV01. The sequence goes on from CAYYWX010000061.1 coordinate 12,804, forward strand.
CCGCAATCCGTTGTGGCAAAAGCGGATTCCTCACAGGCGGTCTTCGCCTGTGAGAAATCCGGGTTAAGGTAAAATTAGTCCAAGCGGCGCACAGATGCAATTCAAATTACACAATGTCTTTTCAAATGTCGCGCAGGCGCACGTAGATTTCCTGTCCAGTTCGCGGCTCGCGCACCAGGAAGATAAAGCCCAGCAGGGAGCAAAAGGACAGAGATATCCCCGCGACGAATACCGCCATATAGCCCCCTGCGCCGTAAAGGTCGGTCAACTTTCCGCTTATCGGTCCGGCCAGGACCAGGATGGGCATAAACAAAGTGGAGCTGACGGCGATGATGATGGCGGGTTTCACCGACGGGACCAATTCCGCGCCGAGATTGACCAGGATGACATTTCCGAGGTTCAGGCTGCCGGCCAGCATGGCATAGGCCGTCAGCAGGGCAAGCGGGCTGTGCGGCATCAACAAAGGCAGAAGATAGGCGGTTCCCAGCAATAAGCTGCCGATATGGGCGATAACCCGGAACCCGGACCGGTCGGCAAGGAGCGGCACGGTGAAGCCGATTATGGAAATGCCGGCGTAATATGCCATGATAAACTGGGTCATGTTGGCGGCGGACATGCCGATAACATCCTTTCCGTAGCCTATGAACAGCGGCGCAAAACACTGCGCGATGACGTAAAAGGCGTAAAAAACAAGGAACACGCGAAAATTAAAATTATCGGTCAGTTTCTTCCCAACCGCAAATGAGGCGCGGATATTATGCGTGGTATGAGCCGAAGGCTGGGCGGTATCGCGTAAAAAAAGGAGCGTAAAACATGATATGAGATACAGAAATCCCCCGACGATAAAACAGAAATTAAAATTGGCCGGCGCCGGGCGCGTTTCCATGAGACGCGTCGCCAGCCATAAACCGGCTATGCCGGACAAACAGAACGCGAAGCTGCGCATGGAAGCCAGCCGGCCTCTCAATTTAAGGGGAGTGTTTTCAATTATCATCTCAAAATAGGACGGGGTAACCAGGTAAATGATGGACATGAGCACGACATAAAGCAGGCAGAAGAGGAATATCCAGTATTTAACCGCGAAATAAGGCCAGGCCAACGTGGCCAAGGTGCCGTACACTATCCAGGAAATAGCGAAAGCGGACCAGCCGAAGAACTGCCGCATTTTCCTGTTGCTCCCGCCGAACACGTTGCCGCTCCAGAGCTGCAGAAAAGTCAGGAGGGACATGCCGATAACGACGCACTGGATCAGTGTTTTTGACGCTCCAAGTTCAAGAAGGTAAGTCGGCACCACGGTTGCCAGCAGGCAAAAGGGAAGTCCGAGACTCCAGATGGAGTCAAAGACAACAAAGGTTGACGCGTTGCGCATGAACGAACGTTGCCTGGCGTCATGCGTCAGGCCGGTTTCAATGTTTCCGCCGGGTTGTCCGGTTTGAGTTGGGGGGTCTTTTTCCTGCATTCTGCTCTTTCGCGCATTCCTGGCAAAAAGATGCGTTAATCCGATCAAAATATGTCATGCGGGGCGGTAATGCAATTCAATTCTGGCCGGCCATTCCGCAAAAATGAGTCGGATAAAGTGTTAAGATGTTGCCGCGAGCGTGGCGTTCCGATGGCAGAAAGAATAGTGCATGTAACACGTGGAAATATTATGTTGAGTCGAACTCGGCGACAGCGGTGCAATCGTGGGACGAATTCGGTTTCCGGCGGCGCCGGATTCGAAAAAAACAAGGCAATCCGCCGTTTCGGCGGACAAGGCTTTGGCCGAATGCGGGTGCGCCGTGCGAAGCATTGGACTCGTGTCCATGCGAACACGGAAATCCCACAGGCGGCAAAAGATCGCCGCCGCTTTTTTCGAACCGAATTCGTTACACTTTTAGAGAGAATTTATTAATAACTTTGGTTGTGTGAGCAGATCGCATCGGTGAATTGACAGGCCGGCAAAGACATATTTTTTCAGCGCCTTCTTGCCTGTGCCTGGTTTATCAGGTAGAATCCAGGCATGAGTTATAAATTGATCGCCAGCCAGGCCGACATGGATGAAGCGTTGCCGCATATTGATGGCATGAATCCCATCGCGGTGGACATGGAGATGGAAAATAATTTCCACCATTACGGCCTGCACCTGGCATTGATCCAAATCGCCCTGCCGACGAACGCCGTCTTTATCGTTGATCCCCTGGCTATTGCCGATTTAAAGCCGCTCGGCGCCCTGCTGACCGACGGACGGCATGAATTGATCATGCACGGCGCCGATTTTGACCGCCGGACGTCCTTCCAGCTTTACGGCTGGATCCTGGGGCCGACTTTCGACACGCAGATTGCCGCCATGTTCTGCGGCTATAAACAGCCGGGCCTTGCCCATCTGCTCGCCGAATTGTTCGGGCTCAAAATCGACAAGCGTTACCAGAAGCAGGACTGGATCAAGCGGCCCCTGACCAAGCCCGCCCTGGAATACGCCGCGCGGGACGTCAACATGCTCCACCCGGTCCGCGATCTTTTGATTGCCCGGCTCATCGAGCTGGGCAGGCTGGAATGGGCCCGGGAAGAATTCACGCGGGCGGAAAAAATTCTGACTTCCGATTCCCCGATGCCCGCGCATTGCCGGATGAAACATTCCTCAAGCCTTTCGCCGCGCCAGCTGGCCGTCCTGAAGGAAATAATCGAATACCGGGATACGATCGCCCGCCGTTTTGACATGCCCCCGCAATTCATCATGCGCGACGCGTTGCTGCTTGAGATGGCGCGCCGTCCGCCGGCGGATGAAAAAGACGTAAAATCCATGCGCGGGTTTCATCCGGCGCTTTACCGGAAGGAAGGCCTGGACGGCCTGATGCGGGCGTTGCAGGCCGGCTTGAGCGCGCCCGGGCAGGTCCATCCGGCGCGGCACCCGAGGCGCTTCATGCATCCGCCGGCGAAAGGCTGGGAAACAAGGCTAAAGGCAATGCGCCAGTGGCGGGTGGACAAGGCGCTGGAGCTCAACCTGGAACAGCATCTTGTGCTGGATGCGGATATTATTGAATGGCGCGCGCGCAATCCGGACCGGCCCATGCCCCAGTTCGTTGCCGACCATGTCAGGAATTGGCAAAGGAATGTCATCCTGCCGGAGTTCTTGGAATTTTGCGCCCATTTGTAAATTTCCGGTAATGCCTTAATTGCGGGGGTAAGAAATGCCGAATAATCCTGTAGCGCGCCACGGTGTGGCGCGAAATTCAACGGATTTTCAGGATCGCCGCATGTCATGCGGCGCTACAATAAATCTTTGCACCCTATAATTTCCGGCAGAAAATGATTGCATGGGCGGGGCATTTCGCTACCATCGGTGCTTCCAGTTGAAAAAGCAGGTCATTTTTTGAAAGGGGAAAATCATGGGTTCAGGTCGCTCAAATGAAGAGCTTACTCATTCCGGAAAGAAATTGCGGGAAAAGAAACGCCGCATCAAAGTTCATATCAAGCGCCTCATCGCGCTGGGCGTGCCGGAAAAGGTCGTGCGCAAATTAAACTCCAAGGAAGCGCGCCAGATGCTTTGCCGTCCCATGGCGACCAAAAAACTTTGGGCGGGAAAGAAGTAATTATTTAAGAAGAAGCCAGAAGTCAGAGGTCAGTATTCAGAATGTCAAATCCGCTCTGTGCTATCCGCTGATTTGTCTACTTTTCCGTCCTGCCCGTATCGCGTATAAACCGCGCTTGTCTTTTGACCGGCATGATGACGGTCTGGTAGGGGCCGATCCACTGGGTGATATCCGCGATTCTTGAATCAGGCGAGGGGTGGGTCTTGGCGAAATCAAGGCCGCCGGGCTTGAGCTGCTTTTTCATTTCCATGAGCATCGCGGTCAGGCCGTTCGGGTCATAGCCGGCGCGCTTCATGATTTCCACCGCTGATTTATCCGCTTCCTTCTCGCAACTGCGCGCGTAGCCGGAGTTCATCATCGTGGAGGTGATGTCGTTGATGGATCCTTCAAAAGCCGTGGTCAGGTTCTTCAAATCCTCGCCGCCGAACTGCTTGGCGCTTTCGGTGGCGAGGATGGTGAACGCGGAATTGAGCCGGCTTTTTTGGATCGCCTGCAGGCCGTGCTGGTGCTCCACGTGGCCGATTTCATGGGCGAGCACCGCGGCCAGGGCGTCCTCGTTCTGGCAGCAATTCATCATACCGCGCGAAATAAAAACCAGCCCGCCCGGCGCGGAAAAGGCGTTAATTTCGTTTGAATCCATGAGCAGGAAATGATATCCGCCGAAAGTTTCCGGCCGGTCGGAAAACTGGGCCAGGGACTGGCCGATCAGGTTGAGATACTGGTTGGCGGATGCGTTGTCATAGGGCCGGTATTTGTTGATGATCACCGCCCCGACCGTCCGGCCGATGTAATATTCCTGTTCCGGCGTGATTGATTCAAACGTCTTGTTGACGGCCTTGCCGGCCTTCTTGATTGATTCGGCCTGGCCCGGAGTGAGCGCGCCGGTTTGTTTGCCTATTTCGGCGCCGATATCCGAAATCGCGTCAAATATCTGGGCTCCTGCCGTATTTAAGGCAAAAAAGGCAAAAATGAAACAAACCCCCAAAATCAGCAATCGAAAATCGAAAATCGAAAATCTAAAATTCCTAACGTTCACTTCGCGCCTCCTTCCCTGGGAACAACGCCGCCTTCCTTGAGGAACGACTGCGTGTCTCCGGATGAGATGCGCATTTTTTCCATTTTATCAATCCAGCTGAAATCAATGTTGCCGTGTTGTTTCTTGAATTCGCCCTCCACGTCGGAGTTAAAACCCTTTCCGGCGAGCGCCAGCTCGTCGCTCGAGGCCTTGGACTGGGCCGTTTCCTGGCCGGATTTGAGGACGATTTTTTTGGTTGAAAGCGCCGACGAATGCACCCAGCCGGACAATCCGCCGGAGGCGGTTACCTTGTTCCATGGTCCCTGGGTGTCGATTACATCCACCCGGTCGCCATACGAAAGGGTCGCTCCCGCCTTGCCGATAAAGGAGGGCGTATCCCTCAGCGGCGTGGTCTTCACCTGCACGCTCATTGTCTCCGATGCCCGGGACGTGACCGCGACCAGGCAAATCACGGCAATCAAGCCGGATAAAAGTTTCTTGTTGTTCATAAAACACCTCACGCTTGTTTGTTGAATTTGCAAGCCAGCATAGCACGTCAATCCCGGTTGTCAATCGCATTTTGGAGAAGATAGCGCGGGAGGGCGGGAAGGTGAGAATTCAGGGGCAGGGGCGGCAGATAAAACCCGGGCAAAAAATCTTGCTTCATCTGAAAAAACAAGCTATTTTTTGTATATTTATAAGCGTTTGAACGTGAAGCTTGTTGTGCTTTTTTGAGGGTCACGCATAATTGACGGAGACGGAGTGTGCCTGCCCTTCGACTCGTCCCGCCGTAGCTTCCGAGCGAAGGGGGAAGCCCCCTTGTTCTTCGTAGCGGTTTCGCGCAGTAGAACTGGGCGTAGGAGGGTTTTGACTCGGTGCGACAGTTCGACTGTAAGACAGTCTAACCGTAAAACTGTCCGACTATCTGACTGCCATGACGGCATTTATTGTTTGCAACGACTGTAAAAACAAACTATTCTTAGATCAATTCAAGCTTTAAATAAGGCCATAAGATGTCGCTATCACGAAGAGAAATAAACAATGGTAAAGCGCCGGTTGACTTTAATCCCGATGTGCTGGCGGTCGCGCTACGCGACGGATGTCCCGAGATATTATTTGCCATATTGATGGGGTCGGCCCGTGACGGGCGCATTCCGCCCGGCGGCGACCTGGATATAGCCGTTAGTCTTGAATCCGGGTTAACCTTGGCTCTTTTGGAACGGATCAGCACCATCGCGCAACGCGTTTTGCCTGGCGTTGAAGTCGATGTTGGATGTTTTGACCGGGCTGAACCGGTGTACCGATTTGAGGCATTGAAGGGGCGACTGCTATTCGCGCGCGACAATGACCGGTTCCTCGACGCCTACTCGCTGGCCTGTCGGGAGTACGAAAGCCAGATGTATGACTACGAGCGTCAGGCCCGATACAGGTTGCAGCGTAAAGAGGTGGCCGCATGACCTTAAAGTGGAACGGTGTTATCCAGCGCAAGCTTGCTCTCCTGGATCAGCAGGTCATGCGACTTGAAGGTCATTTGCGGGGTGTCGCGCGTGAGCAATTCGTCCAGGACTGGGCCATGCGGACAATTTCCGAGAGGGCCATTCAGGTGTGTGTGGAAATCATGATAGACGTTTCCGAGCGCATCATTGCCCTTGCCGGGGCTGGTCCCGCGGCCACCGCCGCCGAGGCGATTGACCGAATGGTACAGTTGAATGTTTTGCAGAATGCGGAGCCTTACAAATCCATGGTTTGCATGCGCAATCTGATCGTTCATGGTTATGACGAAGTAAATCCCGACATGCTTTACGATGTGGTATCCGGGCATCTTGGTGATTTCCGGCGGTTCAGAGACGAAATCGACCGCGCCAATCAAGATGTGTAGTTAGTGATCCTCAATTTATTATGCCAATTCCCGGCAGCCTGCCCTTCGTAGCTTTAGCGTAGTAGGGCCTGCCCTTCGGCTTGTCCCGCCGTAGTCCGCCTCGTGGCGAGACGACGGGGGAAGTCCGCAGTAGCGAGACGTAGTAGGGCCTGCCCTTCGACTCGTCCCGCCATAACCCAAAGGGCGACGGTGGACCTGTCCCCCATAGCCGTTTCGGCGACGGGGGAAGCCCTTGGGCGCAGGAGGGCTTGCCCTCCGGCTCGTCCCGCCGTAGTCCGCCCCGTGGCGAGACGAAGGGGGACTCGTCCCTCCGTAGCTTCTGAGCGAAGGGGGAAGCTGCTTTGGGCGTAGGAAGGCCCGCCCTCCGTAGCTGCTTTGGGCGTAGGAGGGTAAGGCCGCCTGCAAAGGCTGGCATTGACATGATCATATCAATTGATATGATGGCGCTTGAGGGAATAAAAATTTTCATCAATAGCGCGAGGAGATCAATATGAAGACAATATCCGCCATGGAAGCCAGGACCAATCTGGGCCGTATCCTGAATATCGTGTCATTAACCCATGTTGATGTCATCATAGAGCGTGCCGGGAAAAAAATTGCCCGCTTGACTTCCGTGGATCAGTTCGCGCCGTCCCGCATGCCGGGAAAACTGGATTGGCGCAAGGCGCGGGGGCTGGGGAAATCGGTCTGGCGCCGTGCCAATGGGGTTGAGGCATACATCCGGAAGGAACGCGATCAATGGCAATAGCATTTAAGACCGGGCAGAAGATATTCGTTGATACGGCCCCGTTGATCTATTGGTTTGAGGAACATCCGGATTATATCCAAAAACTGGCCCGTTTCTTTGACGAGATCACGGAAAAGCAAATCCCTCTCATGACTTCAATGGTGACTTATATCGAGGTGTTGACGTATCCTGAAAAAACGGGAAATCATCTCCTGAGCGGAAAATATCGGAATTATTTTACCAATTCCGATCAGCTCACTATTCATCCGCTGGATGTGACCGTGGCGGACGCGGCCGTGCGTTTGCGGGCCCGTTATGCTTTAAAAACGCCGGATGCCATCCAGTTGGCCACGGCGCAGGTCTGTGGCTGTGATTATGTTATTTCCAATGATCGCAACTGGCGGGAAGTCAGCGGCGTGCGGGTTGTGCTTGTTTCGGAACTGTCATCGTGACGTTCCGGCCGTCTGTTTCCGGTGAAAAACTCAAGCAGGTTGGGATAGGATCGCGCATAATTGACGGGGACGGAGTGTCTTTTGAAAGGTTGGACTGTTTAACTGTGCGACAGTTCGACTGTAAGACAGTCTTACCGTACAACGGTTCAACAGTCCGCCATGAGGCTTATCCGCCATGGCTAATTCCGCAAAATCCTCAAAACCCGGGATTGACAAGACGTACATAATATAATAACTTATACGGCATGAATACAAAACTTACATTACGCATGGATACTGAACTGATTCGGACGGCTAAAATTGAGGCAAGCCGGCGAGGCAAGTCGGTTTCTCAAATAGTTGGAGAGTTTTTTGATGCCCTGGCTTCGGGACGTCGGAAAGCGCCGGAACTTCCGCCTGTCACGGCTTCGCTTGTCGGCATTCTGAAAGGACGTGGCGTTCAGGAGTCCGACTATCGGAAGCATCTGAGGGGGAAATATTCGTGAGGGTGCTGGTGGATACCAACGTCGTGCTCGATGTGCTTCTCGCGCGGCGGCCATTCGTCGGCGCATCCGCCGAAGTGTTTGGTTTGATCGAGCATTCAAGAATCGAAGGGCTCCTGTGTGCAACCACCATCACGACGATTGACTATATTTTGACGCAAACCATGCCTCGTCCTGTCGCGCGCCAAACCTTGCAGAAGTTGATGGAACTGTTTGAGATTGCATCTGTCACGCGGGTCGTGCTGGAAGAAGCTCTCAAGAGCAAGCTCGCGGACTTCGAGGATGCGGTTCTTGATCAAGCCGGCCGGCTGGCCGGGGCCGAAATCGTTGTTACGCGAAATCAACAGGACTTTCGTCATGCAACCCTGAAGATTCTCGGACCCGATGAGTTGCTGGCCGGTTTTGGGGATAGCTCTATATGACCTTATCCGTGGTCAGGTTGAGGCATTCAAGCAACCATGAAACATTCGCTAATAAGATCAATTCATCTTCCCCCGCGGCTTTCCATGGATGAATACGCCGATTTTGCGGAAGACCCGTAAAGAACATACAGGCCAACAATGAAAATCACCGATGACCGCGATGCTAAGCGGCGATTAAATTTGCTTTACCCGACGGGGCGGGTTAACCCGGGGGCGACGTCTCTGCCCGAGGTCGCGGAATGGCCGCGTTTTCCCAAACAATCATTTAATTCGTATCGTGAAATGAACGCTTGGAAATTGGATTTGATCAAGAAAATTATGCGGAACGGAGGTGTCCGGTGGAAGAGCTGATCCGGCGTTTTAATAAATCAGGCGTGCGATATCTTTTGATTGGCGGGCAGGCCGTCAGGTTGGAGGGGGTGCCGCGTTTTTCCATGGATTGGGATTTATATATTCCTCCCCATGATGAAAGCAATGTTGCTTTAATCAATCGTCTGATGGGGAAGGAATCTGACATTGCATTGGAAGTTCTTGGTCCGAAGGGAGAGGGGTTTATCCAGACTTATTCCACGGCATGGGGAATTATTCAGTTTTATCTTGACGGGCCGGGATTGCCGCCTTTTGCGGAAGCTGAGGCACGGGCGGTGATGCTGAAGACCGAGACGGGGTTGCAAGTCCGCGCAATGTGTCTGACTGACTTAATCCGGGCCAAAGAAGCCGCCGGGCGTCCGCAAGATTTGACCGATGCCGTTTTTTTGCGTGAAAAAGCCGCTGTTCTTAACCGTAAACCCTTCGGCTTGTCCCGCCGACTTGTCCGCCCAAAGGGCGACGGCGGACCTGTCCCTCCGTAGTTGCCTTGAGCGCAGGAGGAAGCCTTCCGAGCGACGGGGGACCTGTCCCCCATAGCCGTTTCGGCGACGGGGGAAGTCCGCCGCTCGCCTCGGCGAAGTCGCGCTGCTGGCGGACGAAGCCTGGGTAGCGAAACGTAGTAGAATTGGGGCGCAGTAGGGAATGAATGTGAAATGTGAATATGTGATACAGTATGGCAAATCAGATTCTGCGACAGCCTGTCGCAGAATTAGTCGGCAACAATCAGTAGTTGATTGCCGCTTGATTTTACCGTTAAGTGTGTTACGGTATTAGTATAAAGGAAAAGATAAACGTATATGAATATGGAACGTCAGCATAAGCTCCAGGCCGAATTGAAGCGCTTTCTGCCGATATTGATAAATCAATTTAAGGCTTTGAAAATTATTGTATTTGGCTCGCTGGCTGGCCAGGAAGTCTTGGAGTGGTCCGATCTGGATATCGTGGTTGTGCGCGATACTCCCTTGCGGTTTTTTGACCGGATTGCCGAGCTGATCCAGGTGCTGCGGCCTCAAGTTGGCGTTGACCTTCTTGTATATACGCCGGACGAGTGGAATCGCCTGATAAAAGAAAATCTTTTTATCAGGCAGGAAATATATGAGAAAGGCAAGGAGCTCTATGCCGCCTGACGCGCAGAAATGGCTTGATTTTGCGCGCGAAGATTTGCACATGGCGAAACTGGCCATGCGTGATTTACTGTTTAATCAGGTTTGTTTCCATGCTCAACAGGCTGCCGAGAAAATATTAAAATCTCTAATCATTGCCGCCGGCGTATTGCCGCCAAAAACACACAAGCTCGGCGATTTACTTGGACTGTTACCGGTTGTCCTTCCTGACGATCTGCGCCTGAAATTGTTACTTCTGGATCGCTATTACATGCCAACGCGTTATCCGGACGCCGTGCCCGGGAGTTTGGCAGCGGGAATGCCTAATCAAGTGGATGCCGAAGAAGCTCTTTCTGCCTCTACGGATCTCAATGTGTGGGTGCTGAAATTATGACAGGCCTGCCCTTCGTAGCCCACTGGGCGTAGGAGGGCCTGCCCTTCGTAGTCCGCTTATAGCGAGACGCAGTAGGGCCTGCCCTCAGACTTGTCCCTCCGACTTGTCCACCATAGCCCCAAGAGCGACGGGGGAAGCTGCTTTGAGCGAAGTAGGGTCTTTAGATCGCAGTTGCGGATTCTCATCGAACGTGAACACTCATTCTCATCCAAAATGAACACCTGTTCTCATGGAACGTGAACACCTGTTCTCATGAAAATAACCGGGGGTAAAAAAGAGGTAGCGGCGCTGGATAACGTAGCCATAGTACTGGTCCTAAAAGGAGGGATCGGGATATGGCAAACAAGAGGTTATCCATGCGCAAAGTACGGGAGATATTACGATTAAGGCATGATACGGGGTTGTCCGTGCGGGAAATTGCCCGGAGTTTGGGCATTTCCGTTGGGGTCGTTCAGAACTATCTGACCAGCACGCTCAAAGCAGGGCTGACCTGGCCGCTGCCGGAAGGGATGGACGAGGAACGGCTGCACGCGCTGTTGCTTGTAACACCGCCTGCCTCGGTGGCTGTTGTGCGGATATTGCCGGAGATGGCGTATCTACACAGCGAGTTGAAGCGCAAAGGCGTCACGCT
>CAYYWX010000062.1:0-23117 GCA_964475405.1 uncultured Verrucomicrobiota bacterium
GGAAAAGTTGCCGTGCTGCGGGGCCTAATTCAAAGCATAGAAATTAAGAAACGTTCAACTCTCAATGGCGCGAAACGCGCCATCCCGCCAGAGGCGGGATCCAACGTTCAACCGATTTGGTTCACCCTGAGACTTTGGAATGAGAAATGCACCGGTCATCAAAGTTCTTCCGCGCCGGGAATTCCGGGCCGCGGGAGGACGATGTTGCCGGCGGACGGAGCGGCTTCCATGACCCGCATCGCTTTCCATTTTCCCTGCCGGAAACGCCACCAGAAGGCGACCGCCAATGCGCAGACATAAAGCGAGGTAAAAGTCCAGGCGGTGTAAAGCCCGGCCTGGAACACGAAGACCGTCAGGGTTACCGGCGCGATAATCAGGCCGATCGAAAGGACAAGGATCGTCCAGCCGATAAAGGCCGTGTCGCCCGCGCCCTTGAGCGCGCCGGAATAAATGACGTTCAGCCCGTCCACCAGCGAATAAAAAGCGACAAACCTCAACAGGATGATTGCCGTTGACTGGACCGAGGCTTCGGCCGCCGGATCTCCCGATGCCGAGCGGAATATCCCGCACAAGGCTTCCGGGAACACGACAAACAGCGTGGCCACGATCCACATGTAAACCGTGGTCAGAAAAATCGCGCTGCGGGTCGCGGTCACGGCCTCATCCGGCTTTCCGCGCCCGATCGCCTGCCCGACAAGCGAGCTGGTGGCGATTGAAAAGCCGATCATCGGCATGAACGCCAGGGAATTGATCGCGAAGGCGATATTGGTCGCAGCCAGGGCGTCGCGCCCGATGCGCCCGATGACCAGCAGGAAGTAGGTGAAGGCGAATATATCAACGAAGAACTGGATCCCGGACGGAACGCCGTATTTGACCAGTTTGCCGAACAGTTGCCGGTCAAAGCCCATGTTCCGCCACAGGCCGAAGATGCGGATGTTTTTCCGGCTGAAGATAAGCAGGATATAAAGCGCGAGCATCAGGACATGCCCGAGGATCGTGGCAATCGCCGCGCCTTCAATGCCCATTTCCGGGAATCCGCCGACACCGTAAATCAGGCAATAATCCAGCGGAATGTTGATCAGTACCCCGGCCAGGTTGATGAACATGATCGGCCGGGTTAAACCCTGGCCGGAATAAAAGCAGGACAGGGCGTCATGGAGCAGGGCGAAGATCGCCCCCTGCATCAGTATGCGGAAATATATGTTTTCCTGCGCGCGCACCGTCCCGCTGTGACCCGCCCACCGGAAAATGGTGTCGCCGGAACAGGAGAATGCCGCCAGGATAATCCCGGCCAGCAAGGCAAAGTAGATGCCCTGCCAGAGCGACCGCGCGACCTGTCCTTTCATGCCCGCGCCGACCGACTGGGCGATCAAGGTGTTGGCAAAGCCGACCACGCCCATGAAAAAGCACATGAACATGAACGCCAGTAATCCGGCCGGGGTTGCCGCCGCGATGGAGTCAACCGAATAGCGGCTCAGGAAAAGCCGGTCGGTAAAGAGCATGGCCGTATGCGATCCCATGCTGACGACCAGCGGCAGGCTGATCACCAGGACCGCCCGGCAACCGTTCGGACGGCCCCAGAACGTCGCGCCCATCGCGCGCAGGCCGGCAAATGATATTTTAGACGGCATATTCATACCAACGACTTGACATCCGGCGCTTATAGTGGCAAAAAATACTCTCACGGCAACAATTTAATTTACTGTCTTAACCATCGGGAACAGAGAAGAAAAACAAGAAAACAATGCGTCACCCTCCTACGCTCTGCGTCCGCATCAGGCGTACTTGAGCTATGGAGGGCACGCCTTGACGCACTACAACTGTAGCGCCGCACGGTGTGCGGCGAACTTTGGTTGCAGGCATAGCCCGCAGTAAATATTACGACGGAAACCGCCTAAGTCTTACTCCGCGCAACCGTTGCGATTGCGCGGAATGAATCGCAGGGCGAATTTTGCTTCCGCGTGAAGGCGGATTGGGAAAAGCAAGGCCAGGCCGGATCAGATGCGGACGCGCCGCGCGAAGCATTAGACTCGTGTCTATGCGAGCTCGGGAAGTTCGCAGATGATCCGGGATCGCCGATGCCTTTTCCCAACGAAATTCGCACTGCTATTAACGATGACAAGTGATAGGAAACTTTGGTTGCGGTCAAAGGCAGCCTTGGAACAATACCCGGAGACAAGCGAATGTCAAAGTTATCCAGTCCAATGCATCCTGTCCATGCGGCGCTATCGCACCGGCCGACGGAGCGCACGCCTTTGTTTGAAATCTTCCAGCCTTATCATCCCATCCATTGGAAAATATGCGGACGGACTGTCGCCACGGACATGGCCATGGCCTGGGACGCAAAGGCCGATGGAATTGCCTGGGAAGAACTGGTGGAGGCCGAGATAAAGGCCGAATATGCCGTCCGGAAATTTTTCGGCCTGGATGCAGTGCGCCTGAACGGCGCCCCTTCCCGGAATTTTACGCGGCCGGTTAAAACCGGCAAAAATAAATGGAAATTGAACGGAGTCGCGTATCATCTGAACGAGCGCACATCCATGGTTGAGCCGGAAAATCCGACTGAGGCCATGAGCGACAGCAACAAAATATCCGAAGACAAGACCCGGCGGGCGGTGGAAGCATGGGACGAGAACGCGCCGGCCGGGCCCGATGAACCGGACCCGGTGCTAAGCGGGGTTCAAAGCCTGGCCAAGCGCGACGGTCTTGACTGGGTCTACATGGCTGAAATAGGCGCCGGCACTAACATAGCTTCCCTGCCGCCATTTATGCTGATGTGGATACTCGATGAGCCTGATCTTTTCCGCCGCTGGATTGACATGCACAAGGTTCCAGGGTTCGCCGCCACACGACGCGCCGTTCGCTCCGGATGCAGCGTGGTGGTCATGGGCGGTGACGTCGGCTGCGACAATGGGCCTTTTATTTCACCGGCTCATTATCGTGAATTCATCCTGCCGGTTATTCAAGAGCATGTTAATTTGATCCACTCGCTCGGGGCAAAGGCGGTCTATACTTCCGACGGCAATCATTGGCCGATAAAGGATGATTTCTTCTTCAATTCCGGCATTGACAGCTATCAAGAGGTGGATAAGGCCGCCGGGATGACCTGGCCGCGCCTGATCGAAGAGGGCGTGGCTGACCGGATCTGCATCAGCGGAAATATTGACGCCCGGTACACGCTTTGTCTTGGAACGGCGGCGGATGTCCGCGCGGAAGTGAGAGAGTGCCTGGATTACGGACGGCGCACAAAGGGCGGACATATCCTTCACGCCAGCCATTCCGTTCACGAGGACGTCAAGCCGGAGAACTATTTTGCCGCGGTCAATGCCTACCGCGAATATTTCGACATGGAACCTCTGCCCGCCTGAGGGTTGACAACCATCATATCAGAATTTATTCTTAAGCGCTTTGCGGATCGCCGGGAGGAGACAAGCCGCGATCCGCATGAAGCCCAGGTCGGTGGCATGCACACCGTCCACGGTCGCCTCGCCGTCACGTCCGAATAATGTTTTCCCGGGCACATAATAAAGCCCTTTTGTCCCGGCCGATAAAAGACGTTTATACGCTGCGCGAAACGCGATGTTTTTGCCGGTATAATTTTTGCGCGCCTCAGGCAGAAAGGCGCTTGCCTGATATTCAACGTTTTCAACCAGGACAATCGGCGTTTTCGGATGGGCTTGCCGGAGCTTGCGCACGAGAGGTTCCGTGCGCTCGGTCACCAGTTCCGGGGTTAGGTTGGGACAGCAGTCAATGACATACACCGCCGGGTCAAGTTCACCGAGCAAATCCACGACCGGCGGATCCATGCGCCCGTTGCCGGAAAAGCCGAGGTTAATGGTTGGGCGGTCAAGGGCGCGGCCGATAATGGCCGTGTAAGCCATCCCGGGCCGGGACGCGCACCCGCCCTGGGTGATTGATGTGCCGTAAAACACGACCGGCTTTGCCTGTCCGGCCGGGCGGGTGGGGGCTTTGCTTATTTTTGCCTTGCGCGGAACGCCGATTTCAACCGACTTGACCCCGTTATAAAGCGGCAGATAAAGGAGGAATTCGTGCCTGCCCGGCGGAATGCCGGCGGCAATTTTAAGTTCGTTATTTTGCCCTTCCGGGCGGCCGACCCCGGTCCAATGCCAGCCCCGCTTTTTGGAAAGACGGACATAAAGATCAACACCGCTCACGCCGGTCGCCGCCATGTGGTTCATGGCCAGGTTGGAAGATGTCAGTTTCCAGCGGCAATAAATTTCAGATGCGGACGAAACGAAGCGGACCGCCAACCCGGCCGAGTTGCGGCTCAGGTTCCATACCGGTTCGGGCACGACGGATTTGGCGCGGGCCGGGAACCGGTCATAAGGCCCGGCGGTCTTTTTCCAGCCCTGTCCCTCCAGGCAAAGTTTTCGCGCGTCAACCCGGTGAATGGCGTTTTTTTTCACGGTCTTTCCTTTTGTCACTTTGACTTGACGGCTATCACTTCAACTTCCAGCAGGGCGCCAAGGGGCATTTCCGCCTGGACCGTGGTGCGGACCGGCGGAGGATCGGCCGTGAAATACTGCCGGTAAACCTCGTTGAACGCGGGGTAACAGTCAAGGTCCGACAGGAAGGCCGTCACCTTGACAACATCGGCCATTGTCAGCCCGGCCTTTTCCACGATTGCCTTGATGCTCTCAAAAACCCGCGCCGCCTGGACGGCGATCGGGCCTTCAATCAGTTTGCCGGTCGCCGGATCCAGGGCGATCACGCCCTGCACGTAAAGCGTGTTGCCGGCCAGGATGCCTTGCGAGTAGCGCGCCACCGGCCGCGGCGCCTTGTCGGTTATGATCACTTGTTTTGACATATGTATTTTCACCGCAGCGGTCCGCCAATTGCGAGACTTCGCAAGGCGAGCTCTGATGTCGCGGAGGTGAGATAAATATTATTTTATGTTTGCTTCCAGGTGATTCGGCAAATCGTCAATTTTCAACCTGATCTGCTGCATGGAGTCGCGCTCGCGCAAGGTGACCGTGCTGTCCTCCAGGGTCTGGAAATCAATCGTGATCCCGAACGGCGTGCCGATTTCATCCTGGCGGCGGTAACGCCGGCCGATCGCGCCGGTCTGGTCCCAGAACACCGGCCATTTTTTCTGGAGGGTCGCGAAGACTTCGCGGGCGCGCGCGACCAGTTCCGGCTTGTTTTTCAGCAACGGGAAGACGGCCGCCTTGATCGGCGCGATCAGCGGTGAAAAGCGCATGACCGTCCGCGCCTCGTAGCCCTGCGGCGCGGGCTTGCCCGGCTCGGCTTCCTGCAGCTCGCCGCCGCTGCCGCCCGCCGGCACCCATTCCTCGCGGTAGGCCTCGCAGAGCAGGGCCAGCGCGATCCGGTCCACGCCGGCCGAGGGCTCGATGACGTGCGGCACGAATTTTTCCTTCGTTTCCGCGTCAAAATATTCCATTGATTTGCCGCTGAAGGTCTGGTGCTGGGTCAAGTCGAAGGCGCCGCGCGCCGCGATGCCTTCCAGCTCCTGCACGCCGAACGGAAAATCATACATAATGTCCACGCAGGCGCTGGCATAATGCGCCAGCTCCTTGGGATCGTAGTTGTATTTCGAAATGCTTTCCTCCGGCAAGCCGATCTGGGCGTACCATTTCAGGCGCTGCTCCACCCAGTATTCATGCCACTGCTGGTCGCTGCCGGGCTTGATGAAATATTCCAGCTCCATCTGCTCGAACTCGCGCGAGCGGAAGGTGAAATTGCGCGGGTTGATCTCGTTGCGGAACGCCTTGCCGATCTGGGCGATGCCGAACGGCACCTTGCGCCGCGAAACTTCAAGGACATTCTGGAACTGGACAAATATCCCCTGCGCGGTCTCGGGCCGCAGGTAAGCCGCGGAGGCATCCTCCTCCACCGGGCCGACGAAGGTCTTGAACATCAGGTTGAACGAGCGCGGAACGGTCAGGTCGGTCGCGCCGCAGGCCGAACACTTGATCCCCGGCGGCAGGGCGAACCCGGTATCGGTCTTGATCAACTTCTGCCCCTGTTCCTCGCAAAGCATGTCGGCGCGGAAACGCTTCCGGCATTTGCGGCAATCGACCATCGGGTCGACAAAACTCGTCGTATGCCCGGAAGCCTCCCAGACCTTGGGATGCATGATGATGGAACTATCCAGCCCGACGACATCCTCGCGCTGCTGGACGATGTTTTTCCACCAGGCGTCGCGGATATTGCGTTTCAGCTCGCAGCCGAGCGGGCCGTAATCCCAGAACCCGGCTATGCCGTCATAAATCTCGGAACTTTGAAAGATAAAACCGCGCCGCTTGCAGAGCGAAACCAGGTGATCCATGCCGACTTTGTGTTTGTTTCTCATGGCTGCTAATCCTGCAGAAGGGCCATTGCCAGGTCAAGTGGAAAATATCGCCGATCGCTCACCACGGATACAGAGGGAGCGTTCGAACATTCTGTGCCAATGCTGCGCGGGGCGGACAGTCAACGCATGCCGGGAAAAATATTCTTGGATATGACGCCGGAGCGGATACAATCATTCAACAATAAAAGAAACCACTGCGTTATGAAATTAAACAAGCATCAAAAGTCGCAGCTGACGAATTTCCAACGTCGCGTTTATGACGCCCTGCTTGAAATTCCGCGCGGCAGGGTCACCACCTACAAAATTATTGCCGCAAATCTGAAATGCCGATCCTGCCGCGCCGTGGGCCAGGCTTTAAAGCGCAATCCATTCGCGCCGGGCGTCCCCTGTCACCGGGTGATTTCTTCCGATTTTACCGTCGGCGGATTCCAGGGCAAAATGTCCGGCGCGCCGATCGAACGCAAGCTGACGCTGCTGGCAAAGGAAGGAATAAAGTTTAAGAATGGAAAACTGGCTGATCCCGCGGCTGTTTACACCTGGTAAGAAGCCATTTAACCCGTTTGCCCTCCAAATCTGTCCGCCGGCTTTTTGTATGCGATGACAAGCAATAAACCGACCAGCAGCATCCCCGCGGCCACATAAATAGCCGAACCTTTCAGGCGCGCGAAGACCAGCGGCCCGACAACCCCCGCCGCGCCCCAGGCCGTCAAGATCGCGCCGTAGATCCGGCCGACATGGGCCGGGCCGAACGAATCGGCCACGAACGCCGGCATGACCGAGAACCCGCCGCCATAACAGGCCAGGAGATAACAGGCCATGGCTGTAAAGAGAGCGACATTCTTGATTTGGGGCAAGGCAAGATAGAGCAGGGCCTCGCTGATAAACATGATGATAAAAACGGCTTTGCGGCCGGTGCTGTCGGAAAGCCAGGCCCATAACAGGCGCCCGAGGCCGTTAAAGAGCGAGGCGATTGAAACGACAATCCCGCCGGCCACGGCCAGCGCGGCCGGATCGCGGATGATATCCCTTTGAATATCCTGCGCGAGCGGGGAGAGCTGCGAAAGCAATCCGACCCCGGCGGAAATGTTGAGGAAAAAAATTGTCCAGAGCATCCACCACTGGCGCGTTGAAAAAGCCTCTGAAAAAGTCCAGGAGCTTGAGGCGGTGGCGGCGCTGGCGGCTTTCGGCACGAACCCGCGCGGCAGCCAGCCCGCGGGAGGGTTTTTAAAAAAACGGGCCATGGCAACCGTGACAACCAGGAAAATAGCGCCGAAAATTGTCCACGTTTTGGCAATGCTGATGTGGTTGATCATGGCCGGGGCGATCTGGCCCATGAAAAAAGCGCCCGCCCCGAACCCCATCACCGCCAGGCCGGTGACCAGGCCGCGCCGGTCCGGGAACCAGCGGATCAGGGTCGCGATGGGCGTGACATAGGCCAGCCCGTTGCCGCCGCCGCCGATAAAGCCGAACCCGAGGTAGAGCAGGAAAACATTGCCGGTATGATCAGCCAGCCCGGCGAGCATCGTCCCGAGCCCGAACATGACGCCGCCGATCGTGGCCACCTTGCGGGGGCCGGTTTTATCCATGAGCCTTCCGCCGAGCGCGGCGCAAACGCCGATCATGCCGATGCATATCATGAAAGTGACCTGGGTTTGCGTCTCGCTCCAGCCATGCGCCGCCATGAGTGGCTTCTTGAATACCGACCAGGCGTAAACGGTCCCGAGGCAAAGCTGCATGACGACCGCCGCGGCCGCTATATACCAGCGGCTTCTCTGAAGATCAACCTCATGCGCCGCGTTCGCTTGATTTGTCGAATTCATATTTTCAAAGGCGGGCTGTGCCCGCCACCAAAATTTCTCTTAATGACAGTTATCGTTAATCACGTTTTCCAGCCGTAGCGGATCCGCTTCAGGCGGAATGGCGTGATTAATAGCAGTGCGAATTTCGTTTGAAAAAGACAGCGGCTATTTCGGCTCATCTGCGGGTTTCCCGTGCTCGCGCATACATCAGTATCGCGCTTCGCGCGACGCACCCCGCATCTGAACCGAACTGACCCTGCTTTTTTCTCCGCCACCAGCGGATCCGCCCGTGGCGGAAAATCCTGCCGTACGGAAACGAAATTCGCCCTGCGATTCTGCCGTCCGACCGCAGCGATCGGACGGGTTAAGAATTATAGTCGCCTTATATATTCCAAGTTCTCCGCAAATATGTGTCGTGCGTTAACGGAACGATCTAGCATATTCTTGGTAGTCGCTGGGGAACTTATGCAATATTTATCCAAAGATCAAGGGAATATGCGATCCAGACGAAACCATGTTTTTTATTTGCTTTGTCAGGTCATAATGAGTAACATGCGGGCCTTTATTGAACGAGAATGGCGGCTGCTTTGCGGTCTTAATAACCAGATTATCGGAGGAGGCAAACATTGAAAGATATAGCGATCAATGACCTGAGATCATTTGTTATCCTTGGCCACACCGGCAGCGGCAAAACCACCCTCTGTGACGCGTTGCTCTTCAAGCTGGGGTTGTCGGACCGCCTGGGACTGGTCAGCAACGGGACAAGCGCGAGCGATTACACCGAGGAGGAAATCGGCCGGAAAAGCAGCGTCTACGCGAAGGTATTTTCAGGCGTTTACGCCGACGGCGGCAAAAAGAACCAGGTTGTGATGATTGACAGCCCCGGGGTGGATGACTTTGTCGGCCAGGTGATCTGCGCCTGCCGGGCGGTTAATGCGGCCCTTATCACGGTGGACGCGTCCGGCGGAATCCAGGTGGGCACCGCCAAGATGTGGCGGCGCTGCCAGACAATGGGGCTGGCGCGCGGGATAGTGATCACCGGCCTTGACAAGGAAAACTCCTCGTTCGCCAAGGCCGTTGCCGACATTCAAAACACCTGGGGTGCGAAGTGCATCCCGGTAATCGCCTACGCGGAAGGCAAGCTGATTGACGTCCTGGCGGAGAGCGACATCCCCGCCACGGCCAAGGAGCTGGTGGAAACGAGCCGGAACGCCCTGATTGAGTGCGCGGCCGAGGGCGATGACGCGATGCTTGAAAAATATCTCGGCGGCGAAAAACTTACCAACGAGGAAATTCAAACCGGTTTGCGCCGGGCGGTCCTGAAAGGATCCCTGTTCCCGGTCTTCGCGGTGATGGCGCTGAAAAACGTCGGCGTCGCCGAGCTGCTGAAAAAAATTGTCGCGATCTTTCCGACCCCGGCCGACGAGCCGGTCAAGGACGCCCAGGACAAGCCGGTCAACCCCGCCCCGGACGCGCCGTTCATCGGCCACGTCTGGCGGATCGTGACCGACCCCTACGCCGGCAAGCTGGCCTACGTGCGCATCTGCGGCGGAACATTGAAGGAAAACACCGAGGTGTTTAACGTCACCAAGGGACACAAGGAGCGCATCGGCGCCCTGCTCGTCCCGCAGGGTAAAAAGCCGGGGAACGGCGGCGAGGCCAAGGCGGGCGATATCATCGCCTTGCCCAAGCTGAAGAACACGGCCATGAATGACGTCCTGTGCGCGGCCAGCCAGAAGGTTGAATTCCCGGCGATTGTTTTTCCGCACCCGGTCGTTTCAATGGCGGTTTTTGCCAAGGCGCAGAGCGATGATGACAAGATCGGCATAGCGCTCGCGCGCGTGGCGGAGGACGATCCGACCCTCAGGGTCGACCACCGGGTTGACACCAACGAGATTGTCATATCCGGCATGGGCGACGCCCATCTCGATGTTGCCCTGGCGATCATGAAGCACAGGAGCAACGTCTCGGCCGAATACCGCACGCCGAAGGTGCCTTACAAGGAAACGGTCACGGGGTTGAGCGAGGGGCACTACAAGCACAAGAAACAGTCCGGCGGCCGCGGCCAGTACGCGGAAGTTTATTGCAAGGTTGCCCCGAAAAAACCGGATGAAGAATGGTTCAATGACGCGGTGGTCGGCGGGGTGATCCCGCGGAATTTCATTCCGGCCTGCGAGAAGGGATTCCTCGAAGCGATGCCGCAGGGCGTCCTGGCCGGTTACCCGGTGGTTGACATCAAGGTCACGGTCTATGACGGCTCGTACCATGACGTTGACTCGTCGGAAATAGCGTTTAAAATAGCGGCCGCCCGGGCGCTGCGGGAGGCGATGAGCAAGGCCAAGCCGGTCCTGCTCGAGCCGATCATGACCGCGAAGGTCATGGTCCCCGAGCAGTTCATGGGCGACATTAACGGCGACCTGAACCACCGGCGCGGCAGGATTCTCGGGGTGGAGATCGAGGACGGCCTGCAGGTGATCGTCGCCGAGGTGCCGATGGCCGAGATGTTCCGGTACTGCTCGGAATTAAGAAGTATCACGGGGGGCAGGGGATCGTTTGAAATGAGCTTCGCGCGCTATGACATCGTGCCAAGCAATATCGCCCAGAAGGTCATCGCGGGCGCCGTGAAGGTGAAAGAAAAAGAGGAATAATTCCTTTTTAATTGCCAATGATGCCGCCTGATTTCAATTCTGTTCTTTCACATTGCGAGCTGTGTCCGCGGATGTGCGGCGTAAACCGCCTGGCCGGGGAACATGGTTTCTGCCGGGCGGGGAATGAGCTGGAAATATACCGGTACGCTCCCCATCACGGCGAGGAGCCGCCCATATCCGGGCGGAAAGGTTCCGGAACGGTTTTTTTCAGCCGCTGTACGTTGAAATGCCTTTATTGCCAGAATTATCCCTGGAGCCAGGAAGGGGCGGGAAAAAAAATAACGGTTGAAAAACTCGCGGCGATACTGCGGGAACTGCGGGATGAAGGATGCCACAACTGGAACCTGGTCAGCCCGACCCATTGGCTCCCGATGATTTATTCCGCGTTGGAATCGGTTAAAAAAGACGGCAAAATGCTGCCGGTGGTTTACAATACCAGCGGGTATGAGCGCGTTGCGACATTGCGGGCGCTGGAAGGAATGGTTGATATTTACCTGGCCGACCTGCGTTACGCCCGGGAAAGCACCGCCGGGGAAAGCTCGGGCGCCGGCAATTACGTGGAGAGCGCGAGGGAGGCGTTGCTGGAAATGTGGCGCCAGGCGGGACAATTGCGGATGACGCCGGATGGCATCGGGATTTCCGGGGTGATTTGCAGGATTTTGATATTGCCGGGAATGGCCGATGAGGCCTGTGAAAGCATCCGCTGGCTGGCCGATAATATCGGGACGGATCTTGCTTTAAGCGTGATGGCGCAGTACGCTCCGGCCTATGAAGCGGCAAAATACGCGCGCGGCGAAGGATGGAACCGTCCGATCTCTCATGATGAATACCGGCAGGTCTGCCGCGAAGTTGAAAAAAAAGGATTTACTAACGGGTGGGTTCAGGATTACAATGACCGGCCAAATTTGGAACTGGCCGGATTTAACATGCCGGCGATGGAGCTCGTCGCTCGTGAAACGTGAGGCATTATCAGCTCGAAAACTTTTACGAGATACGAATCAGAATAAGGAGCAAATATGAGCGGACACAGTAAATGGAAAACTATTCAGCATAAAAAGGGCGCGGCCGACGCCAAGCGTGGCAAGATATTCAGCAAACTCAGCAAGGAATTGACGATTGCCGCGCGCTCCGGCGGCGGCGACCCGAACATGAACGCCAGCTTGCGCAATATCATCATCAAGGCCAAGGAATCCAACATGCCCGCGGACAACGTCGACCGGGCGATCAAGAAGGGCACCGGCGAGCTGGAAGGCGGACAGCTGGACGAGGTGACCTATGAGGGGTTTGCCGGCGGGGGCGTGGCAATGGTCATAAAGGTGTTGACCGACAACAAAAACCGGGCAGCCTCGGAAATCCGCCATATCTTCACGCGATACGGGAGCAACCTGGCGGTGCAGGGCGCGGTGGCGCGGAATTTCAAGCGCAAGGGCCAGATCCTGGTTGAGACGTCAACCGTGGACGAGGACAAGCTCATGAATATCGTCCTGGATGCCGGCGCCGAGGACATGCAGCAGGATGACGGCGTTTTTGACATAGTGACCGAGCCGGCTGCCTTCCAGGCCGTGGTTGACGCCCTGGAAAAAGCGGGCATCAAGACCGCTTCGGCCGAAATCACCCTGATCCCCGACAGTTACGTGACCGTCACCGACAAGACCGTGGCGGCAAACGCGCTCAAGTTCATCGAGGCGCTGGAAGATAACGACGACGTCCAGAACGTCTATTCCAACCTGGATGTCGACGAAAAGATCCTCAAGGAGCTGGAACAGAAATAAAGCGCCACGCCGCCGCCTGGCACGGGTCAAAAAATGCCGCTTTTTTTAAACGACCGCATAATGGGAATGGATATCTCCCTGCGCTCGTCGGGCATTGCCGTCATTGAACAGGCGGGCCCGGCCTTGAAAACGGTTGAATACCGCCTGATCAAGAATCCTCCCGGCCGCTCCATCTCGGAATCACTTTTGAATATTTACCGCGGCGTGACGGAAATGCTGGAGCGCAGCCGCCCGGCGGCGGCGGCCATTGAGGGGATTTTTTTCTGCAAGAACTTCAAGACCGCGGTCTCCCTCGGTCAGGCGCGCGGCGCGGCGATTGCCGCTTGCGCCACGACCGGCGTCCCGGTTTTTGAATATCCTCCGCGGCGCGTCAAGCAGGCCGTGGTCGGCTACGGCGCGGCCGGCAAGGACCAGGTCATGCGCATGGTCATGGCGCTCCTGCAATTAAAGGAGGAGCCGCACAGCGACGCGGCCGACGCGCTGGCAATCGCGATCTGTCATGCCCATGGCAGCAAACTGGCGCAACTTTTGAAATCAAAAAAAATATAGGTCAACTGTAGCGCCGCACGGTGTGCGGCGAACCTGGGTTGCGGGCATAGCCCGTATTAGAAAGGCAAAATGGATATAAACCTGGAAACTTTCCCGATCTTTGACGCCCATTTGCATTTTTCGCTGGCATTCCTGGACCAGACCGTTGCTTCGTTGGATCAATGCGGCGTCGCGGGCGGGATTACGATCTGGTGTTGCGGCTATCCGGAGTTCCCGGCCTACCAGCAGAACTACGCTGAATTTCTGAAAGTCATGCGCGATCGCGGCCTTGACCGGCGCTTCGTTCCGGTCTATTGGCCGCCCTGGCACCTGTTCACCTGGCAGCCGGAGCGTTTTGTCGTCAAGCTCTGCGATGATATCCGCCGCTATGCGGAAATGGGCGTGCGCGGCCTGAAGGTCTGGAAAGACCTTGGCATGTATGACATCCAGGTTGACGGCACTCCCGCGTTTATGGACGATAAACGCTTTGAGCCGGTCTGGAAAACCTGCGCCGAGTTCGGCTGGTTTATTTCCGTGCACCAGGCCGATCCTTCCGGCAGTTTTATGCAGCGCAGCCGGACGAAGATCACCCGCGAGGAAATATTCAAGCGGCGCGACCGGGTGATCGCCGCCCACCCGGAAATCATGTTCATTCTCTGCCATGACTGCAATTATATCGAGGATTTGGGGAAATTCGCCGAACTCCTCGACCGGTATCCCAATGTATACAGTGACGGCATGTGCACGGGATTTTACAGCTTGCCGGGGAATATGCCCGCCTTCCTTGAGCGTTATGCCGATCGCATCATGATTGGATCGGACTTGGCCCTGCGCGAAAACCGCCCGCCGGACGCTCCCTGGAACTGGAATGAATACTACCTGCCGCTGCGGCGCAAACTTGTGGAATTGGGGCTTACCCCGTCCGCGTTTGAGAAGATCACCTGTCAAAACGGCCGGCGGCTTTTCCTTGACCGTTGAAAAACGGCGGTTAAAGATACCCTCTTTTTCGGCAAACAACATTTGAAAGGCAAAATGGACATAAACACGGAAACTTTCCCGCTCTTTGACGCCCACGTGCATTTTTCGCAGGCATTCCTGGACCAGACCATGGCTTCATTGAATCGTTGCGGCGTCGCGGGCGGGATTGTCATCTGGGGCGGGGGCTATCCTGAGTTCCCGGCCTACCAGCAGGATTATACCGAATTTTTGACCGTCATGCGCGCGCGCGGCCTCGACCGGCGTTTCCTGCCGGTCTACTGGCCGGCCTGGCACCTGTTCACCTGGCAATCGGAGCGGTTCGTCCGGGAAACCTGCGAGAACATCCGCCGCTATGCCGAAATGGGGGCGCGCGGCCTGAAGGTCTGGAAAGACCTGGGGATATTCGACGTCCATGCTGACGGCAGCCCGGCCGTGATGGACGACCAGCGCTTTGAGCCGATCTGGCAGACCTGCGCCGAACTCGGCTGGTTTATTTCCGTTCACCAGGCCGACCCATCCCATGGTTTCTTGGAGCGCAGCCGGACGAAGATCACCCGCGAGGAAATATTCGAGCGGCGCGACCGGGTGATCGCCGCCCATCCGGAAATTACTTTCATCCTTTGCCATGACTGCAATTATATCGAGGATCTTGGCAAATTTGCCGAACTCCTCGACCGGTATCCCAATGTATACAGCGACGGCATGTGCGCGGGGTTTTACACCTTGCCGGGGAACACGCTCGCCTTCCTTGAGCGTTATGCCGACCGCATCATGCTGGGCACCGACCTGGCCATGCCGGAGAATCGCCCGCCGGATGCCAACTGGAACTGGAACGACTGTTACCTGCGTCACCGCCGCCGGCTGGTCGGATTGGGGCTTACCCCGTCCGCATTCGATAAGATCACCTGTCAAAACGGCCGGCGGCTATTCATGGATAAGACGCCCTCGCGTTAAAAATGTTCGGTCGTATTCATCAGCGATAATCATCGCCAATCAACCGACGTCAGTGTCAGCCAGCCCATCGCGTGCTGGTCCTGGGTTTTGTTGGCGAACCGCACCGGCCGCCCTTGCGGGAGGGGATTGGGAATCCGCAGCGCCAGGTTGTATTTCCCGGCCTTCATGCCTTGCAGTGCAAACATCTCGTCCCACTCGCGCGCCTTGTCACCGGGCAGAAGCCCGGTGATTTTGCCGGCGCCCTTGAACGTCTTGACCAGCTTGCCGTCGGCGTCGAGCAGTCCGAATTCAACCGGCCAGTCATAGTAGAACGGCGCAACACCGCGGTTTTCGACCTCCACCTTCACCGCAAGCGTTCCATTGGTTATTGGGCCGACTGAAACCGCCGGCGCATAAAATTCATAACCCATCCGGCATGCCTCCTCCTTTGCCCGCTGGATCCGTTCGGTGTTTTGCTCATTCTCCTTCCTGAACATCCCGCTGTCCATCAACCAGGTTGCGTGGGTGGCCTCAACGCACTGCCGGAAGTTCTGGATTTGCTTCAGGTCGGGATATGGATCGAAGACCTTGCCCCACGCTTCCGGCCGGATTTCGCCGCCGATGGGATGGGTCTTCCACTTATCGAGCGCATCGGGGCCGGCGGCCTTCATCACGGCCATGAAAAACCACTCATCGCCCTTCCTGCCGGTCTCAAGTGTCGCCCAGGCGAATGAGTCGTCGTGGTAGCCGAACTTCCGCTTTGCATTCGGCGCCATGCGCTCGTGGCGCTCGCCGGCCGGATACCGCAACAGCACCGGCGTTATTTTGAAGGCCGCCTCGTAGGCATCCATTACCTCGGCCTGGACCTCCTTGCCGGCAAAGAGATCGTCGCGCGGGTAGTCGTGCCACTCGCCCCAGGCGCCGAGCAGTCCGGCGGTGATGAAACCGATGCGCGGATCGCCGTCATATTTTCTTCCCAGCGCCGCGATAAACTGCTTCATCGCCTTCCGCAGATTGGCGTCGGCGTAATCCGGCGTTTCGATCTTCTCCGGCGGTAACGGCTGCGTGTTCGTGTAAAGGTACTTATGGACCTTGATCCCGTCCTTGATGAGGAACGCGGGGATCACGTCCGTCTTGCCCGGATATTCGAGGAATACCCGGAAGATTGCCTGGTGGCCGCGGGCGGCGACGGCATCGAGCAGGTTTTCAAGCGGCTTCCAGTCGTATTGGTCATAGCCGGTCACGAGCGCGGAGAAGGGGAAGTAGTTGAACTCCATGCTGTGCGGAAACCGGCCGCGCGCATCGCCGGCGTAGGGGACCAGTCCCTTCAGCGGATTATCCACGGGGGCCGGCGCGTATTCCAGCGCCTGCCGGGTAATTTCGCCCGCTGCGGCCTGCCAGGTGATGAGCACGATACTGGCGAATGCGAGACAGGTGATCCGCGACATTTTTTTCATCTATATATGAATTCTATTACCGAACGAGCAAGCTCTGCCTGAGCCCGCTTCGGGCGATAGGCAGCAGCGTGTTGTTTGATTATTCATTATCGGGCAAACGGTTCTCCTGCACCAGTCGGGTTAAACGACCATCATCAATGATATCGGGCCATGTTGTTCCTGGCGTTGTTCTTTTAGGTAATCCAATCCATAAATAGTTAGCGTTTACAGATGAACGATTAAGAGGAAATCGAAATGGGATAAACCAATAAGGAATAGTTATTTTCCCATAAGGATTAAATTCAAAACGCGGTTGAGGACCCGCTGCAATCCGCACATCATTGGACCGACTAGATTGCAGAACGGAGACCACTTCTGAAAATGCTGGACTGCCTTTTGAGAAAGAAGCCGTAATATCGCCCAGTGTAATGTAGAATTTTTTTGGCAATTGCTCTTTAGGGAAGTCTGAATTTAGTAATGAGTCAACATTTTTTAAAACACCATGATGAAAAATAGGGTACGGGAAGAAGATAGAAAACAGAATAAATAATAAGGCAATTAAGACGAAAACTTTTAAGGCCTTTTTCATTTTTTTTGCTAATCGAACATGGTTGATTAGAATAAACTCAAACTACCAGATGAAGATTCTTCCGGTTTTTGTCAAATATTAAAGGGCAGCCTAATGATGGTCAAGCATTGAAGACAAGGAAGTTAGCCCGCATTTCTCACACCTGGAGTGTGAGAAATGCGCCTAAAAGGCTTCGAGCCTACTCCGCCGTAGCAAAGCCTTCTGGCTGCGACCTTCCTGCGCCCACCGAAGCGAGGGCTTCGCGAAGGCGGGAGGCCGGGTGCGCCCCGAAACCGGGGCTTGCTCCCCTCGGCCTGAGCTCGGGACGAAGGCAGGGTTTGCCTTTCGTCGCGTCGAAGGGCCTGTCCTGAGTAAAGTCGAAGGGTTATCTTGAGCAATCCGCCAGTGGCGGAGGCCGAAAGCGAAACGGGCGGCTCGTTGAAAAGCGCGAGTTTTTTGTTTTACGCCTGTATCGCCGGACTGGAAAAGGCAATTCGACTTTGTTCAGTTCAGTTTATCGTTGATACCTAGACCCTCTAGGTATCAACGATAATGCTCATTCCCTGGTCAAATACAGTCTGGATGGAAACAGAGAGGCGCTGAAATAATAATTGTCAAATAATCCTAATTGCAACATTCCAACATTCTGCAGAATGTTGGAATGTTGCCCTGATGTCGCTGGTCAGGCGCGCGGTAAAGTATCGTCTGAACCTGCGGGCTTGCCTCTTGTGCCGGCGGTTACGCGCGGCGCCTTCCATGAAAAGGCGGGGCTTTGTTCGGGGTATGGGTTCCTGTCAAAACGCTCCGCTGGTTTTTTCCCGCGCAAGCGCCAATCCATGAAGTCGAGAAAGGCTTTCCAGTCCGCTTCCCCGTGGTCATGATCGCCGTCTCGAAACCAGATGCCGAGGCGCTCCTCCACGCCGAGAAATCGGTAGACTTCCCTGGCGGCCAGATGAGTCTGCCACGTCCCTGTCGGGTTCGCCCAAAGGTCGCCAAGCGCCTCGGTGGTCAACAGGGATCGGGGGGCGATGAGCGATTTCAGGAAATGTTGATCGAAGGGGAGATCGTTCTCCCGGTTGACGAATTCCTTCAGCCGGGGACCAAACCAGTAGGGTATGGCGCGGATCAGGTCGGCCAGCGTTTCGGATCCCGCGCCCTGCCGCCGGTAGCAGCCGGCTCCGCCGGCACCCGAGTTGTTGGCGCCGGTCAGCGCGATCCGTTCGTCGGTGGCGCCCGCCAGTAAAACGGCCTTTCCGCCGCGGGAATGACCGACGATGGCGATCCGGGCGGCATCCACAACGTCCATGCCGGCAAGGACATCTATACAACGGTGATAGCCCCACGCCCATGCCGCCAATGCGCCGTACGAGGCGTCACGGTATACCCGGTACAGCCCCGATGTTCGCTCCGACAGATACACATCGGGCACGATCTCAACGCGGTTGAACTGAGCGAGAATGTTGCCGCGACGAAGTACCTCCGCGGCCACCGCGTCGGTCACATACCGCCAGCATGCGTCGCCGCTGAGCACTACCGGGAAAGGACCGCGGCCGGGCGGCACCAGCAGGTGCAGAAGAAAAGAGAACGGATTGTCCGGTCCGGTAATCACCCGGCATGAGACGAACTGCGCGCCGCCAAGGTGCTTTACGGTGCTTGAGTGCAACTTCTCGCACCGGGTCTCCGCCGGCGCGGGCGGGAGTCCGCCGTATTCGATGTCAACGACCAGATCGCGAATTTCCCGCCTGCGGCGCTGCCATTGCGCGAGCGTGCTTACCCGCGCGCCATCCTCGCACCGAAACGGATCAGGCAATTCCGCGCCTGCGTTACCGGTCGTTGGATTTTCGGATCGTTTGGCTCTCTTCATAATTGTTATGACTCCAAAAATCGACAAACGTCATAATGTTAAAGGCAATGTTCAGGCCTACAATGAACCACGTGAGTTTGGTAAGGAATCTGGGCTTCCACCGCATCGGATCACGTTTTGTTTGCACCTGGCCGATTGCCAGCGGCAAGACAACAACCAGCAGGCTAAAAATCACCGAGATGAAAGCCTGCCATACTTGTCTTTTGTGCAAAGCGCTCCAAACAACATCCACCTGCGTTGGAGCGATCAAGACAAAGACAGCCAGAAGAAACGCCACGAAGGTTAATGGATGGTAGCGTTGTTTAGTCTCGTTCATTGCTTGAACAGGAGATATCGTTAATCCTTATTTTGCCATGTTTCAACGACCATAACATCAATAACTTCTCAAGAAGTTATTGTAAAGCATGAAATAAACCATGATTAAATAATTGTAAGGCCTCAGTTACGTGGTGGTGCGAAACATATTCTGTCATTCCCGACTTGATCGGGAATCCAGAAGTATTCAATACTGACGCTGGATTCCCGCTTTCGCGGGAATGACAACATGAAATCTTACAGTCGGCCCTGCTCACGTAACTGGGGCCTTATAAATAATTAAATATTTTTATTGACCGGTAGGGAAGAATCGCGTAGTTATTTCACCAAGTAACGAAGTGAATCGTTTGCATTGCGAAGTCTTGCTAAGAGCGGACGCTCACGGGGCCCGGCGCGATGTCCGCCATGGCCCATAGGGCGAGGGCGGAAGCCAATGCCGCCGCGGGGCTGCTTGGCGAAGAAGGATGATACGGGCAACGGCGAAGAAAAGTCGCGGAGTCAAAATAATATGAAGGAATTATTAAGAATAACCGGGGCGCTGGCCGATCAAAGCCGTGTCAGGATCCTGATGTTCATGCGCAAGGGCGAGCTGTGCGTCTGCCAGATCGTCGCCCTTTTGCACCTCGCGCCGTCCACCATCTCAAAACACCTGGCGATCCTGGAACAGGCCGGACTGGTGGAATCGCGCAAGCAGGAGCGCTGGGTCTATTACCGCCTGGCGCGCAGAACATCCTCGTCGCCGGCATCGGCCGCCATCCGCTGGGCATGTAAAATCGCCGCCAAGGACAAACGAATTCTTGCCGACAACGCGCGTTTGAAATCCGTCATGAAAATGCGCCTGCAAAAATTATGTGCAAGATATCATTAGAACCTATCTCAAAATTGGCATGGAGCGTGGTGCGAGCGTCGCGCTGGCAGAGCAAGGCGTGCAAGCGGGAGGCATAGCCAAAGGCTATGTCCCCGCTTGCAGAACGCCGCTCTGCCAGATGCGCCGCCGCATTCCATTGGAACAGAGCGCTTTTCGTGCCTGCCGGCGTTGGGCACGCAGGGGAAATACCTTCCAGGTATTCCCGCCCGCGCGCCCGCCTGGTCAGGCGCGAAAATCGTCTCTGCCATGCCCAAGCGAATTTTGAGATAGGTTCTAGCATCCAGATGCTCGGACGGCGGGCCGTTCGGTAAAATAACGTTGCTCCGACTAATCCACAAAATCACAAAGGAAATAATATGACTGAAGATAAACATGATCAAATCAGGAAGAATGTCAGGAATCGTTACGCGGAAATCGCCAAATCCAAGGGATGCGGGTGCGGGACTTCATGCTGTTCATCGTCCCCGGCAAACGGTTCAAAGGCTTCGACTAAACTCGGATATTCGCAGCGCGATATCCAGGCGGTTCCGGACGGAAGCAACATGGGGTTGGGATGCGGGAATCCGCAGGCGATCGCAAAGCTGAAGGAAGGCGAAGTCGTCCTGGACCTGGGGAGCGGAGGCGGTTTTGACTGCTTCCTCGCCGCCAGGAAAGTGGGCGCCAAGGGGCATGTTATCGGGATTGATATGACGCCGGAAATGCTGAGCAAGGCCCGCGGGAACGCCGTGAAGGGCGATTACAAGAACGTTGAGTTCCGCCTGGGCGAGATAGAACATTTGCCCGCGGCGGATAATTCCGTGAATGTCATCATCTCAAATTGCGTCATCAACCTGTCGCCGGACAAAAAACAGGTGTTCCGGGAAGCTTACCGTGTCCTGAAATCAGGGGGCCGGCTGGCGATATCCGACGTGGTTGCCTTCAAGGAACTGCCGCCCAAGGTGAAGAAAGACCTGGAGGCGTACTCGGGATGCGTGGCCGGCGCGGCGATTGTATCGGACGTGAAAACCATGCTTGCCGAAGCCGGTTTTTCAAAGGTAAAAGTTGAAATGGACGAGGCCAGCCGCAAATTTATAAAGGACTGGTTTCCCGGCTCCGGGATTGAGGCGTATGTGATTTCCGCAAAGATTGAGGCTGTAAAATAAAATAACGGGGAAAACTAGCGATGACAGAAAATAATGATAATTTAAAACAAACCGACAGCCCGGAACCATCGGCCTGCGGGCCGGGCTGTTGCTGTAATGCCGGCGGATCTTCCGGTCGGATGCGCTGGATCGTGGGGGCGATCGTGCTGGTTGCGGCCGGGGCGCTCATGGCGCGGGCCGTGATGAAAAATTATAAGACGGAAACCGCCAAGACCGAAACCGGCTTTGCGTCCTTGCCGGGCATTGTCCAGCCGCCCGCCGCCGGCGCTGCGCCATCAACAAATGAAATCGTCGCCATGTCCGTAAAGGAAATCGACACGCTGGCCGAGCTGAACGCCCTGGCGGTTAACATGGATGGCGTGCTCGTGTTCGTGCCCGGCAAAAACGATCCGCCGATCCTGGCGCCCTTGACTCCCATGCGGGGCGCGGTGAAGACGATGGCGGCCGGCGGCAGCAAGATCGCTCTCTTCAAATTGAAACCCGACTCGCGCGACTACGGGCAGGTGGCGACCCAGATGCCCGTTCCGGGCGTGATAGCCATGGTCAAGGGGCGCGGGATGAGCGCGGTTTCGGGCGATATTACCGAGACAAAGCTGATCCAGACCTATCTTGCCGCGGCAAGTTGCGGACCGGGCTCAGGATGCGGTCCGGGAGGATGCAAATAGGTTCCATTCAAAAAAATCTTCGAATGGAGTTCCCCGCCTTGGCGGGTCCGCCGGTGGCGGAAAGGTTCACCGTTCCCGGTTCAAGGTTACTAAAAACAACGGATTTTCTTATTTTTTCGAACGGGCTCTAAGCAGGAAATTATCAAAACATGCTGATTAATATGATGAAGACTGTGACGGAAATACTTCAGGCGGCCAGCATGGGACCGGCGGCCTTGCCGCTGGCATTCCTACTGGGACTGGTAAGCGCGGTCGCGAGCGCCTGCTGCACCTTGCCGGCGATGGGGATGCTGGTGGCCTATTCGGGCACGCGGGAAGACGCCGATCGCCGCACGGCGTTCGTCTCCGCGATATCATTCATGATCGGCACGACGCTGGCATTGATCATCCTGGGGCTGGTCGCCGGGTTCGCCGGCCAGGCGGCCCAGGCGCTGCTCGGCAGGTACTGGAAGATATTTGCCGGCGGCATAGCGGTCATCCTGGGATTAGCCGCGCTTAAGCTGCTGCCGGTGAAAATGCCGCAATTCAGCCGAAAGTCGGAAACAAGGTCATCTAGCCGCGGGATGCCGGGCGCGGTGATTGTCGGACTGCTGATGGGCGGCGGAGTGGCGGCCAGTTCGTTGCCCTGCAATCCGGGGATATTCATCGTTATCGGCGCGGCGGTATTGCAGGGCCATGGCCTGTGGGGCATGGCGCTCATGGCGGCCTTCGGACTGGGTTTCAGCCTGCCGCTCGGCGCAATCCTGCTCGGCGTTTCGCTGGGAAAAACGGTTATCAAAATGCAGAAAGCCGAGGCCGCGATCCGGATCGTCGCCGGAGTCCTGCTTATCGCCGCGGGATTTTATCTGCTGGCAACATTTTAATTAAACAAAAAAGGAGATCAGAAAATGGAAACAAGCAAGGGTGCGCGAAAAGACAAAAAAGGATTTTGGGCCGCGATATGGGAGTCCATGACCAAAACCGGCGGCTGTTGCGGCTCGGGCGACAGTTGTTGCTGTTCTTCCGGTCCGGATAAGGACAAGGAAAAAGCCAAGGATAAAAATGATAATCCCAAAGCTGGATGAGTTAATTGATGCGCAATAATGAAAGAGAGCATGGTTCAAATTATAAGGATCTAGCCGTCTTGGCGATCGTTCCGGTCGTCGTCGCGATTTTGATCCTGGCGAGCTGGATCCTCGCGCATTGGGGTATCGGCCCTTATTTCGTCAATGCGGGTCTCGCCATCATCGCTGTCATATTCGGCGGGTTTCAGCGGTTCATCGGCGGG
>CAYYWX010000062.1:23127-23750 GCA_964475405.1 uncultured Verrucomicrobiota bacterium
CAATGATATCTTCAAGCGCAAAATCACGGTCAATGTCTTTGTCGTGGTGGCGCTCGTCGCCACCATGGCCATCGGCCAGTTCAGGCCCGCCGCCATTATAGTTTTCATCATGGCGGCTGCCGGCGCGCTTGAATCCTACACCCTGGATAAGACCCGAAAAAGCATCACTGACCTTCTGGATTTCGCCCCCGCCATGGCGACCGTTCGCCGCGAAGGGGCGGAGATCGTCGTCCCGGTTGCCGAACTTCGCGTGGGTGACATCGTTGTGGTCAAACCCGGTTCCCGGATCCCCGTGGACGGCGTGGTAACTGCCGGGGCCAGCAGCGTCAACCAGGCGCCGATCACCGGGGAATCCATGCCGGTGGATAAATTCCCGGGAAGCAATGTGTTCAGCGGGACGCTCAACGAGTCCGGACGCCTTGACATTCGCACGGAAAAGGCGGGCGAGGGCACCACCCTGGCCAGGATCGTGCACCTGGTCAAGGAAGCGCAGGGCACGCGCGCGCCCATTCAGAATATGGCGGACCGTTTCACGGCTTGGTTTCTGCCGGCGGTGGTCTTGCTGGCGATCATCGCCTTTGTTATTTCCGGCGATATAAAGGTCGCTGTTTCCGTCCTGCTTG
>CAYYWX010000063.1:0-23162 GCA_964475405.1 uncultured Verrucomicrobiota bacterium
TTATTCTTCCTCGTGACGACAATTAGAATTCCCCACTGACGACAATTACCCGTTACCGGCATCAGGGAGGGAAGAGTTAACTGTTCCAACAGGATTAGCCAGCGGCAGTTATTATGTATTTATCCAGGTGCGGCACACGTCGCCTTCCACCTTGATGGACCCGGATTTAAGTAATAATTACGTAATGAGGTCTGGAACAATTTCCATTACAGGGAATAGCAGCATGGGTTATCACTTGTGTAACGACTATGACAAGGATGGGAAATCGGATGTTGCTTTGTATAAGGAATCAACCGGAGCGTGGCTGCTGCTGCTCTCGGGTAGTGAATATTCCAATACCGGCGGATTATGACGGCGATGGCAAGGCAGACCCGGCAGTTTATGATGAATCATCTGGCGATTGGTCAGTAATAATGTCGCGATTTGATTATTTAACCGCAAGCGCCAGTTTCGGAGGCAAGGGGTGGGTGCCCGTGCCGGCAGTTGATTACGATGGCGATGGCAAGGCTGATCTTGCAATATATAACGATAATCAGCATCTTCTCAGAGTTCTGTTATCCAGCAGTAATTACGAGCTGGTAACATTGGAGGTTGGTGGCCCCGGCTATTCACCGGTGCAGTAGTAAATTACATTATTATTATAATTCTGCCCGCATTTCCCGACTTCAGCATGTCGAATGCCTCATTGATTTCATGCAATTTAAACTGGTGAGTGATCATCATGGCGAGCTTAAGCTTGCCTTCAAGATGCATTTTGACATATTCGGGAATATCCTTGTCAGGTTCAGTGCCGCCGCCCCAGCTGCCGGCAATTCTCTTGCCGCAAATCAACATAAACGGGTCAATAGTAATTTTGCCGTTCTTCGGCAGATTGCCCACGATCAACGCCTGGCCGCCATTATTGCGAACGCAGCGGAATGCGTTTTCCATGCTTTCTGATATCCCGGCACATTCAACGGCATGATCAACCCCATTGCCGCTGGTTATCTCCATGATTGACTTGATCACGTCCGCCTTGTTGGCGTCAATTAGATGCGTCGCTCCAAAATCGCGCGCTTTCTTCAGTTTCTCGGCGCTTACATCAATTGCAATAACGGGATTCGCTCCCAGGATGGCTGCCGCATGGAGCGCGGCCAACCCTACGCCGCCTATCCCGTAGACCGCAAATGAATCCCCCTTTTTCGGTTGAGAGATATTTTTAACTGTTCCCATCCCGGTTGAGATCGCGCAACCAAGAAGAGCCGCCAAATCCAGGGGCATCTTTTTCGGTATCTTTACAACGCGATTCTCGGAAATAACAGCTCTTGTAAGAAAAGTTGCTATGGCGCCGGAATTGACGCAATCGCCGTTTAATCGAAAATATTTTGATGTAGGCACATCCATGCCCGAGGCCTTAATCCATGTTAATACCACGGAATCACCCGGCTCAACTTTTGTAACGCCCGAGCCTACTGCTTCAATTATTCCGCTTCCTTCATGGCCAAGCGTATGCGGCAAAAATTTATCATCCCCTTTTAAGCCGGTAATCTCGTTCAATTGCGAATGGCACAAGCCGCTGAAATGCACGCTCACCAATACCTGCCCTGGTTTTAACTCCGGCACGCTGAGCTCCTCAACTTTCAAGGGAGCGTTTATTTTTTCCAATACTGCCGCGATTGTTTTCATTTCAATTTTTCCAGCAATAATTCAATTTTAATTCCGATGACTTTATTAACTCCTCTGAAAAACCAAAGCCACCGCATTTTTTCGCAGGTTGCCCTGTTATTGATTTTCCATAGCAGATTAATAACGATTTCTTTCGCGGTTCCTGGCGGGGCATGTTTTATCTGGATTGCATTTTCCTCATGTCGATGCTGTTCTTGTCCGCCTTTGCAATATGTATTTTCCATACGCGACAGCAGAGAAAAAATCTTTCCCATGTCGTTCGGGTAGTCAAAACAATACGGGCGCATCGTTTTTTTATCCCGCGAATAATACATGAAATTATTAGTATCACATTGAAAGACCATGTCTTCAGGGTGTGTTTTTTTATAATTTTCCAATTCCGGGCATTGCCATTTTCTTATTCTTTCCAGGAAAGGATCATTTTGGGCGAAAACAGTTTTTGCCCAAAATTTAGGTATCGGCGGCATCAACCCGGGTGGCCGGATACTTTCCAAAAAAGTCGTAAAACCTGAAATTCCGACGAATATTTTCTCAATTTCCCTGCAAAAGAATGCGGCCAAGATAAACTGGAGGCAGGCGGAATAATTACCAACGGCCTTTGTAAGTGTATTTTGGTTCAGATACTTGATCAGGTAGCGAACCCGGGGATGATCGTAATATTTCCAAGGTTCGCCAACTATCACGACCAGGCTGTCAGGATATACGGATAGCAGAGAAAAAAGGAGTTCTTCGTTGTTTTTTTCAGATTCAGGCAGGTGTCTTTTCCAAGGATCATTGCCCCGGTGATGTATGGCAATAACAGGACGGCCTTCAGGATTAATTTCATTTCGAATGCTGTTCAATAACTCCTGGAGCTGATCGGTCAATTGAAGGTCGTCAATATAAAGGCCGCAATCGCAAACAGCTTTATAGGTATAAGCCGTAAGATAAAGATTTATCTCTTTTAAGTCGTTTGTATATCCCCAGTTGACTTCAGGAGGATTTTTTTTTCCGCGGTAGCGATAATTATTGATAAAAAAATCGTATTCGCCAGCCAGTTTTCTTGCGTTTTTCGTATTTTCAGCCACAACGAATTTATTTATCCACGCGGGCTTTTTGAAATACAAGTTCTGGGGCTGTTCAGGATAAAACATGAAATCAATACTTACCGGATCGCGCAGTGTGAAATCATAAACCGGTTGGTTAAAGCCTGTTTTTGTGACATTACACACATGCCAGAGATATTTGGCCGGCAAATAATGAGCAACATTATCGCCGGTGAATAATTCGCGTGAGTGATAATAGAAGATAGGTGAATTGATAATATTAGTCATCAGTTTGTTTGATCAGTCGGCAATGAACCACCAATAGTCGCCGGTATATCCAACCTCGGCAAAAAGTTTTTTCCAATCATCCGTGTGCATCATGGTCTCGGCGGTGAGGACCCATTTGTATAAATTTTCACGCTCTGTTTCGTTTCGCCAGGCGTCTACGGTAATGTAGCTATGGCCGCGCGAAACACGCTCGATTTCGCGTAGGGCTGTTTTGAGTTTTTCAGGAGGCAAATTATGGATGCTATTTATTGAGATAACAAGATCAAATGATTTGTCAGGGTAGGGGAGTTTTTCGGCGCTGGCATGGTTTAGCCAGGGCTTTACAGAGGTCAAGGCATGTTCGATGGCATATTGACTTACATCAATCCCCGCCACTGTGCAATTTGGCATTAGTTCTTTGAA
The DNA here is from genome assembly GCA_964475405.1 of uncultured Verrucomicrobiota bacterium. Lineage (GTDB taxonomy): Bacteria > Verrucomicrobiota > Kiritimatiellia > JAAZAB01 > JAAZAB01 > JAQUQV01. Next base: position 3,381 of record CAYYWX010000063.1, read on the forward strand.
ATCATGAAGAAGAAAACCTTTTGCGCAGCCGATGTCTAAAATGGCGCAATTGTCGGATAATTTATAATAACTTTTCATTTTTTCTGCAACGGCTTTCCAGCGACCGTCGTATTTATAACCCCCGTATCCGCACTTGCGATCGCCGTCGAAAAATTCTTTACCGAATTGTTTGGCAACACGAATAATATCAGGGGTTTTTTCGTGAGCTCGCTTGTTGTAATCGCGATTGGCTTTCGGGTGAGTTGTCAATAAATTTATTTCAATTCCCATTCCAGTTCTTTCCTTCAATTGTTTTGATTGTTATTCTGTAATAGAAGTTTTGCATGGCCGAACAATCATATTTTGAATAAACTGCTGTCTGTCCAGCAAAGGTTCGGCATCTTCAATCGCCCGCCCGTATTTGACCTGTGGGGTAACAGTATATTCCGGCTTGATCTCGATATTGCACAAAACAGAACCTCTTGCGTTGAGAGTCTGCCGTATACCGCGACGTATTTCATTTGCTTTTGAAATGTTAACAGTCTTATATCCATAAGCTTTGGCAACCTTAATGAAATCCGGAAAAGCAAGGCCGCTATCAACGGTCGACGCCTCGTATCGCGAGCAAAACCACTGATCTTGAGTCTGGCGTATCATGCTGTAGCCATGATTATTAAAAAGAAATATCTTAATCGGAAGATCGTGCCGTACGGCTGTCGCAAGTTCTTGAATATTCATCTGTAATCCGCCGTCTCCGGATATGCAGATAACGAGTTTTTTACGCAGGGCAAACGACGCGCCTATGCTTGCAGGCAAGGCGTACCCCATGGGTGTGTTGTTGAAAGCACTGAAAAGTTTTTGGCCACTTTTAAAATCAAACGACTGGAGTAACCATGCCAGACTGCAGCCCGTGTCGGCGAACATCACAGTTCTCGGGGGCGTTTGCTTGGAAAGTTCATGGAAAAACACATACGGATTTATATTCTTTTCGCTATAATATTCTTTCCGACAAATAGGAAACGTTTTTTTCCATGCATCAATTCTTTTTTGCCATGCCGATATGTTGGGTGCTTTTATGCCAGATATTTGTTTGTTTAACTGCTGCAGGAACTCTTTTGCGTCCGATAGGATCTTTACATCCACTTTCATTTTCAATTTTCCGAATTTTTTCAGCTCGCCGCTGTCAATATCGACCACTATTTTCATTGCTTCTCTGGCAAAAGTTGAATGTGGCGAACCTGCCTGACGGGTATCAAGCCGGGCGCCGATCGATATGACAAGGTCGGAGTTTTGAACCGCAAAGTTTCCGTAACGCGTGCCATGAGTGCCAAAAGCGCCGATTAACTGGGGATGACGGGCGGGCAATAAATATCGCATGGCCCACGTAGGTGCCACTGGAAATCTTGTTTTGTTAATAAATTGCATAGCCTCCTTCTGTGCACCTGCCAAATAAACCCCCCATCCAAGAATGATAACTGGTCGTTTAGATTTCTTAATCAACTTTATGCATGTATCTGTTTTTTGCCGCAGATATCGTGTGTTTTTGTTGTTTTTAGGGGGCACGAAAGGATTCAACATGTATGGATTTACGTCGGATCTTTGTAAATTATCCGGAATATCAATCAGAACCGGGCCAGGTCTTCCCGATCGGGCAATATAAACCGCTTTTTCCAGTTCGTGTCTGATTTGCCGAGGATCACTGATCTTTACCGCATATTTTGTAATAGGTTTAAAAATAGCAGTAACATCCGTTTCTTGAAATCCCAGTTGTCGTATTCCAATATTTCCTTTAGAACGAAAAGTTGAAACTTGGCCTGTAATATATAACACCGGGATAGAATCATAAAACGAGCAACAAACTCCTGTAAGCATGTTAGTCGCTCCAGGCCCACTGGTCGCTATTGCCGCGCCTAAATTACCAGTTGTCCGGGCATATGCGTCGGCTGCCATCGCGCCAGCCTGTTCATGCTGAGTGCAGATGTATTTTATGCCGCGAGTTTTTGCTATGGAATCTATAAGATGAGCCGAGGCGCCGCCAGTAATGACAAATATATGCTTTATGCCCTGTTTTGCCAAAAAACTCGCTATGTAGTCGGAAAGTTTCATGCCTATTTTCTCAATTCGGAGCGTAATCCTGCACCAATCGCCCAAATATAGTGACACATCGGCGCATATCCAGTGTGAAGGACTTCATCATTCATGCCGAACATGAACACGTTTTCAAAATATTTTTCCATGAGCTTGTACAATGTCTGCATGCTTTTGAGGTTTATGTGCTGTATTTTGCTTCTCGGGGTTGCATATTGAAAAGCAGTAACATTAGGTGTGCCGATTATCAAAACACTGTCGTTTTTCAGGCACTTTATGATATTAGAAAAAAATATATCTTCCTTTTTCGGCTCCAAATGCTCAATTACATCAATTAGAAAAGCTCCGTCAACCTTTACGTCTGGAGAATTCTTATTTAAATCTACGTGCAGATATTTGATGTTTTTAAGATGCTTAAGCCGTATGGCATTGCCTTTAAGAAGTCGTTTGTCCCAGTCCACCGCATAAACCTTTTCCGCGGACTGGGCAATAGTCGGCAGTCCGAAACCATCGCCCGATCCTATTTCCATGATAACTTTTTTACCTGCGAGCATTTTTGAGCAAAATTTATATCTGGACAGGACAAAACACATGTGTTTTGGATCATTAATCAGGCTGAACGAGGTCCATGGTCCCAGTTTTATTTCTTTGGTGCTAAACTGATACTCCGTTCCTTTCTTGTAGGCCTTTTCAGCCGATTGAAGTGATTTTGTATGACTCATCTTGTTCTCCCGTTATGTATATCAGTTGTTTTTAAATCTTCGCAATTTGAATTTGTCATGAGTGGCGCGCAACTGACGCGCAAGTGCTTTTCCGCCGTTGTGCCAAATATCGTGCGCGACGGAAAAGTTGCGGCCTCCGCTAACGGCGCGGCCTTGGGCGATGCACCAATTAATGCAGTCGTAAATATCCTTATAGTCTGTCCCGTTATTTTTTGACCGGATAAATTCCAGTGTCCGCTCATAATTGCGCCCCGCGGCGGAGCGGCTGTTAAGCGTCTGGTTGTGTATCTTTGTCCTGACCCATCCTGGTCCGATAATAAAAACATTAAGGTCTTTATTCTCATCATCCAAAAGTTCGCAGATTTTTATTAACATAATCTTTGCCGCACAATATGCGGAATAATTAGTGAATGGATTATTGGTGCCGCCGCCGGCAAAAAAAACCACATGGCAAGTGCTGCCTTTACGCCTCAGTGGATATATCTCGTGTAATAAGCGGAGTTGAGCTGTTGAATTCACGCGTATGGATTGTTCCCATGTGTCAAAGTCGCATTTAAAGAATTTTCCTATAGGTTCCATTGATCCAACGCATGAAATAAATATATCCCACGGCCTTGATGTTTTTTTATATTTATTAACACACTCTCTTATGCTGGGCTTGCTTCTGATATCACATTTGATAAGACTTATCTTATGGTTTGCCGAAAGACACTTTGCGCTTATTGGCCGTCTGGAAGTTCCCGTGACTGCATATCCTTCAGCCGAATATCGTTTTGCTAAAGCCTGTCCAATATCACTGCTTATGCCTAGGATGAATACGTTTTTTGTCATAGTATTTTACTTATCCGTATCCGGATTATTAGGGGATGTCATTATGTTTTTGACCATGCTGTTTACGCCGAAGTTTCGCCTGGTATTTATTCGCCAGTCTTCCAGCTCTTTCATGCTTATGCCATTAATTCTTGCAATCGATTGTTTTCGTTTTGGAGAAGAAAAATTTATTCTATCCCATTCAAATGATCGTAATATCTCCAGCTCAAGAGGAGTGAATTCTTTGGTCGTGACAAGTCCCTTTCCATATCCGGAATAATTGGAGATGTTTTCCAGATAGTCATCTGGTAGCAGTTTCTCCCGCATGCAAATATCCATCAGTTCGGTTTTGGGAAGCGGCGTGGCTATGTGAAAATTAACGATATCCACGTCGAGTTTCTCGGCATACCGAAACGTGTCCCGGATCTGTTCCCAAGTCTCGCCGGGAAATCCGATCACAAAATTAACAATGATGTCAAAGCCGATAGATTTGGCAAGTGCAAGCTTCGCGGGGATTGTGTCTAAATGGATCGGTTTTTTTATTATTCTTGTCAGAACATCTTGATTCCCGGATTCAATAGATACGGTAATGAAGTTGCAACCGCTTTTATACATAAGTTTGAGGACTTCCTCGTCTAAAAGCCATGCGGTAATATTGGCGCACTTCCATGTAAGCCCCTTAAATCGTTTCAGGATGCCGTCCATTATTTTCAATGCACGGCTCCTGTTTGCCAGAAAATGATCGTCTAAAAAAATAACTTCCTTTATGCCTTTTTTATACATGACCCCGATTTCTTTAAGTACGTTTTCTGCGCTCCGGAACCGCATTTTTGCTCCGCTGACAGTCCTGCCGGCGCAGAATATGCATCTATAAGGGCATCCGCGTGACGTGATGGTAACTGCTGACGGATACTGGCGCGCCAGTAAGCCCGGGGCATATTTAAATTTGATATTACCGTAATCGTGCAAAGTAACACCGCTAATATCCGAATAATCAGGAAACGACACTTCGTCAAGATTGTCGATAAATTCGACTTTATTGAGAATCGGGATAGCGTCCTGCCAAAATGCCAGGCCATTAATATCGGAAAAGTCTTTTGCCCCTGCTTGCAATTTTTTTATAAGGAGAGGAAAAGAATGTTCTCCTTCACCCATAATCCAATAGTCGACATTCCTGTCTTTCATAGCTTCTTCTATCATGACGGTGGGGATCACTCCGCCTAAAACAATAATAGTTTCCGGAAGACATTTTCGGATAAGTGCGATCATATGCCGTGTGACGTTAAAATATTCCGTGGAGACAGAACTTACCCCAACTAAATCAGGCCGGACCTTTTGCAAAAAACTTTTTGCTTCAAGTTCAGATAGGTTTTTAAAATTCGGATCAAAAACAAAAGTTTTCGCGAGATCTTTAATAACGGCCTTCAAGAGACACAGCGTATAGGGCGGGAATTGCCACGTTCTTTTTGATAACCAGGCATAATTAGGCTGGGTTAACAGTATCTTTTCAATTCTTTTTGCTTTGGCAGTCATGGTAAAATTTTTATTTATGTTTTTTGCTAAAATGGTCCGGTGAATGATTTGTCCGGCACGTCCAGGGGCTGTTTGTGAATTATACCCAGTTCTTCTTCCGTTTTCCCCGGCAGATTAAACATGGAACGGATGGCGTTGATAATATTGAGTGTCCTGGGATAATAAACATTTGCCAAAACCGGACTGGTTGGCGTTGGCAGGTCCGGAAAGGTCAACCTCTGGGGGGCTGATTTTAAGTGGCAAAACGCGGCTTCAGTTGCGGTTGCCAGGATTTCCGCGGCAAATCCGGCGGTGTGGCTGGCGCCGTCAACGGCGAGAAGGCGTCCGGTTTTTTTTATGGAATTGATAATGCTTTCCCGGTCAAGCGGTTTCAGGGTGCGCAAATCAATCACCTCGGCGGAGATGCCGTCTTTGCCTAAAAAATCCGCCGCTTTCATGGATTCTAAAACCATGTATGAAGACGTCACGATCGTGATGTCTTTCCCTTCTTTTACGATTTTGGCTTTTCCCAGAGGCACCGAGTAGATTTTTTCCGGGACGATGCCCGTAATATTATGAAGCCAGCGATGCTCAATGTAAATGACCGGATTATTATCCCGAATGGCGGAAACAAGTAAACCTTTTGCATCATAAGGCGTGAAAGGCATTACCACTTTGAGGCCGGGAATATGGGCGAAAATTGCGTGGAGACTTTGAGAATGTTGAGGTCCCTGACCCCAGCCGCGGCCGACAAGTAAACGTATCGTGAGCGGCACATTCATTTTTCCGCCGAACATATAATGCCATTTGGCGGCGTTATTGACAATCTGGTCAAGGGCCAGGAGCATGAAATCTATCCTCTGGTGAGTCATGACCGGGCGCATGCCCACAATGGCGGACCCGATAGCCACGCCGGTCATGCCGTTCTCGGATACCGGCATGTCCATCACTCGGTCCTCTCCGAATTTGTCCTTCAAGCCAAGCGTCGTGCCGAAGATCCCTTTCGGGTCGGGGACGCCGAGCCCCATGATATAAACCGACGCGTCCTCTGCCATGCACTGGTCGGTGGCCTCCAGGACGGCCTTTGCGTAAGATATTTCTCGCTCCATGGAATCCTTGTTTGTTAATCAGCGTAAAGATGCCGGTAAAGATCATCTTCGGATGGAAAACGACTGGATATTGCGAAATTAAATGCTTCCTCAATTTCAGTGGTGATGGTTTTTGTCATTGCTTCGCTTTCGCCATCAGAAATAATTCCTTCTTTTTTCAAGATTCCCTTGAAATACTCAACGGGACAAAGTTTGCGCCACTCCAGGTATTCGGCTTCGGTCCGGTAGCCGAGATCGTTATCATAGTTGGGACCACAGTGCTCCCGCCAGCGGTAGGTGTCAAATTCAAGATAATACGGGCCTTTCCCTTCTCGTATGTTTATCGCCGCCTTTTTTGTCAACTCATATGTCTTAAGCACGTCGTTCCCGTTGCCTCTATCTCCCTTTATGCCAAGCGAATTTGCCAACGACAAATTGTCCCTTTCCTTTGGTTGACGAACCGACCGGGGGGAGTATACAGAAAAGAAATTATTCTCACAGACGAAGATAATCGGAAGTTTTTTTAATGACGCAAAATTGAGGCTTTCGCTGAAAACGCCTTCTTCCGTGGCTGCATCGCCTATAAAGACAACTGAAATCCTGTTCTCTCCTTTCATGGATGTGCCGAAGGCTGCGCCAACGGCAATCGGAATAGTGCTGCCGACTATCGGGGTGGCGCCCAGGAAGCCGGTCTTCAGGTCGACGAGGTGCATGGAGCCGCCTTTGCCGCCTGAGCACCCGGTCGCCTTTCCGTAAATTTCAGCAAGCATCGCTTTTAAATCACCGCCTTTTGCCAGATAGTGGCCATGGGAACGATGATTGCTCATGACGTAGTCGTCTTTTGAAAGATTCGCGCAGACGCCGACTGCTATGGCTTCCTGCCCGATACAAAGGTGAACCGGGCATCTCATTTTCTGTTCATGGTAGCGCGCGGCGATGGTTTCTTCAACCAGTCGAATGCGGAGCATGCTGAAGAACATTTTTTTCTTCAAATCAGGATTCATAACGTTATTCCTTCGCGTCAAGGCCTTTCGCGCGTTTCATTGTCCTGATATTGTAACAGCCGTCTTCGTCTTTAAGGTTGCCTGACCTGAACGCTATAATGATTTCCTGGATGGCATCCACAACCTTTAGGTTTGGCTTAAACCCGGTGGCGAGTAATTTGTCCGCGTTGAGCCGGTAGGAGCGGGGATCGTTTGAGTCGGTGACAATGATCTCGGCCGGAATATGTTTGGCGGCCATATGGGCAATGTCCAGAATGGATATGTTTTCAAAGCCGGCGTTGAATATTCCCGTTGCTTTATTCCCCAGGTTAAGGAAATGAACAAAGACATCCGTGATGTCCTGGATATGAATATTTGGCCGGGTTTGATTGCCGCCAAATACGGTTATTTTTCCCTTTGCCAAAGCCTGCATGGTCAGCATGTTCACGGAAAGGTCAAGGCGCATTCTCGGCGAATAGCCACAGATGGTAGCCGGGCGAACTATTTGAACGGTTATCCTGTCGCGGTAACTCAGGAGGACGCGTTCGCTGATCATTTTGGTTTTGTTATAATCGGAAATCGGCACCAGCGAGAGTTCCTCGGTCACTTGCGGTTCATCCTTGACTCCGTATACGCTGCCCGAGCTGGAAAAGATGAATTGTTTTACGTTGTTAGCCAGGGCTTTTTCAGCCATGCCCATCGTGGCCAGGACGTTCACTTCCCACGATAATTTGGCGTTTAAATCACCGCAGGGATCGTTGGCGATGTTGGCAAGATGGATGATGGCGTCCATGCCTTTCATCGGGATTGCGTCAATATTCCGGATATCGCCCCGGATAATTTTTAAATTCTTATGCCCTTCCAGGAAATTACCGAACCACATGATGTCGTAAACGGTAACCTTGTGCCCCGCTTTGAGTAATTTCGGGGTTAGCACCGAGCCGACATATCCGCATCCGCCGGTCACCAGAATGTTCATATAATGGGATCCTTTTCAGGGTTTATGGATGTAATCAAAAGGCTGCTGCTTCAAAACGGCCAGATTATCCCGTACCCAGGCGATTGTTTGCGCAATGCCCTCTTCCAGGCTGATCTGGTCTTTCCAGCCCAGTCTTTCGCGTGCCTTGGAACTGTCCAGGAGATACGCGCTATCCTTGCCCAGCCGTTCCCCGGCAATTTCAACGTGCTTCTTAAAGTCCACTTTTAACTGGTCTGCAATTAACTCAACCAGGGCGCGGATTGAAATGTTTCGGGATGTTGAAAAGTGGTAGATCTCCCCGGGGTGGGCTTGCCTGGCGACAAGCAATGTGCCGTTTGCCACGTCGCGGATATGGATAAAAGAGCGTACCGAGGTTCCGCCGCCGTGGAGTTGGAGTTTCCGTCCGATCAGGAAGAAAAGAATTGTCCGGGGAATAATGCGGTACAATTGCTGTCCGGGGCCGTAAACATTCGCCGCCCGGGTGAATGCGACCGGGAAATTATAAGCCTTTTGAAAACTCATGAGGCTCATGTCGGCGGCGGCGCGTGAGACGGCGTATGGCGTGCTGGGGTTGTAGGGGGTGTCTTCTTTCACCACTCCGGTGCAGTGGCCATAAACTTCCGGGGTGGAAACATGAACGTACTTCTTGAGAAAATCGCATTTTCGCAAATGGTCATGCAGCTTTACGGATGATACCACGTTGGTCTGAAACCAGTGTTCGGGATTTTGCCAGCTTTCCGCCACCATGCTTTGAGCGGCAAAATTGACGACATAGTCAGGCCGGAAATCGGCTATGATTTCCATGATTTTGGCGAGGTCGTGATTCAGGTCTAATTGAAAAAAACGAAAAGCCGCTTTTTTTTTCTTTTTATAAGGAAGAAATACGGGGTGTGGCTCCGGCGATCGGCTCATGCCGATGACTTCCGAGTCCTGTTCAAGCGCCAAGCCTACAAAATTAGACCCGGAGAAAGAATTACTGCCGATAACAATTATCTTTTCCATCTATTACAACCCTGCTTACAATCTCGTAGAAAGTGTGGTTTGATTCGTTGTTTTCATTCACGCCGTCATTCCCGGTCAAATCGAAAATGACAGGAATGCTGTTCTTTCATCATGCCGTTCGTTCCGGTGGCGGGCAGTTATGTTTTTGTTGCCGAAACAATCTTGTCGATCCAATAATGAAGAAGCGCTGCATGGCAGTTTTCCGCCATTCCATATGACTGCGCGGATAAATAGAAATTAAGCTCACCCGCCTTGCGCAGCGGGTTGTCCGCGCCCATGGCGGACAGGGTAATTATCCGGCCGCCAAGCTTTTTTGTTGTCCGAACGGCGTTTAGGATATTGATAGATTTACCGGAGCTGCTTATTGCCACCAGAATATCGCCAGGCTTTAGCCGCCTTCTTAATGGTTCGGCGAATACTTCATCAAAAGATATATCGTTGGCAATGGCGGTAATAAGCGCCAAATCGGTGAACACTTCCGTGTGCACGTGGGCGTTCTTGGCCAAATCAGCGGCGACATGGCTGGCCATTGAAGCGCTGGCGCCGTTGCCGACAAGGAATATGGTTTTGTTTTGCTCCCTTGCCTGAACGGTCATGTCGTTCCACAATGAAAAGGCGGTTTCGCTATCAATGGGTTTGGCATCACTGCCGGAGGCCGCCAGCGATCGGAGACATTTTGCCACTTCATCCGCGTATTTAGTCCAAATCATGGCTTTATCTTTATGATGATATTGCTTTAGCTCCCGGATGCGCAGAAAGCCAGGCTTCTTAGCCGGGTTTGTTCAAATAGCAACCTGGAAGAAAAGTTACAGGACACTTCCTTGAAATAAATCATAATATTCGTTCTTGTTAATCTGCCGGACTCTACGAGTCGTACTAATTCTTCTACATGATTTTGTCCCTCCCGGCAATGGATAATTTGTATTCTCTCCCCTTTGACGCCAACGGGGCTTTGGCTGTGAATTAATTGATCCGCGTCAATTGTTTGGGCCTTGTATGCCGACGCCAGGGCGGCTGGGAAGGTAATGTTTAACACATCGGCATTATTCCGGCACCAGGTTGCCCATCCGTTTCCCCGGTCACATGCCGCCGATTTCCGGGGATACTCAATCTGTGCCGCCAGGTAACTATCGGGGTTGCCGATATCCCTGTGATAGCCGGTGTTGTGAAAAGTGTAAATTTTCCCCGGATATGCCGGCAACACTTCCGTGCTGAAGTCAATGACGGGCTTTTTTAAAGAGGCCAGAAATTCCATGACCTCGGGTTCCACGATGTAAACGGCGGCATTGGCGAGATTGCCCGGGGGATTGTCAACTTTCTCGTGAAAAGCCCGGACAATGCCGGCGTTATCAATTTCCACAATCCCGCATGTTTTCGGGGTGGGCGTGTCAAAGGTCATCATGGTTATTTCAGCGCCGCGTGGACGGATCTTATGCGCATGGATAAACGCCTTCATATCAGCGGAGCAGAGATTGTCGGCATGAACCAGCATTATGGGTTCGTTATCCGCAAAATCTTTGTTATGAAAAAGGGTGCCGCCCGTTCCCAGAAGGTTTTCTTCATAAACCATCTTTATGCTGGAGGAGTACTCGGTAAACCGCACCCATTCCTTCATGATTTGCGGAAGATAATGAAGGTTCATTAAAATGGCATTTACTCCTGCCTTGGAAAGTGTGGAAAACCAGTATTCCAGGAGTGGCCTGCCATTGATTGGCAGAAGGCATTTGGGCAGGACGTCGGTCAGTGGTCTCAGGCGACTGCCATAACCCGCGGTCAATAGAATGGCTTTCATCGGGACGGTGGGTTTCTATTTTAAGAGATTTGTGATGAATTTTTGCGTGCTTTGCCGGTCAATTGCTTTTTTGTTACCCACGATTTCAACGGCCAGGGCGCCTACAACATTTCCGATGAATCCAATCAACTCTGCCGGCGCCGATTGCGCGGCGGCAAGGGCGGTAATTGCAAAGAAAGCATCGCCCGCGCCGACACGATCAACAATGTTCAGCGCGAAGGAAGGCACTTCAATGAAATCGCCGGTCGGATTTATCATCAGCGCTCCTTTCCGACCCCTTGTTACAACGATTTGTTTGCATTTTAACTTTTGCGCGATTGTTTCCATCAGGGGTTTGACGTCTCCGCTGAGCATTCTCGCATCCAGCCTCATTTCATGTTCCGCGATGCAGACGTAATCGGCATGGGGATATCTGGAAATGGTGTGGAATCCCCGGTTGCCCGCGTTGGCCTGGGTGTTGACGGCCAGGAACGGTGAATGATCGACAAGGATTTTTACCAATTCATCGCTGATGGCCCCGTGACCGAAATCCGCCGCAATGACTAGGTCGTAATCGGCGGCATGCTCCCGCACCCATTGGCATAATTGCTCGTTTTTTTGAAGGTTCAATCCGGAATTATCCATCACATATACTTCAAGCAACTTATTCAGCGAATATCCTTCAATAAAACGTTTTTTAATCAGGGTGGGGGCGTTATCCTGCACGATGAAATATGGATCAATGTTTGATTTTAGCTGGGAACGGATAAAGTCCTCATAACTGTCTTTTTCGCCAAGCACCGTCACGAGTTTTACGGAATTGGCAAAATTGGCGACGTGATTGGCAACGGCCAGGACCCCGCCGGCAAAAAGGTCATGGGACTGATATTTCAAGGCCAGAACCGGGTCTTTTGATGATTTTCCGATGGCTTCACAATACTGGTATTCATCAATAATGGCGTCGCCGATGACAAGGACATTCAGCTTTGCCATATCGTCTATTGTTTGTAGAATTTGATCACGCTTATATCGTTGGCAAAAAACATTCAGATAATCGCGCGCTTCCTCTGAAAATCCTGACAAATATCGGTTAATCAACCCGCTTGAACTGAAATGGATATCGTTTGTGTAGGCCAAGGTTGCGCCAACTTCTTTTACGGCATTTTCTTCTTTAACATTGATGCCCGCAGTGTTGGGGTGACGACTTGTGAAATCAGCGCCCCTGACATAATAATCAGGCTTAATCATTCGGATGGATTCAACAGCCGTCGGCCACTGGTTGATGGCGACATAATCTACGAAATGGAGCGAAGCAATTGATTCGGCCCTTAACATTTCGTTAAACACGGGTCTTCCCGGCCCACGATCAACATGACGGTCGGGAGTGATCGTGACGACAAGAACATCCCCGAATTGCTTCGCCTGCTCCAGGTAACGGATGTGACCGATGTGAAGTATGTCAAAAATTCCATGACAATGGACAATTTTTTGCCCATTCTTTCTGTGCCCTACAAGGATATCCGCCAGTGTTTCAATCGGTTTAATTTTGTTTTTTGCAGACATATTTTAGCTTTCCTATTCATCGCGCTTTTGTTTATAGTGAATTAAACTACTATACTGTGTTCCGTTGATCAAGCGGTTAATTTGGGTTGTCTTGCGGCGCCAAAAGACAAAAAACTTGACTTTCTTTATCCAGGCAAGATACTTCCAATATTAGTCTTTCGTTTTTCCAGCGCAATTGTCAGGTTGGAAAAACTTGAGCAAGACTTCCGGTTCGCAGGGAAAACATGTCATCGAAACATTCAAATCTTTTTTTCATTAGCGGAGTTTTACTTCTGGCCCTGATTTTGTTTTACCCTTTATTAATGCCCGGGCGGTGCCTTTTCACCACGGATGATAATCTCGGAATGATACCTTCCGTGGGGGAAATGATGCCGCAGGGTTTTTTCGGTTATTGGAGTGATGCCACGCTTCTGGGTGGGGGTAGCCGGGTGCCATTAATGTGGACATCATTGTTTCTTTGGCTGATGCCCGCCCATCTTGGTTTTAACTGGATTCATGCATCAGGCCTTATCTTGGCATCCATTGCCCTGGCGTTTTTTTTAAGGACTGCCGGTTTGGGGTGGATGGCGATAATTGTGGGAGCGATTGCCGCTTTCTGGGTGGGAAGCAATTTTACGCTGACTTATGCCGGGCATATGGGGAAATTTGCCGCCGTGATGTTCGCGGCCGCGGCTTTGTGCGGCATTCGCAAGACTTTTGAATCAAACCGGCCCTGGCTTTGGAGTATGGTAACGGGCGGCTTTATTGGATTCATGTTGTTGGAGCAACAGGACGTGGCGCTTTTCTTCGGCATATTTCTGGGCGCTTATGCCTTGTTCCGGGCCGTGCTCATGTTTCGGCAAAAAGCAGGTTTCAAATGCTTTTTGATCCTGATCCCCATGGGAATCATTGCCTTGATTATGAGCAGCGCCACCTTGATGGCCAGCTACATCCAGAATGTCAGCGCGGTGGCTGTTCAACAGGAGGAAAATTCCAGTCAAAAATGGGAATTTACAACCCAATGGAGTTGGCCGCCGGAAGAATCAATTGATTTCGTTGCCCCGGGATATATGGGTTGGCGATCGGGCGAAGCCGAGGGTCCGTACTGGGGCAGGATGGGGCGGACTGCCGGCTGGGAGAAGACCGGGCAGGGATTCATGAACTTCAAACTTGAAAACATGTATTTCGGAGCCATACCCATGCTTCTTGCGCTTTTTGCCGCGTGGGTCGCAATATTAAGCATGATTTCCCACCATCGTTTTTCATGGCCGAAAGACCGTCAGGTAGACGGGGCAGGAAGGGCGGGGGACGACTGGCAAAGCGCACGGATGGAGATGTTATTCTGGTTTTCCGTGGCGGGCATTACGCTTTTGCTGTCATTCGGGAAATACTTTCCTTTGTACGAATTATTTTATCAATTGCCTGTTGTAAGTAATATCCGTAATCCGAACAAATTCCTCCAGGTTTTTCAGTTGGCGGTCGGGATACTCGCCGCTTATGGCGCGCACCTGATTTTTTACCGGGAAGCGGAAGGAAATAACAAGGCCGTGAAGTCGGGCTAATCCGGGTATTTATCGAAGAATGATAAAATGTTAGAATCAAGGAATCTCAAATTTTGTGCGGAATACGGCTTTTTCCTGCTTATTCTTCCATTCGCTTGTCGTCCAGATGCCTTTTGCCTTTGACTGCATTTCCACAAACGGATGCGGTTCAAGCCAGATATAAGGGTCCATCGGAGGACCTTTGCTTTCCTCGATCCCGCCGATAACCTGCCAACCTGAGTCATCGTAATCCGGTGAAGACCAGTTGCCTTTTGGCGCGATGGTGTTTTTCCAGCGCGGCGAAGTGTTGATGTCGCCGGCATGAGTGCGCAGGCAAGCTTGGACCCAGTACGGATAATCGCGATAAAAAGATTGCAAGGCCAGCGCGTGTTTTCCGGGCGCGAGTTGCAGGCCGAAAAACATCATGCGTTCCGGCGCGCCGGCCTCGCCGACGAATTTTCCATCGAAGAAAATACCGGTACGGGTGTTGCAGTATACTCCAAGAATGGCATTGGACGGATTGCTGTTGTACCATAGCGCCATGTTGGCCATTTGGCGCGCCATCTCGTTGGTCTCGCTTGCGCGGAACCGCTCGTATTGATCGCGCGCTGCCGCGAATCCTTTTTCCCGCTCCTGGTATCCGATTTGCCTCAGGCGGAGCACGGGGGCATAGGGATAATCCGGGTATTTTTGCACAAAGGTGTCAATGTAATCCGTGGCGCTTTGGAAATCGCCCAAGCGTTCAAAATCGTTCAAGGCCATCATGACGGAATTCCTGGCGAATGGATCATCCGCGGGTGCGCGCGGGACATTTGCGCCGATGTCGGAATCGGCGCGGTCCGGCGCAGAAAGATAATAAAAAGAAACGCTTTCCATGTATCCGCGGCTGGCATGGTCCGGTCCGCGCTCAAATCCAAAATCAATTGATTTTTCAAAGGCAACCGGATCGGTCTGGTGAAGGCGGTATTGAATTGTCGTGAAAAAAGATTTCAACAACAAGCCGTGAAACGGCCGCACGAGAGCGTTGCCATAATACCAGCCGGCGTTGAAATAATCCTCAAGTCCCGTGCCGTGCCAGCTGGGAAACTGTTCGTCATCAATCCGCATGGTCTCGTCGCCTTCCAGGATCCACCAGCTCGGGTCAAGGCTGGTGACGGCCAATATGCAGCCTGCGATCCTTCCGCGGCCCTGGGTCTTGACGATGCGATGCGGACGACCAACGTCCTGCGGTCCGCTTTTTGTCCAGCCGGAGTGAAAATATCCCCAGGAATTTGTCCAGGCCGGCATGCTTTCCAGGGAAGATGAGACTTGGAATGAAACGGGGATATCCGTGTCGTTCATTATTTCAATCCGGGCCGAGCCGGAGAAAGGCATGGGAAACCGGGAATAAAAAGTCTGGTTGCTCGCGCCGAAATAAGCGCTGGCAAATCGCCGCATTTGCCAGAAGCTTCCAAAAAAATTTCCGAGCGGGACCTCGACGCTTGGTTTTTCATTGTTGTTCCAGTAAATGCGCAGAAGAGTGTTGAACATGATTTCATTGCGTTTTAGGCCGTTTGTAATGGCGGTCATGTCGGGTGTTATGCGCAATTCCCGGATAATGGCCGGGCCGGATAGTTGCATGACATTAATCGCCTGTTTCGGCGGAATGGTCAATGTGTTGGTGGTAGTGACAAGGTCCGGCGGCAGGAAGGGTGCTTGCGACGTTGTTTTGATCGCATCTTTCGCCTGGATTAAAGCGTTGCTTTCCGCCTCGGAGATGATTTTCGGGAAGGTTTCAACCCTGGTATTTCTGGCAAGATTGCAGTAATTGACCTGAAAAAACAGCTTGGGATTGCTGTTCGGACTATTGCCTTTTTCCTTGGTTGTGATGATCAGGCGTTTGTTGTAGGGCAGGGGAACGAAAGAATACCAGCAGAACGGCTCATAGGCCGCGAGCGGCGGCAGGAAAGGTGATTTCCCGCCGCAGAAGTCTTCAAGGTTTGTCTCAATCCGCGGCTTTTCTTCGTTGTCAAAGTAAAAACGCAAGGGGTGTTTGCCGTCTTCGGCGCCCGTGAACCAGAAACGTGAAACATAGCCCGGTCCTTTCAAATCTACCAGAACCATCCAGCCGCCGGTTTCTTTGCGCAAAAAATTGTTGTAATCAGTGTTCCCGCCAGCGCGGTCAAATGAGCTCGCGAGCCGGGCGGAGGGCGCATCCAGGCGGGCTATGCGGCCGAGGTCGCAAATCTGCCTTGCAAGACTTGTCAGGTTGACCGGGGGCGGGGCGTTTTCGTTCCTGGAACAGCCCGTGGAAAGCAATAAAACCGGCGAGACGAGAACGGCAGCAAGACAAACTGATCTGAATGATGCTAAGATAAGCCCGTTTTCACATCCCGAACGGCGGCGGAGGCCCGCCGCTCTCCATAAAACACAAGCGTTTCCCCTCTGGAGGGCGGGCGGCCTCGACCGCCGCAAGTTTATCTTAGCGCCATTCCATCCTGACCTCGCAATATTCTTAACCTTGATGTTGAAAGGAGTTTTATCCGCAGGTTTAATAGGTTTATGCATTGTTAGGAGAGTTCTATATTATGAGAGTTCCGGGTTGTCAATTATTATCTGCCAGGCGGGAACTACCTCAGAACGTGTGAACAAGACGAAATCATCGCGTTGGCGGCTCGTGCAACGCTCCTAGAAAGAAGCCAATAATGGATGAAATAATGTAGGAGCCGAGCCCCGTCTCGGCGATCTTTGCCAATGTCTTTGCCGGTTTTGAGGCGTTGCAGTTTTTTTATATGAATGATTGCATTGTTAAATAACATCCGTTATTGTTCCAACTTATGAAAGCAGTAGTTCTTGCATATCATGATATCGGCTGTGCCGGACTGGAAGCCCTGTTGAAGCACGGCTGCCAGGTCCAGGCAGTCTTTACGCACCGCGACGATCCGAATGAGACCGTCTGGTTCCGCTCGGTGGCCGAGTGCGCCGCCCAGAACGGCATTCCGGTTTACGCGCCCGAAAACATTAATCATCCGCTCTGGGTCGCCAAGATCAAGGCCTTGAAACCGGATATTATTTTCTCCTTTTATTACCGGCAAATGGTCAAGCAACCCGTACTTGATATTCCGCCAAAAGGTTGTTTAAACCTGCATGGCTCACTCTTGCCCAAATATCGCGGGCGGTGCCCGGTCAACTGGGTGTTGATCAACGGCGAGAAAGAAACCGGGGTTACGCTGCATTACATGACGCCCCGTCCCGACGACGGTGACATTGTCGCCCAGGCAAAGGTAAAGATATCCGAAGATGACACGGCCCTGACGCTCTTTGGTAAAATGACCGCCGCCGCCAGGCAGCTTTTGGATGAGGCTTTGCCGCCGGTACTGGCCGTCAAGGCGTCGCGTCGGAAACAGAATAACACCCAGGCGACATATTTCGGCGGCCGTTCTCCCGAGGACGGCGAAATTGACTGGAGCAAGAGCGCCGGGCAGGTCAGGAACCTTGTCCGGGCCGTGACCAAGCCTTATCCGGGCGCCTTTACTTATTCCGGCGACCGCCAGGTCATTATCTGGTCGGCCACGGTCAAGCCCGGCGCAAAGGATTCCCAGCCGGGATTGGTGTTGAACACCAAGCCCTTCACGGTTGCCTGCGGGAAGGACGCGTTGCAGATTGAATACGCCCAGGCGGATAAGGACGTTTTTATGAAGGGCGAACAGATCGCGAATGCCCTGGCGATTGTCAAGGGCAGCGTGCTCGGTCGCCGGCGCAGGGCCAACGCCGGCCGTAAAACATCCGTGCTGATTCTGGGGGTGAACGGTTTTATCGGCAACGCGCTCAGCGAGCGCCTGCTGGACAACGGTGGTTACACCGTGCATGGCATGGATCTGAGTTCCGATAAAATTTCCCGGTTGTTAAAAAATCCTGATTTTCATTTTGACGAGGGCGATATTTCCATTCACCGCGAATGGATTGAATATCATGTCCGCAAATGCGATATCGTTTTGCCGCTGGTTGCCATTGCCACGCCGATTGAATACACCCGCAACCCCCTGCGTGTTTTCAACCTTGATTTTGAGGAAAACCTGCGGGTGGTGCGTTATTGCGTCAAATACAAGAAGCGGATTATTTTCCCTTCCACATCCGAGGTTTACGGCATGTGCGACGACAAGGAGTTTGACGAGGATAACTCCCGGCTGATTTTAGGCCCGATTCGCATGCAACGCTGGATTTACTCCAGTTCCAAGCAGCTCCTGGACCGCGTTATCTGGGCTTACGGCCAGCATGAGAAATTGCGCTTTACGCTCTTCCGCCCTTTTAACTGGATCGGGCCGCGCCTGGACAGCCTGACTGCCGCGCGCATCGGCAGTTCGCGCGCCATTACCCAGCTAATCCTGAACCTGGTTGAGGGCAGTCCCATCCGGCTCGTGGATGGCGGCGACCAGAAGCGCTGCTTTACCGATGTCCGGGACGGGATCGAGTGTCTTTTCAGG
This sequence comes from uncultured Verrucomicrobiota bacterium, assembly GCA_964475405.1. Lineage (GTDB taxonomy): Bacteria > Verrucomicrobiota > Kiritimatiellia > JAAZAB01 > JAAZAB01 > JAQUQV01. Next base: position 21,861 of record CAYYWX010000063.1, read on the forward strand.
ATTGTTGAAAATCCAAAAGCAGTTTGTGACGGCCAGATATTCAATATCGGCAGTCCGGAAAATGAGGCCAGTATCAGGGAGCTTGCTGAAATCCTGGTGCGCAAATTTGACCGTCATCCCCTGCGCGGGAAATTTCCGCCGTTTGCCGGCCTGCAGGAAATTGAGAGCGGGCGTTATTACGGCGAGGGGTACCAGGACGTGGCCCATCGCCGTCCCAGCGTCCGCAAGGCCGGTAAATTGCTCGGCTGGAAGCCGACGGTCGGACTTGAGGAAGCGGTTGACCGCACGCTGGATTTCTTCCTGCAGGAGGCGGTGTCTTCGGGCGAGTTTAACATTGTGTCTGACGAATGAAAATCGGCCTGAGAGTTGACGTGGATACATTCCGCGGCACGCGCGCCGGCGTTCCCAATCTCTGCCAAATATTCGCCGACAACAGTATCCGCGCGACATTCTTTTTTTCAGTGGGTCCCGACAATATGGGCCGTCATCTCTGGCGGCTTTTGAAACCGACCTTCCTCGCCAAAATGCTGCGCAGCAAAGCGGGTAAACTTTACGGCTGGGACATCCTTCTCCGCGGAACGTTCTGGCCGGGCCCGGTTATCGGGGCAAAATGCCGCCAGATAATCAGCGAAACCTCCCGGCAAGGGCATGAAATCGGCCTGCATGCCTGGGATCATCATAAATGGCAGGCGCACATCGGGCGGATGGATTCTCATGCCGTCAGGACGGAACTGAAGCGCGGTTTTGAAATGTTGTCGGATATTACCGGCGCTCCGCCAACCTGTTCGGCGGTCCCCGGGTGGAAATGCACGGGCGAGGTCTTGATTGAAAAACAAAATTTCCCCTTTGTTTATAACAGCGATTGCCGCGGCTATTCGGTCTTTCTACCGGTAGTTGACGGCCGGCAGCTTAATCAGCCGCAGGTGCCGGTGACATTGCCGACCTACGATGAAGTCGTGGGAATAAACGGTATTACCGCCTCGTCGTTCGGTGATTATGTGCTTTCCCAATTGCGGCCGGACAAACTCAATGTTTTCACCATTCATGCCGAGGTGGAAGGCATTGCAATCAAGGACGAATTCATGGGGTTTATTAAAAAGGCCCTGGCGCTTGGTCATGAGTTTTGTCCCCTGGTCGAGCTTGTAAATAAAGCCGGTCCGATACCAACCGGCATGATTGCGGAAGAAAAAATTCCCGGACGGGAAGGCTGGGTGAGCGTGCAGGCTGACGTGTGATTCCCGATCCGCCACAGGTTAAATGAGAAGGCTGATCTCCCTAGCAACGAGCTGTGATATAATATCA
>CAYYWX010000064.1:0-17424 GCA_964475405.1 uncultured Verrucomicrobiota bacterium
AAATAGAAATTTGGGCGGAAAAAATTAATTTTTTGTGCCAATTTCCAATTTCAAATTTCCGTGGTGAATGTAATCGTGGCGGCGCAAAAGTGAGAAATAATAATTATTTGAGTGAGCATGACAGAAACTAATCTTAAATCTGGAAGCAGGCTGGAGAAGGTGTTCGCGTCCGGCGCGTTTGCCGTGACGGCCGAGCTTGGTCCGCCGAAAAGCGCCGACCTGGAGGTGATCAAGACCAAGGTCGCGCACTTGAAGCTCGCGGTGGACGCGGCCAATATCACCGACAACCAGACCGCGATCGTGCGCGCTTCCAGCATTGCCGTGGCCAAATTGATCCTGGAGATGGGCCTGGAGCCGATCATCCAGATGACCTGCCGCGACCGCAACCGGCTGGCGATGCAGGCCGACATCCTCGGCGCCTACCTGCTCGGCATCCGGAACCTGGTGTGCCTGAGCGGCGACCACCAGTGCTTCGGCAATCATCCCACCGCCCGGAACGTCTTTGACCTGGATTCGGTGCAGATGATCCAGATGGTCAAGAATATGCGCGACAACAAGGTCTTTGCCTGCGGCGAGCCGATCAAGAACACGGCCAAGTCCGAGCCGAAGGAGCCGCGCATGTTCATCGGCGCGGCCGCCAACCCGTTCGCCGATCCCTTTGAATTCCGGGTGGCGCGCCTGGAAAAGAAAATAGAGGCCGGGGCGGATTTCATCCAGACCCAGTGCATTTTCGACATGGAGCGCTTCAAGCGCTGGATGGACCTGGTCAGGGCGCGCGGCCTGCACAAACGCTGCAAGATACTCGCGGGGGTTACCCCGCTCAAGAGCCTTGGCATGGCGAAACATATGCGCGACGGCGTGGCCGGGATCAGGATGGACGATCAATACGTCAAGCGCATGGCGAAAGCAGCCGACCCCAAGGCCGAGGGCATAAATATCTGCGTCGAGCAGATCAATGCCCTGCGGAACGTCGAGGGCGTGGCCGGGATTCATTTGATGGCGATTGAGTGGGAAAGCAAGGTGGGCGAAATTGTGCAGAAGGCGGGTTTGATGCCCAGGCCGGAGCCCCAAGTTTAATGTATAGTAATATTATTTGTCATTCCGAGCGTAGCGAGGAATCTCGGTCGGGAATGTCACAATATGGCGGAGATCCTTCGCTACGCTCTGGATGACAGAATGCAGTGATATACGCGTTGCCAAGTAAAGTGTACCCGATCGTTGGGGTCAAATTTGAATCTGGAGGGGAAAATGGAGCCAGTAAAAGACAACAAGATTGATGAAAATTTTAAATACGAAGTGTCGGCCATGGCCGGCGGGGAAAACGTCAAGCTCTGCTTCGCCTGCGGGACCTGCACGGCTTCCTGCCCGGTCGCGGCCGTGGACCAGGAATTCAACCCGCGCCGGATTATCCGCCAGATTTTGTCCGGCCAGCGCCAAAGCGTGCTGGCTTCTCCGGCCATCTGGAGCTGCCAGCAGTGCTATGCCTGCTACGCCACCTGCCCTCAGAACGTCAAGTTCCGCGACGTCATCCGCGCCCTGCGTTCCATGGCCGTGGCCGGGAATTTTGTCAAACAGGAAATAGCCGGGGAAGTGTTGAAACTCGACGGCTTTGCCTCCGAGACGCGCAACGGACTTTTGAAAAAATTATTGGGCGATAAGGCCGGATACGACGCGGCGAAAGAAAAGATCAGGGAAGTAACGCAGAACTTGAAGAAGTAGGCGGAAGAGAGAAGACAGAGGTCAGAAGTCAGAGGTCGGAGGTCAGTAGGAAGAGGTCAGAGATCAGAAGTCAGAGGTCACTAGGCAAAGAGCAGAGGGCGGGAATAAGAATTTTAATTTGCACAATGAATCGGAAAAATAAAAACTCAAAACTTTCCGGCGCGGTCCTGGTGATCGGCGGCGGAGTGGGGGGCATCCAGTCGGCCCTGGACCTGGCCGGGGCTGGGTTCAAGGTCCATATGGCCGAGAGCAGCCCGGCCATCGGCGGCAACATGGCCATGCTGGACAAGACCTTTCCGACCAATGACTGCTCGCTCTGCATCCTTTCGCCGAAACTGGTTGAGTGCGGGCGCAACGAGAACATCAACATCATGACCCTCGCCGACGTGGTCGGTTTGACCGGCGAGGCCGGCAATTTCAGGGCGAAGATTTTACGGCGCGCCAGGTATGTTGACCTGGAAAAATGCACCGGCTGCGGGGTCTGCCTTGAAAAATGCCCGCGCAAGTATGTCACGCATCCTTACCTGCCGGGGGTTGAAACCGCGAAGGGCAAGATGTCGCCGCAGGAATGGCAATTGCGCGTGAAAGCCGCGATCGCGCGGCCATATGCCCAGGCCCTGCCGAACGCGCCGGCGATCGATTGCCGGACCTGCCTGAAATTGACCAAGGGGACCTGCGGGGTTTGCCAGAAAGTATGCCAGGCCGCCGCCATCCGCTATGACGACCGCGACCGGATGGAGGAAATTGAAGTCGGCGCCGTGATCTTCGCGCCCGGCTATGAAAAATTCGCGCCTTATCCCAAGCTTGAATACGGTTACAGCCGGTTCCCGGACGTGGTCACCGGCATGGAGTTCGAACGCATATTGTCGGCCTCCGGACCGTATTCCGGGCACGTCTGCTGCCCCTCGGATGGACGGGTGCCGAAGCGTGTTGCGTTCCTGCAATGCGTCGGCTCGCGCGATATCTCCTGCCGTAACAGTTACTGCTCCTCGGTCTGCTGCATGTACGCGATCAAGCAGGCCATTATCGGGCGGGAGCATCTGCCGGGCCTGGAGAGCGTTGTTTTCAACATGGATGTCAGGGCGTTCGGCAAGGATTTCGACAAGTATTACGAACGCGCTCGCAAGGAATACGGCGTCCGCTTCGAGCGCGCGCGGGTCCATTCGGTCGAGCAGAATGCCGGGGAAGGAAAGGAAGGAAATGACGGCAAGAAGCTTGCGGTGAGTTTCTCGCCCCAGTCCGGCGGAATAAATACCGAGAATTTCGACATGGTTGTCCTGTCGGTCGGGCTGGAGCCGCCGGCGGCGATGGGCGAATTGGCGCGCGGGCTCGGCATCCGCCTCAATCCGCATGGATTCGTCTGGACTGATTCCGTTGCCCCGCTGCGCACCTCGCGCGAGGGCGTTTTTGTGGCGGGCGTCGCCTGCGGGCCGAAGGACATTCCCGAGACGGTGATGCAGGCCAGCGGCGCGGCGGCGGAAGCCGGCCGGTTGCTGGCCGGGGCGCGGATGAATTTTACCGGGCGCAAAAAAACCGGCGAGGTTGCGGTCAAGGCCGGGCCGGTTGAGGAACCGCGCATCGGGGTCATTGTCTGCCATTGCGGGATCAATATTGCCGGCGTGGTCGGCGTCGAGGACGTGGCGAAATACGCGCAAACCCTGCCGCACGTCGTCCATGCCGAGACCAGCCTTTATGCCTGCTCGCAGGAGGCCCAGAAGCATATTTTCGCCCTGATTGAAAAGCACAAGCTCAACCGGCTCGTGGTCGCCTCCTGCTCGCCCCGCACGCATGAGCCGCTCTTCCAGGCCACGATGCTGGAGGCGGGCTTGAATCCGCATCTTTTTGAAATGGCCAATATCCGCGATCAATGTTCCTGGATTCATGGCGATGACGCCCCGGCCGCCACTCTCAAGGCCCGCGACCTGGTGCGCATGGGCGTCGCCAAGGTTACCCTGGCCGAACAGCTTTATCCCATCAGCCTGCCGGTGACCCAGTCGGCGCTGGTGATCGGCGGCGGTGTGGCGGGGATGACCTGCGCCCTGGCAATCGCCGACCAGGGGTTCAAGGTTTATCTGCTGGAAAAGAGCAAACAATTCGGCGGGAATCTTCATAACCTGGACCGGACGATTGCCGGCAAGTCAACGCGCGCCCTGGCCGAGGCGCTTGCCGGGCAGGTCTCCAAGCACAAGCTCATCGTTCCTTTCCTTGGCGCGCAGTTGCATGATATCCACGGTTATGTCGGCAATTACACCTCCACGATTTTGTCCGCGGGGGGGAAGAACGGTAAAAAAGAAATAAAGCACGGCGCGGTCGTGGTCGCGGTAGGCGCCGCGGAAAGTTCTCCACGGGAATATAACTACGGGAACGATCCGCGCGTTATGACCCAGCTGGAATTTGAGAAGAAGCTCTCCTCTGCCTCGTTCAAGCCGCCCGAATCGGTCGTGATGATCCAATGCGTCGGCTCGCGCGAGGACAACCGCATGTATTGCAGCCGGGTTTGCTGTTCCACCGCCCTTAAAAACGCGATTCGCCTGCGCAAGGCGAGTCCCGGGACAAAGGTGACGATTCTCTACCGCGATTTGCGCTCATACGGGTTCCTTGAGGAATATTTCACCCGGTGCCGCGACCTCGGGGTCGGGTTCGTGCGCTTTGACCCGGAGAAAGAAAAGCCCCTCGTCAGGACCGTGGGGAAGGCGATCAAGGTGTCGGTCATTGACGAAATCCTGGGCGAAAAAATAGAGATTCCGGCCGGCCTGCTGGTGCTCAGCGCGCGGGTTGACCCGAACCCGGATAACGAGCTGCTCTCCAAGATGCTGAAAGTTCCCCTGAACGCGGACCGTTTTTTCCTTGAGGCGCACGTCAAGCTGCGCCCGGTTGACTTCGCCACCGAGGGTGTTTTCGTCGCCGGGACGGCCCATTGCCCGAAGTCCATCGAGGAAACGATTTCCCAGGCGAACGCCGCCGCGGCGCGCGTTTGCACGATCATTTCGAAGAATACAATCGAGTCCGAGCCGATCATCGCCTGCGTCAACGAGGATATGTGCGATGGCTGCGGGGTGTGCGCCCCGGTCTGCGATTACGGCGCCCTGGAAGTGACCGTTCGCCGCGACTCCCTGGGCGTTGAAAGGAAGATGGTCAAGGTCACCGAGGCGCTTTGCAAGGGATGCGGCGGGTGCGTGGCGGCCTGCCCGAGCGGGGCGATGGAGCAGAAGGGATTCAAGAACAAGCAGATCCTGGCGATGATTGACGCGGCATTGAAATGATGGATAATTACATGGAAGGCAGAAGGCAGTAGGCAGCAGGCAGAAGTCGAAAACTGAAAGATTTTTGTTATATTATGAGTTTTGAACCGAAAATAATCATATTCTGCTGCAACTGGTGCTCCTATGCCGGGGCGGACCTGGCGGGCATTTCGCGCCTCAAGATCAAGCCGCATTTTCGCGTCATCCGCAGCATGTGCTCGGCGCGGATTGATCCCGAGTTTGTTTTGCGCTCGTTCCGCAAGGGGGCCGACGGCGTCATGGTGGCCGGGTGCCATCCCGGCGACTGCCATTACATCGGCGGGAACTACCGCGCCCGGCGGCGGATCGCGCTTTTGCAGCTGATGCTCAAGCAGTTCGGCTTGAACGCCGACCGCCTGAAGCTGGAATGGGTTTCGGCCTCGGAAGGCGAGAAGTTTGCCCGGGTGGTTAATAAATTTGTCGCCCGTATTTCCGAGCTGGGGCCGAGCCCGTACCGGCAAAAGGCAAAAATTTCCGACAAAGTTAAAGAGGCTGAGTAATAAAATGGCAAAGAAGATCACGATCGCATTGAAACGCGGCGCGTCCTGCGTGGGCTGTGACATCGCCGTCTTGAATTTCAACGAGGACCTGCTGGCGCTCCTCGCCGTGGCGGATATTGTCTTCGCGCCGACGATCATGGACGTCAAGTATGACGATTTGCGCAAGATGCCGGACAAATCCATCACGATCGGCCTGTATCACGGCGCGGTGCGCAATTCCGACAATGCCGAGCTGGCCAAAATAATGCGCGCCAAGTGCCAGATATTGATCGCCTACGGCGCCTGCGCCCACCTGGGCGGCATACCCGGCCTGGCCAATTGCACCACGAAACGCAAGATTTTTGACCAGGTCTATTGTAACACGGTCTCGACCGTCAACCCGGAAAAAGTGTTCCCGCTGGAAGAAAGCCATGACAAGGCCGGGCACAAGCTCACCCTCCCGGAATTTTATGAGGAAGTCCTGGCACTGGACGACGTGGTGGATGTTGATTATTTTGTACCGGCCTGTCCCCCGCCGCCGGCGATCAACATGAAGATCCTGGCGATGGTCAAGGATTTCGTGGAACATGGCAAACAATTGCCGCCGAAGGGGACCGTGATCGCCTGCGAGCGCACGCTTTGCGACGAATGCCTGCGGAAAAAGTCGCCCAAGCTCAAGGTCGGCAAATTCGCGCGCCTGCACCAGGTTGAGATTGACCCGGAGCAATGCCTGCTGGAGCAGGGGATTTTGTGCCTTGGGCCCGCGACCAGGGGCGGATGCGACGCGGTCTGCACGACGGTCAACATGCCCTGCCGCGGATGCATGGGGCCGACCGCGGCGGTCTGCGAGCAGGGCGCCTCGATGCTTTCGGCCATTGCCTCGCTTTACGGCCTGACCGACCGCGAAACGGAACTGACCGAGGAGCAGATTGCCGAGTTGATGGGCGAAATTCTCGACCCGCTCGGATATTTTTACCGCTATTCACTTCCGAAATCTGAATTGCGGAAAGTTGTTGAGGATACCAAGTAAGAAGGCACAAAGGCACAAAGTAAAGAGGCGTGAAACAGAAAAAAGGCAGAAAGCAATGAAAAGAACGATTCATATCGAACCGGTCACCCGGCTGGAGGGCCACGCCAAGATTGACATATTCCTGGATGAATCCGGCAATGTGGAGGACACTTATTTCCAGGTGGTGGAGCTGCGCGGGTTTGAGGAATTCTGCAAGGGACGCCCGGCGGAGGAAATCCCGAGGATCGTCACCCGGCTTTGCGGGGTCTGTCCCTGGCCGCATCATATCTGCTCGACCCTGGCGCTGGACAGGGTCTTTGCCGCCGAGCCGCCCCCGGCCGCGCATAAAATCCGCGAGCTGGGATATTGCGCCCACATGCTTGAGAGCCACCTGGAACATTTTTTCGTCCTGGGCATGGCGCCGGACTTCGTGGTCGGGCCGAAGGCCAATCCGCTGCAGCGGAACATCCTGGGCGTGATTGCCAAGGTGGGCATGGAGCTCGGCGCGAAGGTGATCAAGCACCGCGGTTACGCGGTTGAGATTGAAAATATTGTCGGCGGCAAGTCAACCCACCCGGTCTTCAGCCTGCCGGGCGGCGTGTCGCATCCGATCACCGCCGAGCAGCGCAAGCGCATCAGGGAATTGGCGGACAAGCTGATCCCGTTCTGCGAATTGACGCTCGGCCTGGTGGACAGGGTCATCCTTTCCAACCCCGAGTACATGGCGCTTCTGACCGACAAGAACATGTATTATCATGACTCCTACCACATGGGGATGACCGATGCTGACGGCAAGCTGGCATTTTACGGCGGTAAATTAAAAGTCATGGACCAGGAAGGCAAATATATCGCCGAATTTGAGGGCAAAGATTATCTGCGCCATATCGCCGAGCGGCCGGTGGAGTGGTCCTATCTCAAGTTCCCCTATTTGAAACAGATCGGCTGGAAGGGGCTCGTGGACGGGAAGGAAAGCGGGCTTTACCGGGTGGCGCCCCTTTCGCGGCTGAACGTGTGCAACGGGATAAGGACTCCAAAGGCCCAGCAGGCTTATGAAAATTTCTTCAATAAGCTCGGGAAAAAGCCGGTCCAGAATTCTCTGGCCTATCATTGGGCGCGGGCGATTGAGGCCCTTTACGCCGCCGAGCGCCTGCGCGAGCTGGCCGCGGATGACGAAATCCTCAGCAGGAAACTGCGCACGCTCTGCCGGAAGGTTGACGGTGAAGGGGTGGGGATCATCGAGGCCCCGCGCGGGACGCTGTTCCATCATTATAAGACCGACGCGAACGGCATGATAACCGACATGAACCTCCTGGTCGCCACTTCCCAGAATTACGGGGCGATGAATATTGACGTGCGCAATGTCGCCCGCGCGCTGATCAAGGAAGGGAAGGTGGATGACGGCATCCTCAACATGGTGGAAATGGCTTTCCGCGCCTATGATCCCTGCTTTTCCTGCGCCACCCACGCCGCCCTCGGCCAGATGCCGATGCAAATCAGCGTCCGTGATCATCGGGGAAATGAAATCAAGCGCCTCGGACGGTGATCTTTTTACCACGGATATCACGGATTTCACTGATGCGGTTAAAAAAATCGGGTGGATTTGCCGCCGAAAAGCGAAGTTTGTAATCCGTGACATCAGTGCGATCAGTGGTGAATGATTGATCTTGTCTGATTATGTCATTTTATGCCTCAACGCTAATTTGCTGCCTTGGCAATCCGATTGGCGGTGATGACGCCATTGCCTGCGTGATCGGGCGCCGTTTAAGGAAAATTTTTCCGGCCGGGAAGGTGAAGCTTATTCCCGAATATTCCGGCTCGGCGCTTGACCTGGTTCTGGACCTTTCCGGCCGGGAGCGGGTGTTCATCATTGACGCGGTAATCACCGGCCGGATGAGCCCGGGGACGGTGCGGATTTTCACGGAAAAGGAAATCATGGCGGAGATGAAACCGGGCGCGTTTCACGGCGTCAACCTCGCGCAGGCGCTTGCCATGGGGAGGAAACTGAAGCTCGATCTTCCGCGCCGGATTAAACTGGTTGGGATTGAAATCAGGCCGGTCGCCGCTTTTGGCGATAAATTATCGCCTGAGTTAAAAAGCCGACTGCCGGAAATCCTTGCCGGAGTTGAACGGATTCTGCTTTCCGGATTAAGGTAGGGCGGTTTCGCTGAAACCGCCGTCTGATTCTATTTGGCAGGAGAGTCCAGCCTTTCATTTTTCAACAGCCGGATGTTGGCCGTTGCGTCTTTATGGCCGCGTTTCCCATATAAATGGCCAATCGTCAGGCCGGCTTATTAAGCCTTTTCGAACTGGATTAGAGCGGATGTAGTTGGCTTTTTCCACCAATGATTCATCTTTGCGCAAGCGATGGTCAAAGAAATCCCTTTGCCAACTGATGTGGTAGTGCCGGGCGGTATAGCGTTTCCAAGAGCCGATAGCTGATTTCATTCCCGGATTCTGGGCGAAACTCATTAACGCATGGATATGGTCAGGCATCATTAAAAACAGATGAACCCACCATTGCCCGATTTCCTGGCGATGCAAGATCGTGTTCCAAATTTCATGGGAAATGTTTACATGACAGAAATGATTTTCTCCCCTTGGCTCAGCGCAAATTGTTATAAAATAAATTGCATTAATCTGCGCCCAAACGGGAATCTCATGAGGAAGCTTTGTTCTTTGAGGCAGTGAACTCTTCTCTAAAAAGTGCTTCAATGCGGAGATTGATTGCGGCTCGTTCGGCGAACGAGCCCTACCTTTTGGAGGCATAGTTTCAGGCAAATCAGTCACATGAGGCAAAGTGCGGAACTATTGAAATATTTTAAAAGCGTTTATGCCTTCTTGCTGCCGGCCGCTTCCTTGATCATGTTCAGGGCGATGACTTCGCGCTGGATCTGGTTGGTGCCCTCGTAGATCTGGGTGATCTTGGCGTCGCGCATCATTTTCTCGACCGGGTATTCGCGCATGTAGCCGTAACCGCCGAAGATCTGGACGGCGTCGGTCGTGACGCGCATGGCAGTGTCGGAGGCGAAGAGCTTGCACATGGCCGATATCTTGCTGATGTCCTTCGCGCCGCCGTCAATGTATCGGGCGGCCTGATAAATGAGCGTCCGGGCGGCTTCAACCTGCGTGGCCATGTCGGCCAGCATGAATTGAACGCCCTGGAATGAACAAATCGGGCTGCCGAACTGGCGTCTTTCGCGGCTGTAGCGGATGGCCTCGTCCAGCGCGCCGGCCGCGATTCCGAGTGCCTGGGCGGCGACCCCGGGACGGGACACGTCCAGGGTTTTCATCGCCACGATAAAGCCCATGCCTTCCCTGGCGAGAAGGTTGGCCTTCGGCACCCGGCAATCCTGGAACACAAGTTCGCGGGTGGCCGAGGCGCGGATGCCCATCTTGTTCTCTTTCTTGCCGAACGTGAAGCCCGGCGTGCCTTTTTCAACGATGATCGCGCTCGCGCCCCGCGCGCCCTTGGCTTTGTCGGTCTTGGCGACAATCGTGTAAATATCGGCCTCGCCGCCGTTGGTGATCCACTGCTTGGTCCCGTTGAGGATATAGTCGTCGCCGTCGCGCTTGGCGGTCGTGGCGATCGCGCCGGCGTCGGAGCCGGCATTGGCCTCGGTCAGGCCGAAGGCCGCGAGCGATTTGCCGGAGGCAATTTGCGGCAGGAATTTCTGCTTCTGCTCGTCGGTCCCGAAAAGGAGGATGGGGAAGGTTCCGAGGGCGGTGGCGGCCAGGCTGAGCGCTATGCCGCTGCAGATCTTGGAAAGTTCTTCCACGGCGATGACGAGGTCAAGGATGCCGCCGCCCATTCCGCCGTATTTTTCTTCGATATAGAGCCCGCAAATGTCGGACTGGGCGAAGACCTTGAAAATTTCATGGGGGAACTCGCCGCTTTCGTCGTAGTGCGCCCTGATCGGTTTGATTTTTTCATTGGCAATTTGCCGGCACAAATCGCGGATCATGTCCTGCTGTTCGGTAAATCCATAATTCATGTGTTTTTTTCCCTTGGTTGTTTAAGAGTGGGTGATTGTATGGGCGCCTGCCGGCATTGTCAACGACCAAAAATGATTTTTATCATTAATCTTCATCCGGGCCGGGCGTTCCGAGCTTGATGAGTTCCTGGCTGATTGAATTGTAGAGTTGTTTTGTCCAGGGCGGGGCGGGGGGCAGGCCGGCCGGCAGGTCGCTGACCCGGAAGTTCACCGGGCTCAGGATGACGATGATGTCGGTCGGGAAAATTTCCGCGGCCAGGACGAACAAATCCTCGGCCGCCTTGTCCCCCATGGCAAGGCAGCCGATTGAGCGGTTGTTCCCGTGGATCATGATGTCCGATCCGAGATCGGTTCGGCCGTCAGCCAGTCCCCTCCGGCGATCTTCCGCGTTCGGATAATCCAGGCGCAAGGCGAGGTGGTAGCGGCTGTTCGGGTTCAGGGATTCAACCCGGTAAATCCCTTCCGGGACCTGCATGTCGCCTTCTTTGAGTTTGGGGCCAAGGGTCCCGCTCATCCCGATGATCGGATAGCTTTTCAGGTATTTCCATTTCTTGTCTGTCCCGGACACCCATACTTCCAGGATTTTCTCGGCCTTGAATCCGACGAGCGTTATGCGTTCCGGCGGGTAGGCGACCTCGATGTTTTCAAAGTACGGCGCCAAACGCGTTTTGACCGCTTTGCCGAACTGCGCGACGCGATCGGCGACCGTCTTTTTGTCCCTCCCGTGCGATTTTTGCTTGAAGCGCCGAAGCCGGCGGCGGAACTTCCAGCAGAAAAATGCATCGGGCAGGCTGAACCAGGTGAACAGGTGCCCGTAAACCATCTGGTACCAGAGCAGCGGCGCTGCGATCATCGTTTCAAGCAATGTGAGGCGATACTGTCCTTCTGCAACCATGCTGAGCCGCCCGGTCTGAACCTGATATTCGTAATCCTTACGGGTGTCATCCACGATTTTTTCGGCAAAGCCGGCTGAGTGGACCGTTTTTGCGGTGAAATTTTCAACCAACGCGGTCCGGCACAGGGACTGGTGCAGTTCAAATACCTCGCCGGCCGTCTTCTTCCACGGCACATGGGCCTGCATCCGATCCAGCGGGCGGGGGAAAATGCCGGGATTGGAGGCGGTGCTGGTGGTAATGCCGCCCGAAGGATGCAGATTGGTGCAGAACTCCAGGATGCTTGTCTTTTCCTGGCCGGAGGTCATGTCAATGAGAAGAGCCGCGCTCTGTCGGTCGGGACCGATGTAGGCGCGAATGCGGGTTGATGTCGTGGGCATAATCTTGACGTCAAAGTCACCGAGGTAAATAAATCCAAGTTGCCGGACCTGGGCTTCCGCCGCATCCCTTGGCGCCGGCGGTAAACCGTCAGTGCCGTTCACCAGCGTCACGACCGGCACGGAGAGGCGCTTGCAGCAGCAGAATACGACCGTGATCACAAACAAGATCACGATTATCTCCCAGAAGATGGTCAGCGGCGTTGACCACGGTCCAAGCCAGGCAATCACGATGGCGGAAATGACGAGCCAGAAAAGTCCTGATAAATAATTATTTTTCATTATTTTCCTGCCGGTGCTTTTATTTATCCGGTGCTTTCGCTCATATCAATGCGGCGTTTTGCCGATTTTCAGGAGATCTTCGCTGAATTCTGCCAGGCCGATGCCGTGAGCCGGATTGGGAAGCGGGTCGGCGGGGTAATGCTGCTTGCCGTCGTGCACCGTCGCCCGGCCGTTGTAAAAGAGCAGGACCTTGTCCCGCCACTTGACAGGTTGCGCGGCCGCGTAGACCAGGCCGCAGTCAAAGCGTCCCCGTTCTCCCAAACCGAGCAGCGGTTTCCGGCTGTTTTCGCGCGCCCAGGTCCAACCATCAGGGCTGCTGACCAGCTGTATATCCATTGTCTGGTCAATTGTGTGATGACAGTTCAGCAGTCCGCCATAGCCGCCGGATAATGTCTTAAATGGCGTCAGCCAGTAAAACTGGATATCGGGCTGGTCCTTTCCGTCCGGTTCCAGGATCGTCACCGGCCCGACCCAGCCTTCCGCGAAATTGTCGCAGGTCCAGATGGATATCCGCCGGTGCATGCCCTTCAGGTTATCCCGTTCAACGGGCAGGTTCGGGTTGTATTTCCAGGTCTGCTGGTAGATGAAAAATTTTCCCGCCCTGAGCGGCGTGTTCCGGCCCGGGACGGCGTTAATCATGGACATGGCGTCGTTCGCGTTCGTGATGATTGGCCGGTTGGACAACGGTTTCCAGTCCAGTCCGTCGGGGCTCGCGGCCAGGCAGATACCTGGCGGCATTGAAGGATCGGGGCGTTCCCAGTAAACCATTTTCCAGCGTTGTTCAGGATTGATTTCGCGATCATCCCTGAGCACGGTTGTCGGCATGAATTCGCCCCAGCCGGTATAATTGCCCGAGGCGCGCATGACGATGTTTGTGCCGTCGCCGCAATCCGGCTTTGACCATGCCCGGCAGTCTTTTGACCGTGCAAGGCACAGGACATTCTTGAAAGGATCGCCGTCAAACCTGGCCAGGTAGTAAAGCAGGAGTTCGCCTGCTTTATCGTCCGGAATTGCCGCTACCGCGAAAAGGCTGGCGTCTTTTTCCCATTCCTTGTCCGCGGATATAACCGGTTGTGAAGATCTGTTCAAGAGCATCAGTTGTTCTCCTTGATTAACTGGACGTATAGGAATTTCAAAGTGCCGCGGCAACAGAGTGCCGCGGCTACAGGCTGAAAAGAAAAATGTAGCCGCTTCACTCAGCTGAGGCGTCCAAAACAGTTGCCGCCTATTGTGTCCTTATTTAACAGTCACCTTCAAGCTCTTCGCGATAGCGATGTAGGTTGCGAGGCGGAGTTCGACGATTTCTTTTTCAACTCTTTTTGGATCTTGGCAAGGCCGTGCAGACACTTGATCTTGGCACGTTCACACTTGCGCCTCGCTTGTTCTATCTCCCTCCGGGACACAGGATGTTTCGGATGCTGACGCTGTGCGATACGACCCATCGTCAGAAACGTGGCTGGATCGTGTTTCGCCGTCATCAATTCCATCAGATCAGTCCCGAAACGTTTAGCACGGTCGCGATACGGGGAATGAGCGAATTCTGACACGAACTGATCGACGATCTCCGGAAAGTCGTTCTCGCAGCCGAATGATGATCCGCAGATGCTGTCCAGCACCCGGACAGCCAATTCCCGCCGGCTTCGACGCGAGACATCCTTTGGATCAGGATAGGTGGACACCTCCCACAGAAGGAGAAGCAACTTATGTCCCAGGTCTTTCGTAAAGTCGTTCATTGCCTGCCATTTAACAACGTGATTATGGCTTCGAACTTATCAGCTTGCCATGCGCCATGTGTTAATTTATTCAGCGTTTTATAGTCTGGTTTGAATTCTGCCTGTTTTCGCCGGCACGTTCAATCCGAATTTCTTGATGTGTATAACCTCCAGTGTAGGATAAAAATTTTAAACAGGATGTGACAATATAAAAAAACAGGCGATATTTTGATGATTAGTTATGATTTATTGCATCAAGACCGATACAAATGCATTTATTGAACGCATTCAAGACTTGAACAGCACTATAATAAATATCGCGCCTGGCTGACAGGCGCGATGGCGTCCGCGACTCGCATTTCGGTTCCCGCCGTGTCCTCCGTAGATCATCGAAGGAGGATCGCGGGATTCGAAAAGGGGCGGTAAGTTTGCCGCATCCCGCCATGCGGGACAGGGATGCCGGCACGCGGCGCAAAGCGCTGGATATGTATCCGCGCGAGCGCCGGAAGCCGGCAGATGCAGCAAAATCACAGACCCATTTCGAAAGAAATGCGTGACGCATTTGCCCCGCCAATGCTCTCTTGGCCAGCTATCACCAATAAATTTACCTTACACCCGATTACCATGACGATGGTACTGGAGTTTGCCACGCTCATGCGTGCACGGTGACATCAATGGATACGACCGTCAACGGCTTGCCTTCGTTCCGCAGCGAGAGCGTATTGCGTCCATCCCGGAGCACCCTGGCCGGGATGCCAAACACTGCCCGACGGGCGCCCTTGGCGGAGTCGGGGACCATCTCCACGGAACGGGCAGCCCCGGCCGGAACATTGTTCATATGCAGCCATAAATCATCGGTGTGCCCGGCGTCATCACCGGTAAAGACCACGCTGGCCTCCACCTTGACCGTGTCCGGTTCCGCGGCCAAAAGCATCTGGAATGACCGTGTCTGCCTCTGGTCCATGCTGACCGGAACCTGGACGGCGCCGTCGGTTTCCACCATCCAGCCGCAGGTCAGGGTATAGGACTTGGCTAAACCGCGCAGCGGGGCGAGGACGCCGAGTTCGCGCAGCGTGGCGAATGACGGATCGTTGGTTTTGGGATCCCATTCCGTTTCCCGTGAGCAGAAAAAGTTGAACAATTCCACTCCATCCGCCCCCGCGGCCAGATGGCCGGCGGCGAATCCGCGCAACATGGAAGAATCAAGGGGCAGCGCCCTCACGGGCAGGTCAGGACGGCGGTCAACAGTGTAATCCGTGCAGGCATAGACGGCGATTTTTCCGTCCACCAGTGCCCGAAATTCGTCAACCGGGATAGACCACTGGGTATTCAGGAAAGCCCCGGCCGAAATGGCGTCCACGAGTCCCTCGCGCGCCCAGGCGGCTACGTCAAAGCCCAGTTCATAGGCGCAGCCCGGCGTGGCGGCTATGCGCGTGGTCAGGGCGATACGCCGGCCCGAGGCGGCCAGGACGGCGCGGACATCCCGGATGAACCCGGTCATGATGTCGGCGTGGCGTTTGAAGTCGTTTCGCGGGAAGTAGCATTGGAACCGGAGGAAATCCAATTCCATTACGTCAATGTCATAGTCATGCGCCAGTTCCTTGACCAGGGACAAGAAATAATCGCGAACGGCCGCGCGCTCGTAATTCAGTCCTTTTGCTCCCCAACCGCACGCGCTGGAATTGTTCAGCCAAAGGTCGGGATGCTCCATGTAAAATTTGCTGAAAAGATGGGTGCCGGGGGTGGGGGCGTCGTGCATATCGTTCATGCGGACCGTGACGCCGGGCGTGATGCCCTTTTTTCGGCAGCGGGCGAGGGACCGTGTGAGGTAATTGCAGCCCTGGTCGGCGAGGCGTTTCATCTGTTGGACGAAAGCCTCGCGGCCCGGAAGTTCCGCATCAGATATCGGACCGAAAAACTCGCGCCGGCCGGGCGCATAGCCGTCCCAGAACGTCTGCCAGACCCGGCTTGGATAATTCACCCGCTGGGCATTTGTATTGATCAACATCACGTCCGCGCCGCCGTCGGCGACCTCATCCACCATCCGGTCCACGTGCTCCGGCGTGATCGGTTCCTTGACTATGCCGAACAAGTTGGTGCTGTCCTGATTGTATATTACGCGGTGTTTTTTCATCGTCATATTCGTTGCTCCTTTTGTTTCATGCTTACGCGTCTATTAAATGCAATTTGATGTTTAGAAATTTTACAAGGTAGGGCCGGACTGTCCAGCCTCCCGCCTTCGCGAAGCACTCGCTTCGGTGGGCGAAGGAAGGTCGCAGCCAAGAGGCTTTGCTTCGGCGGAGTAGGCCCAGTCCGGCCGTCAGAACGGCAGAAGCGCACTGTGACCACGCCATTGGCGTGGCAAGCAATGATGTTTGTCATGCTTGGTTTAATTTTACCTTTTTTCAGTAGTGCGACGAATCCTTCTTAGGTCGGAAACCGAATTTGTCCCGCGATTGCATCTGGCTTCCGTCGATAAAATTTATCGTAATATCGGTTGAAACTTATTTCTGCAATTTCTCCTTTGTTTTGATGGCGGTATTCCACTGCTGACTCCACTGGAATGCTCTCAGCTCTCTCTGCTTGGGGTCGAAAAGATAAATGTATCCGCAACCAAAGTCGTTTGTGCTTTGCCAGGCACAGAAAGATTGTTGATCGAATCTTGCGAGGTCGGTGGTCCACCACGATGGCGACGAGGATGGTATAAGACCGAATACGGACTTAAAACCGGATGGTGTAATATGTGCTTTATTAACAAGGACAAATGTGTCGTTGGTCTTACGTGGTTGCATTTCAAGACTCAGCGCGATGAGATTGGCCAGATTGATATCAGCCTGGCCAAGCGTGCATTTCAGAAATCGGTAGTTCGTATCGCGCCCAAAGAATCCGAACGCCGTAATTTTGTCGGCATTTGGTGGAACGGCAATCCATTTTGCGCATTCAGATTTGGCGTATTCCTCTGAAGACGCATCTGAGAGCATTTGTTCTCCCGACTCTCCCAGTTGCAATGTGCAACCACCAAGCAGGACAACGAAACTGAACGCTATGACCTTGTTTATCATGATCTTCCAACGTCCGGATTCACTTGACACCGGAAGAGCCAACTTCCGGTGGTGCAGCGCGACCTGTGGTTGGGTTTTGTCTATCTCCGCACAATTTGTTCATTGCAATTGCGAGGCAGAACGTGCCTGCCGCGAGAAACACTGGAATAGTAAGAATGCAGAGTTCACGCGCAACTGAGAGCAGGAAAAATCCCTTGCGTGCGGAATCATCCGGTACGGCTGGCAACGCGACGATGATCAGACAGTCCGCGATGCTCAAGAACGCCTCCGAGATGCTGGCGGTCAGAACTAGAACGCTTGTGAACAGCATGAGTCGGCAGGGAAGTTTCGTGGTGGGAGATCGCTTTTTTTGCCATAGTCGCCAGAGTCCGAACAGGATGGTGGTCAGGGCGAGACCGACAAGCAAGAAGAGAAGAACAGTACGTCGAAATGTGTACAGAGCACCGCCCAGGCCGATTTCTGTGAATTCCATTATGTTCGTCATCTTTCCTTTGCCCCTGCCATCGATTAACAGATTCTTTTGACTCGAGAATTTTGTCGGTCAAATTGACTGCATTGTCGTCAAATGATTTATAGACAGGGTAAGCATTCGTTATGCGGAGTCAATAATAAAGCCAA
>CAYYWX010000064.1:17524-20084 GCA_964475405.1 uncultured Verrucomicrobiota bacterium
AAATGATTTATAGACAGGGTAAGCATTCGTTATGCGGAGTCAATAATAAAGCCAATGTCGGGATAGGCTCTAAGGCACATAGTGCGGGAGTGGGGGGCTAATCATTCACTCTGGTACGCTTAACCGAATTTGTTTTCCACAAGGTCGCCTTCCGCGAAAGGTTTTTTCCGCCATTGATTTTATTTGTTCTTTCTCTTTCCTTGAAGGCGTAGAAAGATTCATCGAGCCTTTATCGTAGGCGTCAAGGATTCCTTTTTCTTCTTTATCTAATTTCATTTTGTTCGCCACCTTTATTGACGTCCCGTGTTGCTTTTCTGTTTGGGATAATGGTCTTTAATTATCTGAAACGCATACATGATGCAGTTTGTGCCAGTCATTCCGGATTTTCCGGGCCGTAGGGGCCGAGGCCCAGTCGGTCGGGCGTCCGGTAGTCCGGGAGATTTTTCCTGTCCGTGAAAACATTCCGCACCGCTTGCAGGTAGCCGAATCCAGCCGCGGCGCAGGGGCTGATGAAATGCCCCTCGGACCATTCGTTCCAGTTGTCCAGGAGCAGCATTGAGCGGGCGAGACTCCCGGCCGGGAAACTGTCGGCGAAGGCCTTGACCCTTTCCATGAGAATTTGGTATTGCTCCGGCGTGGAGTACCACCTGGTGACCCCTTCCTTGCGGAGCCAGACTGGCGTCTCGGGTTTTTCGCTGGTCCAGGGCATGGGATCCCAGCCGACCGACGCCGTCGGAGGGAAGGGGAGAATATCAAGCCCCTTCAATCTTTCCATCGCGGCCAACTGCTGGTCAAATGCCTGTTCTATGGTCGGAAAACGTTCCGGCGCGTGCCAGCAGTAGGCAAACACGGCGTCAAAGTTGCAGTCCCTGGCGTTCTCCAGGAACTTCCGGGAAGTGGAACGGTTCTCGCAATAAATGAGCAGGTCGCCCAATCCGCGCCTGGCAACTTCCGTCCGCATGATTTCCACGGCCCGCTTCGCGCCGTCAATCCCGCCTGTCTGTTCAATGAGCGAATCGAGGTGATAGACAAACAGGATCGGCCGGCCGTCAAGACGCAGGTAGAACGGTTTGGAAAAATATTCCCCGGCCCAGAACGGCACCAGGTTATCGCGCAGGTCGTCCAGCGAGGCGATCATGCCGCGCGTGCCGAAATTCTCCCACATGATGGCGAAGCGGAACTTTTCCTTGAATTTGGAGCGGAACAGGCCTTCATGGATGGCGTGGCCGAGGTGGAGGTCAGGCAGTGTAATCCGTTTCCCCGCGTTGTCTTTATTGCGATACCAGCAGTAGAGGAAGAAATTGATGCCGTGCTCAAGCGCCCATTTTATTTCCCAGTCCGTGACTTCCGGGTTGGACTCGTCATACCATCCGAGCACCGGCTTGCGCTCGGGGAAATCCTTTAAAACGCTCCAGCCGGTGTGGGTTCTGGGCTTCCATCCGGGAAAGTAATGCGCGCCGATGAGCCGGTCGGCGGAAGCGGGATTCGGCTCCGGCACGTATTTGGGCAAGGCTAGTTGCGCTTTCTCATTTCCGGTCATTTTGTGAGTCTCCCTTGTGAGCATCCCTGGGATGCTCAGGTTGTCAGGCTGTAGGCTGAAGACTATTAGGTAAGCATTTTTTTTATGCCAAAATATGACAAGCGATCCGTTGATCCATGAATTTCTTACAATATCGGATAATAGGTCCAAACGACGATTTGTCAATGGCAGTCATTTGAATACGAACAACTTGTTTTTTACAAGCCTGGACTATACTCGTGCATAAGTTGTTAATATTTCCATACGATAGCGTGTCGAATTCGGTTCGAAAAAGACGGCGGCGATCTTGGGCAGTCTGCAGGTTTCCCGCGCTTGCGCATACGCAAGTATAGCGCTTCGCGCGGCGCACCTGCATTCAGCCCAAGCCTTGTCCGCCGAAGCGGCGGATTGCCTTGTTTTTTCGAATCCTCCTTACGTCGGAAACCGAATTCGTCCCGCGATTGCATCCGCCTTCGCTCAGAAGCTACGGCGGACAAGTCGCTGTCGCCGAGTTCAAAATGGAACAATGCTTTCGCGTGTTTCATTCGCCATCTTTTCCGCCAAGTGATCGTCATGATTGTGGCGATAAATCAATAACTTATCTCCTTTGCCGCTGAATCGGGCAAGTATCGCGACCCTGCCGCGCAGTCGCTTCGCGACAACGGTGCGGCAGGGATTTCAGGGCGCGAGTTGATCCGCGTGGTGCATTTCGCTTCCCGCGACCTTGTCCTCCATAGACCGCCATGGTTTGCCGTGGCGAGACGAAGGAGGAAGGCTTTTTCAAACGAAATTCGCACTGCTATTTATCACGCTTTTCCGCCTTAAGCGGATCCGCCGAAGCGGAAAAGCGTGATGAACAACGAAAGGCGACAAGAGAAATTTGGTTGCGACTAAACGTCGCCTTGGAATCATCAAAGAATAGGCTTGCGGAATAGCCATAGATTATACAAAAATCAACATCCAGCAGCCAGGAATGGATCGGCTAGCCCGCATTTCTCACACCTTGTGCGAGAAATGCGCCTAAAAGGCTTCGACGCGCCC
>CAYYWX010000065.1:0-19638 GCA_964475405.1 uncultured Verrucomicrobiota bacterium
ATCTTGAGCAAGGTGCGCCAACACCGCGTCGAAACTTTTGCCGCAAAGGATTGCGGCAAAAGCGCATGTCTCGCAGGCCTGTGAGACATGCGGGTTAACATTATTTTTCAAATCCAGGAGCGGATAAAATGGCAACTAACGGGCAAAAGAAGAATAACACGACCGCCAACGAGGCGCCCGGCGCCGACTTGAGTTCCCGCTGGGGCAAGTGGTTCGCGCTCATCGCCCTTGCTTTCGCGATCATGATGGGGGTGCGCGCCCTGTCCATGACGTCGGATTTCAACGCGCTGAGTTACCGGCTGGCCTCGTCGGGCTGGGGGAAATTCGCGACGGTTATCATGCAGAACAAGATCTCCGCGCTCTGGCACGGGGCGTTCATGACTATTTGCGCGGCGGCTTTTATCTGGCTCCTTTACGGCAATATCATCCGGAAAGAGCATCTGCGCCGGGTGGCGCAATGGATCCTGGTGGCGATCGTCGCGGCGGACGCGTTTTTATTGTCGTGCCATTATATCAAGACCATGCCCTTGAAGGCCTTTGAGGAAAATGAGGTCATCCGCATACTCAAGACGGCCTTGCCCGAAAAACGGGCGGTCTTGCTTACCCAGGAAGGTTTTTACAACAATTGGCTCACGTATTTGCTGCCGTATCACGGCATCAAGACCATGAATGTCACCCAGATGCCGCGCATGGCAACCGACTATAAAAAATTCTTCACGGCCATCGGCCGGGACCAGGTGCGCTTGTGGCAGATGTCGGCGGTCGGGTTCGCGCTGGGACCTGCCCAGTTCTGGAGGCAATTCCAGGGCGACCCGGCCATGAAAGACGTGTTTGAAATTATATATGCCTATAATGTCAAGCCGGCCGATTCCTATGTTGAGGTGGTGCCGGCCACGGAGGGACAACCCGGCCAGCATGTGGTCATGCGTTTCCTCAAGCCGGCGCCGCGCGTCGTCCTGATCGGCGGGTGGGAGGTCGTGGGTGATGACGAGGCCTTGCGGCGCATCGCCTCCAAGGATTATCGTGTGTTTGAAAAAGTGATGCTCGCGCCGGAAAGCGCGGCCAGGGTGAACCTTCCGGCTTCCGGGGGATCCAACGAGTGCGGCCAGGCGCAGGCGCTTTCGTTCCGGTCGGGGAGAATGAGGATAAGAACATCGTCGACTGCCCCGGCGGTTTTGCGCGTGGCCGACAGGTATGATCCCGACTGGAAGGCGTGGATTGACGGCAAGCGGGCGGAGGTGATGCGGACGGATTTTATTTTCCTGGGGGTTTTCGTGGAGCCCGGCATGCACGAGGTGATCATTCAATATGCGCCGGCAAAATGGCCGGTGGCCGTCCAGGCGGTAGGATTGCTGTTGTTTGCCTCCGCGGCGGGAATGTTGTTGTTTAAGCGGAAAGCCGGAATAAAGAATGCAGGATGAAGAAAACTACTCACCGCGGATGGCACGGATAACAGAAGGACGGTCATACAGTCGGACAGTCAGACGGTCTGAACAACATCAGTGTGATCCGTGATATCCGTGGTGAAAATGTTTTTGGATATGGCGCCTGAGCGTTTCAAACGATGACTAAAAAATCCATTCTTTCGGTTGTCATTCCAACCATCGGCCGGCCGATGGTTTTGCGGACGGTGGAGTCCCTCCTGAAGGCACGCCGGGCCGATGAGCTGGAAATCATTGTTTCCGGGGCCGTCGCGGATCGTTCCGTGGCGGAAAAGATGGCCGCATTAATGAAGCTCAACCCCAACATTATCCACCTGCCGGTTTCGTTCGAGCGCGGGGATTCCAGCGAAAAGAAGAACGCCGGCTGGCGCGCCGCGCATTCCGAAATAATCGCCTTTATTGACGATGACGTCGTGGTAAACGAAGACTGGCCCGCGGCCATTTTGGCGCCGTTTGCCGACGAGTCCGTCGGGCTGGTCAGCGGTCCGGGGCTTGTCCCGGAGGATATTCCCCTCATGGCCCGCCTCGCGGGCTGGGCGATGGCTTCGCGCGCGGCCGGTTATGTGCAGGAGCGTTATCTGGCCGAGGGTGTTTCCGCCAGGCCGGTCGGGTGGTCGCGGCTGATCGGATGCAATATGGCTTACCGCCGCCGGGTATTGGAGGAAATCGGCGGGTTTGATCCTAAATTCTGGCCGGGAGAGGAAATGCTCTCCGCCTACATCGCCACGACGCGCAAGGGCCACACGCTGGTTTTCCAGCCCGGGGCGAGGCTTTATCATTATCCCCGGACAAGTTACGGGCGGTTTTTAAAACAGATGGCCGGTTACGGCGCGACGCGCATCAGGCTGATCCGCGCCGGCACGGAGGTTGAACCCGCCACGCTCGCGCCGATGTTTTTGTCCGCGGCCTTTGTCATCCTTGCGATCGGGGCTGCTTTTTCAAAATTAATTTTCACGGCTTTGCTTGTCCTGCTGGCGATTTATTTGTCCCTGGCGGCCTGGTGCGCCTACCTGAAATGGCGCGATGAAAAAGACCTGAAGGCCCTCCTGATTTTCTTCCTGATCCCGGGTATGCATTTGATCTATGGGCTGGCGCAATGGGGCGAGCTTGTATTTCCCGGCCGGGATTTGAGTTTGAAGAAATAAAAAAACTTATTTCTTTGCGAGATAATTTTCCATGTTCTTCAGTCCCTCCGGCGTGCCCATGTCCAGGAGGGGCGGCGCGGCCTGGAAAACGGCGAGCTTGCCTTCCGCGGCGAGCGCGGGAAACACTTCGTTTTCAAGCGACACGTCCTTCTCCGGGCTGATCGCCGCCAAAATGGAAGGTTCCAGCAGGTATATGCCGGCATTGATCCATCCGGCGCCCCGATTTTTCTTTTCTTCAAACCTGCTGATCCTGCCTTTTCCGTCAAACAGGACCGCGCCGTACCGGCCGGAATTTTCAATTGATGTCACGGCGATCGTTCCCAGCGCGCCGGATTTGAGGTGGGCTTCCTGCATCTGCCGATAATCCAGATTTGGCAGGAGGCTGTCGCCGTTCAGCGTCAAAACCTGATTATCACCGATTGCTCCGGCCAGATATTTCAGGGCGCCGCCCGTGCCGAGCGGGGCGGGTTCAATGGAAACTTGAACGTTGTTTTTAAACGGCTGCCGGTTGACCCAATCGCGGATTTTGTCGCCCATGTAACCGGCCGCCAGCAGGACCGGGGCAAAGCCCCGGCTGAACAGCCAGTCAAGCTGCCAGGCCAGGAAGGGGCGTCCCGCCACGGGCACCAGGGCCTTCGGCAGGTCGGGGTAAAGACTGCTCAACCGCGTTCCCTTGCCGCCGAGTAATATTAAAGCTTTTATTGCGTCCATATTTGCCTTTTATTTACAACGGATATACTGAAGCAGACTGTCCGACTGTCTGACAGTCCAACCGTCTGACAGTATCCGCAATCAGTGGTCAGTTGAATAAATCTAATTCATGCACAACCGGCGCAATGCATCAATAGTCTGCCGTGTTACTTTTTGCATGTCAAACTGTTCATGAACGACGGATAAAACCTTGTTGCCGAATTCATGGCGAAGGTTCGGGTCGTTGGCGAGCTTTAACAGTTTGGTTTTAAATTCTTCCATGTTTGCCGGGTCAAACAGGAACCCGTTTTGGCCGTCCTGGATCACCTCCTCGATGCTGCGCAGGCGGACGGCCAGCATCGGCAGCGCGCAAGCCATGCCGTGAATGAGGGCGCCGGTCATGGCGTAATGGTCCGTGTCAAGGCCGGTGCGCATCACCAGGCCGATATCGCCGGCATTGAGCGCGCGGTTGACATCGGAGGGCTTCGGCAGCCAGCCGGTGAAGGTCACGATATGATCAAGTTTTTTCTCATTGACCATCCGGCGCAGGCGGGGCATTTCCGGGCCGTCGCCGACCAGGAGGAAGCGCAGCCGGGGACATTTTTCCAGCAGGGCCGGCAGGGCATCAATGACGCGGTCATTGCCCTTGTTGGGATGCAGTATGCCGTGGTGGACCAGGACAATCTCGTCCGCCGTGTAATTGAACTTTTGCCGGCAGGCGGCCTTGTCGTCCGGATGATAAAGATTTGTGTCGCAAGGGTCGTAGATGGCGACGATTCGTTCCTCCGGGACGCCGCAGCCGGCCAGGTAGGTTTTCGTGCTTCGGGCGCGCGTGATAATCAGGGGCAGTTTCCGCCAGACCGCCATGTCCAGCGCGTCGATCGCCCGGCAGAACGGCGCGAGCCAGGGCGCTTTTTTCGCGTAAATATTAAGGAAAAAATCGGTGATGGTAACCGCCACCTTGCGGCCGAAAAACAGCCTGGCCAGTCCCGCGCTCAGGGGCAGGGTTTCGTCAATGTAAACCGCGTCGATCTTTTTCAGCCGGCAATGGATGCCCAGTAGCGGCATGAGGGAGAGCCAGAGGAGCGTCTTGAATATTTTATCGGCGGTGCTCGCCCGGCTGACGCTGAAAGGCAGAATATGGAACCGGGCGTTTGCCCGGATGCGTTCCGGTATCGGCTGGGAACTCTTCGGGCAATAATAGTGCACGGTGCAGTCGCGCGCCAGGCCCTCGATTATGTCGGGGAGGCAATGGAGCAGCTCGGCATGGGCGGCCGGCCCGTAACGGAACCAGAAGGCGATTTGGGGCTTTGCGGAAGCGTTCATCAATTGTCTTTAAAAATAATGCGGCTGCCTTCGCGGCTGAATTCAAAAGGCACTTCCTTCAGGTGCGCCAGGCGCGCGCGCGCCGCCGCCTGGTTTTCCGGCGGGACGAAGAGCAGGATGAATCCGCAACCGCCCGCGCCGAGTAATTTTCCGCCCAGCGCGCCGGCGGCCCGGGCCGCCGCGTAAGCCTCGTCAATCGCCGCGTTGCTGATGCCGTTCGCCAGGTCTTTTTTCAAGCGCCAGGCTTCGTCGAGCAATTTGCCGAATTGCCGCAGGTCCGAGCCGTCCTCCAGCATCGCCTGGGCGCGCGCGGCCATAGCGCTCATTTCCTGCAGGGCTTTGATGTTAAGCCCGGCGCGTTTTTTCTGCTCCAGCAGGATTGCGTTCGAGGTCCGCTCCGTGCCCATGAAAAAAAGCAGCAAGCGGCTTTTCAGCTCGGCGATTCTTTGCGGCGGCAGGTCCAGGCGGTTGATCTTTGCGGTCTTTCCACGGTAATCAATCCGCAGCAAGCCGCCGTGCGCGGCGGCGTATTGGTCCTGGTGGCCGCCCGGGTCGCCGACCCGCTCGCGTTCAACCTCAATCGCCTCGGCGGCCAGTTGATCGGGCGAGGCGTTTTCGCCCCGGAGGGCGTGGAGGGCGTTTAAAAGTCCGACCGTGAAGGAAGACGACGTGCCGAGTCCCGTCCGCCCCGGCAGATCGGACACGTGGGAAAGCTCGAGCCCCTTGCCGGGGGGCAGGTAGAGCAGGCATTCGCGGATGAGCGGGTGCTGGAATTCGGATGCCTGCAGGACCGTTTCCGTCCTGGCATAGCTGGCGCGGAACTTGAACTTGAAAAATGGCGAGAGATAATGCGCGGAAATGTAGCAGTATTTGTCAATGGTTGTGGAAAGGGTGCAGCCCGGGTAATCCCTGAAAAAATCCGGGAAATCGGAGCCGCCCCCGAAAAAACTGATCCTGAACGGTGTCCTGGCGATAATCATGACAATTTAACCTGGCCGGCCTGCGCTTCCTTTATGAACCGCTCAACGGTCTTGCGGGTGGAAGGAATGGCGGCGACTGTTTTTATTTTGGAAATATTCACTTCATAATGCTCGGGGGCAACTTCCAGCGGAGCGCCGGCCAGGGGATTGCCCGGGAAGAGCTTGGCGATTTCCCGGAGGCTGACGGCGCCGTCGCCGGCCAGGTTATAGATTGCCCGGTGCCGGTCGTCCTCAATCATTTGCAGCGTGATCGCGGCCATGGTGGCGGTGTCCAGGTATTGGTAGCGCGAATCCGGATGGACGCGCAGCGGCTTGCCGGTCAGGAGGTCGTAAATTGAATTCTTTTTCAAACCCGGCCCGACGAATCCGCCCATTCTCATGATAAGCCATGACTTGGCATGGCGGCGGACGAGCTGTTCTGCCAGGAATTTGTGAAATCCATATGGGCTGAGCCGCTCGGGCGCGATTATGGATTCTTCATGATTACAGGCCGGGTTGCTGGTGTTGGAATAAACGTCAATGGATGAAAGATAAACGTATAATTTCGCCTGGATGTCGTGGAGCGAGAGCGAAACCGAGCGGACCGAGAGGTCGAAATCAAGGTTGGCGTCCCGGTCGGCGATGTATTTTTTTGAATTGCCGTTGGCGTTGATCAACACGTCGCATGACATGCCGGCGCATTGCGCGTAATCGGCATGGTTGACGATGACCGTTTCCCAGCCGCGCTTGGCTGCCTCGGCGCAAAGCGCCGACCCGATAAATCCGCTGCCGCCGAGAATTATTGCTTTTTTGCTCATTCGATTTTCACCGGCGGATTTATCCGCCTCAGGCGGATCATAGCCGCATCTTTCCCGCCGCGCGGTTTTCCAGGAACCACTTCACCGTTTTACGTAAACCTTCTTCCAGCGGGGTGGGGCATTGCATGCCGAGCCGGTGAAGCCGGCTGGGGTCGAATATTTTTTCCATCTGGCCGTCAGGCTGGGACGCGTCCCACCTGATCTCGCCCGGGTAGGACGATGCCATTTTGACGGTTTCGATCAGCTCCCGGATTGAGGTGCGCCGTCCGGTTGAAATATTGACCGGGTCGCTGGTGTTGTAGTTGGCCAGGAACCAGGGGATGAGCGCGGCGACATCGCCGGCGTAGACAAAGTCACGGATGGGCCGGCCCGTGCCGAGGGCGGTGATGAAGGGCAGCATTTTTTCCTTCGCCTCAACGCATTTGCGGATCAGGGCGGGGATGGCGTGCGCTTCCGTCAGGTTGAAGTTGTCCCACTCGCCGTAGACATTGCCCGGAATCAAGACGATTGAATTGAACCCGTGCTGCTGGCGGTAGGCCCAGGACTGGACCAGGAGCATCTTTTTTGCGGCTGAATAACCGGCGCTTTCAATCTGCGGGAACCCGTTCCACATCTGGTCCTCGCCGATCGGGGAGGTTGCCGTGGCCGGGTAGGAGCAGCCGCCCATCAGCGCCAGGAATTTTTTGGCGCCGGCCCGGAAGGCGGCCTGGAAAACATGCGTGTTCATGACGATGTTTTCATAATAGTAATCGGCCGGCCTTTGGCGGTTGTCCACGATCCCGCCGGACTTGGCCGCAAGGTGCACAACGCAATCCGGGCGGATCTCGTCGAGCATTTTATCGGGAATGCCCGGCTGCAGGAGGTTATAATCGCGGCTGCCGACGGCGATGATCTCCGCGTCAAACTGCGACCGCAGGACGGGGACGATATGGTGCCCCAGGAAACCGGTCGCCCCGGTCACGAGAATGCGCTTGAAAATTGATTTGTTTATGTCGCTCATTGCTTGAATCGGCCGATATTCCAGACGTTAGGTGACGTTGAAGTGTCAATTCTTAATGGTTGGCCATATTGCTTCAGAGTAATTCCTTTTGAAAGTTTGAAAACTATCATAGTTATCTCGTAAAGTTCTATTTCGAAGGGTGACCCGAATGATGCTAAGATAAGCCTGTTTTCAAATCTCGAACGACGGCGGAGGCCCGCCGCAAGTTTATCTTAGCGCCATTCAGGGCTGACCCTTATCCGTAGTCTTTTTTCCCGCCGTGTTTTTTTGTCGGTGGAGTTTTTGGGCTGACAGGTTCTTCCCTAGTCAACATACAAACCTGTCTCCTTCCTTTTAACAACGCCTTGCTCGTCAAGCACGACTATTCTAATGAGAAAATTGCCTTTTTTACTGGTGGGACTTGAATCCGAGTAAATCCACTCTATTTCGGATGGCTTGTCGTTTTCGTTTTGCTGAACAACCCTGAGGGGCGAACCAATAAGCTCATAAACATTGTTGGAAGACATGCCTTGCTTGATAGATCGGAATCCAAATTCGGAAAAACCCGACGCATAGACGGTTTCTTCCCCCCCCGAAAACAGAGTACCAACCCTTTCGTTCCACTTCACCAAGGACAGAACTACAATAATCACACTAATGGTAATGCACGAGGATAGTGCGATTGTTCTAAATGTCTTCATGCGACTATACCAAAATGAGCGGTGATCTACTTTGACGGTATGGGCCATTGCCATCGCTTAATGAAATCATCGCCCTTCCATCCACCTCTCACAGCTTGATCGAGTAAATCGATTGGATTGTTTTCCCCGGCTGGAAAACGCACTCCGCCTGAGGGTAAGATTTCTGCTGTCACTCTGTTCACGATCTTTAAGACCTTTTTATTTTTACCTTGGCATTCAACTGGGTAGATCGCATCCGTATCGTAACCAGGCAGAAGCAGATCCGTGTCTCCACCTGGTGGTAGATAATATATCTCCTGTTTACCCTGAGTGCCATCCGGGTTGATAGGGTTCACAATGATGGGAATCCTCTTCTTGGACTTATTGATAACACGGAGTCCGTCTATATCCACGCAATTCACCGGGTCATCCCCGCAGAACACATACTGATTAAGCCCCCCACTGATCCCAATCGGGTCATTGGACAACCAGCGGCCTAACACTGGTTCATACCAGCGGGCACGGAAGTAATACAATCCTGACTTCCAAGAAATCTCACGTCCCTGCCAAAGGAAGTGATTACCAATCAGTGATTGAGTGATTGGCTGATTGAGTGAATCAAAGGCCGAGACATTCCCCCATGCATCATATTGATAACTCTCAACGATATTGGTGCCGGTGCTGTCGGTCACGGCCATCACGGAGCCCAAATTATCTTTGACGTAGAAATACGTACTGGTCGTCCCGCCATAGATGGTCATTGAGAGGATGTTGTCAATCCCTGGGCCATAGGTATAGGACTTGAGAAGATTGCCGGTTGAATCCACCTCGGCGACGACATGAACACCGGCATACACCAAATAATTAGTACTGGCACCATCCGAAATTGCTGTCCGTCTTCCAAAGGCATCATATTGATATTTCTCAGCAAGAGTCCCGTTCGTCTTTACTTCGGTCACCCGATGCCGGCTGTCCCATTTCAATTCCAGTTGCCGTCCGTCGTCATACTGAATATTCGTCACATTTCCGGCCAAATCAAACTGCTGGCTACCGTTCGTGCCCCACGAAGTCAAGCGGTTAGCGGAAGACAGCGTATAGCGGATAGTTTGACCGTTAGACACCATCTGTGTGCGGTTGCCGGCTAAATCATACTGGTATAGGCTGACGGCTGAAGACTGAGGACTGAAGGAAGATTCGGAGGTCAGGCGATCCAGACTGTCGTATTCATAAAGGTTTGTAGTCTGTAGGCTATTTGCAACAGTTACCTTCTGCGTGATCATGCCGACGACGTTGTAACCATAAGTGAAGCCGCGCACGACATTGTTTGTTGAATCTTTCCATGAAATATCCACCAACCGATCAAACGTGTCAAAATTATAGGAAACATTTATCCCGCCAGTGGCGCATAATACGCCGGAAATCAAACCATTGGTAGGATTGTAACTGTAATTGAACGTATTTTCCGGACTGAATATCGCGGTCAACCGACTGCCGATATCATAACTGTATGAAACAGTCCCACCCACACTCGTCACGCTCGCCGGTAATCCCCCGGTTCCATTTACGGCCGTAATCTCATCCCACGAATGCGGGCCCGTCTGGCCCGCCCAACGCAGGAGAGCGTCATATTTATTGGAAATCGCACCACTACCATCGGTTATTTTTTGAAGAAGACCACCGGCAGAATAGGTTATGTGCACCGTGTCATCCGGATATTGAATCGTTATCGGCCTCCAGGCAACATCATAAGCAAAGTT
Organism: uncultured Verrucomicrobiota bacterium; assembly: GCA_964475405.1. Classification (GTDB taxonomy): domain Bacteria; phylum Verrucomicrobiota; class Kiritimatiellia; order JAAZAB01; family JAAZAB01; genus JAQUQV01. Next base: position 9,797 of record CAYYWX010000065.1, read on the forward strand.
CACCACGCTGCCGTCAAACCGAGTAATTGCCTGTGGCTTGTCCATGATTGCGTAAGTCACATTCAATGTCTGGCCGAGAATGTTCGTCACGGACGTTGCTCTTCCATTCACGTCCAAAGCGTAAGCCTCAACGATTCTTCCAATTTCATCAGTGATTTTCAAACTTGTCCCCTGCTCGTCGTAGTCAAAACTCACCTTGGCTGCCAGACCGTTCGCATCGGGAGTAACACTCTTGACCTTCCCGATTGGCCAATATGCAACCTGCGTTGTCCGCCCGGCCCGGTCAACGGCGTTGGTCAGCCGGCGCATGGGATCGTATTCAAATTGCTCACTCAATCCATCAGTGTATGTCGCGTTAGTGATTTGCCCGAATCCGTCGCGGGCATATTGCGCAAGAAGATGTGTCACATTACCCGGTTCCAGCCGGTTCACCTTATGAACCAGACCGGCGGAATCGTATTCAAACCCATAACCCGGTCCGGCCGGAGGCGTCACTGTCGCCACTTGTCCGGCGGTGTTATACGTTAGGTGCGTTTCCGCCCCGCGCGCATCCCTCATCGTGCCGGGTTTTCCATGATCCCACTCTGCCGCCTCAAAAATAGTTTCCGCCGTTCCTTGTCTGGCAAAAGTCGCCAAACCGACAATTCCATTCGTGTATTCATAATTAATTACCAAACCATCTGCATTGGTGATGGAAGACGGCAGTCGGTCTTCCGCGCTCCACGCGGCCGAAAAGAGTTGCTGGGTATTTGCCCCGTTGCAAATTGAACTTTCCAACACCCGATGATTTTCGCCAAAACCGTTTGTCACTATAAACAAATTGGAGCCCTCAATATAACGTTCCGCAATGATATTGCGCCACTTGTCATATGAATAATACATCACCTGATGTCCCTGCGGACAGGTGGAGTTCCACGGACCACCCACGCCGCCCAATCTCCCCTGGTTGTCAAACAGGAAATCTTCATTCCAACTCGTCTCGCGAGCGTAGAAAGTCATCTGCGGTATTGGACCGTAGGCGACCGTATGTCGGTACCAGTTCGTGCCCATGCCGGGCGACCCCATGGACATTGAATTTGCCTTCCCGTCGCTCCCATATTCATACTGGGAAACAGTTCCCTCGGCATTGACCCGGCTCACCAGTTTTTTATTGGCATCATATGTATAGCAATGCGTGCGACTCTTTCCTCCGCCATACCATTCCACGGAAGCCAACAGATTTCCATTTGTGTAGGCAAAATTCATCCCGCGACCATCGTCGGTTTGAATTTCGGAAACAAGATTAGATGTACCATAAGTGAACTTCAGCCATCGGCCATTACTGTTTGAGTATTTTTCTTCGTTATCACCGGTTTGCGAACGCGTGACCGTATTGCCCCATGCGTCCCCCATGGACGACATCCTGCCGTTATCATCAAAAATCATCCATTTTTTGCCGGGTAATAACAAACGGTATTCGTTGTTAGCATGCACCAGTTCCATATCCATCGGCATTTCGGTGTAATGCCCGCCATTGATATCCCAGTCTGGCAAGGTCCCAGTCGTATTGGTGCGACAGCCGCCTTCAACGCGGTATTTATTTTTTCCGTCCGAAATAATAAACCATTTATTGATCAATGCGGAATAGGCGGATGGTGTATCCGCCACGGCCGTTTCCACACTAAACAACCAATCCAATAGATCTTTTTTCACCGGCGATGCCAGCGGCGGCGGCGCTGGAAGGGGGAAATTGGCATTGGCCGCGCTGAGCGGTCCGTTGGTAAGAAAATTCAGGTAATAATAACTAAGGGATGCAAGGTAGGGATATTTTTCCAATGATGCGCCATAACACTTCATATCGCCCGTGCCGTTATAATAATACGCCCTGTAAATCAGGCTCAAACGCCAATTCAAAGAAAAATCCCAACCTTTGCCGAGAACACCAGGCATCTCGCTGCCGCTATTGTAGTGCAGATCAAAGGAAAGCGGCAGGTCTGGTGTGGCCAATCTCAACCCTTCTTCCCGAACAAGATTATCTCCGGTCAACATGTCAACCGGTTCGCCGCCTTCGCAATTTTCATTTTCATCCGGCGGACTTCCTGCCGGATCAACCACTCCACGTGTCAACGGGTTCAGTGTGGCCCACGCATTCACGGCAACCAGCAACGAAAACATCAAAATCAAACAAAATCTAAGGATTTGTCTTGTCATAAATTAGTTCTATGCAATTTTACTCCTATGATATACGCAGAGGACAACCCTTTCAGAGGATTTCGAGGATCTTCCTTCGCTCAAAGAAAACATGCAACATTCAAGTCCTTATACGTTCGCGAACTGGTTGCGCCGGATTATCTGGTAGCCCTTGATAAGTTCGCCGATGCCCTGTTGGAGGGAAACCTGCGTCTTAAATCCCGTCTTTTCGATCTTGGCGTTGCTGACGATGTAATTGCGCTGGTCGGGGTCTTTCCCGACCTTGGCCTCGAGGAATGTGAAATCCGGGATTTGCTTCTTGATTTCGAGGCAAAGCTCCATCTTGGAAAGGTTGGCGTCGCTCAGGCCGACGTTGAACGCGTTGTTCTGCATCGCGGGAAAATTATCCAGCGCGTGGACAAAGGCGCGCGCCACGTCGCGCACGTGGACATAATTGCGCTTGAAGTGGGCTTCAAAGAGAACGATGAACCGGTCGGTCACCGCCCGGTAGGTAAAGTCGTTCACGAGCAGGTCCAGGCGCATGCGCGGGCTCAGGCCGAAGGCGGTTGCCAGGCGCAGGGAAATGCCGTGGCCGGAATCGAGGATGTGTTTTTCGGCCTCGACTTTCAGCCGGCCGTAAAGGCTGACCGGGTTGAGCGGGGACTCCTCGGTGCAAAATGCGCCCGGCTGCCCGATGCCGTAGCCGCTGTTGGTGATCGGCATGACAAACTGCTGCTGGCGGCTGCTCAGGTCAAGGAGCATCTTGATCGCGTCGAGGTTTGTCGTCCGGGCTTCGCCCGGCTTGTTGTCGCATACCGGCGCGCCGACGAGGCAGGCCAGGGGCAGGACGCAGTCATGGCCGGAGAGCAATTTGCGCATCAAGTTCCGGTCGCGCGCGTCACCGCGGACGACTTGCAGGCGCTCGTTAATGCACTCCTCAAGGAGGGAAGTCTGGCCGTACATGAAGTTGTCAACGGCCGTCACCTGGTGCCCCTGGCGCAGCAGGTGCGGGACGAGGATTGAGCCGATGTATCCGGCCGCGCCGGTCACCAGTATTTTTTTTGCAGTGTTTTGCGTGTTCATATCTGAACATTGTTATTATTAAATACTTGAATTGTCAATACTGATGTGTTTAATCAATTGGATTGAGCGTAAATTTACGTATAGGAAATTCAAAGCAGGTAGGGCCCGACAGCCTTGTCGGGCCGTCTGAATGGAAGAACGGCGGGATAAGGCTATCCCGCCCTACCATCTGAAGCAGATAAAGTTGCCCGCCGCAAAGCGGCGAGGCCTAATTCAAATTGCACAAAACAAGGCATACCAGAAAGGAAAAGAAATATGATCAAGGTGAAAATCGTCGGCGCGGGCGGTTATGGCGGAGTGGGCATGGTTGAACTGCTGCTGGGGCATAAGCAGGCCGAGATCGCCTGCCTGGCCGACGTCAACGACGTTGGAACGCCGATCAGCAAGCTCTACCCGCACCTGGCCGGTTATTGCGATTTGCCGATCGTCGCCGTAACCGACCCGAAGGCGACCGCGCCGGTTGACGTGGTTTTTTTCGCCACGCCGGACGGGGTTGGGATGAAAATGGCCAAGGTGGAACTTGAGCGGGGCGCCAAGGTTATTGACTACAGCGGCGATTTCCGCTTTAACACCCCGGCGGCCTACGCCGACTATGCCGCGCGGATCGGGCGCGAGACGGTCCATGCCTCCGCCGACCTTCTGCCGGAGGCGGTCTATGGCCTGGCCGAATTGCACCGGAAACAATTGAACAAAAAGACGAGGGTGGTCGGCAACCCGGGTTGTTTCGCCGTGAGCTGCATCCTCGGCTTGGCGCCGGCCGTGCAACGGGGCATCGTCAGCCTGGAGAGCATCATCTGCGACTGCAAGACGGGGGTCTCGGGCGCCGGCAAGAAACCGAGCGCCGCGTTTCATTATCCCGCCCGTTACGACCACATGAACGCCTACAAGCTCGCCGGGCACCAGCACGTCTGCGAGATCGAGCGCGAGTTGGGATTGCAGGCCGGCAAGAACGTGCTTGTAACCTTCACGGCGCAGGTTGTGCCGGTTTGCCGGGGGATCATGTCGACCCTTTACGCCGATTTGAACAAAAAAATGGACCGCAAGGCGCTCATGGAGCTTTACAGCGATTTTTACAAGGACAGTTTCTTTGTCCAGGTCAATGACCGCGATTGCGGCATCGGCAGCTCCCATGTGCGCGGGACGAATTTCTGCAAGCTGATCGTTGACGTGGATGAGCGCACGAACCGGCTGCGCGTTGTCTCCCACATTGACAACCTGCTCAAGGGGCAGGCCGGGTCCGCCCTGCAGAACATGAACCTGGTCTGCGGCCTGGCGGAGAACGCGGGACTGTGCCATCCCCCGAAGTATCCGTAGGGTGTGTGGGAGCAGAGATCAGAGGTCAGCCGTCGTCGCGCCGTAGCGGCGCTTTGCCGTGCCGCGACCCTGGCTCCGCCGTAGGCGGCTATGCCGAGGCGAGAGGCGGAAGGTCGGAGATCAGAGGTCAGAGGTCGGAGATCAGAGGTCGGAGGTCGGAGTTCAGAAGACAGAAGGCAGGCGGCAGAGGCCAGATCGCGGAATAATCTTATGAAGCGCGACTCATCAAGAAACACGGGCGACGCTTCGCGCAATTATCATCTGGTCGGCGTCGGCGGGGTGGGGATGAGCGCCCTGGCGCAATTATTGCTCTCGCTGGGTTGCCGCGTCTCGGGTTCCGACCGCTATCATGATTCCGGCCGCGAGCTCACGATCCTGAAAAAGCTGCGCGCGCTGGGCGTGAATCTCGTGGCGCAGGATGGCCGGGGCGTGACGGGCAACGCCGGCCTGGACGCGGTGGTCGTCAGCTCGGCCATTGAGGAAGACAACCCGGACATCGCCGCCGCCCGGGGCGCTGAAATCCCCATCGTGCACCGCGCCGAAATGCTCTCGCGCCTCTCGCGTGACAAGCAATGCGTCGCCGTGACCGGCACGGCGGGCAAGTCAACCGTGACCGGCATGATCGGCTGGACGCTCTCCGAGCTGGGGCTTGACCCGACCGTGGTGAACGGCGCGGCGGTCTTGAATTGGGTCAGCGAGGAGAATCCCGGCAATTTCCGTCCCGGGCGTTCAAACTTGTGGGTGCTGGAACTGGACGAAAGCGACCGCTCGCTGCTTAATTTTTTCCCGGAATGGGCGGTTGTGACCAATATTTCCAAGGACCACTTTGAACTCGCCGAGGTTGAAAAATTGTTCGCGATTTTTGCCGGGCAGGTAAAAAACAAAATCATCAGCTCCGGGCCTTCCTCTGGGAAACAGTCGCCGGCTTTTCGCCCGACCATGACCGAGCGCGGAATCGGGTTTCATTACGGCGGGGTTGAATTCCGCCTGCCATTGCTCGGGCGGCATAACGCCGAGAACGCCCTGCATTGCGTCATGCTGTGCGAAAAGCTCGGGCTTGATTTAAAAAAGGTCGGCAAGGCGTTGGAAAAATTCAAGGGGATTGAACGGCGGCTCGAGGTGGCCGGGCGCCCCGGCGGCATCACGGTGATTGACGATTACGCGCACAATCCGGCCAAGATCGCCGCGGCCTGGCAGGCGGTGGCGCCGTATTACCGCAGGATAATCGCCGTCTGGCGTCCGCACGGCTACGGCCCCCTGGCGCTCATGCGCGGCGAATTAATGGAAGTCTTTGCGCGGCATGTCCGGCCGGAAGACATGATCATCATCATGAGCGCTTATTTTGCCGGCGGAACGGCCAACAGGGAAGTCACCGCCCGCATGCTGGCGGACGACCTCTCGCGCGGCGGCCTGCCGGCGCGCTATGTTGAAAATTACGGGGAATTGCTGCCGGTCCTGCTCAAATCGGCCGCGGCCGGCGACGCGGTATTATTGATGGGCGCCCGGGACCCGGATTTGCCGGTTTTCGTCCGCAGTCTCGTCCTCAAGCTCGATAATTTCGTCATGGACCGTGTGTCCGGCGCCGGTGGAGTATCCCAGGAAAATAAAGCCGCCGACAAGGCTAAGGGCCAGCGCGACAAAATAAACCATGAGTGAAAGCGGCAGCGCCTGGTGGGCGCTCACGCTCATCGCGCCCAGCATCGTGACCGCCAATCCTTCCCTTACTCCCAGCCCGCCCGGGGTGATGGGGATGGCGGCGAGGGAGATGATCAAGGGGATGACGGTGAAATAATCAATGATGCTCATGTTGATCTGCAGGCTTTTGCCGAAACAGAAGCATTGCAGGACGATGAGCGAGTGAATGACGAGCGTCAGCAATGCTGTTTTTGCCAGCACTTTTCCGCGCCGGTGGTAGAGGTAAATTGAAATAAGCAGGCGGCGGACAACCGGCCCGATGCGCGGATGGTGCTCGATGAACCTCAAAATCGGCCAGCCCTTGAAAAGCCGGATGTTATAAACGACGAACAGGGCGGCGACGGTTGCCGCGATCATCCCGATCATGAGGAGCGCCGGCAGGTGGGTTTGCCAGTTCTGCCGGTAAAAATTGAAGCGCGCGACGAGCATTACCCCGGCGATGAAGTTGAGCACCACCAGCCCGATCATGCGGTCAATCACCACGGTCGCCACCGCCTCGGTTTTTTTGTGGTGAGTTTCCTTGGCGGCGTAATAGGCGCGGGCCAGGTCGCCGCCGGTGGATCCGAACATGAAGGAATTGAAAAACTGGCCGATAAATGAGACGCAGAAAACGCGCGCCCAGGTCATCTTCAGGCCCTGGGCGTCCAGGATGATTTTCCAGCGCCCGACGCCGATCCACAGGCTGATGGCGTTGAGGGCGATGCCCAGGACCAGCCAGGGCCACAGCAAAAGGCTCGCGCGCAGGACGGAGAGCATCTCTTTCATGTCAATCTTGAATAAAAGAAAGAGAATGATCCCCAGGCCGATCCCGAGCCGCAGCAGTCCGCCGGATAATTTTTTGACGGTTTTTTTCATGAAACTTATCAACCGACGCGTACGGTTGTCATTCCCGACTTGACCCGCCTCGGCGAAGCCTTTGGCGTAGCCTGGATCGGGAATCCATGATTTAACTAAAGCAAAACAATATCTGGATTCCCTGGCCGAGCTCCCTGGCCGACGCTCGGGCAGGCGGGCAGGCCCATTTTCATGGGAATGACAGAGGGGATTGGATTCCTGCTGTCCATGTCCCACCATCAGGCATGATAACCGTGAACCTTGAACCATGAACCCAGAACGATCATTTCATCCACTCGGCGGCGATATCGCGCAGGGTTTTTTCCATGTCTATTTCAGGCTTCCAGTCCGCTTCCTTCGCGATCTTGGCGGTATTGAGCAGGGGCCTTTCCTCCGGCTGGCGGTAACGCTCCGGCGCCACTTCAACGGCGGGCTTGATCCCGGTAACTTCACAGAGCCGGTCCAGGATGAAACGCAGGGATGTCTCGCGCCCCGAGGCGATGTTATATGCCTCGCCCGGCCGCCCTTTTTCGATCAGGAGCCGGTAAGCCCGGGCCACGTCGCGCACATCGGTGAAGTCGCGCTTGCTTTCCAGGTTGCCGACCTTGACGATCGCCGGGCGCGCTTTCGCGGCGATCGCCGCCAGCTGGGCGGCAAACGATGAAACCGCGAAATTGGGCGACTGTCCCGGGCCGATGTGGTTGCCCGGCCGCGCGGTCATGGTGTGCATCGAATACTTCCGGGCATAAAGAAGAGCCATGTTGTCCGCGGCGGCCTTTGAAACCGCGTAGGGATTGTCCGGGAAGAGAGGGTCGCTTTCCTCCGCCGGCTTGCGGGCGTACTGCCGCCCGTAAACCTCGGCCGAGGATATCACCAGTATCCTGGCCGCCGGCGCGTGCCGCCGGCAGGCTTCGAGGAGATGGATGGTGCCGATGGTATTGACCGAAAAAAGGGTTTCGGTGTTTGTCCATCCATCGGGCACAAATGCCAGCCCGCTGAGATGGATGCAGGCCTCGGGCAGGAAATGCTGCACGGCCTGTTCGACGGCCTTCTGGTCCTGGATGTTGCCCTGGTAGTAATTTATCCCGGAGGACTGGGCGTCGGCGTTTACCATGTCAAAGGCGCCGATCGCCAGGCCGGCCTGGCGCAATTCGCGGATCAGATGCCGTCCTGCAAATCCTTGCGAACCTGTGACCAAGACGCGCATTTTATATGTTTGGGGTTTGTTGTTTCAGCTTGGCAAGGTCGGAGTCAACCATCATTTTGACCAGGCCGGCAAAGTCAACCGCCGGTTTCCAGCCCAGCACCTTGCGGGCCTTGGAGCTGTCGCCGAGCAGGTGATCAACTTCCGCCGGCCTGATGAACTGCTTGTCCAGGACGACGTATTTCTGCCAGTCCAGCCCGGCGTGTTCAAATGCCAGTTCAATAAACTCCTTGACCGTATGGGCGATGCCGGTTGCGACCACGTAATCATCGGCCTTGTCCTGCTGCAGCATGCGCCACATGGCGTTGACGTAGTCGCCGGCGAATCCCCAGTCCCGGGCGGAATCAAGGTTGCCCATGCGCAGTTCCTTTGCCAGGCCGAGCTTGATGCGCGCCACGCCGTCGCTGATCTTGCGGGTGACAAATTCCTTGCCGCGCCGCGGGCTCTCGTGGTTGAAAAGAATGCCGGAAGCCGCGAAGAGCCCGTAGCTCTCGCGGTAATTGACCGTGATGTAATGGCCGTAGGCCTTGGCCGCCCCGTACGGGCTGCGCGGATGGAAGGGGGTCAGCTCGGTCTGGGGCACTTCGCGCACCTTGCCGAACATCTCGCTGCTGGAGGCTTGGTAGAATTTTGCCTTGGGACAGACCTGCCGCATGGCTTCCAGCATGCGCGTCACGCCGATCGCGGTGAATTCGCCGGTCAGCGTCGGCTGGGTCCAGGAAGTCGGCACGAAGGACATGGCCGCGAGGTTGTAAATTTCATCCGGCTGGACCTCGTCCATCAGCTCGATTAACGACAGCTGGTCCAGCAGATCGGCCTGCCTGAGTTTGACCCTGCTGGTCAGGTGGGCGATGCGCTCAAAGTTCTCGGTGCTGGACCGGCGGACCATGCCGTAGACCTCGTAGCCCTTCTCAAGGAGCACTTCGGCCAGGTATGATCCGTCCTGTCCGGTAATCCCGCTGATTAATGCTTTCATAATTAAAGAAGAAGTCAGTTGAAGAAGAGGTCAGTTAAAGAAGAGGTCAGTAGTCAGAAGTCAGGGGGCAGCAGTTCATGGGCAATATAAGGAAAACAAAAAATTGCCCATGAAATAAAAATGCCCTTATTCTGACTCCCGGCTTCCGGCTCTCTCTCCGGTTAGCCTAAGCCTAGTAAGCCATTTTCATGTTGATGCGGGTGCCCATGCGGGCGCGGGCCGCTTTGCGGCGCCGTTTTTCGCTTGGCTTTTCAAAGTAGCGATGTCCCCGGACTTCCTTCATCGTGCCTTCTTTGTCCATTTTTTTCTTAAGCCGGCGAAGGGCTTTTTCAACGCTTTCACCTCTTTTAAGCTTTATCTCAACCACAACAGTTTTTCCCTCCCGTAAGTATTTATATGTTTCCGACTGAATTCCGTTATGAGTATAAGATATGATGCCGGAAGTCAAACATTTTATTTGCCAAGCGTTTTATTATTGATTCGCAGGGCAGGAGTCATCTAACTTATGGATTCAGAATAATAAACGGCGTGAACTCAAATAAAAAGGTGATCTTTGATTGAGCCCCG
>CAYYWX010000066.1:0-19143 GCA_964475405.1 uncultured Verrucomicrobiota bacterium
GTCCGCCATAGCTCTTGGAGCGACGGCGGAAGGCGGGGTGGGTCGCTCAGTGATCGGAAAAGATAAGTAAAACCAACTATGAAACAATACATTAGTCCCGTCACTTATTATGTTCCTTCTGCCACTCTTCGCGGGCTTTATGGTCAACCGCATGGTATTTGTTCATGCCGTAGGGGAAATCGTGGGGCTTGTAGTTTTTCAGCCAGTGATGATGCAGGCCGTACGACAGGGGGTGTTCTTCGAAAATCCAGGGGGAATCCTTGATGACAATTTCGGCCATTTGCCGGTAAAGCGCGGTGCGCCCGGGACAATCCGCCATGACGCGCGCCTTTTCGTAAAGCGCATCAAACGACTTGTTGCTGTAATTGCTGTGGTTCGGGCCGGGGGAGCTGTTCGGGCCGTAGAAAAGCTGGAGGAAATTTTCGGCGTCCGGATAATCGGCGACCCATCCCAGGCGGAACAATTGCGCCTGCCGGCGTTCCATGCGCGCGAGGAAAGTGGGCCAGTTGTTGTAGACCGGCACGATCTGGATCCCGATTTTATCCATGAACGAAGAAAAAAGCTCAACCGAGGCCCGGACTTCCGGGTCGTTCGAATTGCCGATATCCAGGTTCAGTTTCAGGCGCCGGCCGGTTTTCGGGTCCTTGCCTTCTGGATAACCGGCCTTGGCCAGCAGCTCCCTGGCCCGGTCGAGGTTGAAAGGATAGGGGGCGTCCTGGTTTTCAAAACCGGCGATGCCGGGGGGAATGGGGCCGGAAGCGCGGATGACGCGGTTGTTGTGGAAGCGGACGTATTGTTCCGAATTGAACGCGCAGGCCATGGCCTGGCGCAATGCCAGGTTGCCGCCGACCACCGGGTCGTCCATGTTAAACCCGATATAAAAAGTTTCCATGAGTGGCGTGCTGAACATGCGGATGCCCAGGTCGGCCAGTTCTTTTTTCAGCGTTTTATCGGGGGAGATGACCGCGTCCCAGTTGTCGCGCGAAATTCCGGACGACTCCATTTTCCCTTTCAGGAACATGAACCACCGGGTCGTGGTGTCGTCGATGACGTATTGCACGATCCGGTCAAGGAAAGGGACCGGCCGGCCGGCGTCGGCGAGCAATCCGAGCTCGGCGTCCTGGGCGCTTCCTTGAGCGGGGTAATTTTCAACGCGCCCGGTCTCTTTCCATTTCGGGCTGCGGGTGTATTCAATCCGGTAATTTCTGGACCATGATTCGAGGCGGAAGGGGCCGGTGCCGACCGGGTGATTGACAAAATCGCGGCCGTAATGTTCAACCGCCTCGCGGGGGACGGCGAAGGAATAATGCATGGTGAGAATCCAGAGCAATTGGGGATAAGGCTGTTTCAGGCGGATGCGCAGGGTATACCGGTCGGGAGCGGTCAGGCCTTCAACCGGCAGGCTGTAATCGGTCGCCTTTTCGCCGGAAGACTTGGCGCGAAACTCGTCCAGCCCTGCAAGGCGCTCGTTAAAGGCCCAGTAACCGGTCGAGCCGGTCTTAAGGTCGGCCACGCGCTTGATTGAATAGACAAAATCGTCGGCGGTCAGCTCGCGGCCCTTGCCGCCGGTCGCGGCAAAGCACGGGTCGTCCTGGAAATATATGCCTTTTTTGATGGAAAAAGTATAGACCAGGCCGTCGGCCGAGACATCGGGCATTTTTTCGCACAGGCCGGGTTCAACCTGGTAAGGCCGTGCAAGGTATGAATATTGCAGGAGCCCCTCGTAAATTTGGCTTATGGCCAGGGCCGAAGCGACGTCTCCGGCCATGACCGGATCAAATCCGCGGATCCGTTCGGCGCCGCCGTAAAGCGTGTTCGGGTTTTCCGCGCTGTTAATGTCGGAGGCCGGCGCGGGAAAATTAAAGGCGCAAAGCAATAACGAGCAGAGGCAAATCCTGATGAACTTCGATTGGCCGGGTGTTGTAGATCCTGCCATCACGCGATTCTCACGGGGCGGCCGGCGTTTGCGGCGCCGAAACCGGCGCCTGCGGTTGAGCTTCCGGCGCGGGTAATGCCGGGGCAGCGGACAGCGACGCGGGCACGGAGGCCGGCATTGAAGCCGGGGAAGGAGCCTGGACCGGCCTGACGGGTTGTTCGATCGGCGCCCGAGTGCGCCCGCCCAGGATGGAATTTCCGGGGGCTTGTGAATAAATTGTGGCGAGTAACACCGTATTGAGAATAAAAACAGCCCCGACCCACATGGTGGCTTTGACAAGGACGTTGCTGGCGCGCGCCCCGAAGATGGATTCGCCCATTTCAGCGCCGAACGCCAATCCCAGCCCTTCCCCCTTGGCCTTCTGGAGGAGAATCATGACGATCAGCAGGAAGCTGCAGATGGTTTCAACGGTGATCAGTAGTATTTTTAAGGCCAGCATGTTTACCTTCCTAATTAAATTAGCGTATAGCGTATAGAATTACTAAAAACCAGGCCGTTCTTTTCAAGGCAAAGCGGCATTGACGATCGCGACGAACGCGTCGGAATCCAGCGCCGCGCCGCCGATCAGTCCGCCGTCAATGTCGGGCTGGTTGAAAAGCTCGGCGGCATTGTTCGCCTTGACGCTTCCGCCATAGAGAATCCGGAGAGCCGCGGCGGTTTTTTCGTCGGTCTGTTCCTGGACAAGCTGGCGGATCAGCCGGTGGATCTCCTGGGCCTGCTGCGGGGTGGCGGTCAGGCCGGTGCCGATCGCCCAGACCGGCTCGTAGGCCAGGATCATGTTGCCGAAACCGGCGGCATCCAGGTCCTTGAGACTGTCCCGGCATTGCGTCTTGATCACTTCCTCGGTTTGGCCGGCATTGCGCTGGGCGAGCGTCTCGCCGATGCAGACGATCGGGTGCAAATTGCTGGCAAGGGCTGCCTTGACTTTGCGGTTGACGATTTCATCGGTTTCGCCGAACAGGGTCCGGCGCTCGCTGTGACCGAGGATGACATAATGGCAGTATAAATCCCGGAGCATGGCGGCCGAGACTTCGCCGGTAAATGCCCCTGATTTTTCCCAATGCATGTTCTGCGCTCCCAGGCCGATGTTGGTCCCGGAGATGACGGCGCCGACCGTGGCCAGGGCCGTGAAAGGCGGGCAGATGACGACTTCAACGCCCTTGATGTTTGCCAGCTGGCGGGTCAGGTCCTTGGCCAGTTCCGCACCCTCGGCGGAGGTGTTGTTCATTTTCCAGTTTCCGGCGACGAGCGGCTTGCGCATTGCGGATGAACTTTTTTCTGCCATAGTTTTTACCTGTTGCTTAATACCGCGATTCCGGGCAATTCTTTTCCTTCCAGAAATTCAAGGCTGGCGCCGCCGCCGGTGCTGATGTGGCTCATCTTGTCCGCCAGGCCGCTCTTGTTCACGGCGCTGACGCTGTCGCCCCCGCCGATGATGCTCGTGCACGCGCGGTTGGCGGCGATAGCCCGGGCGACGGCCATGGTGCCATCCTCGAACGGCGCCATCTCAAAGCAGCCCATCGGCCCGTTCCAGACGATTGTCTTGGCCGTGGCGATTTCCGCGGCGAATAATTTCGCCGTCTTGGGGCCGATGTCCAGTGCCATCCAGCCCTCGTCAATGCCGTCTTCGTCAACCACCCGGGTGTTGGCGTCGGCGCTGAAGGCGTCCGCGATGACGTTGTCAACCGGCAGGAGCAGCTTGACGTTGGCTTTTTCGGCTTGGGCCAGGAGCGATTTTGCCAGGTCAACCTTTTCAACCTCAACCAGGGATTTGCCGATCGGCAGGTTTTTTGCGCGGTAAAACGTGTAGGCCATGCCGCCGCCGATCAGGAGGGCGTTGACCTTGCCCAGCAGGTTCGTGATGACATTGATTTTGTCGCTGATCTTTGCGCCGCCGATTATGGCCACGTAGGGCTTGGCCGGGTCGGAGATGGCCTTGCCCAGGTATTCAATTTCCTTTTCCATCAGGAAGCCGGCGAGGCGTTCCTGGAAGCATTCCGCCACGGCGACGATGGAGGCGTGCGCCCGGTGGGCGGTGCCGAAGGCGTCATTGACATAAACATTGCCCATTTGCGCGATTTGCGCGGCGAATGCCTTCTGCCTGGTCTTCATTTCGGCCTTGGCCGCCTTGCGCTGGTCTTCCGGGGCGGTTTTGGGCAGGTCGATTTTGCCCTCTTCCTCCGGGTAAAATCGCAGGTTTTCGAGGAGGAGCACTTCGCCCGGCTTGAGCGCCTTGGCCATGGCAATCGTGGCCGGGCCGACGCAGTCCGGCGCGAATTGAACCGGTTTTCCCAAAAGTTCCGCCAGGCAATCGGCCGCGGGTTTAAGGCTGAACTTGGCGCTTGGTTTGCCGTCCGGACGGCCGAGATGGCTCATGAGGACCAGGCTCGAACCCTGTTTCAGGATGGCCTGGATGGTCGGCAGCGCGGCGCGGATGCGGGTGTCATCGTCAACCTTGGCGCCTTCCAGGGGCACGTTGAAATCCACGCGCATCAGGACGCGCTTGTTGCGCAAGTCGGCATCGCGAATAGTTTTTTTATTCATGGCTTTTCAAAAAACATTTTTACCACGGATATCACGGATTGCACTGATAATAATCAGACCGTCTAACTGCCCAACCGTTCTTCTGTTATCCGTGTAATCAGTGGTGATAGGTTGCTTATAACGTTGTGGCCAGTTTCTTGATCAGGTCAACGCACCGGCAGGAATAGCCCCATTCGTTGTCATACCAGCCGACGACCTTGACCATGTTGTCGCCGATGGCCATGGTCAGTTTGCTGTCAAAGATGCAGCTGTGGCTGTCGCCGACGATATCTGCCAGGACAATGTCGTCCTCGGAATAAGCAAGGTAGCCTTTCAGGGAGCTTTCCGTGGCCGCTTTTTTGAACATGGCGTTGATCTGTTCGGGCGTGGCGGCCTTTTTAAGGATGACCGACAGGTCCGTCACCGATCCGTCCGGGGTCGGCACGCGCAGGGCGTAGCCGTGCAGTTTGCCTTTCATTTCGGGAATGACTTCCGAGATGGCCTTGGCAGCGCCGGTCGTGGTGGGGATGATTGACACCGCCGCCGAACGCGCGCGCCGCAGGTCCTTATGGGGGAAATCAAGGATGCGCTGGTCATTGGTGTAGGAATGAATCGTGGTCATCAATCCTTTTTCAATTCCAAACGCGTCGTTCAATACCTTCACCATCGGCGCGAGGCAGTTCGTGGTGCAGGAGGCGTTGGAGATGACGTGATGCTTCGCCGGGTCGTAGTCGTTGTCATTGACGCCCATCACGAGGGTGACATCGTGGCCCTTGGCCGGCGCGCTGATCAGCACTTTCTTGGCGCCCGAGGCGGTGATGTGCAGGCCGGGACGGTCGTTTTCCTTTGCCTTTTCGGTGTTATCGGTGAAACGGCCGGTGCTCTCCAGGACAACCTGGACCCCGAGGTCTTTCCAGGGCATTTTGCTCGGCCCTTCCTTGATGGTCAGCACCTTGATTTTTTTGCCGTCAACGATGATGTTCTGGTCGTCGTGGCTCACCACGCCCGGGAACTTTCCGAAGGTGGAGTCATATTTAAGCAGGTAGGCGAGGGTTTTGGTGTCGGTCAGGTCGTTCGCCGCCACAATGTCCAGCTGGTCCAAAACTTTCATTTCATGGGCCGCGCGATAAACAAGCCTTCCAATCCGCCCGAATCCGTTAATTCCGATTTTGACTGCCATGGTGTTTCCCTTCCTTTATTTATGCCTAACGGTTTAATTCTCTTTGAAATATTCAGTTAGAGCGTTCTGTTGTCCTGTCAAGCGGCAACGTATTTGATGCTTGTATAAAAAAACGCACGGGGAGTCAACGATTAAATGTTGTTTTTTTTAAGAATTTATCGCAAGATCGCCGAATTGATGTCACCAGATTAAGGACAAAGACGGAAATCGGAAAGTCAGGAGTTGGAAAACATGAGCGAAGGAATTGTCGAGAGAATCATCAGGGAACACCTGGTGAAGGGAAAGTTTGCGGCCGGGAAGGAAATCGGACTGAAAATTGACCAGACCCTCACCCAGGACGCAACCGGCACGATGGTTTACCTGCAGTTTGAAAGCCTGGGACTTTCGGAATTGAAAACGGAGCTGTCGGTCAGTTATATTGACCACAACACCATCCAGGACGGCTTTGAAAACGCGGATGACCATAAATACCTGCAGACCGTCGCCGCGAAATACGGAATTTATTTTTCAAGGGCGGGCAACGGCATCTGCCACCAGGTGCACCTGGAAAGATTTTCCGTTCCGGGCAAGACGCTCCTGGGCTCCGACTCGCATACTCCGACCGGCGGCGGGCTGGGCATGCTGGCAATCGGCGCCGGCGGCATTGACGTGGCGCTCGCCATGGCCGGGGAGCCGTTCTACCTGGAGTGCCCGGCAATTATCCGGGTAAACTTGTCCGGCCGGTTGAAAAAATGGGCGTCCGCCAAGGACGTTATCCTGACGATCCTCCGGCTGCTGACCACCAAGGGCAACGCCGGCAAGGTCATTGAATACGGCGGGGAAGGGGTGGCGACGCTCTCGGTCCAGGAGCGGGCGACCATTACCAACATGGGCGCGGAGCTCGGGGTGACGTCGTCGGTTTTCCCGAGCGACGCCGTGACGCGCGAATTTTTAAAGACCGAGGGCCGTGAAAAATGCTGGCGGGAAATTTTACCTGACAAGGGCGCGCATTATGACCGCGTCATTGAAATTGACCTGGGGAAAATAATCCCGATGCTGGCCAGGCCCGACAGCCCGGACAACGTCGTCCCGGTCAAGGAAGCGGCGGGCACGCGGGTGGACCAGGTGGCGATCGGCAGTTGCACGAACGCCTCTTTTCAGGACTTGATGAAGGTGGCCGCGATTTTAAAGGGGCGCAAGGCGCATCCCGACCTGAGCCTGGTCATCGCGCCGGCTTCGCGGCAGATATTTTCGATGCTGGCCGAAAACGGCGCGCTGTCGGTTTTCCTTGAGGCCGGCGCGCGCATCCTTGAGCCGGTTTGCGGATTTTGCATCGGGAATTGCCACGCCCCGCGCACGGAAGGCGTCAGCCTGCGCACGACCAACCGGAATTTCAAGGGGCGGTCGGGGACAAAGTCGGCCGGCGTTTACCTGGTCAGCCCGGAAACGGCCGCCGTTTCGGCGATCAGCGGCGTTATCACCGACCCGGCCGGGGCCGGCCGGGAATATCCGGTTATTAAAACAAAGAAACATGTGCCGTTGGATGACAGCATGATCATCGCGCCGCTCCCGGAAGCCGCAAGGAAAAAAGTCACGGTCGTGCGCGGCCCGAACATCGGGCGCCCGCTTGCCCTGGAATCCTTGGGCGATTCCATCCGGGGCCGGGTGGAAATCAAGGTCGGCGACAAGATCACGACGGACGACATCATGCCGGCCGGTTCCCGCCTGAAATACAGGTCCAATATCGCCAAATACGCGGAATACGTCTTTGAGCATGTTGGCCTCCCTTCGTCCACCGGCGGCGGACTACGGGGGGCAAGTCCCTCGTTCAGCGGCCGTTGTCTTGATAACAAGGCGAAGAATGTTGATTCGGTCATCGTCGGCGGGTTGAGTTACGGCCAGGGCTCCTCGCGCGAGCACGCCGCCATCTGTCCGCGGTATCTCGGCGTCAAGGCGGTGATCGCGAAATCGTTTGAGCGGATTCATTTTGCCAACCTGGTCAACTACGGCATAATTCCGCTCGTCTTCACAAATCCGGATGATTACGATAAGTTCAGCCAGGCGGATGAAATCGAGATCAGCGGGTTGCTTCGGGCCGTGAAGGCCGGCGCCGGGATGGAAGTCTTGAACAGGACAAAGAACGTTAAAATTGAAGTGTTAATTTCGTTGAGCGCCCGGCAGCGCGAGATTCTATTGGCGGGGGGCGTTTTAAACCATGCCAGCAGGCAAGCCTGTGGAAAAAAATGAAGAAAATGAAGAAAACCATGAACGAAAAAATAATATTTGATAAGACTAAAAAAGAATGCAAAGTCCCTGACCGGCCGGTCATCCCTTTTATCGAGGGCGACGGGATCGGGGCCGATATCTGGCGGGCGTCGGCAAGGGTTTTCGATGCCGCCGTCGAAAAAGCCTATGGCCCCCGGCGGCAGGTTGTCTGGAAGGAGGTCCTGGCCGGCGAGAAGGCTTTCAAGGCCGGCGGAGAATGGCTTCCGGAAGAAACCATAAAGGCCTTCAATGAATACCTGGTCGGCATCAAGGGGCCCCTGACCACGCCGATCGGCGGCGGCCACCGCAGCCTGAACGTCGCTTTGCGCCAGAAACTGGACCTTTTTGTCTGTCTCCGCCCGGTGCGCTGGTTTGAAGGCGTGCCGAGCCCGGTCAAGCATCCCGAGAAGGTGGACATGGTTGTTTTCCGCGAGAACACCGAGGATGTTTATGCCGGGCTGGAAGTGCCGGCGGGCGGCCCCGAGGCGGCGCGGCTGATCGGTTTCCTCAAGAAGGAATTCGGCTGGCAGATACGGGCTGATTCCGGCATCGGGATAAAGCCGATCAGCGAAACGGGCAGCAAGCGCCTCGTGCGCGCGGCGTTTGAATATGCCGTAAAAAACAAGCGCCGCAGCGTCACGCTCGTCCACAAGGGCAACATCCAGAAATTCACGGAAGGGGCGTTCAAGGCTTGGGGTTACGAGGTTGCGAAGGAGTATGAGGGCAAAATGGCGGTGAAGGACGTGATTGCCGACATATTTTTCCAGCAGGCGCTGACCCGGCCCGAGGAATTTGACGTGATCGCCACCATGAACCTCAACGGCGATTATATGTCCGACGCGCTCGCGGCGCAGGTCGGCGGGATCGGCATCGCGCCGGGGGCCAACATAAATTATGAAACCGGCCACGCCGTTTTCGAGGCCACGCACGGCACGGCCCCGAAATACGCCGGCCAGGACAAGGTCAATCCCGGCTCGGTCATTCTTTCCGGTGAAATGATGTTCCGGTACATGGGCTGGACGGAGGCGGCCGATTTGATTCTCTCCGGCATAAGCAGGGCGATCCGCGGCGGAAAAGTGACTTATGACTTTCATCGCCTGATGGCCGGCCCGGCCGGGGACGGGGCAAAGCTCCTGAAATGCTCCGAGTTCGGGGATGAGATAATCAAGAACATGCCCTCCGGCGCGTGACATGAAAGAGAATGATGCCACCAATCAGGACGGCGCCTGCTGGTATGTCCTGCATACGCGTCCCAGGTGCGAGAAAAAAATAGCGGCCTATTGCGCCACGCTGCCGCTGCCGTACTACCTGCCGCTGAGGATGGAGAGAAAAAAATATCAGCGGCGGCAGGTTGAAGTCTGGAAGCCGCTGTTCCCGGGGTATGTTTTTGTCCGGTTCCGGGCGGAACAGAAAGTAACGCTCCTGCAGAGCGGCCAGGTAGCCCGGGTTTTGGAAGTAAAGGACCAGGAAAGATTTGCCGGCGAAATTGAGCAAATCCGGAAGGCGCTCGGCGCCGACCCGGCGCTGCGCGCGTGCCAGGCCATAACCGCCGGGATGAAGGCGAGGATCACCGCCGGTCCTTTCCAGGGACTGGAGGGGATGGTCGTCAAATCCAGAGCGGGCGCCCGCGTGATTATCAACGTGGACATGATCGGGCAGGGGGTGGCGATCGAGGTGGACGAGGATATGCTTGAATGCCTCTAGTGTAATGTAACTGAATTAAATGAATTTATAAGACTAAAAACGCTAGAAAAATCACGGGATTGTCATTCCGAGCGTGCGAGGAATCTCGTTATGATGGAGATGCTTCGCTACGCTCAGCATGACAACCTATAAATACACGTCTGCGTGATACACTCCACTAGGGCGGCGGCGCGAAAATGGCAAATAAATTAAAACAAAAATGCGTTTTTTTTGACCGCGACGGGATCACGAACGAATCGCCCGGACCGGGGCTTTACGTGACGCGCTGGGATGATTTTCACCTTATGCCCGGTTTCACGGATTGTCTGCAGTCCGTCCTGAAAATGGGTTATCAGGCGGCGATTGTGACCAACCAGCGGTGCGTGGCGCGGGGGTTGATGACCTTGGAGGCATTGGAGGATATCCACCGGCGTCTGCAGCAGCTCTTGAAACGCCGGTACGGGTTGAAGCTCCTTGATATCGCCTTTTGCCCCCACGATGAAAACGAATGCTCCTGCCGCAAGCCGAAGCCCGGCATGATCCTGGCCCTGGCGAAGAAGCACAATCTTGACCTGGCGGGGTCGTGGATGATCGGCGACTCGGAAACGGACATTGAGGCGGGCCGAAGCGCGGGATGCAGGACCATCCTGGTGGATGATCATGCCGGCAAGTCAAAAGCCGACTTCCGGGTCCCGTCCATGCTTGTCCTGTCAAAGAAGATCCGCGCGATTATTTCCGCCTGATTGCCGGGGATCCCGGCAACAACTTCAGATTTTAATTGTCTTGAACCACTCGCACAGGTAGGCGCAAAAAGACGCCGCGACCAGGCTGATAAAAAACGCGATCGCCGTCTTGCGCAGGGCGCCGCGCGCGGAGCTTTTCAACGCCGGTTCGCCGATTTCAATCACATCGGTTGTTTTCAGCATCGTTTCGGCGAATTCAACGGCATTTGAAGAGAAAGCGGGCGCGTTGGTGGATTGATTGTTAAGCTGGCTGTTCTTGAATTCTAGGTATTTTTCCACATCCCGGAGAAAATCGCGGTTGGCGGTGACCGCCGCGAGGGATTTATCCTCGACATAGAGCAGTTTCTTGATGGCCAGGTAATCCTCGTTCTGTTCCTGGCCGGTGATGTGGATATTGGAAAGATTTTTCAACTTGTCGGAGGAAGCGTTCTCGGCCACCTCGCGCCAGAGCTGGTTGTTGTCAATTCCGCGCGCGAGGTCAACGAGGGGCTTGGTCTGGTCGGCGTGCGCTTTCAGTTGGGCGGTCTTGGCCTGGATCTCCATCAGGCCGGACTGGGCCTTTTTAAGAACCGAGCGCACCTGGCTGAGGGCCACATTGACGTTATTCTTGCGCATGCCCGCGAGATATTTTTCAATCCAGGTCTGGACTATCAATATGGCCTTGTCCGGCGATGCAAAAGTCCCGGTCACCATGATCAGGTACGATTTAGGTGGGCGGGTGATTTTAACGCTGTTTTGCAGGACGGTTGGTTCAAAACCGGCGTCCGCTGCGCCGGACGATTTGGCGTTGAGCGCGTCGGCAACTTCGCGGGCGATGAAAGCCGACTGGATTGTCTGCAGATGCGAGATGATGATAGTCTCAAAAGCCGCCTGGTCAACTTTTTCGTCAATTGTGGTTATGGGTGGAATTACCTGCAGGAAACCTTCCGCCTTGTATTGGCGCGGCGCCAGCAGGAAAAAAACCGCCGAGGATATTGTAACCAGCATGACAAACACGGCAATTTTCCGCCGGTGCCTGAGGATCATGCCCAAAATTTCGGAAAACGAGATAAACTCCTCCTGCGAATCGGGCCTTTGAACATTGGTTTGATTCGGCCGGCTTGCTTCGTTTGCCATAAAATGTCTCCTGTGTTTTATCTTAACTAAACGGTCTTTGACTAATTCGATATGTGTGCTAATATAATTGCGTTTTAAATAAATATCAAGACTCATCAGCGCGGTAAAGGAGATTTATTCCATGGCGGATATTCGCAATGAATTGGTAAAATACGGGAAAAAAATCGCGCAGTTCGGGCTGGTGGCCGGCGCCGGCGGCAACATCAGCGCCCGGGACGGCAAGCTGGTCTGGATGAAGCCGAGCGGTTTTGCGATGGATGAAATGGGCGCGGCTGATTTGTGCGGGATGGATTTAAAGAGCGGCAAACAGCTGGCCGGCCGGAGCAAGCCCACCTCGGAATTCAACATGCACCTCGCGATTTACCGCGTCCGGCCGGAAGTGAAGGCCGTCTTTCATACCCATTCGCCCTGGGCTTCCGGCGTGATCAGCTCCGGCGCGGCGTTCAAGCCGATGTCGGCCGAATTTGTCGCCAAGCTTGGACGGGTAACGACCATTCCTTATGTCACCCCGACGACGATCAGATTGGCGAACGCCGTTGAAAAAGCCGCCCGGGATCATGAGACGATTTTCATGATCAATCACGGCGTCCTGGCCTTGGGGTTGGGAATGAATCAGGCTTTTTACCGCTGCCTCCTGGTGGAGCATTCGGCCATTTCGCTCGTGACGGCGTCGGTTGTCGGAAAGCCGCGTTTCTTATCCGCCGGCCAAATGGCGGAACTGACGAATTAATAAAACTGAAGGCGTATTTCTTTCTTCGCTCATCACTTTGCGCCTTTGTTGCGATGTTCCTTTGTGCCTATTTTTACCGCCGCCAGATCTTTACCTTCACGGTTTTTTTGCCCCAGTTGAGCGCCTTCTGGTGGGAGCTGAAAAATAATTCAATGTGGCTGTCCTTGACACCGCTACCGCAGTCCTCAACCCGCCCGTAACCGTAGCCCGGGATGTGCATGACCGTGTTGAAAGGGTAGAGGGACAGGTCGGCGGCAACGGTTCCCTTTTTTGCCCTGGTGCCGCTGGCGGTCACGCCCACTTCTTTCTTTTTACCTTTCAGCGGGCCGTAGGCGTAAACCGGCGTGCCGCCGAACCATGGTTTTTCCCAGCCGCAACAGGACCGGCACTTGCAGTAGGCGGTGGTCAGGAGTTTTTTCTCAATCGGCTTGACGCCCGCCGGCGGGCGGATGGAAGCGCACCCGCCGCCGAGGAAGAGCATCAATAATAAAAACAGAACCAGGACTGCTTTGAATTTTTGGGGCAAATAAAACTCCAGTTTGGACGCGGTGCAGTTGCCGGAAATTAAAAGGAATTTACCGGCTCAAAAGCCGTTCGCGCATGCCATAATTCCGAGATAAGCGTATAAAAAACAAAGGTCAAGTCTTAACCCGGATTTATTGGGTTATTTATGATTTCAATATACATTCCGCCATGATCATGATATTCGTGTTGCGTTATGTGTTGTGTCTTCTGCCGGCTGCGCCGGTTCCCATGAAAACAAAACGTAAAAAGAGGGCAAAACGAGATGCCCGTAAAAAACATCCCTGTCCTGACTGCCGCGCCTGCCAGTGGTGCGCCGATTCGCGTTGCGCTGTCTGCCGGACTTAGTCCGAATCATGGCTTTGGCTGATGTTCCCACGCGCACTGCAATTGGAAGACGCCCTTGTCGTTGCTGACGTCCTTGACCATGAAGGGGTGCAGGTCCTCCTGCCGGTGATATTGCACGGCGTGATCCCATGAGTGGACGGAAAGTGACAGGAAGAACTTGCCCTGCTTCAGTGTCAGCGGTTCTATCCGCAGTCGCACCCGGCCGTCGCCCTCAATGGCGTCAAGGGGGATTTTGGCGATTTGCGTATTGGACCCGAAGACATAAAAGCCGTTGCCGGTTTTGATGTTGAAGCCGAAGACCGGTTTTTCGATCCGCCGCTGCGTGTGATAGGCGATCTCGACGACCATGGCGTGGCCGGTATTAAACGTGGAGGTTTCCGCCCCGGTTTCGTCCAGGAGGCGCACGGAGCGCATCTCCACCTCGCGCGTGCCGTGTTCCTCCACGTTGAGCATGCCGATCCGCACCATGTATTGCTTGAGGTAGGTGAAGATGACCTGGGAGGGGTTCCCTTCCATGATAAGCCGGCCTTCGTGAACCAGCAGGACCTCGTCGCAGAATTCCTCGACCGTTTCCAGGGCGTGGGAGACGAAGAGGATTGTTTTCCCTTTTTGCTGGAATTGACGGATCCGGTCCAGGCATTTCATCTGGAATGAAATATCCCCGACCGCGAGGACTTCGTCGATCAGGAGGATGTCCGGGTTCATTTCCACGGCCACCGAAAATGCGAGGCGCACATACATGCCGCTGGAATAATGCTTCACGGGCATGTCAATGAACTCGCGCAATTCGGCGAAATCCACGATATGGTCAAATCGCCGCCGGACATCCTCGCGCGGGATGCCGAGGATGGCCGCGTTGAGGAAAATGTTTTCCCGCCCGGACAGGTCGGGATGGAATCCCGCCCCCAGTTCCAGGAGGGCCGAAATCCGGCCTTCGTTCCGCACCTGGCCCTCGGTCGGCACCATGGTTCGCGCGATCAGGCTGAGCAGCGAGCTTTTGCCCGAGCCGTTGGGGCCGATGACGCCCACGGTCCTGCCCCGGTTGATTTTGAAATTAATGTCGCGCAAGGCCCAGAATCCCTCGGGCTTCGCGCCGCGCAGCCAATGCGGAATGGCGCCGAGCAATGTCGGCGTTCCGACCCCCTGCCGGCGGTACCATTTTCCAAGATGGATGGCTTCGATCGCGATCATAGGACGTCCGAAAAATAACGTTGGGTGCGCTGAAACACGGCATAGGCGATCACGAGCAGCGCCAGCGGCAGGAGCAGGCCCGCGATGCTCGCCGCCGTCCATGGAAACGAGACGCCCGGCAACTGCATGGCTCGATAGCCGGTGATGATGACCGTCATCGGATTCAGGAGGTACAGATTGCCGATCCAGGGATGGGCGCGCGACACGGATTCAACTAACGACAACGGATACATCACCGGGCTCATGAAGAACCAGGCGCTCAACAACAGGTTCACGATATGCTGGGTATCGCGGAAATAAACATTGGCCGTCGCCACCAGCAGGGCCAGCGAAAAATTAAAGAGGAGGTGATACAGGCTCAGGAGCGGAGTCCAGGCCGTGGCGGCTTCAAGACCCTGGCCTTTCATCATCAGCAAGCCGCCCACCAGGACCCATTGCACGACCAGCATCAGCAGGAAATTGACCAGGCCGGACACGCTGACGGAGAGCGGCAGGATAACGCGCGGGAAATAAACCTTTTTTACGAGCGACGCGTTGCCCGTTACGCTGGATGTCCCGGCATTGACGCATTGCACGGTAAAGGTCCAGGCGAAGACCCCGATGATGATGTCCTCGTATTGGATGGCGACGCCCCGCCCGGCGAGGAGGCGCAGGAAGACGATGTAAATGACCGCCATAAAAAGCGGCGTCAGGATGGTCCAGAGGAATCCCAGGATGGAGCCCCGATAGCGGATTTTGAGATCGCGCGCCACCAGGTTCCAGAGCAGGTCCCCGTGTCCGGTAATGTCTTTGATCATTTGGATCATGTGCCGGCCACTTTACCGGATTGACGTCCGGCGGTAAAGCCCTGTTTTATGCCCGCGGGGATTCACCCCGCTATCATTCCGGCTTAAAGACTAATCGTATAGCGTCATACCACGCGGCAGCCATTTTTTCCATCCCGGCGCGGGTGGGGTGCACGCCGTCCTCCATGATGTCTTCCGGGGTGAGCGCCGCATGCATGTCCACGAAATGGACCGACTTGCCGGCGGCCTGCAATGCCGCGACCGTGTTTGCGAGGGACTGGTTATAAGCAGTCACGTTGGCGGCTCCGGAGCGCGGCGGTTTCTGCGGCGTGATCGTGGCCACGAACAGGTGCCCTGTGAAATTGTCGGCAATGGTCTTGATCAGCCTGTCCCGCGCCGCGGCGTCAAAACCGTTGGCGCCGGACATCAGGAGGACCACGTTCGGCTTGTGTTTCTTGAGAACGGTGACGATATCGGGGACCCGGACTTCCTTGACCTTCATGCTTGTCAGGACGGCATCGTCGGTCGGCACCACGCCGCCATTGAGAATGCCGCTGTTGCTGAAGCCGGCGAGACCGTGGTGGTCGGGGTCGAACGCCGGGTCGATTACGCCGTCGTGGCCAAAGGCCCCGTAATTCAGTTCGCCGACAAAATCGTATTTGTAGCCGGCCGCGCGGAGTTTGTCCTGGAGCGACTTGCGCCAGCCGCCGCCATCGGGGTTGGGGATCATGGAAGGCGCGAGATAAGTGCCCCGGGTGATTGAATCGCCGACCGGCATGATTCTCAGCGTCATGGTATTTTTCTCCTGTCCGTCCTTAGGTTGAATGTCCTGGCTGAAGCCTGCGGCAGTCGCGATCGCGGCCATCGCCAGGCCGGCCAGCAGGGTGTGTTTTCCTGTCCGTTTCACGAATTCCTTTGTCGGCCTTTTTTACGTTCCGCGGTCCGGGCGTCCGCCCGTTAAATCCGGCCTGATAAAACTTTTGCCTGGCGGGAATGTGTCAAGAGGCGGCCGGGATGTCAAGAGTGAAGGGTAACAAGTGCTGTTGTCCCCTTTGATATGGGCAAATAATTTTTGTTTCGTGATTGTCTTGTCACAATATCGGCATTAAGCTGATCCATGAACCGGGGTGTTGTTGGATCGTTTCCTTCGGAAAATCCTGGAGAGATAAATGGCAAATATATATTTCAAATGCTCATGCCGGAAGGTGTTGGCCGTTGATATGAATGGGGCTGGAAATAAAGTCACCTGTCCGGACTGTGGCGCGCCGGTTACGGTCCCCGTTCCCAACATTCGCTGGAAATGCCCGTGTGGATCCATCATGCTGGCGCTCGATTCCATCTCCGGGCAAACGGTTCAATGTTATGATTGCAAGGCAATCAACCAGGTTCCTGTCTTAGATAAGCCCATAACCACAAAAATACTCATTCACACGAGGAAGTCGCCATAGCCGTGGATCGTGCCATAATCCCCGGCCACACGCGGCGCGTGGTTTAACCCTGACCTGCGGCAGGACAGGGTCATGACGGCCACAAATCCCTGGCGTTTTTCCACGAAACTTTACGATTCCGTCTGGGATTTGGTTCATTATGAGTATCGTGTTTATTCTCCTGGTCTCCATGTCTGGCTCAGCCGTGATCCGATTGGGGAGGAACACGTACAGTCACAAATGTGGCGTTCCCAAGAAATCTTAGGCCTATATCGTGAACTGACTATTCTGTATACCGGAGTGAAATATCGAGAATCAATTGAGGCTGTTCCGCGGATGGTGTTTCTTGTTACGCATCTTCTCGAATTACTTCCTGAAGCACGTCAACAATGGGACCGTAAAGTGCCATCACTTATGCGATTTATGAACCATTTCGAGGTGCAGAATAAGATAATCTTAAGAAGCGAAGAGAATCATTATTGTGCGTTTAGAAATGACCCATGCGGAATGATAGATGCGCTTGGTTTAGTAGCGTTCTGTTTAGACTCAGGTGGCTGCATGGAAGGTAGAACTTGCGAGTTATCTCAAGATCCGCCTCCTTGGGGTGGAATCGATGGAAAATGCGGCCAGATCGGTTGCAATTGCCAGTGTCGATTTGTTTATTAATGATAAAACCATGACAAATGACGCCATCAATCATTATTTAGCGCTTGATCCTCAACATCTGTCTTCGGAATATCTTACAAAAGAAGGCTCAAAGAAACGTGGGCGGTTTTTCTCTGAACTTTGGCTGGCAGTAGGATTGAAGTTCAAAAATAATCAGTTTCACAAAATCGTTGAAATTATAGAACTTCTTGGAAAGCCAGACTTAGCAACCGGCAATAAAAAATCTGGGATGATTGCGTGGTTGCTTCATTCAGCTCATTCCAATGGCATCGATTACGACTGTGTTGTAGGTTACGACGTCATCAATGAATGCATTCATGGCATCTGGTCAAATAGCGTTAAGCCAGAATGTTCGCCAGCAAGAAATATGCAGGTTTTTGATTGGTTGAAATTCATGATACCAAGCGAAAGCATGGTAGACGCTACGGGGGGGGCGAACCAGCGCCGTTCTGATTAAGTGAATTTTATATCTATCATTGTTTATTCTTAAGTCAAGAATGCAACATAACGCAGCATTTTGTAGTCTAAATCAGCTTGGGAACTCTTAAGGACTGGAAGATGATGATAAATAAACTGGTAGCGAAATAAATATGAAGTCAATTGACGCCAAGCACTATCTATTAAGTATTATTCTTAGGCGTGACAAAGTTTCTTCCTTCCATGAATATCCATATTCTCTTCCAATCTGTCGTCATCTGACTACGTTACAATTTGATCCTCATGTGACCTTTTTTGTGGGAGAGAACGGCACAGGTAAATCCACAATTTTGGAGGCAATTGCAGTGGCTTACGGATTCAACCCAGAAGGTGGAACAAAAAACTTCAACTTCTCAACACGAACCTCACATTCATTGTTGCATGAGGTCATTGAACTTAACAAGGGCATCAAACGTCCAAGAGACGGCTTCTTTCTACGAGCTGAAAGTTTCTTCAATGTGGCCACGGAAATTGAACACCTTGATGCCATACCGAGCGTAGGACTCCCAATCATCAACTCATATGGCGGGCGTTCACTTCACGATCAATCACATGGGGAGTCATTCCTTACTTTGGTGATGGAACGTTTTGGTGGGAATGGGCTTTATATCCTTGATGAACCAGAGGCGGCGTTGTCGCCGAGCCGCCAATTGGCACTACTTGTGCGAATCCATGATCTTGTCCGACACAATTCGCAGTTCATCATTGCAACCCATTCGCCAATTATAATGGCATATCCGCATTCAACAATCTACCTTCTGACTGATAAAGAGATTAGATGCGTCAAGTACACAGACACAGAACACTATGCTGTCACGCGAGAATTCTTGAACAAATCCGATTTCATGCTCAAGGAACTCCTTAAAGATTAAAAAAAAGTCATAAGATCGGGGTGTTAATAGTCCAAAAAGATTTTCTTAAAGAAAAAGATGATTTTTACGGATAGGGGTCAGGGTGACCCTCAAATCACTTGCCATTCGGATTCAAGTTGCCTATTATTTCAATCATAAATGTTTGCTCGGCGGGATTCCATGGTGCGCATGTTGATGAGGTTGCTGCCTAGTGCTTTCCGCTAAGAATTACAATATCGCTTAGTTTTTTGGGATGTGCTTAATCAGCATATCATGAGGTTGGTGATGCAGATGAGTTCACTTATTAAACATTTTATCCCCGTATTTATGCGGCGCATTTCCGTGGCGTTGCTTGTCGCCGTCGGACTTTTTCTAATCCCGAACACAACCCTGTCGTGTCCTAAATCTCCAACATGGAACCACAGAACCTGTAGTATATGTAAAAATGGCGTATGTGTTCTTGAGACGACTTGGTGTTTTGGATGTACGCTTCCGGCATGTCACGAGCCGCAGTGCAGAGGTGTTCCGCAGTTAAGCCTTTCTCCGGATCAAGCGACGGTCCTTATCGGAGACATACCCATTGCATATAGACCCGCCAGTGGCCCGGAATTCAAATTTGCCATGAATTATTCAACGGCTGATTACCGCAATCGGACGAACACCGCTTGGGATGTGGGATACAAATGGAGGCATAATTACCAGCTCCATGTTGAGAAAACCG
>CAYYWX010000067.1:0-18974 GCA_964475405.1 uncultured Verrucomicrobiota bacterium
CAACGAGTAAATGCACCAATAACCGCCACTGTATACGGCCAGGTCGGACCTGCCGTCGCCGTCATAGTCACCGGGCACCGTCGTCCAGCCCGGACCGCCGAAGGGCCCGCCGTTGTTGAGGAGTAATCCGTTTGCCAACGAGTAGATGGACCAATAGCCCTCACGGTAGACGGCCAAGTCGGACTTGCCATCGCCATCATAGTCCCCCGGCACCGTGGTCCAGCCCGGACCGCCGAAGGGACCGCCGTTGTTGAGGAGTAATCCGTTCGTCAACGAGTAGATGGACCAATAGCCCTCACGGTAGACGGCCAGATCGGATTTGCCGTCGCCGTCATAGTCCCCCGGCACCGTGGTCCAGCCCGGCCCGCCCAAGGGACCGCCGTTGTTAAGGAGCATCGTTCCTTTCGCCAACGAATAGATGGACCAATAGCCGTTATTATACACGGCCAGGTCGGACACTCCGTCGCCGTCATAGTCCCCGGGCACCGTGGTCCAACCCTGGGCGCCCAACACTCCGCCGTTATTGAGGAGCATAATTTCTCGCGCCAACGAATAGATGGAGCAATAGCCGGCATTGTATACGGCCAGGTCGGAGACACGGTCGCCGTCGTAGTCATTGACGCAACTCTGCAGCGGAGCCCCATAACGCGCGATTTTCGCCTGCATGGCGGGGGTCAACTTTTTGACCAGCTCCGCGTTATACGCATGCGACGATGTATCGGTTAGGGTGAAATTGCCGTATATCCTCCCGGCCCCGATGGCATACCCAAGCGACTTCCCGGCGGGCGAATTGGGTTCAACCTGGGGATCCACATCGGTCGTCAGGATGGAGATTGTATTGTCGTTATTGCGGCGGATATCCCAGGTGCGGAACTGCTGGGGAAAGTCCCGCAGCGAGGCGGTTTCCACCTCCCAGAAGCCGTATTCAGGATGCTCCGGGTCCGGCGACGGAAAGGGCGTCACCACGTTCACGTGGCGATGCCCCGCCATCACCGCAAGGAGATTCGGATACCTGTGAAGCGTGGCAATCATGTTTGTTTCGGTTTGATAATCGTAGAACATCAGCGCGCTGTTGGTATTAAAAAGGTCCTCCTGCGGAAGAATGGGAATGTGGCACGCAATAATCATGAGCTGATCCGCGTCCTGCCCTTTTTGAAGTTCGTTGGTAAGCCAGGAATAGCGCGCCGCGTCAACCCACCCGTCGCCATAAAACGACGCGGGCTGCCCCGTCGAGTTTGACTTGCAAGTATCGTCGAGCACGATCATCTTGACCGGCATGTTGGCCAGCGGTTCAAACGCATAGCAGGCCGCCAGGCTCCCGGCATTGGTCGGCGCCAGGTTGAATCCGTGCCCCACCGGCAATGACACCGTATTAAAAAATTCGTTGACGTAGTTCGTGGGCGAAGCAATATCCGTCGTAAGCGAGCGGCGATTCGTATCGGCGGCGACGGTCGGGGTCGTTTCATAAAGGTTCGTCAAACCCCATTTGATCACCGCGCCGTAGGGCGTGCTCCCATCAACCGTGCCGACATACATTCCGGTCCCATCCGAGGCCGGGGGGAGCAGCGGGCCGTTGGTTGAAATATTAAGGATGTTGGAGCTGACAAAAGCGTCCTGGAGTTTTGCGGTCGCCGGGTCGCCGATCCCCATCCACATCTGATCGTGGTTACCGATGGCATCATACCAGGGGATTGAGGGGTTTAGACCGGCGGCCTGGAAAGGCATCTGGTAGTCTATATTGGTGGCGCCGAGGTGCGCGCCGGAACTGGGCGTGATATACTGCCCGTCCATGACATCGATAAACCAGCGCACTTCGTTATACTGCGAGGCATTGCCGTCATCGCCGAGGCTGATGCCGAAATCGAAAGGCGTCACCTGGTGCAAGGCGTTGATGGTCCTGACGGCGGCATCAAGACGGAAGGTCGTGGCGAACATGACCGGCGAATAAGCCGCATGATTAAGGCCTGCCAGTCCATCGTCAAGAAAAGCGGCGCTCCAACCGAGGTAAGGCACTTCGGCCGGGGATTCCTTGTCGGTGATATGAATATCGCTCATGGAAAAGAATGACAAAAGCCGTGCCGCATTGGCCGCTCCCGCATAGTCGGCCGGCATCAGGTCGAACCTCCGGCCCTCATTCGTCCCGACCCCCACCTGCCAGGCGCTGTAGCCGTAAACCGAGTACATGGGCACATTTGACGGGGCGACCGCCGGGGTGCCGTCAGGTATGGCGATCGGCAAGATCGTCTGCTGGCGAGTCGTCGGCACGGCCGCGTTTCCGGAAACCGGGAGCAATAGCAGGACCGCCATGGTGATGATCGGGACGAGCGATAGTTTCATAGCCGTATTATTGTTCATTGCAGGCCTCCTGTGTGTTAAAAAAAACCGGATGCTTGATCGCCTTATCGCGGTTTTTTTGTTGAAGAAATCGCTTTTAATGAAACCACTATGGGGGATTGCAATGGCTTGTCAAGGATATACGCTGCTTTACACTCCGGCTTGAGTCGTCCGGAACTCGTCGTTGCTCAGGTGCTCTTTTTCATTTCCCTGAGCATGCCCAGGATTACGGCGCATACTTGATCGCCCGCGTTGACCCCATAGATGGAAGGCCGGGCGCCGAGAGGATCCCACTGATACCGGCTGAACTCGTCGGCAAGCGCGAAGTAAAATTTGAAATCGTCCGTGTTGGCGACCACGACCGTCCGCTTGAACGGGCTTTCGGCGGCGAGCTTGCGGTTGATCATCCCGAATGGTTCGCCCGGCCAATAGGCCAACGCCACGTCATTCAGCAAAACCACCGAGGCGCGCGTCCGGAACAAATCCACCTTCGAATCCTCCCGGGCGGGCAAGTCAAATTCCGTCTCCCGCGTGTGAATGGCCACCCGGGAGACATACTTCATTTTCTTCTGCGCCTTGACGATTTCACCGGCAAGCTGCCTGCCCATTTTCTCGGCCGCGGCCAGTCCGCGGTCAAAATCCACCGGGTGCTGGTCGCCGATCATCCCCGGGCAGAACATGCACTGTCCGCCGAACTTTTTCTCGATGATCGCCGCCACGCAGCCGGGGTAGTCGGCAGTAATCAGATCGGATTGCAGGCAAACGCAGATGGCATGCGCGCTGTTGGTATAGTAGAAGGCCAGTGTCTTGCGGGAAACCTTGGCGCGGACGTGCATGATGAACATATCCGCGTGCGCTTCGAGATTCACCGGCAACTCGCGGTTGTAGGGAATATAACGCATTTTGCCGTCCGCGCCGAGATGCCAGCGCACGATGTTAAATTTCGAAGCGCCAGAACCGAAGCCGATTTCCGCGTCCACCAGATGCAGGTTGGCCTCATAGACGGCCCCGGCAATCAGGCGGCAGGCGGCCAGGACGTGAAGACGCTCCTCCTCATAGATGGGGCCCCAGGCGGCGCGGCAGGCATCTTCGTCTTTCAACATCGGGCAGAAACCCGGCGATGAATGAGAATGCGAGCTGGTGACGCGCACATTGGCGCCCTTGATATCGGTGTAACGCTCCACGATCCGGCGGACCTCGGCAATGCCGTCAAAACCGATATAGTTCATGTCCACCGACACCAGCGCGATTTTTTCGCCGCCCGCGGCCAGGACCAAGGCGCGGGCTTTCAGCCGGTCATGCGCTCCCACGGGACGTTTGCGGCTGAGGTCCATTCCGGTCATGTGCGTGAACGCCGGCGGCGTGACATCCGCCCATGCCACGCCTGCTTTTAATCCATCTGCTCTGTTTTTAATTGTGCCGCTCCCATTTGTTTGTCAAATACACAATTTCAATTTATTCTTATCATGACGCGATTGCATATCGCCCTCACCGGCGGAGCAATACCGTAGATTCGTTTGCCACAAAAAGTTTATATCAGGCGATATTGACGCGCTTGAACTGGGGCAAGTGCGCGCGGTTGCGGTTCAGCATGGCCTGGACCATCCGCCTGATTTCCGCCAGGGAAAGCACCGCGGCCGAGAGCGGGTCATAGGCGATGGCATGGAATACCAATTGCGGGTTGCCGGTAATTGCCGCTTCAACCGCCATTTCTTCAACCGCAATGCTGATGTTGTTCAGGGCCGCCAACTGCGGCGGAAGGTCTCCCACGTAGGTCGGGTTAAACCCGCGCCGGTTGGCAAA
Organism: uncultured Verrucomicrobiota bacterium; assembly: GCA_964475405.1. Classification (GTDB taxonomy): domain Bacteria; phylum Verrucomicrobiota; class Kiritimatiellia; order JAAZAB01; family JAAZAB01; genus JAQUQV01. Next base: position 4,138 of record CAYYWX010000067.1, read on the forward strand.
GACCGGAACTTCCACGCAGGCGTTTTGCGGCAGGTTGGGAATGATGCCGGTATTCGGCACGTTGCCGTTGAATTCAAATACCTCGCCGCCCATGTAGGCGTTGATGATGCTTGCGGCATATTCGAGACCGCGCTGCAGGTCAAGCGGCTTGGGATCATTCAGCCATCTTTGGGTTTCTTTTTTCCAGATTGTTTTTCTCTTGCGGTAATCATTCAGGATATATGCGTGCTGGCCGGGATTCCAGTTGGTCCCATGCGTGCAGTATTTTTTAATCAGGTCCGGGCGTTTGCGGAACCACCAGTTGTATTCGGAATTGTGCCCGCTTGATTCGGTGACATAGTATCCGAGCTGCAGGAACATTTCGTTGCGCACCAGTTCCGCATTGCGGATTTTGGGATTTAACATGGCCTTGCGCAGCAACGGATAGGCGTCCTTGTTTTTCCATTCAAACTTGACCAGCCAGGACTGGTGGTTGATGCCGGCGCTGACGTAATTGATCTCGCTCATCGGCGCCCCGATCCATTCCGCCAGCTCGCGGGCCGTGCCCTGGACGCTGTGGCACAGGCCGGTCACCTTGATTTTCGTTTCCTTCTGCATCGCCCGGCAGAGCATCGCCATCGGGTTGGTATAATTCAGGAGAATCGCATCGGGACAGATTTTTTCCATGTCCCGGCAGATTCCCAGCATGACCGGGATCGTGCGCAGGGCGCGGAACACGCCCGCCACGCTGCGCGTGTCGCCGACGTTCATGTCAACGCCGAATTTTTTCGGGATGGTGATGTCGTATTGCCAGACATTCACATCCCCGGCGAGGATCGTGCAGATGACCGCGTCAGCCCCCTCCAGCGCATCGCGCCGGTTCATGGTGGTGACTATTTTGGCGGGATATTTTCCCTCCCGGACGATCCTTTCCACGGCCTGCTTGATGAAGGCAAGGCGTTCGCGGTCAATATCCATCAATACCAGCGTGGCGTCTCTGAGAAGGGGATAAGTCAAAATATCCTTCACCAGGCCGCGCGTAAACCCGAAACTGCCCGCGCCGATAAAAACGATCTTTGCCATAGCGTCATTCCTTTCAATAATACCTTTTTGTGAGTTACTTGTTGAAATACTATATGGAAATATATAATTTACCTACTTGAGTTCAACGACCAATAAATGATATTAACTGCCAAATAGTGATATTGACATGGGCGCAAGCAAACAATCACGCAATCAAGTTCCGAATGCGGCGCCATGCGGTTGTTATCCGGCCCAAAATGCCGCTGAAAGCCCGCCCGCGTTGTGGATGGTGCGATTTCAAACCGCTCAGCCGATGGAAGCTTTTCCGCAACTGCATACAATCTGCTCCGAACGCCGGACAAGTCCCGCTTATCACTATAAGGGACGCTTTCGATCCTCGGAACGACACTGTGTCTTCAAGTACACACTGGCCGGCAAGGGAATATTTCAAGTCGGCCGCAAAAAACATCCGCTGCCGGCCGGCAGCTGCTTTCTGTGTGAAATCAACGATCCGGCCACTTCTTATTATTATCCGCCGGACACCCGTGTTCCATGGGAATTCGTGTATATGGAATTCTCCGGACCCTCCGCCACCGCGATGACCCGGGAATTTGTACGTCGTTACGGCCATATTTACCGGTTGCCGATGGATGACGGTTTTATCCCGGAAATCATGGCGTGGCAAAAACACGACAAGCAGGAAGAACATGTCACGCCGACCGACGGCGCGCGGCTTGTCACCGGCCTATTCTCGGCCCTATCGCAAAGCAAGGTCAGGCTTGACGAAACGGACGCCGGGTTTGCGCTGACAAGGCAAGCCCAGCAACTGATGCGCAAGCATCTGCATCAATTCTGTAATGTGAAAATTTTATCCGCCCAGCTCGGGGTATCGCGCGAGCACTTGAGCCGGGTATTCAAGGAACAGACCGGCCAGACTCCCTACCAGCACTTGCAGCGCCGGAAAATGATCGAGGCCTGCCGCCTGCTCAAGGAAACGCGCCTCTCCCAGAAAGAGATCGCCGAGAAAATGGGATTTGACGTTCCCGAGCATTTTACGCGCGCTTTCAAGCGGGTCATGCATTTGCCGCCGCTCCGGTTCAGGGCGGTGGGAACTATTCCGATCCAATAGCAGCCGGTTCTGTGAAGGGTGAATCAAAAAATGCCTGATAATATTTGATTGTTATATCCGTCTAAACTTGCTTTTCTTGAATCGCGATGAAACGGCCCGTCAAAGAAATCGTCAACTGCGCCTGGGAAAAAGGACTTCCCGTCCCGGCTTTCAACATCCCCTACCTCCCCATGATGGAACCGGTAATCAAAGCCCTGCGGGACTCCGGCGCTTTCGGGCTCATCGCCGTGGCGCGCCTGGAATGGATGAAATTCCAGGCTATCGGGCTCAAGGCCGTTGCCGCGGAATACAACAAGCTGAAAGACGAACATTACACGCGCCTGCACCTGGACCATGTGCCGGCGATTGACGAAGACCAGAAACAGGTTGATTTTGAAAAAGTTTTCATCGAGGCAATCGCGCTCGGCTACGACTCCGTGATGATCGACGCCTCCCGGCTTCCTTTCAAGGAAAACGTCGCCGCCACGAAAAAGGTCGCGGAAATGGCCCATGCGGCGGGCATACCCGTGGAGGCCGAACTCGGCGCCATCATGGGCCACGAAAGCGGCCCCCTGCCGCCCTACGAGGAGCTCTTCGCCTCCGGGCGCGGGTTCACCGACCCGCGCGAGGCAAAAATTTTCATTGAAGAGACCGGCACGGACTGGCTTTCAATCGCCATCGGCAATATTCACGGCGCGATTTCGGGGATCGCGAAAGACGCCGAAAAGGTGCGCGCCAGGCTGAATATTGAAAGGCTGCGCCGGATCAGCGAGGCGGTCAACATCCCGCTGGTGCTTCACGGCGGAACCGGCATCCGGCCGGCCGACCTGCTGGAAAGCGTCCGCAACGGAATAGCAAAGATCAATGTCGCCACGGCCATCCGGCAACCCTACGAGCAAAATATCGGCGCCAACCTAAAGGCGGCCCGGGAAGCGGTCTACCGCGCTACCCGGCAAATATTGGATAATGAATTGCATATCAAAGACGCGGCTGAAATTGTAAATCCGGAGTGAACGAGGGGCGAATCACGAAACCATGAGCCTGATGGGCATAGACATAGGGACCACCGGCTGCAAGGCGGCCGTCTTCAGTATTGAAGGCGTTTGCCTGGCTTACGCTTACCGCGAATATCACATCCTGCACCGACATGAGGGCTGGGCGGAGCTGGACAGCTCCGATGTGCTGGCCAAAGTCCGGCGGGTTGTATCGAAAACGGCCTCGGCCGTCCGTTCAAAGGACGCGGTCACGGCCTTAAGCATCAGTTCCATGGGCGAGGCCATCACGCCCGTGTCGCGCCACGGCGAGATTCTTGATGTTTCCATATTGTCTTCCGACATCCGTGGCGGCGACTTGCTGGCGGCGGCTTTAAAGGGCATTGACCAAAAAACATTTTACCAGATCAACCCCAACATACCCGGCCCGAACTATTCGCTCCCAAAAATCCTCTGGATTAAACGGAACAAACCCGGCTTATACCGGAAAACCGGCCATTTCCTGCTTTGGGCCGACCTGGTCGCCTTCGCCCTCGGTTGCGAGCCGGTCACAAGCTACTCGCTCGCGAACCGCACCTTGCTTTTCAACATCAAAAAACAGGACTGGTCCGACAGGCTTCTCGCAATGACCGATATCAACCGCGCCAAGCTCCCTGCCTGCCGCCAATCCGGGACTATCGTTGGGACGGTCTCCACCAGGGCGTCAAGGGAATTCGGGTTGAACAAGGGCGTCAAGGTGGTACTGGGCGGGCACGATCAGGGCTGCAACGCCCTGGGCGCCGGCGCGGTCGCGCCCGGCAGCGCGATCTGCGGGATCGGTTCGTATGAATGCATCACCCCGGTTTACGACCATATCCCCGACCTGGATTACATGCGCAAGCGCGGACTGAACATCGAGCATCACGTTCTCGAGAACCGTTACGTATCGTTATTGTTCAACCAGGCCGGCTTGCTGGTCAAATGGTTCCGCGACACCTTTGCCGCCACCGAATTTAAATCCGGAAAAGACATTTACGACAAGCTGACGGCGGAAATGCCGTCCGCCCCCACCCGCCTGATGGTTCTGCCCTATTTTGACATAACCGGGCCGCCCGGCTATGTATCCGACGCTTCCGGGGTCATTGCCGGGTTGAAAACCAGCACCAGTCGGGGTGAAATTCTCAAAGCCATCATGGAGTGCGAGACGTTTTATTTCATCGAGAGCATCACGGCCCTTGAAAAAATCGGCATTAACATCACCCGCTTGACCGCGACCGGCGGCGGCGCGCGCTCCGACCGGTGGCTGCAATTGAAGGCCGACATCCTCGGCATACCGGTCATCCGCCCCGTAACCGCCGAGGCCGGCCTGGCCGGCACTGCGCTGCTGGCCGGCCTGGGCACAAATATTTTCCGTAACGTTGCCGAGGGAACATCAGTGTTCGTCCGCGATGATCGCGAATTCGAACCGGACGCAAAACGCCACCGGATATACCGGGAAAGGTATGATCTCTACCGCGAATTCTTCCCGCTTCTTCGTTCTTTCCTGGCCGATTTATCGCGCCAGCCCGGTTAAAATTCCCGCCAGTCCCGCGCCATTGGTTTGACAGCTTTTTTACTTGGCGGACTGGGACGAGAGCGCGGCGCCGGTGGAAACATTATAGTCCAAGACCGGGTTGTCGTCATTATCCACAAAACGCGCGCACATGCCACGTCCCCCGTAACTGTTGAAAATTTGCGCCGACAGGACATTGCGGCCTTTTTTCAACGTTACGGGATCGGTCACGCGCAGGTCCCTTGCCACGCAGCGGCCGGAATAAACCCGGGCAACCTCCTGCCCGTTGAGGAGCCAGATCGAACTGTCGTGCGAGCCGCCGATTCTCAGCCGCAGGTCCGGAATGTCTTCATCGCAATTTATGTAAGTAACGAAGAAATACACAAAATTGCCGCCCTGGACATAAAGAGAAATCACGGCATCATCAGAGCGGGTTGCCTTCCAGGCCAGCTCCTTGCCACCCACGCTGACCTTGTCGCCTTCATTCGGCGCAAGCGTCTTCTGCCCTGGAAAATACTCCTTGCTGAAAACGTCCTTCCCGCCCGCGGTATCCAATTGAACTCGCGGCAACATCAACCAGTCGCGAATATAACCTTCCTCATCTGGCGGGGAACGGAAACGACGGAATGACTGCCGGGAGGCGGCCACGATCGCGTTCGGCTTCCGCGCACGGTCTTTGACGTTCCTGACGCTCAGCTTATACTTTACGTTTTCTGCCAGCGGCGTGGTGGTGAGCGAAACTTCGGACAAATCCGGCCCAAGCGCCGCGCCGATAATTTTTACCCCCTGGCTGATCGCGTAGTTTTCCGCATTACCGGCAGAATCTTGTTCCAGCGGCTTGCTGAACCGCATGATCAGGTTGGTTTCACCCTTTGACCTGACCGACTTGATCACCGGCGGGACCGTGTCCACGGGCATCACGGTGATCATCGTCTCCGCTTCATCAGATATGCACTTATCATCCGTCACGGTCAGTTTTGCAATATATGTCCCCGCTGCCTGGTAAGTATGTTCGGCCGACAGCCCGGAACTTGCCTGCACTGAGCCCTGTCGAAGTGTCGAATCCGCCTTCGGCGAGATTGTTGCCCCCACCTGCGGTGAGCTTGTCGAACCATCACCAAAATCCAAGGTGAATTTCACCAGCTTCCTGCCAGGTATTGCGCAGGACTTGCTCCCGTCAAACCTGACCGGCAGCGGCATCTCGCCCCGTGAAACATCCGCATCCTGGAGCGCCCATACATTCTGTTCTACGCAGTAAAGATTTTCAAAGCCGCGGAAATACATCCGGTTGCCGTCAAAAATCGGCGTGCTCGTCATCGTGCAGTCCTGGAACTCTATGCAGCGCGGCTTGTAGTAATCCTTGTACCCGTAAGAGCCCATCGCGCGTCCCTCTTTTGCCAGGCAATGAATCCTGTTCCTCGCCACCTCGTTATATTTGCGCCCGGGCTTGATGACAATCGTGACTCCGGTGGAACCCATCAGGTAAATGTATTTTCCTGCCATCGTAACGCTGGCGCCATAGTAATTGAACAGATCCAGCGCCAATTCCTGCCGGTAGACGAATTCCAGGCTGGCCGCGTCAAACACCATCAGCACACCGTTGTATGTGACCATGTATATCAGGCCGTCATGGATCAGCGACGACGCCCCGTACCCGTGCCCCTGGTAGAAGTTCAGCCCCAGGTAGTTCTGAGCGCCCCCCTTCCAATTCGGGGACTTTGCCGGACCGATCGTCACGCCGCCATTGGTCGCTGTATTGACGGGAAACCGGATAATGTTCCACACCGTCTGCCAGATGGCGCCGTCCTGAAAAACCGGCGTGGAGATGCAGTGGTCAACCCCTGCGCCGAAGGCCTTGCCATCGCTGGCGCGGATCATGACATTATAGCCCGGGCACAGCACATAATCCACGCCGTCAACCGCGCATCGGCCGAGCGATGCGAACCAAAGCCGCCCGCCCGTGATTTTGTCCACGCTCCACTTCGCCGATCCATCCTTCAAATCCAGGGCGGTGGCCGTGCCGTCCAGGATGACAAACTTGTTATCGGCAATGACCGGTGACCCGAAAAAGCCATGGTGCTGGGGCTGGGGCCGCTCATAGCGGATCCATTTGCGGCTGCCCTTGAGGTCGTAGGCGGTGCTCACGCCGCGCGTCAGGAACACATAGACGTTACATCCGTCAGACGCGGGCGTCGGGATGGTCCACCAGTCCGGCTCCCCCTGTTCCACCGGCCTTTTGTAACGCTGGTCAACGTCCACCATGAGCTTGTCCATTTCCAATTCAAGCTTGACCTCTTCCTGCATCACCGCGCCGGTCGGCATCGTGCCGGCGACGAACGCGGCATAGTATGCGTCCCGCCTGGCGGCCATCTCGTCCAATTTAGCAAACAGTTCCGGCTTGGTTTTACGATCCTCCCCGGTGGCCGCGTCATAGGGACTGTTCGGCCGGATCCAGAGGACCTTGCCTGATTTCTTGTCCAGGCAGACGAGGTTGTAGGGATAGGCCATGGTAAAAATAAAATCACCAACCACGATCGGCATGGACTGGGAGAGCCCCGGCATCGGCTTAATCCAGGCGATGTTCTTCTCCTCATAGTCGCGCGAGTCGTCCACAGGGGTGAAGCAGCAGCGGACATAGCAGGTGTCCGGGAAGTCTTCGCGCGAATCAACCCGCGGGGTCAATTTGAACAGGAAACGGTTCCACCCCGCCTGGAGATCGAGCTGAATTGGGTAGCCGCCGGATGAGGCGTCCGGGTGGCTGAACTTCAACTGGCCGTTCAGCCATAATGCCGCGCCCTTGGCATGTTGAAATTGAAACCAGACCTTTACCGGCTTTTCAGCGAACAGGCACGACTGGGCATATGCGGCCTGGTTGCTGTTCATGGGCATCTCGTTGCCCAGGGGACGGAACAGGTCAATGAAGGAATCCTCCACCTTGACCTTCCGCCAGGCCATCGCGCCAATCTTGTCGCCTTCCTGCGGAGCTAATGACGCTTCCCCCGGCGTCAACTCCTGCGTGATGGCGTTCGTCAGGTGGGCGGACGATAGCGGGCCGGCCACCAGCCATTCTCTGAAGAAACCGCATCCGGCCGGGACGGCGTTAGAAGGTGATTGATCCGTTGGAATCGCGGAAGAACACTTCAGGGCTGCGATTTGCTTGCAGATCCGGCCCCAGTGCACCGGCGGCGTGGCGCCCGGATATTTCCCGGTCCAGTCACCGCGCCAGCCGATTGGTTCTTTCGCAGACGGAAGAAAATCCGGGGATCCAAGCAGCGCCTCGCCGGCCCCGGCCGCGGCTGGAAATCCGCAGATTGAAAGCGCCGCCCCAATCCATGCTGCCAGGATAATCTTCCGCGGTCTGTTCCAATTTATCTTCATGCTATCTACTTGTTTTTCGCGCCGGCTAAAATAATTTTATTACACTGCCGTCCAAGGCCTTCTATGACCGCCTCCATCGTGTCCCCCGGCTGGCACACGACCGGCGGATTGCGCCGCGAGCCAATGCCGGAGGGCGTGCCGGTGGCGATGACATCCCCCGGCATAAGCGTGATGGACGCGCTGATGAAAGCGATAATATCCGGAATTTTGAAAATCATGTTCGCGCTGGAATCATCCTGCAGGACCCGGCCGTTGAGCGTTAATTTGAGATTAAGGTCCTGGGGGTTAGCGATTTCGTCCCTGGACACGAGCCACGGCCCGAGCGGACAGAACGTATCGCCGCTTTTCCCCCGAAACCACTGGATGCCGCTCTTCTGGGCGTCGCGGTCGGTGATATCATTCAGGATCGTGTACCCAGCAACATATTCGAGCGCGTCGACCGCGCTGACTTTGCTTGCCGGCCGGCCAATCACCACCGCCAATTCGCATTCACCGTCAACCACCCCGCAGCGAAAAGGCAAAACGACCGGATCATGGGGCCCGACGATCGCCGTCGTGGCTTTTGAAAATAAAATCGGAGAGGTAGGCACCTGGGCGCCGAATTCTTTCGCGTGCTCCGCGTAATTCGCACCAAGGCAGACAATCTTGCCCGGCCTGGCAATCGGCGGTCCGATCCGCACCCCCTTGGCGTGGATCAGTTTCCGGCCGCGTTCGCGCAGGAGGGCTTCAAGCCGCTCCAGACCGTAAAATGAAAAGAAATGCCCGCTGTAATCCTCGATATCAAACGCGCTGGCGCGGACATCAAGGATCATCGCCTTGCCTGATTCCTCAATCCAAACGCCCGGCCGTTCCTCGCCGGGTTCTCCAAAACGCACCAGTTTCATGTCAAACCACGCCGTGCGCCAGCATCGCGTTCGCCACCTTGCGGAAGCCGGCAATATTGGCCCCTTTGACGTAATTCACGAAATCCCCATCTTTGCCGTAGCGCACGCAGCTTTCGTGGATCGCCTTCATGATTTGCCGCAAACGCTGGTCCACTTCTTCCCGCGGCCACGAGAGGTGCATGGCGTTCTGGGACATCTCCAGGCCGGAGGTGGCCACGCCGCCGGCGTTGGCCGCCTTGCCGGGACCATACAAGGTCCGGGCCTTGATAAAGACATCCACGCCCTCCGGATCGGTTGACATGTTGGAACCCTCGCTGACGCATTTGCACCCGTTTTTGACAAGCGTTTGCGCGTCGGACCGGGTAATCTCGTTCTGGGTCGCGCAGGGAAAAGCAAGGTCGCATGGTATGGCCCAGGGCCGTTTGCCGGGCATGAATTCGGCTTTCGGGAACTTGGCGGCATACTCGGAAATGCGCCCGCGATGCTTGTTTTTCAAATCCATCACCCATTCCAGCTTCTCCGGATCAATGCCGTCCTTGTCATAAATTGTCCCGTCCGAATCGGAAAGCGTCACGGTTTTGGCGCCCAGTTGCGACAGTTTTTCGACGGTGTGCTGGGCGACGTTGCCGGAGCCGGAAACGGTCGCGGTTTTGCCGGCGAGACCCTCTCCGCGGGTCGCGAGCATATCCTCGGCAAAATAAACGCAGCCGAACCCGGTGGCCTCCTTGCGGATGAGCGAGCCGCCCCACTCCAGCCCCTTCCCGGTCAACACCCCGGAAAAATCACGCGTGAGCTTTTTATACTGTCCGAAGAGGAAGCCGATTTCACGTCCGCCGACGCCGATATCGCCGGCGGGAACATCGATGTTCGGGCCGATATAACGGAAGAGCTCGTTCATGAACGACTGGCAGAAACGCATGACCTCCGCGTCGCTTTTCCCGCGCGGATCAAAGTCCGAACCGCCCTTGCCGCCGCCCATCGGCAGGGTGGTCAGCGAGTTCTTAAAAACCTGCTCAAACCCGAGAAATTTCAGGATGCTCAGGTTGACCGAGGCATGGAAGCGCAACCCGCCCTTGTAAGGCCCGATGGCCGAGTTCATCTCCACCCGGAACCCGCGATTGACGTGCACTTCGCCCCGGTCGTCAACCCACGGCACGCGGAACATGATCACGCGCTCCGGCTCGACTATTCTTTCCAGTATTTTCCCCTGGCGGTAGGCGGGGGTCGACTCCACCACCGGCATGACGCTTGCCACCACTTCGCGCACGGCCTGGTGAAATTCCGTTTCGCCCGGGTTTTTATCCACTACGCCCTGCATGAATTTCTCGATTAATTTTTCCATTATTTTCTCCCTTTATAATCCGCTAATTGAACAGATGAATTCAGGTTGTATATCAGAACGAGGATTTATGACAAGAACCTATTTGACAGGTTTCTTTGTCTTCCCGGACTTGCGCCTCCTGGGCTTCGTTTCCGGGAAAAGCCAGTCAAAAAACGGCCCGACAACCCGGTGCCCCTCGGGCGGCGATATGGCCAGGTCCGGGCTTGCCTCGATAACCCAGTGCCGGCCCAGCTTGACATTCACAAGGAAGTCAATCCCGATCACCGGTATGCCGAAAAGCCTGGCGATCTTCAATCCCTGCCGGACAAGGTCCGGATTGACCGATTCGGTTATATCCTCAATAGTCCCGCCAGTATGATAATTTGATGTGCGGCGGACCTGAACCGCCTGGCCGTTTTGCGGGATGCTGCTATAAGCGAGATTAAACGCCGCCAGGGAACGCCTTGTCTCGTTATCAAGGGGGATCATATTGCTCGAGTCTATCCGGCGATTCCTGGCATTCTGCTGCTGTATCAGGCGGCGGATATCATTTTTGCCGTCGCCGGTGACGACCGCCGGGATACGCTTGATCGCCGCGACAAACGCTCCGTTGACAAAGATCAGCCGGTGGTCATCGCCCTCGACGTATTCTTCCAGAACAAGGTCCTCGCCGAAGCTCCGTGTCCGCAGAACCGCCTGCCGGAGTTCGCTCACCGTCTGGACCGCCACCACCACCCCTCTCCCCCCCCACTGCCGGCACGGCTTGACGACGACCGACTTGCACTTCTGGAGAAATTCCTGCGCCTTTTCAAAACCGGAATACTTGACCTGCTTCGGCACGGGAAATCCGTAACGTCCCAGGAAACGGTTCGCGAGATGCTTGTCGTCGGCCATCTGGAAAGAAACCGCGCCGACCCGGTCGGTCAGGGCATTATAGCAGCGCACCGCCAGGTCGCCGCGTTTCAAAATAAAAATCGGCGTCTCGCGATCTATCACCTCAACGCTTATGCCGCGTTTTTTCGCCTCGTCCGTAATCGTCCGCGTATAAATCGTATTCATGCTCAACGCCGCCTTGATCATTGGAGCCATATACTCGTCCAGGGAGGAATAACAGTCAAGCGCGAAAATCTTGTCAACGACCGCCATTTAACTATAATGGCCGGCGTGAAATTCAACCGTAAAATCGCGATCGTGCAAACGACCGTCGCCTCGCGAGTAAACGCGACCACACTCGCCGCGCTTATTCTCGCGCGGCGCCTAGGGGCCTGCGTGCAGACAGCGCCGATCAAGAGCCTTTACCGCTGGCAGGGCAAAACCGTATCAACCAACGAGTTTCTGCTCACGGTCAAAACAACATCCGGCCTCGCCGACCGCCTGGCGGATTTCATCAAAAAACATCACCCGTATGAACTGCCGGAAATAACCGTGACCGGCGCGCAGGCCGGCCCGGATTATGCCCGCTGGGTCGCCGGGGAAACGAAGGGCGCAATGCGCACCAGCGGATAACTGAAGGACTTTTGCCACCATGCTTTCCGTGAATAACCAGCCCATTGACGAAAAAGCAATCGAGACGGAATTCAAGCGCCTAATGCGCGCCGGCGAAAAGCAACTGCCGGCCGGGGAAATCCAAAAGCAGATCCCGGAGCTCCGCCGGCAGGCCAGGGAACTCGCCGTCAACCGCCAGCTTCTCCTGGCGGAGGCCGTGCGGCGCAAGATTGACGCAACCAACGAGGAGATTGACCGTTTCCTGGCGCTGCTGCCCGGACCGCGTTCCCCCGGGACGGATCCTGTCCGGGACACCATCCGCAACGCGTGCCGGGTGGAAAAACTTGTCAGCACGGTCATCGCCGCCGTCCCCGAGCCGACCGACGACGAAACCATGAAATATTTAAAGGAATCCGAGCTCGTGCCGGCGGACGCCAAGCAGGATTCCGAACTGCTGCAAAAACTGGTCGACAAGACGCGCCTGCTCGTGCGCCGCCTGCGCCAGAACCGGGCCCTGACCGATTTCATCGCCGGACTCAGGAAAGAGGCGGTCATTGACGAATCCCAACCCGGCGGCGATGAATCGCCATAATCGCGGGAAGCCCCGCCCGGGCAAATATCATTTGATCTATTGCATAAAAAACGCAATGCTTCATCCGGCAAAGCCATGAAAAACGAAGCGCCCATTAAATTGATTATCAAGCGCGAAGGCAACCTTGTGCCCTACGACCGCGACCGGATTGCGACCGCAATCTTCAGGGCGATGGCCTCGATAAAAAAAGCCGACCGGCGCCTGGCCGACGCCATCAGCCTGGATGTCGAGCGCGCGCTCCTGGACAGCGGACCGGAAGCCTCCGCGCCGAGCGTGGAAGAAATCCAGGATATCGTCGAAAAAATACTGCTGGAAAAAGGCCAGGCCGAAACCGCGCGCGCCTACACGGCCTACCGTTCCCAGCGCGCCAAGGCCCGCTCGTCACGGGAAAGCTCCTTTGAATTTACCGATAACATCCCCTATAAAAAAATATACGAGGTCCTGCGCTGGAATATCAATCATGACTGCGACTCCATGAGCGGGTTGAACCGGATTATCGCCCAGGGACGCTTTGCCGCCCTGGTCGGCGAGTCCGACAAGCGTTACGAGGATGAATTGACGCGCTGCGCGCATTTAATCGTCAAAAGGCGCGACAAGGCGCGCGTGGTCATCGTCGCCGGCCCTTCCTCCTCCGGCAAAACGACCACCACCATGAAGCTGGGCGAGAAGCTCAGGAAGGACGGGATTGAATTCAAGTCGCTGATCATGGACAATTATTTTTTTGACCTTGAAAAGCATCCGAAGGACGAATTCGGCGATTACGACTACGAGTCGCCCCACGCCCTTGACCTGGCGCTGATCAACGAGCACCTGCGCGCCCTCCTCGAAGGCAAGACGATCCTGGCCCCGGTTTACGACTTCAAGACCGGCAAACGCACGCTCAACGTCCAGGCCATGAATCTTGAAAAGAACCAGCTGCTGCTCCTGGACAGCCTGCACGGGCTCTTCGCGGAAATGACCTCCGGCATCCCGCCCTCCGTCATTTTCAAGATCTATATTGAAACTTTGGGGCAGCTCCGTTCCGAGGACGGCACCTTTATGCGCTGGGCGGACAACCGCCTGATGCGGCGCATGATCCGCGACCAGCTGCACCGCAACTATAAGCCGGAAGCCACCCTGACGCACTGGCACTATGTCCGGCGCAGCGAATTGCAGAACATCATTCCGTTTATCGCCACCGCCGACTTCCTGGTCAACAGCGCCCTGCCCTACGAGCTTCCGGTCCTGAAACACGCAGTCTTCAAATATTTCCCGAAGGCGATGGAACGCTACCGCGAGGACGCCCATCACCAGGACGCCTATATCCGCGCCAAGCGAATTTGCGAGTTCCTCTCGCCCCTGCAGGAAATTTCAGACACCGCGATGATACCGGATGATTCGCTCCTGAGGGAATTCATCGGCGGCAGCCGGTATGATTGCTGATTCGCAAACGGCGGAAAACTGCAAGCCTTGAACGTTTCCGATAATTAAGATGTTCAGATCAAGAAACATTCAACATCCAACGTCCAACTTTTCCGCCTTTGGCGGATCCGCCCGTGGCGGACAACCTTCAAGGATGTTCCGATAAATTTTGAGCATTAAATCCGCCTCTGGTGGAAACTGTGAACCGCCTGCCATGAGCAAGGCCGAATGGTGAACCATGAACGGCGGAACATTTCTACATCTACCAATCCTGCCCGTTCAAATCAACCGTCCCGGCCGGGAACGGCCTTGCGGACAGAAGGAGAATCATGGCGATGTTTTTGGGCGGGATATTTTTTTTCGCGCCGGATTCGTCCCGCATGACTACCGGACCATCAATCCTTTTCCAGCCCAGGGACGCGTAAAAACGCTCAAGTTCGGGGATGCAGAAGAGCAGGCCGAATTCCATCCCCCTGCGCCACGCTTCCGCCATTGATTCGGTCATAAGGGCCTGCGAAAGCCCGGTGCCGCGGCTTTTCTTCCCGACCGCCAGGGACTGGATGCCGGCCACCTTGAACTTTTTCCGCCCGCAGGAGACTTCGCGCAGCACGATGGCGACATGCCCGGCAATCGCCCTGTTCTTCCGGTTCAGGAGCACGTATTGCGGGACACTGTGCCACTGGCGGGTTTCGAAACAAAAACCGCTGTTGTTCGTGAAACATTCGGAAAGTAATTTCCGGATCAGGGCGTCATCGGCCTTGCGCACCGATTTTTCCTCAATAATCTCAATTTTGAATTTTGACTTTTTCATTTCTTTACCAGCCGCTTTTTTTCAAACCGAGCCCTTTCGCCGCAAAACTGAGGCCTGAATTTAGTTAACCCCGTCCGCCGGTCAAGACAAATACCGACCGGGTTGCGAATTGTCATAACAAGAGTCTATCCGAAAACCTATTTGAACCATGACGCATGGGATTTGGCCTATAGCGCAAGGCGCAGGACCGTGGGGTATCCCTGAAAGGGCGCACCCTTCGTTCGGGAACATTGTTAATGCGGCTCGCCACCCGTAGCTCGGCTTATCGAGCGAAGGGTGGAGCGGAGGAGATTCGAACTCCCGACCCCCACGTTGCGAACGTGGTGCTCTAC
>CAYYWX010000068.1:0-13600 GCA_964475405.1 uncultured Verrucomicrobiota bacterium
TGAAAAGCTTGTCGCCGACCACGATCACGGAACTGGGGGAGTCAAACGGCATCCGGACCTGCCAGGCGATATTGGCGCCCTTGCCGTCCTTGTAATTCCAGCTCGTGGGCGGGGTGGCGCCCGGGAAATGCCCCGTGCCATCACCGCGCCAGCCGACCGGTTTTTCCGGGGACGGACGGAACTCCGCCGAGCCCAGCGATGCCTCGGCGGCCGCAACAGGGGAAACACCGATGAGCTGGAAAATTAGAGCCAATCCAACTGCCATAATTCCATTCCGATTGATCTTCATTGTCGATTTTCCTTTCTTGTTTTATTACCTTACACCATAGACGGTGCCCGCGCGGATGTGTTCATAGGTGCCCATGTCCACGGTCCCATAGCGGAGGCGCTGCCGGAAGTCCAAATCTTTACTGCGCACGTCGGTTGGATCAGTCATCCATGAATAGTTGGTCCCGGCGTTGATGCAGGGCGAACGCGACAAAAGGCGGTAGTTGCCGATATTTGTATTAACCAGCATCGGGTCGCCGGTGATATTCCCGGCCCCGGCCGCGGCGGGCAGCGTGCAGCTGTTTGTAAATGTTGATGAATTCCAATTTGAACTGGCGGCGCTTGAATTAAAATACACGATGCAATTATACATGGTACCACCCTGCGTCCCGCCGCCCACGGTTGCCTTATTGTTGATCACTGTGCAATTATACAAAATCATTCCAAACGTTCCGCCCCCGCCGTCGCCGCCGGTCGAGTTGCCGGTCAATAAACAATTATATAACTGGTAACCAACTCCATACGCTCCTCCGCCGGCCCAACTAGATGAATTGCCGGCCAAGGTGCAGTTGCGCAGGTTGGAATGGGCCGCCCCGCCGCCATTTTGCCCTGACGTGTTTCTGATCAGGGTGCAGTTATATAACAAGGTGCAGCCCATCGCCCCTCCGCCGTATGCAATTGCCGTATTGCTTACCAGCGTGCAGTTATACAGGCTGCCCCTGTAGGCTCCGCCGCCGTTAGGCCCCGACCCGGCAACGGTAAAGTTGCCGATCAATGTACAGTTGGAGAGCGTGCTGCTCCACGCCCCGCCGCCGGCTTGCGATGAATTGCCGATCAGGGTGCAGTTGAAGAGAGAGCCGAAGTGCGCCCCGCCGCCGCCATAGGTAAGACTGCCGTCGTCAAACTGGCCAAGCGACGTATTGCCGGTTATTAAGCAGTTGGATATCACCGGGGTGGTGATATTCGGACAAAACACGCCGCCGCCGCGCCGGTCGTAGGTTTGCGACGGCGACCCGTTTGTTGGCACCGTGGCCCCGTTGGTCAATGTGAACCCGATCAGGACGGAATTGGCGGCCATGTAAACGCAGCGGACCGCCGCCGGGCCGTTGGTCGTGGCAGGGTCCCAGGCGCCCTTGATGATCGTGTTGGTCGGGTTGTTGTCCTTGCTCCGGACCGTGATTGAGTTGGTGATCACAACCCGGTTGGTCAGAAGCATGTTGTAAGTGCCGCCCACTATCCTGCCGCCGGTGCTGTAAGTGCCGTTACTGACCCATACCGTGCCGGACACAATCCTGTCTATCGCGCCCTGGAGGTCGTTGGTGGCGTCCGCCCATCCGTTCGTCCCCTGCCCGGCGCCGTTGGTCGCCACGTACCAGTCAACCGCGCGCGCTGCCGGGAGGCAGCCAGTCAGCAAAACCGACATTAGGCAGATTTTCCAGAACATGATGATCTCGGTTCCTGTTATTATTGTTTTTGCCACCCGCGCCGGATTTCCACCGGCAAATGAGGGGTGGCGCCCCGCTGTCCGCACACATACACCGCCAGCCTGCCGGCCAGGGCGACGATCATATCCATTTTTAATCCCCGCAGCAATCCCATGACGAGGCCTGCGGTAAACGCATCCCCGGCGCCGACCGTGTCGGCAATCCTGATTTTCCTGCCCTTTATCGGATAACCCCCCCCCGGGCAATAAAGAACTGCGCCCTTGGCCCCTTTCGTAACGGCAACAACTTTCAATGCATACTTTCGCATTAAACGCCTCACGACCGCCTCCTCGTTGCCCGGGATGGAGAACAAATCCGCAATGATTAAAAGCTCGTCATCATTAAGCTTGAAAACATTTGAAAGCGTTAAAAGATCATGGATGATTTTACGGCCATAAAATGACTGCCGGAGATTGACGTCCAGGACTCTCAGGGCGGCAACGGGCATTGACGAAACAAAGCGGCGGATCGTCGCGCGGCTGACCGGCGAACGCTGCGCGAGCGATCCGAAACAGACCGCGTCCGTGCGGGCGGCCAACGCGCGCAACCCGGGCGTAAAGCGAACATAATCCCAGGCGGCATTTTTCCTTATTTCGTAAGTGGGCTTGCCGGCCGGGTCCAGCTGAACCGCCACCACGCCAGTGGGATGGACTTGGTCAACCGCGACATATTTCCGGCTGAATCCCATTTTCCTAAGTTTGGACAATATATCCCGCCCGAGACGATCGCGGCCGACAGTGCTGGCCATGTAAGATTCCGCCCCCAGCGCGCCGGCAAAATAAGCGAAATTCGCCGGCGCGCCGCCGAGTTTCCTGCCGGACGGCAGCATATCCCAGAGAATTTCGCCGATCCCGACCACGACCGGCATTTTCATGCCGGGCTTTGACCTTCCTGGTCCATTCATAGCCTTATAAAATATCATTATAAATCCGCTTTGACAAGTTCCGGCCGGTTGATATTATTATGTCTAAACAAGAGATCGTGAAATGTAAACGCTGACTTGAACTTAAAGCAGCAATATAATGAAGGAGATATAAAATGGTCATATTTTTTTCGATAGTTGCCGTGTTGGTAATTTTGGCCGTTTTCGTGATTGTCAGGTATAATAACCTGGTTACCCTGCGCAACCGGTTTAAAAATTCATTTTCGCAAATTGACGTCCAGCTCAAGCGTCGCTATGACCTGATTCCCAACCTGGTCGAGACCGCGAAAGGCTACCTGCAACACGAACGCCAGACACTGGAAGCGGTTACCAACGCCCGCAACCAGGCCTCGTCCGCCGTCCAGAAGGCCGCCTCTGATCCCAGCAATGCTTCCGCCATCCAGGGGTTGATCGGGGCCGAATCGGTACTGAGCGGCGCCCTGGGAAGGCTGTTCGCGGTCGTGGAGGCCTATCCTGACTTGAAGGCCAACCAGACCATGCTGACCTTGATGGAAGAACTGACTTCCACCGAAAACAAGATCGCTTTCGCGCGCCAGGCCTACAATGACACCGTAATGGTCTACAACACCGCCCGGGAAACATTCCCCGACCTGCTGATTGCCCGCCCGCTCGGGTTCAACGAAGCCCAGTTGTTTGAGGTCGCCAAGCCGGAAGAACGGGAAGCGCAGAAAGTGTCGTTCCAGCAGAAATAATGCATCGATTCAGGTTGTTTAATACATCTGTCATTCCCGCGAAAGCGGGAATCCATCTGCCGCTGGCGCACTAGCCGACGATCTGGCAGACAGAATAAATATCTGGATTCCCATTTTCATGGGAATGACAAACACTCGAACAGTCATTAAATGTTCAATATAAAATAAACAAACAGAAGCCTAACAGTCTTTTCGCCCGGGCGACTTGTCCGCCATAGCATTGGCGCAGGAGGAAACGCTTCCCCCTACGCGAAGCCGCTTCGGCGGGACATGCCGGACGAGCCTGGCAGCCTTCAGTTTATCAACCCGCCAAACCATGGACTTTTTTGAACATCAGGAACGCGCGAAGCAGAACACGCTGCTGTTGACTTTTTTCTTCGCGGTGGCCGTTGTTTTGATCATTATCGCCGTTTATTTCGTCCTGGCGTTTTTTTTCCTAAACGGAAAACAGCCCGCGGCGGAAACCGACCTGCTCACTGCCATCAAGCGCCTCTGGGACCCGTATTTTTTCCTCTACACCACGCTTGGAACGCTGGCGGTAATTTCCACCGGCACGATTTACAAGATGAGCCTCCTCTCGGCGGGCGGCGAGGCCGTCGCCCGGATGTTCGGCGCGCAGCCGCTCAATCTCCAGACAACCGAGCCGGCCGAGCGCCGCCTGCTGAACGTCGTCGAGGAAATAGCCATTGCCTCCGGCATGCCGGTGCCAAGGGTTTATGTGCTTGACGAGGAAAGCATCAACGCCTTCGCGGCGGGATTTTCAACGCGCGACGCCATCATCGGCGTGACCCGCGGCTGCATGAATCTCTTATCCCGGGACGAATTACAGGGTGTCATCGCGCACGAGTTCAGCCATATCCTCAACGGCGACATGCGCCTCAACCTCAGGCTCATGGGGGTCTTGCACGGCATCCTGCTGATCAGCCTCATCGGCTGGTGGATTTTCAGGATCTCTTCGCAATCCTCCCGCTCCGCCATCGGCGGGTCAGTGCGCAAAAAAGGAGGCAACGCGATCGTCATCGTCCTCGCCGGGCTGAGCCTCATGGTGATCGGGGATATCGGCGGTTTCTTCGCGCGCCTGATCAAGTCCGCCGTTTCCCGCCAGCGCGAGTTCCTGGCGGACGCGGCCTCGGTCCAGTTCACCCGCAATCCGGACGGCATCGCCGGGGCGCTCAAAAAAATCGGCGGGATTACGACCGGCGGGGAGATCAGCAGCCCGAGCGCCGAGGACGCCTCGCATTTATTTTTTGCCGACGGATTAAGGCATTCGTTTTTCAACCTGATGTCAACCCACCCGCCCCTCGCGGAACGGATTCGCCGGATTGACCCGGCATTCAACGGAACGTTTCCCGAAATTTCCCCGACAATGGCGTTCGTTGCCGACGAGGAAACATCATCCCCGGGCGGGACGGCCGCGCGCATGGCCCCCGGCCGGCCGGCGTCCGGCCGCTCGATCGCGCTTGATCCGAAGCAGGCGCTCAAAACCGTCGGCCGGATGGACGCGGACAGCCTGCTCAACACGGGGCGATGGCTGGCCGCGATTCCGGACGAAATCCGTTCCGCCGCGCGCGATCCAGCTTCCGCCCGGGGCTTGATCGCGGCAATGGTAATTTCCGATAATGACGAAACCCGGAACAAGCAGCTGCTCTATCTCAGTGACAACGCCGAAGAAAACGTTTATAACGCGGCGGTCGCGTTGCTGCCGCCGGTAAAAGGAAGCCCTCCGGAGTGGCTTTTGCCGCTGGCCGACCTGGCCACGGCAACACTGCGCACTTTGCCGGCGGCGGATTTGAAGACATTTGCCGGACAGCTCCGGCACCTCGTTGAATCAGACGGAACGATCACCCTGTTTGAATACATGGTGCAGGCCATGGTGACCGCGCAGATCAAGGGCTGGACCCGGCGCGAAAAGAAAAACGCCTTTCCTTCATCCAACTTGAAAAGTTTCTTGCCGTCGATGTACGCCGTCCTTTCAACTTTTGCCTATTACGGCAACGAAGATGATGCCGCCGCGGCGCGCGCCTTCAGCGCGGGCGTAAAAAGACTTCCCGCTGCGGGAGAAACGCCAATGCAACCCAAACGGCAATGCGGCCTGCTGCAGGCGGACAAGGCGCTGGCCGAACTGGCCTTGTCCGCGCCCGGGATTAAAAAATATTTCCTGGATGCCTGCTGCGCCTGTGTCACCCATGACGGAAAAGTGACGACAAGCGAGGCCGAGTTATTACGGGCCGTGGCCTCCATTCTTGAATGTCCCGTGCCGCCATTTCTGCCGACCGAAACACCGTCTTCTGTCCCGGTGAAATCACGGTAAGTTTTTGCAACGTTTGCACCTCGTCATCCGTTAGGTTATAAAATGATTCCTTTCGCCAAATCAGGCCGGAAAAGACACCCATTGTTTCGGACGCCTCACGTCATGCCGCAGGCAGATCCGCCTGTGGCGGAGAGTGCGGCTACATTTTCTCCTGTAGCCGCGGCACTCTGTTGCCGCGTATCTTTTCCCTCCGCCGGCTTGTCCGCCTTTGGCAAAAAATTTATATTCTTCCGAATAATATCGTTTTTCCTGATAGCCATCGCATTGGCGGGCTGCCAGAAAAAACAGGACATCCTGGAATGGACATCCATTGACGTCAACACGCCCGAAACCCAGGCCGACGCGCAATTCTTGACTATTGGCGTCACCAACCGTGTTTTGATCGACACCGGCTCGCGGCAAAGCGGCGAAAAGCTGGTCAATTTTCTCCGGAACAAAAAATGCGGATATATCCAGTCGGTCATCATCACGCACGGCCACCGCGATCACTACGGCGGGCTTATCCCTTTGCTTGCTTCCGGGATCCCGATCGGCAGCGTTTATTTCAATCCTCCTTCGGAAAACCTTGTCACGAACGAACCCTGGGGCTGTTCAAACGGGGAAATCGCCGAAATAAAATCCGGGCTGCGGGAAAGAAATATTCCCCTGAAAGCCATGAGCAAAGACACCGCATGGCATCTTGGAAAAAACACGGAGTTGCGCGTGATTTGCGTTTTTGACGGCCTGGACACGCCCGTCGGCCGCACGGACATCAACGACACTTCGGCCGTGCTGATGCTCACCCATGAAAAGATCAAAATACTCTTCGCCGCCGACCTGAACCGCGCCATGGGCGATTACCTGGCGACAAACTGCCCGCCGGAGATGTTGCGCGCCGATATCCTGAAATTTCCGCATCACGGCGCCGAATCATTTGCCAACGACGGTTTCTTTGCCGCCGTGAACGCAAAGGCATTCATAGTCCCCTCCCCGCGGGAACTATGGCTTTCGGAGCGAAGCGCGCGCGCCCGGCGCCTGACCAAGGACGGGCGGGTTTATGTCAACGGCCTGGAGGGAAACATCACGGTAGTCTCCGACGGAAACACGTTCACGATCCGGTCCGGCCAATAGTGCCGGACTTATAATCTTGTGATTTACCGGTTGCCGAGTATAATGACGAAAACATGGACAAGAACCGATTACTTGAATATTTAAGCGCCATGGACGAGGCGCTTTCCGAAGAAACCGAATTGGTTGTTTATGGCAGCGCCGCGTTTATTTTATTGGATGAAGAAGGACGCACGAGCCTGGATATTGACGTTGCCGCGCCATACTCGCGGGTAAATTATCCTGATTTTTGCCGCGCGGCCGAGCGCTCCGGCTTGAGCGTCAACCCGCCCGAAAATACGTCGCGCGATCATATTGAATGGATATCATCCCTGCGTTTATGCCTGAGAAAACCCGGAGTTGATGATGAAATTGTGCTTTGGCACGGCAAACGGCTGACGGTCAAAACTGTTCCCGCCGCCGATCTCGTCGCCAGCAAACTCATTCGTTATGATGCAATCGATCAGGCCGACATACAGCACGTAATTAAAACGGCGCGGCCGTCCATTGAACGCATCCAATCGGCGGTTGCCGCATTGCCGGAACCATTCAACACGGATCCGCTGGTCCTGGAGAACCTGGAAAATTTGAAAACCGATTTGCGCATGTGGATGGAACAAATATAATGAATCCAAGAGAGCGACTAGAAAAAGCGTATGCATTGGCTTTTAATCCGGCCTGTCTGAATGAATTATGGAGCCGGATTAAACATCGCGAAATTAAAGACACCGGCGAAACTGCGATTTTAGTGGACATGGCGTTAATGCTTCATCAGGCGCTTCCCGAAAGCGGATATTCTTCGCAGCGGGCGCTGCATCGCCTTGCCGCCTATCAAGCGCGCGCGCGGGCGTTCGGCCTGCCGTGTTTTCTGCGCAATATCCGCAAGGCGCTGGGCGCAGATAAGCCGATGGAGCCCGGGGTTGTTCCGCCGGCAATGGTCAGGGATATCGCCTTGCCGGAACTGAGCCATCACGCCGTGATCCCCGTTCCCTGTCCCAACCCATCCTACGGCAGGTAATGGCCCTTCCAGATGCCGGCGCCAAACGTGGAGACGTACATGATCTCCGGGTTCGCCGGGTCAAACGTCACGTTGCCGGCGTCGCCGAAAGGCAATTCTTCAAACCGGCGCCAGGTCTTGCCGGCATCCGTGCTGACCCACAGTCCATGGGCGGATGTGCCCACGTAAACATAATCCGGCCTGGCCGGATGAAGATTGACGTAGAATGACTGGCAATACCCGGGTCCGCCCGTCCTGGCAAAATCCGCGTCCTTCATCAAGCGCGTCCAGGTCTTGCCGCCATCGGTCGTGCCGTAAACCCCGCCCTCCGCACCGCCGGGAATCGTGCCGGCCGTGAGGTAGATGACGTCGTCATTTTCGGGATGAATCGCGAAGCCGCCCGGCCAGTGAAGTTTCAGATCCCTGGTCAGGTCCGTCCAGGTCTCGCCCCCGTCGGTTGATTTCCACAGGCCGCCCGGCACGGGGAAAGTGCTGCTCTCCCGGAATGCCGTAATGCCGCAGTAGACCGCGCCCGTCTTGGGATGAACGCTCACCTTGTAGGCATGCAGGTTGCCCGGATTACCCAGGCCGTTGGACTTGTTCACCCACGTTTTGCCGTTATCCGTTGATTTATAGCAGCCGCCTTCATACATCGTCGTGTATAGCGTCAGATTGCCCTTGGGCGATTTGGGATCTATGCAAATCGACGTGCAGGGCAGCTTGGGAAGGCCGGTTCCCAAAATCTTCCAGTTGACTCCGCCATCCTCCGACACGCACACGCCGCCGCCCGCCTCTCCACTGTTTTTGTCAGTATACCCCCACTGGGGGATGCCATGCCGGTTGCTCGTGGCGGCGTACATCCTGCCCGTGATGGCCGGATCAAAAGCGACCTGGTAGTAAGTATTCCCCCATGGACATCCCTCCGTGGCGTGGGTCCATGTCTTGTCGGCATCCACGCTGCGCGCAAAACCGATGTCGGTATAGGCAATATACCGCCGGTCCTTGATCAGGGGATCAAAAAAGAACCCAAAGCAGGCCGTGACTTCCAGGCCGTTGCATTCGTAGCGCTTGCCGGGGTCGCCCGGGAGGACGCCATGCGCGATGTTCATGAGCTGCTGCCACGTCTTGCCGCCGTCGCGAGTGATGTAAAAGTCACCCTCGGTGCTGACCATCGCCACGTTCGGATCGGTCGGGGAAACTTCCAGGCCGAGCGGCATAACCGTGTAACCCCAGCCAAGCTCGGTCTGAACCCATGATTTTTCCACGTTGGCCGCCTGCCCGTTGATCCGTTTCATCTTGAAGGAATAATCCCATGTTTTCCCGCCATCCGTTGTTTGCAGGACAAACCTGTTGCCTTGTTGAACGATATAGGCCACCCTGGTTTGGTTGGGCGTCATCCTGACTTCGGCGGTGCCGCAGGGATAAGCTTCAACCGCCTTCCATGTCTTTCCTTCGTCCGAGGATTGAAGCAGGCACCCCTTCTCAACCGCCCCGTAAATCACGCTTGCGCCGCCATCCTTGCCGCCTGCCAGCGCCAGGAATTTCTGTCCCTTTGCCTCGGGCACGGTCAATTCTTCCCAAGTCCCGCCTTTATCCGAACTGATCAGCAGTTTATTGTCCAAGGCAACATAAAATTTATTTCCTAATCCGAGGAGGGACTGCACCGCGCCGCTTTTTACCAGTGTCCAGTTTTTCCCGCCATCGGCTGAACGCCATATTTCCCCGGCGGCGCCGAATAAAAGAACGGAATTATCGGATGGGAGCGCAGCCATGCGGGTGATTTCGCCGTTCCAGGGGGCCTTGCCTTCAAATAACGCGGTCCAGGTCGCGCCTTTGTCACGGCTGATCCTGGGCGTTCCCCTGCTGACCCAGATCACCGCGTCCTTCACGAATAACGGCCGGCAGCGCAAACTGCTGTTCAATTGGCGATGGTGGATCAGTTCCCAATGCTTGCCGCCGTCGGCGGAGCGGTAACTGCCGTTCATGTCGCAGGCGATAAACATCAGGTTGGGATCCTGGGGCGATATGGCCGCGGCATACATGCCGCCCGCCCCGCCGATGCCCAGGACCTCGAACGACTTGTCGGCCGACATGGCCGACAGGCAAAGCAAAGCAACCACGGCGACAATCGACATGACTTTTCGCATCATACTCAGCCTCCTTTTTATTTACCTTCTTAACATGCAATAAATATCAAAAATAAGTAATGGATAGAATTGCATTTCTTTTGTATATTCGTGCAAAGACCTTTTCGAAGTTCAGGGTTCAGGATTAAAAAAATGTCACGGACAACGTCATACGGATTTGTCTGGGAAACCAAATACCGCTCCGGCCCGGTTTTGATCAACGCCACCAGCCGCGTTCAGGAAAACGCCGGGATTTCCCCGACATTCATCCACAACTACTGGGTCTTTGACTACAGCATTTCGGATAACGGCAGATATAAAATCGGCAGACGTTCCCGCGCCTGGCAGGAGCGTTTGCCGCGGGTCGGGCATTTATATCCTCCGCGCGCGCCTTATACCGAAGACATGCGCAAAACACCCGGACCGATTGAAGACGCCTGGGTGGTTTTTACCGGCGGAGAACTGGTCGGCCTGCACAAACTGATTCCCAAAGATTATTTATATGCCCGGTTTATCGATCCGGAAGGTTTATTCCCGCCATTGCTCCAGAAGGCCGCGCGCATCGGGAAAGAGGAAGGCAATGCCGGATTCTGGAAGGCGCAGGCTGTTCTTTGTGAAATTATCGGATTGCTTTTATCGAGCAGGTACATCAAGAATGAAACTTATCGGGCCGGTGCCGGCAGTCCGCGCAGCGGATCATCACCGTGGGCTGAATCGGTTCAAAGTTACCTGCGGGCACAGTGCTCAATCCCCCTTCATTTGAAAGAAATTGCCCGCCATTTCAACGTGAGTCTTTCGACATTATGCCACCGCTATCAGGCCGATACGGGCGAGTCGCCGATAAATGCCCGGCGGCGGATGAGGATTGAAAACGCAAAAACATTGTTATTGAAAGGGCAGACCTTGAAAACGATCGCCGACGCAACCGGCTTTTGCGACCCCTATCATCTCTCAAAAGCGTTTAAAAAGACAACCGGCCTTTCGCCCAGGCAGTTTGTCGAGTCCTTGACAAGGGTTTAAACGAGCCTGTCTATATTATTGGATAGACTATACAAAATCTAACGTCACGCATGAGGTTGAGGAAACCGCAGGTTCCCGATAGCCTCCATGCGCTTCGCAGTTACTTCATCTCTGTTCCTTTACGACCAACACTGATCTCGCGCAGAATATCGTCCACACGTCTGAGTGTTCCTTTCCTCTGCCACGGACATTCAGGACTTGATCCATGGATGTTGGCATCAATGGATGACCCGGATGCATGCCCTGTGATTCGGATGGTTTCTTCGGGATAGGTGACGCCCTTGCACGATATGGAGATTGTGAAGTTGGTCACTTTCCAGTCCGTGACAGTCGAGACTGATCCGCTGCTTTCATTTGGGAACATGTAGACGCATGTCCCCGTGCCATTTGAAGACAGCGCGAGGTAAAATATCTCGCAACCGCAGAAACCAAGCCACTCTGTCGCCATGATCGCAGGATCAGGTGGTCTAGCTCGTTTTACACTTACGCATGATGAGCAAACAAGCACCAGCACTACGATCAATGTCTTTTTCATATTCTGCGAATAGCTTACCGTCTCGACAACCCGCACTACAGCCTTTGTTCAATCAACCTGATTATCAGTTCGGCAATTTTCCGCTTTGGCATCAGCGGCAGCTTGAGATGTGCACCCCCGGCTGAAAACAGCGTCACGCGGTTATTATCGGTTTCAA
Organism: uncultured Verrucomicrobiota bacterium; assembly: GCA_964475405.1. Lineage (GTDB taxonomy): Bacteria > Verrucomicrobiota > Kiritimatiellia > JAAZAB01 > JAAZAB01 > JAQUQV01. Next base: position 11,619 of record CAYYWX010000068.1, read on the forward strand.
ACCCGGAATCCTTCCGGCTGACGTCGTTGGCGACGATCATATCAAGATTCTTTTCGCGCAGTTTGCGCAGGGCTTCGCCGCGAACCCGGCCGGTTTCCGCCGCGAAACCGACGAATATTCTCTTCCCCTTTTTCGGGATGAGCGCCAGGAGAATGTCCGGATTCCGCGCAATGGGAAGGCAATCCGGCATATTGTTTTTTTTTATTTTCTTTTTGCTGAATTTCGCCGGACGCCAGTCCGCGACGGCGGCCGACATGACAAGCGCGTCGCACCACCCGATTTTTTCTTTTATTGCCGAGAGCATATCCGCGGCCGTTACCACTTTTACAAGACGGACGCCGGGCGGAGGATCAATTGATACCGGCCCTGAAACCAGGACCACCTTATGGCCCCTGCGCCGCGCCGCGGCGGCGAGAGCGTAGCCCATCTTGCCGCTGGAACGGTTGCTGATAAAGCGCACCGGGTCGATCGGTTCCCGGGTGGGGCCGGCGGTGACGATGATTTTCATAAGATTAGTCCGCAGACAAAAACTTTGAACGTTCAACACCCAACTTTCAACATCGGATTAAATCAAAGTCCTGACAGGTTGCAGGCCACGATTGAAAGTTGGATGTTGGAAGTTGAATGTTACTTAATTTCATTTCCGGGCAGCAACACCCCTGCGTGCCCGCAGCGCCTTCTCAACCGCCGCCATGATCTTGTCGACCGGCGCCAGGCGTCCTTCCCCCACCCAGCCGCAGGCCAGTTGGCCTCGTTCCGGGTTGACGATCACCGCCCCGCGGGATTTGATCAAGCGCAGGTTATCGCGCGTGGCGGGATGCACCCACATGTTTTCATTCATGGCCGGGGCGACCAAAAGCGGCGCCCGGCAGGCCAGCGCCGTTGAAGTCAGGGCGTCGTCCGCCAGACCATGCGCCAGCTTGGCGATGACGTTCGCCGTGCAGGGCGCGATCACGAAAACATCCGCGCGGTCCGCGAGGGAGACGTGGGCCGGGTCCCATTCTTCATTCCTTTCAAACTCATCAACCAGGACCGGATTCTGCGAAAGCGTCTGGAAGGTCAATTCGCCCACAAAACGGGTCGCGGCCGCGGTCATGACGACCGAGACCTGCCAGCCGCGCTTTTTCATCAGGCGCACCAGCTCGGCGGCCTTGTAAGCCGCGATGGAACCGGTCACGCCCAGCAGAATGTTGTGTTCCTTCGGCATCTTCAATTCAAAATTCCTTCTTCACCTGGCCGGATGGATATTGCGGCAATGCTCGGCGATTACGATTGAACGCAGTCTTTTGTAAGCCTGCTCGAGCCGGTCGTTGACCACCACATAGCGAAAATCGCGCAAGGCCTTCATCTCGCGCGCCGCGTTCGACAGGCGGACCTTTATTTCCGCGGGACAATCCTTCCTGCGTTTTAAGAGCCGTTTTTTCAATTCCTTTATGCTGGGCGGGGCGACGAAGACATCCACGAACGCCGCCTTGAGATTATTGTCCGTCCCTTTCCGGATATTATTGCGGATCGTTTTCGCGCCCTGCACGTCGATCACCAGCAAGACATCCTTGCCGTCCGCCAGGGCCGCCAACACCGGCGAGCGCGGCGTCGCGTAGCGGTGGCCATGGACGGCGGCCGATTCCAGGAATTTGCCGCGATGCAGGCACTTCGTATATTCCGGCAAGGTAATGAAAAAGTAATCGCGGCCATGGACCTCGCCCTGGCGTTTTTTGCGGGTGGTGCACGAAACGGAACGGGTCATGCCGGGAAATTCGTTCAAAAGCAGGTTGCAGAGCGTGGTCTTCCCCGCCCCCGAGGGGGCGGAAACAACCATCAAAAGCGGTTTGTCCTTCAGAGAAATCATTCTATGTTTTGGACCTGCTCCCGGATACATTCAAGTTCTGATTTGTACTTTACCACCAAACCGGAAATAATGCAATCATTAGACTTGGACCCGATCGTGTTTATTTCGCGCATCATTTCCTGGACCAGGAAGT
>CAYYWX010000068.1:13610-18356 GCA_964475405.1 uncultured Verrucomicrobiota bacterium
CGACCGGTTCCCGCCCGGCAAGCAGGCCGCCAAACTGGGCGAAGTGGCTCCGCGAGCGCTCCAATTCCTCGGCAATATCGCCGCGCTCGGCCAGCATGACAATGTCCCGCATAATTTTCCGGTCGCCGGCGCCCCCCGCGAGCGAAGCGAGCAATCCGGCTATTTTATTCTTATATTCCCGGGCGGCCAGCGGGCGGCGAAGGGCAATCTTGCCCAGGATGCTTTCCAGGCAGCGCAACCGGCGGTGAATTTCGCGGCCCAGCGCGCCGCCCTCCACGCGGCGCATCGCGCGCAATTGTTTCAACGCATGGCGGCAGGCGGCGAGCGCCAGGTGTTTCAGCCGGGCGTCATTCCTGTCGGCCGGAACGACCTTGATCACGCCCGGCACGCCGAAGAGCGCGCTGATCCCGAAATCATCCGCCGTTTTATGCCGGCGCGCCGTGGCGCGGGCCATCCGCAGGCATTGCCGCGCCAGGCACTGGTCGACAATCAACCGCTGGGTGGATAATTGCGCGCCCGGGACGACAAAACAGCGGCAGGAGACCGAACCGCGCGCCAGGACGGCATGGATCATTTGCCGGATTTCAGTTTCGAGGAACGACAGGAACGGGGGCAGATCAATCCGCAGGTCAAACTGGCGATGATTGACCGAATTAAGTTCAACAATGACTTTCGCCCCCTTGAACGAAGCCTCACCCCGCCCGTGCCCGGTCATGCTGTTCACTGACATTTATTCTTCCTCCTCTTCAACCGCCGCCGGCTTTTTCCGGGTTCTTCTCAATTTGATATAAGGCAGGATAAACATGTCCAGGTTGCCCTCGAGCACATCCATGACGTTACCGCATTCAACGCCGGTGCGGTGGTCCTTGGCCATCGTGTACGGCTGGAGGACATAGGAACGGATTTGCCTGCCCCAGGCAATCTCGCCCTTTTCGCCGTAAAATTTTTCCATTTCCTGGCGTTTCTGGTCCTGCATCAATTCATAAACGCGCGCCCGCATCAGCTTCATCGCCTTGGTGCGGTTGGCGTGCTGGGAACGCTCGGACTGGCAGGCGACCACCAGGCCGGTCGGCAAATGGGTCAGGCGGATGGCCGAATCGGTTTTGTTGACATGCTGTCCCCCCCCCCCGCCCGCCCGGAAGGTATCCACGCGCAGGTCAGCCTCGTTAATTTCCACGGCAACATCCTCCGCCACTTCGGCGATGACATCCAGCGAGGCGAAGGAGGTATGCCGGCGCTTGTTGGAGTCAAAGGGACTGATGCGCACCAGGCGGTGCACGCCGCGTTCCGCCGAGAGATAGCCATAGGCGTAGGGCCCCGCCACCATCAGGGTAACGCTCTTGAAACCGGCCTCGTCGCCCGGCATCATGTCCATCATGCTGACTTCAAACCCGTGGTTTTCGCAATAGCGGCGATACATGCGCAACAGCATGGAGGCCCAGTCGCAGGCTTCCGTTCCGCCGGCACCGGCGTGCAGGCTCAAGTAGGCGTTTTGCCGGTCCATTTTGCCGTCAAAAATGGATTCAAACTCGCGCTTCCGGTAATCTTTTTCCAGAGCGTCCAGGTCGCGGTTGATTTCGACAACAACATGCCGGCGCTGGGTTTCGTCCTTTTCCGATTCGGCCAGTTCAAGCATGAGGGAACAGTCAACCAGGCGGGATTCCAGCTCCTTGAACGGGTTGAGGATCAGGCGGTCCTGGTTGGCCTTGTCAATAATGGCCCGCGCGGCGTTCTGGTCATTCCAGAATTCCGGCGCGGCCATCTGCTTTTCAAGTTCCTGCAATGTTTTCTGACGCCCGGCAACGTCAAAGATAACCGCGCATTTCTTCAATGCCGGCCGCAATCCGGCTGATCCTGTCCTTCAGATCTTCATTCATAGGCAATATCCCCTTTTCAAGGGGAAAGAATATATACAAAAGACATGACTTAAGAAATGTTTTTTATTTCAAATCCAATTCCCCGTGTTTCGCGGCAATCGCCGAGGCCAGGGCGGAAAGCGCGGCGAAATCGGCTTCGCGCGGCAGGCCCTTGCAGAGCACCGGCGAGAGCACCTCGACCTTCAGGTTGGGGATCAGGGCGGAAATATGCTCAACGGCCTTACTGCTCCAGCCGTAAGAGCCGATGATCGAGGCGAATTTCGCCTTCGGCCGGAGGGCATTGGCCAGACTGACGGCATAATTGACCGCCGGATGCGGCCCGAGCTGGACGGTCGGCGTCCCGATCACGATCGTGGCGGCATCCACGAGCTCAATCGCCAATTTCCCGAGATCGGTGACGGCCAGGTCGAACGGCCGGACGGAAACGCCCTTTTCAACCAGCGCGCCGACCAGCCAATCGACCATTTTGGCCGTGCTGCCGTGCATGGAAATGAACGGGATCACGACCATGTTGCGCGGCGCCCCGGTTGTCCATTCGCGGTAGGCATCCATGATAAATGCCGGGCGCGAATACAATGGCCCGTGGCTCGGGGCGATGATTTCAATCGGGGTCGCTTTCAGTTTTTCCAGGTTGCCGGCAATTATCTGCCGGAAAGGCATCATGATTTCGGCGTAATAGCGCTTGGCGGCCTCGTAAACCACGCCCTCATTGGCCGCGAACAGGTCGGATGTTGCCAGGTGCGAGCCGAAAAAATCGCAACTGAAAAGAATCTTTTCCTCCACCAGGCAGGTTGACATTGTTTCCGGCCAATGGACCCAGGGCGTGTAAATAAATTTCAACGTCCGTCCTCCCAGGTCCAGCGTTTCGCCATCCTTCACCGCCCGGACCCTTTCCTCGGGAATGGCCAAATGCTCCACGAGCATCTTTTTGCCTTTCTCGGAAGTGACCGTCACGGCCCGGGGATACCTGCCCATGACCTCCGGGATAAGGCCGGAATGGTCCTGCTCGGCATGGTTGGAAATAATAAAGTCAACATTGTCCGTGTCCGCCAGCTGGAGCATGAACTCGGGAAGCATGGCCGGGTCGGCCGTGTCGATCAAGGCCGTCTTTTCCCCGCCGTGGACAAGGTAGGCGTTGTAGCTTGTGCCGTCCGGCAGCGGGATCAGGGCGTCAAACAGCCGCCGATGCCAGTCCACGCACGGCAGCAGAAAAACATTTTTTTTAATCTCTCTTTTTTTCATTCGTCCTCATTTCATGCTGATTTCAATCCGGGTTGCGCGCGACCATCAGGGAACTATCCCCGCCCAGTCGCGCTTGAATCCCAGCAGCGAATAATATATCAGATAACCGGGATAAGTTTCGCGCAAAATCCGGAGATTTTCAAGGGGATCATAATTGCCGGGGATATTTTCCCCCTCGACGCCGAGGCACTGTTTCAAGAGATCGATCCTTTTCGACATCCATGCCCCCGCAATGACCGGAACGCCATGGCGCCCGAGATCCAGGACGCGTTCGTCGCGGCCGACAACCGGCTGGGTGATGACAAACCGCGCCCCGGCGGCAAGCTTGCGCTCCAATTTATTTATTTCATGGTCCGCGGGCTCGTATTGATTGAACGCCGCGCCGCAGATGAAATCGCCGCCATGCTTCGCCTTGATATAGGCGAGCAGCTCGACGGATGTGACCGTTTCGACGTTTACCCCGAAATCGGCCGGGCTGAGCCGGGCCATGCGCTGGCTTCCATCCCCGCTGACGCAAAGCAGATATTTCACCCCCAGTTCTTTCGCCTGCCGTAGAAAATCATCAAGGTCGCCCTTGCGATGAAAGGTATTAACATGGACAAGGCATCTTTCCGGATTAAATGAAATTTCCAGGTGAGCGAGCACTTCCGGCGCGGCAAAGTGAATGTTTCCCAAGGGATTGTCGGGAATGGAAACCACGGCGTCGTGTTCGCGGATTTTATTGAACCTTGCCGAAAAGGTTTCCAAATCGCCTTCAAAATCGGGCGAATTTTGCTTCGGCGTAAGCAACTCAATCAAATCATGGGATTGGAATACGGCCATAGCGCGCGCTCATTATTGAATATTGAATATCTTCCGTTCGCTTCATTTAATTGTCGGACTGTAGCATACCGCCGTTCAACAATCAATCCGCCCGGATTCGCCAGGGAAAACTTTACATCGCGAACCACAGTTGTTTCATCCTGACCCCGGCCACCGCGCAACCGGCGACGACCCGCGCGGGATCGGCGATCAGCTTGTCGACAATCGCCTTCTTCTCCGGACCGGCGACGACAAAAACCACCTGCTGAATTTTGGCGAGCAAATCGGCGGTGACGCTGATTCTGTTCAGGCCGTCCGGGGCGACAACTGGAATCGCGTAACGTCCCGTTCCGCGCCGCAAGTCGTCCTGGCGGAACAACGAAGCCGTATGGCCATCCGCGCCCAGGCCGAGCAAACCGAGCGAAATGACCCCGCCGCTATTTATGAACTTTCGCAGGTCGCCGTCATAGCGCCCGGCCGAAGCGGCGGGGTCCAAGCCGGGATCGGGCCGGATAACCCGGTCTTCGTCCAGGTTCAAGGCCCTGAACATGAACTGCATGTTGCCGTAGTTGCTTTCGGCGGATGTGACCGGCACCAGGCGCTCATCGCTCAGGAATATTCTCAATCCGGACGAGGCCACAGGCGTCACGTCGGCGACGAGGCGATAGGCGTCAAAGGGAGTCCTGCCGCCGGGGAGCATGACGGCGTGCCGGCCGGGATATTCCCGCTCGAGATGCTGCCTGAGCAAGGCGGCCACCGCCTTGTTCAACAGCTCAACACTTTCAAAACATTTGCAGCTGATATCAGACATGGACGATATGCCTCC
>CAYYWX010000069.1:0-17959 GCA_964475405.1 uncultured Verrucomicrobiota bacterium
ACAGCATAATGCTCAGGGTGGTGAGCGGCATGCGCCTGCCGTCGGAGCGCATCAGAAAACAAGTCAGAAACAACGACCCGGCTTCAATGGTGATATGGTATGTCCAGCCGATCATTTATGGAGTTCCGGGCGGCGAATATGCGGGCGAGAACATCCGCTGGACCGTCCGCCTGCCAGGCTGGAGCATTGCCTCGCCGGTCATCGCCGGTGACAGAATCTTTGTCCTGGGCGACTGGCGGACGCTGAGCTGCGTTGACAAGATGACCGGGAAGATACTCTGGACGCGCACCACGACCTTTTATGACGCCGCGACCGAAGAGGAGAAGAAGGCCAGCCCGGAAATATTCAAGGAGCTGGAGCCGATGCTGGCCCGCCTGGCGGAGCTGGACAAGATGTTCACGACCAGCGCCATCACCGGGCAGGAAAAAATCCTCGTTGAAAAGGGCGCGCTGGAGGGGAAGATTGAGGGCTTGATGGTCAAGGTTGACAAGGCGAAGTACGAGGGGAAAGCCGGGCCCATCGGCGAACCGGGCTACGCCTCGCGCACGCCGGTAACGGACGGGAAAAACATCTACGTGAATTATCATCCCTGCCTGACGGTCTGCTATGACATGGATGGCAACCGTAAGTGGGTTCATCATTATCGCATCAATGTGCGGCAGGAACATGGTTATCACGGTTCACCCTGCCTGGTTGATGGAAAACTGGTCTTGAATACCGATAGATATATCGCGCTGGATGCCCAAACCGGCAAGGCGGCCTGGGAAGTGGAAGGCAACGGCAGTTCGTCGCTTGTCGGCGCGAAGTTTGGCGGCGAGGCGATCGTATTCAACGGCCGGCAGGGGGCCGGCGGGGTTGGGGCGCTGCGGGTTAAGGACGGCAATGTCATCGTAAAACCGGCGTCGAATTTTGCGACCCCGATTATCCAGGGCAACATGATCTACGCGGTGCCCTCAATGAACGGGGAACGCGGGACGGGATTGGAGTCCCTGGAGATTGCGCGCATTAGTCCGGAAAAGCAGGAACGTCTTAAAACAATCAGGATTGAAACTCTCAAGTTTATCAGGTTCCCGTGGGTGATCAACAACCTGGCCTCGCCGCTCTACCATGACGGATTGATCTATATCGTTAACGTGGACGGGCTGCTTTCGGTGGTGGACGTTGAAAAACAGGAACTTGTCTACCAGAAAGTGCTTGATATAGACAGCGGTCCGGGCGGCGTCTCCCGGGGCGCGCAGGCGTCAAGCCCGGCCCTGGGCGGGAAATACATCTATGTCTTTGGCAACGAGGGAACCTGCGTGGTGTTTGAACCCGGCCGGCAATACAAGCAGGTCGCGAAAAATCGGGTGGAAAGTTATTGCACCGGCTACGTCTATTGGGGGATACGGTCCGGCACGCTACTGGAGCAAACGTTGAGTTGTCCCGTTTTTGAAGGCAGCCGGATGTACTACACCGGACTTGTAAATCTATATTGCATTGAAGAAAAAAAAGAAAAGAAAGAAGAGAAGGCGGCGAAATAATCCGGTATAACTTCCACGGATGGCAGCCGGTAAATATTTTTTTCTGGAAATTTATGAACTATGGTATAATATTATCGCGTATGAAAATCTTTTTTACCTCAGTTTTATTGATCGGTTCGCTCCAGGCAGCTCGGGCCGTTGAGTGGTATGTGGCGACCAACGGAACCGGGCAGGGGACAGGCGGCTGGGCGGACGCCACCAACAACTTTCAGGGCGCAATAAATGCATCAATAATTAATGACACGATCTGGGTCAGCAACGGCGTGTATGATACCGGCGGCACCGCTGTCGGGGCGCTGACCAACCGGATTGTGATCAACAAGTCAATCACCGTCCGGAGCAAGGATAACGACCCGGCCAATACGATCATCAAGGGCGCTTGGAACTCTCCCAGCACGACCAACGGTGCGGCGGCGATTCGTTGCGTTTATATGGCCAGTAATTCCTGGTTGATCGGATTCACTCTGACGAATGGGGCGACATTGACTGTGGGGAGCAGCACCAGGTTTGGCGGCGGGATATTTTGCACCGGCAGCAATCAGGCCATATCAAATTGCTTAATAAACGGGAATTCGGCGTTTTATGGAGGGGGTTGCTACTCCGGCACGCTGTATAATTGCATTTTTAACGGCAACACGGTTTTTGGCGGTTCCGGCGAGTACCCTGTCGGCGCGGGTGCCTATGGGAATTATCTTTATAACTGCACTGTGGTCGGCAACGTGGGGGGGGTCAACACGAGCGGTTCCGGAGTGACACTCGGGGTACTGAGCAACTGCGCTGTGATCGGGAACATGGGTAATGGCGCCGGAGTTTCCGGAAGCATTGCGTATAATTGTTCAATAATCAGCAACGCCACCGGGGGAGCATCCGGGGGCACGCTGTATAACTGCGTTCTTAGTTACAACGGCGGAGGCGGTGCAAGCGGCGGCACGACGCTGTATAACAGCATCCTGACCCGCAATACGAGGCCTGGATCTGACGGCGGAGGCGCGAACGGATGCATCCTGTATAACTGCCTGCTGGCAGGCAACACTGCCAGTTGGCTGGGAGGAGGCGCGAAATCATGCGTGTTGTATAATTGCACGGTGATCGGTAATTACACCTCCGGCGACAACTGCGGCGGCGGATTGTATGGCGGCACTTCAGTCAACTGTATAGTTTATTTCAACGGTGAGCACGGCGGGGCATCAAACTGGTGGGGCTCGGTCGTTTTCTTAAATTCCTGCACGGCGCCGACCGGCACGGTATGGTCTGCAGGCGACATCACGAGCGATCCGAAATTTATTGACAAGGGCCTCGGCTTCGGAACGAACAATATCGCGGGTAACTACCGCTTGACGGCTCTCTCGCCGTGCATCAATGCCGGGACTAATTTTGCCTGGATGACGGATGGAAGCGTGACAAGCGGTGATTTGGACGGCCGGCAACGCCTTCGGTACTGGGCGGTTGACATGGGCGCTTACGAAAATATCCGGGCGGGCACCATCTACGGTTTTCGCTGACAATTTCAGCGCAAGCGGCTGGAACCGGCTTGAAAACGGCCACGTCCTGATCAACTGGGATTACCCGGAGCAAACCATCAGTTGCCGGTCTTTGAGGGGAAACGACTCTATTACCGCACCGCGGAAAGCCTCTGCTGCATCGAAGAAAAGAAGGGGAAATCTGTCGTCAGATAGGTTGGACTGGGGAATAAAAATTAGGTAGTATGCCGCAAATGAAAACATGCGGCATCGTGGTTTTATTGATCGGCATGCTCCAGGCAGCGCAGGCGGTTGACTGGTACGTGGCGACCAACGGGACCGGGCAGGGGACGAACGGCTGGGCGGACGCCACCAACAGCCTCCAGGGCGCGATAGACAGGATTCCCGCCGGCGCCGGCAACACGGTCTGGGTCAGCAACGGCGTCTATGCCGCCGGCGGTGTCACAAATTATCCTCCCGGTTACAGCGCGCTTCTGACCAACCGGGTTGCGATCACCAAGCAGATCACCGTAAGGAGCAAGGACAACAATCCTGCCAATGCGATCATCAAGGGCTCATGGCATTCCGCCACCGTGACGAACGGCACGGCCGCCGTCAGGTGCGTTTACATGGCCGCCAATTCCACCCTGATCGGCTTCACGATAACCAACGGCGCCGTGTTTGCGAGCGGCGGCGGGGTTTTTGACACAATATGCGGCGGCATTCTCAGTCTCAACGACACCTCCCCGGTAATATCCAACTGCATAATAACCGGCAATTCAGGTGTCTCTACCACTTACGGCGGCGGCGGTGCGTATTATTGCAGCCTGCGTAACTGCATGTTTTCCGGCAATGTAGCATATTCCGGCGCTGGGGCATACAATGCCAGCCTGTATAACTGCATCCTTACCGGCAACTCGGCATATTTGGGTGGCGGGGCGAGTGGTAGTACATTGTATAACTGCCTGGTGGCCGGCAACAAGGCCGATGGCGGCGGAGGCGTTTATCAGGGTTCCATGTATAACTGCACCGTTATCGGCAACAGGGCGGCGCAGGATTTTGGCGGCGGAGTGCATTCGGTGAACACGTATAACTCCATCGTATATTTCAATATTTCATCCGGTGGTAATTCAAATTGGTATACCGCGACTTTGACATATAGTTGCACCGCGCCCGCCGCAAGCGGAGCGGGGAATATCACCGGCAATCCGATGCTGGTTGATAAAGGCAGCGGCTATGGAACGAACCATGTCGCGGGCAATTACCGCCTCACGTCGCGTTCGCCGTGCATCAACGCCGGGACTAATTTTGCCTGGATGACGGACGGGAGCGTCACGAGCAGGGACCTGGACGGCCGGCAACGACTCCGCTACGGCACCGTTGACATGGGCGCTTATGAATATATCCGGGCGGGCACGGTTTACGGCATTCGTTGAAACATTAACATAGGGAGGATTGGTAATGAAGATCATTAGGAACGGGCTGAGTAAAATGCTTGGAGCAACCGGTCTGGCGCTGTTTTTTCTGATTTTTTCAATAGGAGGTGTTCGGGTAGTCGCGGCCGGGGAAGTTCAGCTGGGTTCCCCGGATTTTTGCCCGTCGCCGGAGCGGCCGGTCGGCTGGCGCGGGGACGGCTCTGGTAAATACCCGGCCGCCAATCCTCCGCTTCACTGGAGTCGCGTTGCAAAATCGGTAAAGGGGCTGCGTTCCCAGGCCAGCAAGCCGAAGGAAGGCGAGACCGGCAAGCCCATTGACGGCACCATCCGCGAATGGCTGATCCTCGGCCCCGTGCCGGTCACGAATACCGTGGCCAAAACCGCGGATGTTTTGCCGGATGAAACGAAAATGGAACCCAATGAAGGCGACAAGGTCGGCGACCTGGTCTGGAAAAAAGTCTCCCCGAACAGCCAGACGCTCAATTTCCGCGACCTGCTCGGCGTTGAGCGGCAGACCCAGGCCGTGGCCTATGCCTGCGCCTATATTTACAGCGAAAGCGCGCAGAGTTTCCGCCTGAACATCATGAGCACCGGGCGGCGTGTCCTGCTCAACGGCGCCATCCCGAAGGAGAACCCCTTTGTCCTGCCTTCCTATCTCGGGGAAGTGCTCGTCCTTGAGAAGGGCTGGAACAGGATCATGTTCCGCATTCAATGCGCGAAGCTCGAAGGATATGGCGCCGGTCCTGAGCCGCACTGGTACCTGCGGGTCATTTTGTACGGCTCGGGCGGCGCCAAGGTCGGGACGGGCGAGACCGAATGCGAGAGCGAAAACATAACCTGGCGCTCCGGTCTTCCGGGATCAGGGATTTCAACGCCGGTCATTGTCGGGGACAAAATCTTCCTCACGACCGAGCGCAGCCGGGTGGCCTGTTTCAGCAAGGGCGAAGGCAAGCTGCTCTGGGTGCGGACCCTCACCCTCAATGACGTCGCCACGGATGAGGAGAAGAAGGCCAAGCCCGAGGTGTTTGCCGAGATCGCGCCGCTCGCCGCGAAGATCGCGGAAATGGACAAGTCGCTCGCCGGCGGGAGCGCGGGTATTGAAAACAAGATTGCCGGCCTGATGACGAAAGTTGATCCCAAAAAATACGCCCCCCTTCCAGGCGGCGGGGGCGAAGGCGGAGTGGCCGCGCCGACCGCGGTGAGCGACGGGCAGAACGTTTACGCGGTGTTCCATCCTTACCTGGTCGCCTGCTTTGACCTGGAAGGCAACCGGAAATGGCTTTACATGCATCCGGGCAAACCCGCCGGTGAGCACGGCAATTACAGTTCTCCCGCCCTGGTGGACGGTAAACTGATGGTCTATTCCGACATTCTATTTGCCGTGGATTGCAAGACCGGCAAGCTCGCCTGGAAGAAGCCCTCGGCGGATGATCCGAACGAGAAAGACAACACCGACACCCACCAGTGCTACTCGCTTGTCGGCATGACGCTGGGGAAAGAAAAACTGCTCGTGACGGCCCCGAACATTTACCGGGCGCGGGACGGTAAACTGCTTTCCTTCTTCAAATTGACGAATTTCGGGAGCTGTATCGGCACCCCGGTGATCGGCGAAGGGAAAATATTCAGGGTCTGGACGACCGGCGGACCCGGCAAGACCACCTTGCAGACAATCGTCCTTCCGGCCCTGCCCGATGAGCCGTTCAAGGCCGAGTTGCTGAAAGGCGTCGTGATCGACGCCAACCGGTTTCATCGCTGGTACTGCGGGTGGTATTCCGCCTCGCCCCTTTACCATGAAGGGTTGGTGTATTGCATGAGCGAGGACGCCGTGATAACGGTCGTGGATGCCCAGAAGCAGGAAATTGTCTATCAGCAACAGCTTGACCTGGACCTGGAAATGGTCCAGGGCGGCATGGCGCGCGGCGGCGCCTGCGCCAGTCCCGCGTTGGCCGGGAAATATATTTACTTGTTTGGGAATCATGGCGCCTGCGCCGTGATCGAGCCGGGCCGGACGTTCCGCCAGGTGGCGCGCAACCGGATTGAAAGCGGGTCATTGTACCCGGATGTGACCATCAGTTGCCCGGTCTTTGAGGGGAAACGCCTTTATTACCGGACCGCGGAAAGCCTCTACTGCATTGAAGAAAGATGAGGCTTTGCGAAACCCTGCGTAGCCAGAGTGTGGCGTAGAAGGGTGAGGCTTTGCTTGCCTCGGCGAAGGTGGAAGCTAGCAGAACGAAGTAGTCTGAACCGAAGAAGAAATCATACGGGAGAAGTGACAATGAAATTAGATTGGAACAAAATGAAAACGACAATCATGGCAACATGGCTGGCGCTGGTTTTTCTAACCTGCGGTATGCCTTGCGCCGTGGCGGGAGAGGTTTTGCTTGGCTCTCCGGACTTTCGCCCTTCGCCGGAACATCCCTTCGGCTGGCGGGGCGATGGCTCCGGTAAATTCCCCGGCGCAACCCCGCCGGTTCACTGGGGGCGCACTGCCGTTGGTGTCAAGGGGCTCCGCTTCCAGGCGACGAAGCCGAAGGCAGGCGAGACCGGCAAGCAGATGACCGACGGTGTTATCCGCGAATGGCTGGTGCTGGGACCTGTGCCCAGGGCGGATGAAAACAACTTCATCAAGGGCCTGACCAACAAGCTGGATAGCGCCTTTTCACCCGGCGAGAATGACAAGGCCGCCGATCTTGCGTGGAAAAAGGTTGAAACCGATACCGCCATGCTTGATTTTTACGACCTTTATGGCGAAGACGGGGTAAAGACTTCCGTTGTCGCTTTCGCGCATGCCTACCTTTACTCCGAAACCAAGTGCAAGCTGCGGCTGGTCAAGGAGATAGACCTTGTCATGGGCGGCGGCTTGGTCAGGACATATGTCAACGGCGCGATCCTGAAAGACCGTGAATTTGTCCTAGAGCAGGGCTGGAACAGCATTATGTTCAGGGTGCCGAGCGGCGCGCGCGTGCCCGCGGACCGTACCAGGAAAGAAGTCAGGAAGAGCGAGGCCTCAAGGGTGGCCTGGTATGTCCAGCCGGTCCTTTACGGCGCCCCGGGCGGTGAAACCGTGAGCGAGAACATCCGCTGGACCGCGCGCGTGCCCGGCTGGAACATCGCCGCGCCGGTCATTGCCGGCGACAGGATATTCGTGTTGGGCGACATGCGGACGTTGTCCTGCGTCGACAAGATGAGCGGGAAAATCCTCTGGGCGCGCACGGCGACCTTATATGACGCCGCGACCGACGAGGAGAAGAAGGCCAATCCGGAAATATTCAAGGAGCTGGAGCCGCTTCTTGCCCGTCTGGCGGAACTGGACAATATGTTCGTCTCCGGCGTCACCGAGCCGGATAAATTTATCACCGAAAAGGTCAATCTGGAGAACAAGATTGACGGCTTGATGGCCAAGGTTGATAAAGAAAAGTACAAGGGCGGGGCAGGGCCAATCGGCGAGCCGGGTCATAGCTCGCGCACGCCCGTCACGGACGGTAAAAACATCTATGTGAATTATCATCCCTGTCTGACGGTCTGCTATGACATGGACGGGAATCGGAAATGGATCCACCAGTATGGAGTCAAGAACCGGTCGGAACATGGCTTTCATTCTTCTCCCTGCCTGGTTGCCGGAAAACTGGTCGTGGCTACCGACAAATATATCGCGCTGGACGCCCAGACCGGGCAGGTGGCCTGGGAACTGCCGGGCAGCAGCGGTTCGTCGCTGGTGGGCGGCGCATCCGGCGGCGAGGCGATCGTATTTGTCGGCGGGAAGAGCGGTTTTGCCGCCGATAAACAACAGGTTGGCGCCATCCGGGTGAAGGACGGCAGCGTAATTTCAAAACCGTCATGGAACTGGGCGACCCCGGTTAAAGAGGGGAATATGGTATATACCGTGCGCTCGTTGGGAATGGGCGACAGCGGGACGGCGATTGCATTCCTGGATATCGCGCGCGTTGACCCCGACAAGCTGGAACATGTCAAGACGGTCACGATGGACAACCTCAAGTTCATCAGGATTCCGCGCCTGGAGAGCAACCTGGCCTCGCCGCTCTGTCATGACGGGCTTGTTTATATTGTCGACGCCGACGGGCTCCTGACGGTGGTGGACGTTGAAAAATACGAGATTATCTACCGAAAATTCCTGGATATTGACAACGGTCCGGGCGGACCGGCGCGGGGCGTGCAGGGCGCAAGCCCGGCCCTGGGCGGGAAATACATCTATGTCTTCGGCAATCACGGGACCTGCGTGGTGTTTGAGCCCGGCCGGCAGTACAAACAGGTCGCGAAGAACAGGATAGAGTGTTTTTGCATCGGCAGCACCGACCAGTCGGTCCAGTGGCATTCGCGCTATTCCACTCAATTGGAGCAGACTTTGAGCGGCCCGGTTTTTGACGGCAGCCGGATGTATTACCGCGGGCTTATAAATTTATATTGCGTTGAAGAAAAAGAAGAGAAAACAGGGAAAGAAGCCGGCAAGGACTCTGCTCCCGGCCGATAAGCGGTCCGGCTAATACCGGCCGAGAAGGGTGAGCGCCTTTTCAAGCTGGTCGGCGGCGCCGAGCAGGTAAACGCGGTCTCCGGGATTAAGCGTTTCATCGGCGGCCGGGTTGATCACCACCTTGCCCGCGCGCTCGAGGCCGATGATCGTCGCGCCGGTCAGGGTGCGCAGGTTCAATTCGCGGATGAGCTTGTTCGCGGCCGGGTTCTCCGGCAGGATGACCGTGTCGGCCAGGCGCGCCTCGCTGAAAATTGACTGGGCGGCGCTGAACGAAATAAAGTTAAGCCACGGCTGGCTGCCGGTGAACACCTCCCTGAGCGCGACCTGCGCCTTGCTGTAAATGAGCACGTTGAATTTCCAGAACGTGACCGCCACGGCGATAATGACGCCGGCCATGATGACCAGCGTCTTTTGAGGCGGCAGGATGGCGGAGCCGAGCATCAGGATAAAGAACCCCATCGCGACTATCCCGGCAATCGTGATGGTCCATTCGGTGATGAGCCGGGGCAGCGACCTGCCCGCCCGGCCGATATCCTGCGGGAAGCGCATTTCGGCCAGGATCATCGCCAGCGCCTGGAACTTGCGCAGGCTCGCCACCACGAAGGGGACAATGATCACCGCGGCCAGGAACCAGAAAACGGCGTTGGCGCCGCCGAGGAATGAAGGAATCTTGACGAACAGTCCGCCGAAATGCCGGGCGCCATAGGCGGCGGCGATGAAAATTCCGGCAATCCAGGCTAGGTTTATCAGGATGATCGCCAGGCAGCGCCGGATTGTCCGGCTGATGATGTTGCCGGTGTTGAGGTGCTCATCCCTTTCGGCCGCAAGCGTGTAGCGCGTGAGTTTCCCCCGCAACCGTTCCGGCAGAACCAGCTCCAGCGCGCGCTCAACCGCGCCGGATTTTTTCAGCAAATAGGGGTTGATGAATGTGGTCAGGAGGGATATGCCGACCGCCATCGGGTAGACATAATCGCGGGTGACGTTCAGCGTCGCGCCCAGGCCGGCGATGATCAGCGCGAATTCGTTGACCTGCGCCATGCCGCAGCCGACCCGCAGCGCCGTCGCGCGGTCATTGCCGCTGATGAAAGCGCCGATTGAGCAGGCGATAAACTTGCCGCCGATCACCACCGCGGTCAGCAGCAGGAGCAGGTCGTAATGCTCGATGAGCAGCCGCGGCTTTGCGAGCAGGCCGATCGCCACGAAAAAAACAGCGCCGAATATGTCGCGCATCGGGCCGGTCAGCATTTCAATCCGCCCGCGCTGGCGGGCTTCCGCCATGATGCTGCCGATGATGAACGCCCCGAGCGCCAGCGTGAAATTGAGCATGATCGACCAGAGCGAGACGGCGAAACAAATGCCGATGACCGTGATGATCAATAATTCGTCGTCCCGGAAGCGGCTGATGCTGTTTAAAAGGCGCGGGACGGCCAGCAGCCCGACTATCAGCAGCACCACCAGGAACACCACGAGCGATTCAATCCGGCCGAAGATCATGTCGGCCTGGAGGTTGCCGGTCAGGCCGATACCGGTCAGCAGGGCGATCAGGACGATCGCCAGCAGGTCCTCGACGATCGAAGCGCCGAGGATGATCTGGGCGAACCGCTCCTTTTTCAGCGCCAGGTCGCCGAGCAGCTTGGTGATGATGGCGGTGGAGGAATCGCAGATAATGGCGCCGAGGAAAATGCTCTCAACCGTGTTCCAGCCCAGCAGGCGGCCGATGCCGAACCCGAGCGAAAGCATGACCGTGACGTCAACCAGGGCGGTCAGCAGGGCGGAAACGCCCACGTTCCTCAGCTTGCGCAGGTTAAAATCAATCCCCATCGAGAACATGATGAAAATCAGCCCGAGGTCGGCGATGGTGTGGATTGATTTCTGGTCGGTGATGAGCGGGTGAAACAATCCCAGCCCGCCGAGGATGAAGCCGGCGAGGATGTAGCCGACCGCCTTCGGCTGCTTGAGGACCTGGCAGACCACGGCCGCAACCGCGGCCGCGGTCATGACGAGCGCCAGGTCACGCAGAAAAGTAAAATCGCTCATGGCATGAAGTTATGCGATAATTTAAAATAGGAATTTCAAAATTATACCACCGATCTCACGGATCGCACGGATACCGCAAGGCCATTACACTTTCAGACGGTCAATATCGGTGTTATCCGTGCAATCAGTGGTCAGTCGCCCAGGTTCTAATTTATTTCCGGGAAGCGTTAATTTCCGATTTTTGGCGTTCGTCCCGACTCCCGTTGAGGTCGGGATCCGCGCTCTCGTGTTTCAGGTGCCGCCAGCGCAGTCCCAGCCCGACGAGAAAAAGGGCCAGCAGCAGAATAATGATCAGGCGCTCGCGGTAAGTGAGCGCAAAACATGACTTTATTCCTGAGATGATCTCTTTGAAAAGCGTCATTTTGTTAATTGAAGCTTTTTACCACGGATCACACGGATATTGTTCCGACCGTCTGACTGTCCGACCGTATGACCGTCCTTCTGGTATCCGCCATCAGTGTCAGTAACGTGGTGAGTAGTCGTGTTCATTCCGCCTCTTAAATCCTGACGACCAGGTTGATCAGCCTGTCCGGCACGAAAACCACCTTGACGATCTGGGCGTCGGCGACGGATTTCGCCACGGCCGGCACTTTCAGGGCGGCCGCCTGCGCCGCCTCCCGGTCGAGCCCGGCCGGGACATTCATGGTTCCCCGGAACTTGCCGTTGATCTGGATGGCGATTTCGGCCTCCTGCCGTTCCATCGCCCGGGAATCGGCTTCCGGCCAGCCGGCGCGCATGATGCCCGGCTCGTGCCCGAGCGCGATCCAGCATTCCTCGGCGATATGCGGGGCGAGCGGGGAGATGAGCAGGACGACGCTTTCCAGCGCGTGCCGGCAGACCGCCTTCATCTGGGGGCTTGCGTCGCCATTGAGTTTGAATTCGTCGAGCATGTTCATCAGTTCCATGACCTGGGCGATGGCGGTGTTGAAATGAAACGCCCCTTCCAGGTCCTCGGTAACCTTGCTGATCGTCTCGTGCGTTTTGCGGTAAAGTTTTTTCTCCCCGGCCGTCATTGATTTCAAGTCAGGCTTGACGCGGGCAACGGTGGAATCTTCCAGCAGGGCGTGGTCTTCATAAACCCGCCGCCATACCCGGCGCAGGAAGCGGAAGGCGCCCTCAATCCCCTGGTCGTTCCATTCGGCGTCCTTCTCGGGCGGGCCGATAAAAAGCGTGTAAAGCCGGACCGTGTCCGCCCCGTAGTCGCGGATCAGGGCGTCCGGGCTGACGACGTTCCCCTTTGATTTGGACATCTTGTAAAGCTGTCCGTCCTTTTCGCTGCGCTTGCAGATCATGCCCTGCGTGAAGAGGTTGGCAAACGGCTCGTCAAAGCCGACCAGGCCGATGTCGCGGATGACCTTGGTGAAAAAGCGGGCGTAGAGCAGGTGGAGAATGGCGTGCTCTATCCCGCCGATATACTGGTCAACCGGCAGCCAGCGGTTGCAGGCTTCCGGGTCGATGGCCCGGCTGTCATCCTTCGGCGAGAGGTATCTCAGGAAATACCAGCTTGAGTCCACGAAAGTGTCCATCGTGTCGCTTTCGCGCCGGGCGCTCTTGCCGCACTTCGGGCATTTTGCCGCCATGAATTCGGGGCAGCGCTTGAGCGGCGACTCTCCCGTCGGGCGGAATTCCACGTTGTCCGGCAGGATGACCGGCAGGTCTTTTTCAGGCACCGGCACTATGCCGCACGCGTCGCAATAAATGACCGGAATGGGAGCGCCCCAGTAGCGCTGGCGGCTGATCAGCCAATCCCTCAGGCGGAAGTGAACCGTGGCGCCGCCAAAGCCTTTTTCGCGGGCGAAGGCGGTCATTTTCTCGCGGGCCTTTTCGCCGGGCAGGTTGGAAAATTGCCCGGAGTTGACCGTGATGCCGTCCTCGCAGAAAGCCTCCTTCATGGTCTTGAGATCAAGGGCATGTTCCGCATTTTGAATGGAAAGTTTTATAGGCAATCCGTACTTGTGGGCGAAGGCCCAGTCGCGCGAATCATGGGCGGGAACGGCCATGACGGCCCCCGTGCCGTAGCTCATGATGACGTAGTCGCCGACCCAGAGCGGGATTTGTTCGCCGGTGTAAGGATTGATTACCAGGCGCCCGGTGAAGACTCCGTTTTTCTCAATGGTTTCGCCGGCGCGCTCAATCGAGGTCAGGTGGGCCGACTTGGCGGCGAATTCCCTGACCTTGTTTTCCTCCGGCAGTCCCTTGACCAGTCCGGAGAGCGCGGGATATTCCGGCGCGAGAACCATGTAAGTGCAGCCGAAAATGGTGTCAACCCGGGTCGTAAAACACGAAACTTTGCTAACCGGGTCAGGCTGGCCGTCCGCGCGTTTGACCAGCTCGAAGTCAAGCCGCGCGCCTTCGCTGCGTCCGATCCAGTTGGCCTGCATGGTCTTGACCCGTTCCGGCCAGCCGGTCAATTTGCTTAAATCATCAAGCAGGCGCTGGGCATAATCCGTGATTTTGAAGAACCATTGTTCCAGCAGCTTTTCCTGCACGGTTGATTCGCAGCGCCAGCATTTGCCGTCGATGACCTGTTCGTTTGCCAGCACCGCCGCGCAGGACGGGCACCAGTTGACCGGCGCTTTTGCCTTGTAGGCCAGGCCGCGCTCGTAGAGTTTGAGGAAGAACCATTGGGACCACTTGTAATAGTCGGGCAGGCAGGCGGTCACCTCGCGGTCCCAGTCATAGCAGACTCCCCACGAATCGAGCTGGCGCTTCATGGTGGCGATGTTGTTGAGCGTGGAAACGCGCGGGTGGGTGCCGGTCTTGATCGCGGCGTTTTCGGCCGGCAGGCCGAAGGCGTCCCAGCCCATCGGGGTCAGGACGTTGTAGCCGCGCATTTTTTTATAACGCGCGACCGCGTCGCCGATGATATAATTCCGGCCATGGCCGACGTGCAGCGCGGCCGACGGGTAGGGGAACATCATCAGGCAATAATACTTTTTGTCCGTTTTTGACTGGTCGGCCCGGAAGAAGCCTTTCTCGCGCCAGAACTTCTGCCACTTGCCTTCAATTTCCGCGAATGGATATTTTTCGTTCATTGTTTCTTGCATTTCTTTCATATCAAAGTTAGAATCAAAGCAAATAATAATGCGGTCGGCGGCAATGTCAACCAGTTTGATTTGGGGCAAGATACCATGATGATGTCAATGCTGCTTGAAGTTTTCGTCAAGGCTTTTTTACTGCTTATCCTGCTATACATAGTTGCGCGCGAGGAGGCGGATTTTGATTTCCGCAAGTTGACCATGGTGACCGCCGCGATTGTGCTTGGCGCGGTCATCCTTGACGCGGCCCTGACGCGTTTTATCGGCCTGTTAACCCTCATCCCGATCCTTGCCCTGATTGTTTTCATGGTCATGAAGTTCTGCTGGGTCAGGTTCTGGCGTTCGCTGCTGGTGGGCATTCCCTTCCTGATCCTGAGCATCATGATTTCCACCTCGGTGGCTACTTTCCGGCAGAAGGCGGACATGGCCATGTCCCGGGGTTTGCAGGGGCCGGTCAGTGAAAAGGACATGCAGGAAGCGCTCTCGTTTTTAAGGCAGCAGAACGACGGAGCGCCATTCCCGATGCCATCGAAAATGGAAGCGCCCAAGACTGATCCGACCCTGGACCAGGTCCTGATGGATCAAGTTTTCAAGAGGATCTTTGCCGGGATCAAATCAATCAACCCGGCCGGCGCTAAAACCGCGCCCGCGGTCAATCAAAACCAGGAAATAAAAGGAGCCGCGGCCGGCGCGGGACCAAAAGCGCCGCCGGCAGTTGCAAGCCCGGCCGTGCCGGAAGAAGAAGCGCCAAAGACGCTCGCGCGCGTCGAAGACTGGCAGGGGGCCGGGAAGAAAATTAATGTCAAGGGAACGCTGCTCGGCAAGGACGGCGTGCGGGTGGCGATCGTCAATAACCAGATGGTCAGGGAAGGCGAGTTTGTCCGGGTGGAGCACAACAACATAATTTACCGCTGGCGCGCCGGGACCATCAGGGAAAAAGGCGTTTCGTGGGAACCGGTTGAAGCAGTGAAGAAGTAGTCATTTCTTACTTCCCATCTCTTCCAGGATCGAAACCGCCGCCGCGCGCGGATCTTTCGCGTCAATGATCGGCCGCCCGACCACGAGAAAATCCGCGCCAGCCTCCATTGCCATGGCCGGCGTGGCGACTCTTTTCTGGTCGCCGGCGTCGGAGCCGGCCGGACGGATGCCCGGGAGGACAAGGATAAAGTCATGGCCGAAATTCCTGCGCAGGATTTGCGCCTCGTTGATCGAGGCCACCAAGCCGTCCGCGCCGCTCTTCAGGGCCATTTCCGCCAGCGCCAGGACCTGGTCGGGTATCTTGCGCTGGATGCCGAGGGAGGCCATGTCTTCCGCGCCGTGGCTCGTGAGGATGGTCACGGCGATAATCTTCGGCGCATTCGCCCGGGCGCCGCTTGATTTCGCGGCCTCCGCGGCGGCGCGCAGCATGGCCGCCCCGCCCAGGGCGTGGACGGTCAGGAGCGAGACTCCGAGCCCGGCGGCGGCGCTCACGGCGCGGGCCACCGTGTTGGGAATATCGTGCAGTTTGAGGTCCAGGAAGATGTTCTTTTTCAGCGCCTGGAGCCGGGCGATCGCGGCCGGGCCGTCGGAGGTAAAGAGCTCGAGGCCTACTTTGTACCAGCGGGCTTCCGGCGGCATTAAGTCCAGGATACCGGCGGCTTCTTTCGCCGACGGCCGGTCAAGGGCGACTATTAATTCGGTTTTTTTCATGGCAAGCATTATCCATCCCGCACGGTCCCAATACTAGGGCAGTGTTTCACTCAGATATGTATTTGATAGCATGTCATGCTGAGCGTAGCGAAGCATCTCCATCATAACGAGATTCCTCGCCTCGGCTCGGAATGACAAACTCATGATTTTAAGGCTTTTTCTTTCTCATAAGTTCATTTAATTCAGTTACACTACACTAGGGCAAAATCGCTCTCCAGGACAAGCAAAAAAAATGTTGCGCGCCGGCATAATGATTGTAGGATAAGCAAATAACAATAATGAGGAATTACTCCGGCGTATTCAAGGCAGCATAAAAAACCGGGTGGCGGACATGGCACGCTTTGCCGGTTGAAAGGACAATCCATGGGCCGCAGGGAGAATCGCTATTTCGACGCCTGGCCGCGCGTGATTCCCGCGGGCCGTGAAACTGAAATCAATATCCGCCCCTTGTTTGACCACTGCCGTTTCCCGGCCGCCGTGGACTTCCGCCTGGCGGTTGTGCCGCTGGATGGGGCTGCGGGGCAAACCGGCAAAATGGATGCCGAACCAACGCCGTTCACCATGGTTGAAGGCAGCCTGCGTTTTATCTTCCGCTTCGCGGACGAGGGCGAGTATGCCGTCCTTTTGAAAAACATTTCGGATAAAACGAATATCCGGACAACCGAGATCAGGCTCTACGCGCTTGAGCGCGATTTGTTTTGCCGGAAGCCTTTCAAGGGCGACCTGCACATGCACAGTTCTTATTCGGACGGCGGCGAATCGCCGGCCTATGTGGCGGCGGCCTGCCGGCGGATCGGCCTGGATTGGATGGCGGTCACCGATCACCATCGCTAC
This sequence comes from uncultured Verrucomicrobiota bacterium, assembly GCA_964475405.1. GTDB lineage: Bacteria > Verrucomicrobiota > Kiritimatiellia > JAAZAB01 > JAAZAB01 > JAQUQV01. Next base: position 16,504 of record CAYYWX010000069.1, read on the forward strand.
GAGCCGTCCGGGGAGGCCATTCGCGCCCTTGAAGGTGTGGCGGCCGATCTGCGCGTATATCCCGGCGAGGAGGTCCATCCCCCTGATAACCCGGTGCACATCATAAACTTCGGAGGAAAGTTCGGCGTCAATGCGCTGTTCAAGACGGACGCTTACCGCGCCGAGGTCAAGGCGATCGAGGACGGGCTGGCTGACTGGCCGGCCGGGCTGGGCCGGGGCGCTTACGCCTCCTGCCAGTGGTGTTTCAACAAAATCCGCCAGGCCGGCGGACTGGGCGTGTTCTGTCATCCGTATTGGCTGACCAACAATCGTTACGATGTGCCGGCCGCCCTCACGGATGTTTTGTTCGAGCGCCGGCCCTTTGACGCGCTGGAACTGATCGGGGGATATTATCGCCACGAGCTTGAATCGAATCATCTGCAGGTGGCGCGTTATTACGAGGAGTGCGCGCGCGGCGGAAAAATACCGGTGGTCGGCGCGAGCGACGCGCACGGCTGCGAGCGCGGCGAACTTTTCGGCTGGTATTACACCGTGGCTTTTTCGCCGTCAAGCGACCTGCCGGATTTGATCCGGAGCATCAAGGATTTTTATTCGGTTGCCGTTGAATCCCTGCCGGGGCAGACGCCGCGCGCGTTCGGTCCGTTCCGCCTGGTAAAATATGTCCAGTTCCTGGTGCGCGAAATTTTTCCGCAGCATGACGAGTTGTGCGTTGAGGAGGGGCGCTTGATGCTCGCGCATGTCGCCGGGGACGCTTCCGCGGCCGGAAAAATTTCGCAGTGCCGTGGACGCACGGCGGCCTTGTATGATCGTTTCTGGGGCGGCTAATTTTCTATTTAAAATAATTAAAAAAAGATATTGACAATTTTTCTGATTTTGATAAAAAGTTATTCAGAAAAGCCGACATAGGCTTTTTATATAGCATAATATTTTGGTCTCATGCGCTGATTGAGAAATCAGGGTAGGGGATTTTTTGTTCTTTGACAACAGAAACAATTCATCCATTTTCGAACCGGAAATGGTATGATTTGTGTATGACATATGCTTGTGACGAAGCTAGAAAATTCGGGATTGGGCGGCCGAAAGGTTGTCCGATAACGATTAGTTTGTTTTTTTCGGAGAGTTTGATTCTGGCTCAGAACGAACGCTGGCAGCGTGGATTAGGCATGCAAGTCGAACAGCAATCCGCGAGTTCAAGCCGCAAGGTGAGAATTTGTGGAGGATAGTGGCGAAAGGGTGCGTAACGCGTGGGCAATCTGCCTTCAAGTTGAGTATAACCTGCCGAAAGGCGGGCTAATACTGAATGTGATCGCTCCGGGCATCCGGAGTTGTTTAAAGCCGGGGACCCGCAAGGGCCTGGCGCTTGAAGAGGAGCCCGCGTCCTATCAGCTTGTTGGTGAGGTGACGGCCCACCAAGGCTATGACGGGTAGCTGGTCTGAGAGGATGGTCAGCCACACT
>CAYYWX010000070.1:0-17927 GCA_964475405.1 uncultured Verrucomicrobiota bacterium
CTACAGTTGTAGTGCGTCACCAGGCTCCGCCGGAGCGCTTCGCCCAGGCGAGCGGCGTGACGCATTGTTTTCTTGTTTTTCTTCGCTGTTCCCGATGGTCAAGACACTAATCCACATCGAAACAATCAGCACATTTACATCCAGGCTTACTCGAACCATTCCGGTTTCCAAGACTTTTTCATCAGCTTGGCCTTCAGAACCGGACCTTCTGGCTCGGTAATCCTCTTTTCCATCTCGAGTGAATCCGATAAGAACCTTAATTTGGGACCGAGCGCTGCACCATCGATAAAAGCTGTGTACTTCCGTCCAGTTCCCATCAAGAATATCTGGCTTTCATTTACGCCTGTAAGCGAAAGGATTAGGTAGACATGTTCCTCGGGTCCGGGACTTTTTGGCAAGGATCCATCGGACGTCAGCGTCAGAAATCCATTGATGATTCCCCACCGCCCTTTGTCATGGATCGTCGGCGACATAATGTCTGCCCATTCGATATAGATATAGTCTCCATCTGGGAAAAGATACAGGTCATTTCCTGACTCCGACGAACGCCCTAAATCGGTCTTTCGAAATTCTGGGCCTGGGTATGAGTAGTGACCTGATAGATTAGTGATGGCCATTCTGCTGTCAGTCAGCAGATTAACCGAGGGGAGCCCGCGTCTCAGTTGCAGAAGCATTTGCCGGGGGTTCTCTCCTTGTTCCTTAGGATCCCGTGCGAGCGCACACTGGAATGCCATGAGTGTGACCACTAACAGAATTACTTTGGCGATCTGATTCATATTTTCTATGCATCCAACTATACTATATGACAAGTTTACATTTGCTGGTCATTGGACGCTTTCTATGACCTGCGGCGGGCTGCGCCCGCAAGCCAAGTTCGCCGCACACCGTGCGGCGCTACAGTTGTAGTGCATCAACGATCAGCACATTCACATCCAGGCTTTTGACTTTCAGTTTAACCCGGCCAGCCTTGATCGCCAGCGAACCTTCCAGCAAATCCTCAACCTTGCCCCAGCCTTTCACGTCTATTTCCTCAACAATATCTTTACCAGTATTGTTCGTGAAAATCCATGCTTCCCTGCCCGCAATGCTACGCATAGCGTTGCAGGCGGGCCTGCCGGCTGTTTTACGCTTCCGCAAAAGCAGTTTGCCATTATGTTCGGGATTCACGCCGGCATCGGCCAGGATTTTCATGACGCATTTGTTCGTCGCGGCATTCCGGTAAGCGGTGCCGTTATGCCCGACAAATGTTCCCAGGAGCCAGGCCCGGCCCTTCCCGCATTTTTTCACCACGCCGGCCGCCGCCTTGCCAAGCCGAAGGCATATTTCCGAGCCTTGCGGCTCGTAGGTTTCGACATACACATTGGCGCGCAATTGCTGTCCGGCCAGGCGCCCTGCCCCTTTCAGGTCAGCCGGCTCAAGATATTCACCCCAGGTATATTCCGGCGCCGACCAGCGTTGACCGCCTTGCGGCTCGCGGACCATCGTGAAACCTGTCTGCCGCGCGCCGAATAATTTCGCCATGACCGGCGAAAGCTCGCCGCGGTTGCAGAACGCGTACTCGTTAATCCGGCCGGGACAGGCCTCGCTGATCAAATTTCCGCCGCCCTCAACATATCTCGCCAGTTTACCCGCGATTTCTTCCGAGAGCGCCAGGGGAAACGGCATGATGATCGCCTTGTATTGCATCACCCGCGGCTCATCCAGCTCCATGGCCTCCACAAAATCCACGGAGATGCCGGCGTCCCACAGGAGCCGGTGCCACCCGCGCACACTGTAGGCAAGGTGCTCGCCGCCCTAGGCCATGGAAGCGCAGTGCTGGTAATTGCCTTCGCTGATAAAAATAGCCACGGGAGACTGCGGGTTGCTGCGCCGGCCAAAAAGATCGGCATGGCGGTTGAGCGCCCGACCGACGCGGGCGGCTTCCTCAAAACGCGCCGTCGTGTCGCCCGTGCTGTCCAGAAGGCTGAACCCGTTTGTCTCCGCGGCCATGATCTCGGCGCGCGTGACCCAAAATGAAATCGCGCTTACGCCGCTTCCCGCCAGGGTCAGCATCCAGCGGCGCATATCATCCGGGGATGGGACACGCCCTTTGTGAAAACCGGTGCTGGCCGGGCCGCCCTGGACCTCCGCCGCCCAGACCGGACTCCCGGCCGGATTCGCGGACCGGATATAATCGTAGCGCAAAGCCACGCCATCCCATGCCTCAGTGCGCAGGGCGTGTTCGCGCGGAAATGGACGCTGATGTCCATCGTCCCACGGATTTCCGCATCCCCAGGCCGGATAACACGATGAGCCGAGAAAATCCTGGCAGCGGGCATAGGTCCAATCCTGCCCCGAGCCTATGATCGGTCCGCCCTTGTGGGCGAATATCGGGCGGCGCATGGCGTCCGCCTCGCGAATCACCGCGGCGCGCTCGCGCAAAATCCGCCCGATTTGAACGTTGTCCATGAAATAACGCCATTCGATTTCGGCTGCCACGGGATATTTCATGTTCCCCCGGTCGGTCAATACTTGCGCCCAATCAGCGTAACGCGTATTCCATGCCCGGTTGAGCGCGTCCAGGTCGCCGTGCTTTTGCTTGAGCCACTCCCGGAAATGTTTAAGCGTGTTTTCACAGTAACAGACATGCTGGCCGACAAGGCCTTCGGACCAGTATCCTATTTCCTGCCAGGTGTTCCATACCACCACGTTTTCATGCCGCCCCAAGGTCTTCACCAATTGCCTGATGAAGCGCTTCATGTCTTCCATCGCCCCGGGGTGATCGTAGCAGGGACCGGGCTTGCCGTCGGACGGCAATGTTGTCTGCGCCTGGTGGGCAATCGGCAGGCCGTTGCGCCCAACCATGCGGCAGCCCGGGTGCTTCTGCCACAGCCAGTTCGGCGCCTGCTCGCAGGTCAGGCCCAGGTAAACACCCAGGTCCAACTTGGCGGCATGAGCGATCAATTCCTCATACCGGCTGAAGTCGAACTTCCCATCCGCGGGCTCGTCAATCTGCCAATGCTCCTGGAGCTTGACCAGGTTGAACCCGTGCTTTTTCAAATTCTCCATGTCGCGTTTCATCTCGCTCATGGCCGGCATGGGCTCGCGGCATAAATGCGTTCCCAGGGGAAAAAGTTCGGCGAATTTTTCTTTGTTCATATTTTTCTCACTCTCCCATTTATCCTCGAACCCTGCCACGGACGCAAATTCCGGAATATTTTAATCCGGATAATGTTAAACTTTCAAATCAAATTCAATTCCATTTCCGCGTTGAATGTTTTTATGCATTCAATATAATGAACAGCTGAATAAACGTCAATATTTTTTCATCGTTTTTCAGGGCGCGCGACAGACATATGCCCGAAACAATGAAATGCATGTTGACTTTTCAGGCCGTTCAGTATAGTAAACATCGGCAAGCAACTTACAAGACAGTTGTTAATCATGAAAACAAAGCGCTCTGTCTCCCGGCCTTTTATTACGACCGATAAAACCGAAACCGCCCGCCGACTGCGGAGCCTGCGGATGCGCTGCCGCCTTTCGATGCGCGAGCTGGCCGTGAAGGCCGGCGTGGCGCCGAGTTACGTTTCCGGGATTGAGCGCGGCCGCATTTCGCCGACGATCGTCACCCTGCGCAAAATGCTCAACGCCATGGGCGGCGACCTGGGATCTTTTTTTGCCTCAGAGCCCTCGCAGGGCGAAGGCTGCGTGTTCCGGCGCCAGGACATGCGCTCCGTTGCCGACAAAAACCGCTGCTACACGTTTATTTTCCCGCGGCGCAAGGACATGAAGCTGGAAATGATCGAGGAGGAATATACTCCCGGTGAAAAGCCGGCCTTTGAAACCATCAGCTCCGACCTGGCGGGCTACGTGATCGCCGGCGAACTGCTGCTGGAAATCCGCGGCAAGGAACCCGTAAAATTGAGGACCGGCGACGCCTTTTACGTCCCGGGCGGCACGCCGGTGCGCGGGCGATGCTTCAAGAACGAGCCGGCCCGGCTTATCACGGTCCAGGTTCCGCCGAATTATTGAACAAATCAGCGCGCGGCCCAGAGCATGCCGCGCCGGATAATTTCGCTCACTTCCGGCACGCCGAAGTCGGCGGCCACGTGCCCGAGCGAGGAATAAAAGACCTTCCCTTTCCCGTAGCGCCGCTTCCAGACCACGGGCATGACCGTCCCTTTGATCCAATCAATGCCCTCGTGCTCGCCAGAGAATTTCATTGTCGCCAGGACCTCGTTGCCGGGGTCGGTGTGCATGTAATACTGCTCGGAATGCATTTTAAAATCGGACAAGCCGCTCATAACCGGGTCATCCCGCCCGGTAATGTTGACCGTGTAATCAACGATCCCGCCCGGATGGGCCACCCACTGTCCGCCGGTCATGAATTGATACCCGGTATTCGACCGGAACGAATCGCACATGCCGCCGTGCCAGCCCGCAAGCCCCACCCCGCCTCTGACGGCGCCAAGCAGGCCCAGCTCCTGTTTTTCGGAAATGGCGCCCATCGTCCAGACCGGGACGATGAGACTTAAGGCCGTCATTTTTTTCTCATCAAGGTACGCGTCCATCGTGGCCGTGACCTCCACCTCAAAGCCTTCTTTTTTCAGGATGCTCGCCGCGATGCCGGCGCATTTTTCCGGCTCGTGTCCATCCCATCCGCCCCACACAACAAGCGCTTTTTTCATTTTTTCATTTCCTTTCATTGGCACCCCATAGGGTGCCAGGTTGATAGACTGAAGGCTGAAGACTATTAGGAAAATCGCGGAAAAACACGCAATGTTTACCAATATTTACAAAGTCGTAATTCCGGTTTTTGTAAATGCCTGTTTTCTGGTTTTACCTTCAGTCTACAGTCTAAACTGCTTCAGCCTTGCCGTCCCTATGGGACGGCTGTGTATTCCTTTCAATCGTCAATTGTCCACTGCATCAACCCGGTTGGCAGGGCCGCCGGCTTTTCACAACTGCTCTTTAAAATCACGTGTTTTCCCTTTTCGGAGCTCTCGTGAAACGCCTGCATGATATCCAGGACATGAAACGCCAGCTCGCCGCTGGCGCGATGCTTGCGCCCGGTCCGGAGAGCCGCGGCCATGTCGGCCACGCCCAGGCCGCGCGTGTTTTCGGCATAGCCATGGCTGAGCGGCATTTCTTTCCACTCTTTGTCGTTTTTGCCGCAGAGGCGGACCTGGCCGCCGAAACCGTTCGGGTCCGGGACGCCCAACGATCCTTCCGCTCCGTAAATTTCAATGCAGGGCAGCTCGGCGCGCCAGACATCAAAGCTGGTGACAATCGTCCCCACGGCCCCGTCCGCGAATTCAAGTATCCCGGCGACATGGGTCGGGACATTGACCTGGATGACGCTGCCGTGTTTCGGCTTGCTGGTGATAAGCCGTTCCGGGAAAGTTTTCTGGGTAATGGCCGTCACGCGCCGCACCGGGCCCATGAGGGCGATCAAGGCCGTAAGATAATACGGCCCCATGTCGAACATCGGGCCGCCGCCGGGCTGGTAATAAAATTCGGGATCCGGATGCCAGCTCTCATGCCCGCGGCTCATCATGAAGGCCGTCGCCCCCACCGGCCGGCCGATCAGGCCGTCGTCAATTATCTTCCGGCAGGTCTGGATACCCGCCCCGAGGAACGTATCCGGGGCCGACCCGACGCGTTTTGAGGCCTCGCTTGCCTTGCGCAGGATTTTCTCGCCTTCCTTGCGATTTACCCCCAGCGGCTTCTCGCCGTAAACATGCTTCCCGGCCTTGAGCGCGGCGACGGCAACCCGCGCGTGGGCATGGGGAATGGTCAGATTGACGACAATTTCTATTTCCGGGTCCCGGAGCAATGCCTTCACCGAGCAGGCCCTGGGGATATTGAATTCGGCCGCCCTGGCCTTTGCCCGTTCAAGGGCGAGGTCGGCGCAGGCAACGACCTCCGTGTTGTGAAACTGGGTCAGGTTCTTGAAATAAATGCCGGAAATGTTTCCGCAGCCGATTACGCCGATCTTTGTTTTTTTTGATGTTGTCATATTTTTAATCTTCCGAACTCTTCAGAGATCATATCCCAAGCCTGCCATGCACAGGCCAGGGATATTTTACCACGGATATCACGGATTACACTGATATTGACTGTCCGACTGTCTAACCGTCCGACAGTATATCCGTACCATCCGTGCTCGCCTCGGCGGAGCCTTTTGCAAAGCCTGGGCAATCAGTGGTAAATAGTATTTTTTATAATTTGGACTGACACAGGAAGATAAACATCTTCACTTTAATTATTCAAGTTTCTTTTTGCGGCGCAAAATATCCTTGAATATCCCGGTCCAACGATTAACTTCTTCCCCGACAGGAAGGCATCATGGAATATCATTGCTCAATAAAATCACACGGCAGCCGGCAGCTTGAATTAAACCTCAAGTATCCCCTGGTCAAGGACCGGGACAAGGCCTGCTTTCATCTTGACTGCTACTTTTTCAACCCGTACCAGCTCACCGTGACCGGCAACCGCTATGGAATCGCCAGCTTTTTCCGCGACCTGCACTCTTATACGCGCTATACCGTGCCGGTCATTCCCCTGGACAAGCTCGTTGACCGCTCGTGCGACGTCAGCCCCCTGACCCGGATCTACAAGATGCTCTCAAAATCCAGCATGGCGAGCGAATTGAACGAAAAGGGCGTGCTCTATGAATTAAGGGTGTTGACCAACGTTTATCACCGCCAGCTGACCGAGATCCGCCACCTCTTGAAACAAAGGCTGGATCAAACGCAGGACGCCGAATATTCGGCCGTTTATTTGCAGTCTTCCCTGGAGGAAGTTGACCGCTTCCTGGAAAACTTCCGCCGGCTGCACCAGGAATTCCTCGATTCCCGGGTAAGCGACCTGCTCCGCGAAAGCCTCCAGTGGGCGGACGAGTCCATCAGCCTCCGCACGGAAAAATTCCAATACCGCGCGCATCAAATGCTGGTTGGGCGCCCGGACATGGCCGCCTGCCGCGAGCGCCTTGAAAAGCGGCTGGACAGCGAGCAGCAATACCGGATTCACCGCGGATACGCGACGATCATCTACCCCGACGACGAAACTGGCAACGAGCTGTTCGCCTACCGCGAAGGGATATTGAAAAAATGGTCCGAGGGATGCCTTTACCTGAGCCGGCTGCCATCCTCCATCGCGGCGAATATCGCCCAGATCATGATGGGCGCGGCGGCCGGGATCGCGATGGCCTTCGCGGTGCTGGCGACCATCTTCGCCTCGCGCTGGTTTGTGGCGGAAAGTTTGCCATGGGTCATCCTGATCGTCCTGGCCTATATCGCCAAGGACCGCATCAAGGACCTGCTGCGGTCGTTCCTGATCACGATGATCCCCTCCCTCATGGCCGACCAGATTGAGAACCTGATCGACCCGGCCCTGGATGAGAAAGTCGGCTCCAGCCGCTCGCGCGCGCGTTTCTGCCGGCCCGACCAGATACCGGACCTGGTGACGCGCCTGCGCAATATCCGGGCCAATGTGTTTAAAAACGTGATCCCGCCGGAAGACATCCTCCATTATCACAAGTCAATCCGCTTTGATTCAGCCAAGATCCGCGACAACCACAAGCGACTGGAATCCCTGACGGAAATCATACGGCTGAAAATGGACCATTGGTTCGCCAACATGGATGACCCGGCCGACCAGTTGTTCTGCATGAAGAACGGGGTCGTCACGACGGTCGCAGCCAGCCGCGTCTACCACGTGAACCTGATCGTGTGCCTCTCCGACCGCAACCACCCGGACAAACAACAGTCCCTGTTCCGCTACCGGTTGATTATGTCGCGGGACGGCATACTGCGGGTCGAAACCCTGGAATCGTTCCCGGGCATCAAGCAATCATGATAAGATCAGGGTATGGCCTGAATGATGCTGAGATAAGCCTGTTTTTAAATCCCGAACGGCGGCGGAGGCCCGCCGCCCTCCATAAAACACATGCGTTTCCCTCCTGGAGGGCGGGCGGCCTCGACCGCCGCAAGATTATCGTAGCGCCATTCGGGGATGGCCTTCAACGTAAGCCTCGCCCTTTTGCCCCACGCCCTGCGCCGCCCGCTCAGGCATCGGAGTTCTTGAACGACAAAACACCGAGGCAGAGCACCCCGGCAATATAAAGCCCGGCATAAGCGCAGGCTTTCAGCAAATAGCCCGCCGTGACCGCGTTGCTCCCGTCAAGGTCCCCGTAAACCCAGAGGCATTGCCAATCCGGCAAAATTGCCGCGCAAAATTTGGCCAACGGGCCGGCCATGGCGCTGAAAAGATAGTTGGAAATAAGGCCGAGGACAAATATCAAGCAGCAAAAGGAAAAAACGACGATCGGCGCGCAACGGGAGGACAAGGTCACCGCTATCGCCGCGAGCATCGCCAGCGCCGCGAAAAGCAGCAATGCCACCGGCAAGAGTTCCCAGCGGATAAGCGATCCGAAACGGACAAGCTGTCCGCCCGGCTCAAAAAACGCGCTGATGAGCAAGGCCGGCAGGAGACAGAGAAACAGCGCCTTGAAGAGGGCCGAGCAGAAGTTGCGTCCCCGGTAATTCGCCAGACCGGCGAATATAAAAGCGGCCAGAACCGCCGCGGCAAAGATTATCCCGACCAGCCAGTCGGTAAACATTCCTCTCAGCGCCATGCGGACGCTAAGCAGCGCCGCCAAAACCGCGGTCCCCACGAAGGACAGGCACGCCAGCAATATGCCGCAATAGGTCGCGCCGAAAAAAAGCTCGCGGCTGACCGGCTTGCAAAGAACGCTCCCCGCCGTCCCGCTCCGGACCTGCTTAAAAATTGAAGCGACCGACGACGCGATCACCAGCAAAAGCCCGAAGACAAAACAGGACGCCATCGCCCCGTCGCGGACGATGCGTTCCTCCTGCCCGAGGCTGAAAACCGCGATTACCGGAAGGATGCCGATCGTGACTATGCAGGCCACCGTCAGGACGGCGATTACCGGCTGGCGGACAATATCGCGGGCGGGATTGAACGTTAATGACAGAAATCTCAGCATAAATAAAACACGATTGAGCTGCTTACAAAAATATTTTTCTGCCGCCTTCGGACCCACCCCCCGCTTCCCCCTTCGCGAAGCCGCTCCCGGAGGGACGGGTCGCGTACCCCTCCATGGAGGGGATCATAAGCTCTTGTCCTGAAACTCGCTCCTCAGAGGAGCGCCTGCCCGCCTCGGCTGAGTTCTTTGGCGAAGCCTGGGCCTTAAGTTCCCCTCCTGCGGAGGGGTGGCGAAAAGCCGGGGTGGGTTCCGGACCGTTTTTTATAACTGATACATTCACTTCACAATTTCCTTCTCTTTGCAAAAATGCTGGTAACTGCGGTCGCGCGCCTTCCAGAGGACGGCCAGGGTAAGCGAGTAAGGCACGGTGACGACGACGTACATCCAGATCGGCACGCGGCGCATCGCCGCAATAAGCTCATCCAGGAATACGGTCTGGTAGCGCCCGGCCGAGATATATGAAAAAACAACCGCCACGACGAGCGGGATGGCCATGAAGGCGATGACCGAGCCGGCGTAAATCCGGGCTTCGAGCCGCTCGCCCTTCAAGGACAGGCGTTGGAAAAAGTCGCCGACAATTATATTGCTCAAATAAAGCGTCAGGATTACGGCCACCGCCAGCACGCCGACATTAAAAGTGAAAAAAGGGATATAGGGCATATTTTTCCACCAGTAGACGAAGGGGATAAAATAAACCTGCAAAAACGCCAGGAATATCGCCAGCCCGAGACAGCCGTTCCACCTCGCGCTTACTTTGCCGGCGCGCCGCAGGGTAATCAATCCCCAGCAATTCAAGGCCGTGCCGACGCAATAAGCCGGAAGGCGAAGGCCGGAGAAGAACTCAAGGTTGACCTGGCTCAAAAAAAACACCGCGGTCAGGGCCAAGCCCCAGAATACGCGCGAAAACCCCTTGACCAGGTTGATAAAAATAATTTTTTCAATTATTTCCGCGTCCGTTCCGGGGATGACGATATTTTCGGCGGGCAGGCTTTCGTTCATAATTGTTTTAACACCGCGATTCCGCGTTCCTTAAACCCGCATTCCGCGCGCATTACGCGCGAAAAGCGCCCGGCGGCTTCCGGCTGTGCCGGCTTGGTTGAAATCCAAATTAAGAATAGCTGATTAACCGGCAGCGTCAATAGTCTGTTTTTTATAGTTGAGGAATGCAACGACTTGTATTATTCTTAAATTCAAGAAAGAATAATCATGGCAAATACTTTCGGAAAAATATTCAGGGTAACGACCTTCGGCGAGTCGCACGGCCCGGCATTGGGCGCGGTGATCGACGGCTGCCCCTCCTTGATTCCCGTTTCGGAAAAGGAAATCCAGGCCCAGCTTGACCGGCGGCGCCCGGGCCAGAGCAGGCTGACAACGCAGCGGAAAGAAGCCGACAAGGTCCGGATTGTTTCTGGGATCGGGAACGGGCTTACGCTCGGCAGCCCGATCGCGCTGCTGGTTGAAAACACCGACGCGCGGCCCGCGGATTACGCGAAAATGGCAGGCATCCCCCGCCCCTCGCACGCCGATCTTACTTATTTTCTCAAATACGGGATCCTGCCTTCCAGCGGCGGGGGCCGGGCGAGCGCGCGCGAGACGGCGGGCCGGGTTGCCGCCGGAGCGATCGCCGAAAAATTGCTTTCCGTGAAACACGGCGTCCAGATTGTCGCCTGGGTGAGCGCGGTAGGCAATATCAGCGCGCCCGACCTGGCCGGGAAAATGCCGACGCGCGCGCAGGTTGACAAATTCGCCGTGCGCTGCCCGGACGCGAAGACCGCCGGGGAAATGGAAATGAAAATTGAATCCGTTCAACGGGCCGGGGATTCAATCGGGGGCGTTGTCACTTGCTTGTGCAGCGGCGTTCCGCCCGGATGGGGCGCGCCGGTATTTGACAAGCTCTCGGCCATGCTGGCGCACGCCATGATGTCCATCCCGGCGGCAAAGGGATTCGAAATCGGGAGCGGCTTCGGCGCGGCAAGGATGCGCGGGTCGGAACACAATGACCTGTTTGTTTTAAAGGGAAAACGGCTTGGCACCGTCACGAACAACAGCGGCGGCATCCAGGGCGGCATCAGCAACGGCGAGCAGATATGTTTCCGGGTGGCCTTCAAGCCGACGGCAACGATTGCCCGGGAACAAAAAACGGCCGATTTAAAAGGCAAAATTGTCAGCCTTGCCGGGAAGGGACGGCACGACCCTTGCGTGGTCCCGCGCGCCGTGCCGGTAGTGGAAGCCATGGCGGCGCTCGTGCTGGCCGACGCGGCCCTGCGGCATGTCCCGCCGGGAAAATAACGCGGCCCGCCGTTTATAATTGAATCTTTGATAAAAGACATCGTTTTTCCGGACAAGTTCATTTTCTAAATCGCGATATATCTCGCGTTGTTTCACTGAAAGGAAAATAATATGGGCGGATTTTTCGGAGTTGTTTCCAAGGATGACTGCGTCAATGACCTGTTTTTCGGCACGGACTACCACTCGCACCTCGGCACAAGGCGCGGCGGCCTGGCCGTCAAGGGAAGGTCCGAATTCACGCGCTTCATCCACGACATCAGCAACAGCCAGTTCCGCTCCAAGTTTGAGCACGACGTCACCCGCATGCAGGGCAAAACCGGCATCGGCATCATTAGCGACCACGAGGACCAGCCGCTGATCATCGGCTCGCACCTGGGTTCATACGCGATCGTGACGGTCGGGAAAATCATCAACGCGGTCGAACTGATGCGCGAGGCGTTCAAAAAACGCGCGACCCATTTCTCGGAAATGAACGGCAACGAGGTGAATCCGACCGAGCTGGTGGCCACCTTCATCAATCAGGGCGCGTCTTTTGAGGAAGGACTGCGGCTGGCGCAGGAAACAATCCAGGGCTCCTGCTCCATCATGCTCCTCACCGAGAACGGCATATATGTCGCCCGCGACAAGCTGGGCCGCACGCCCGTGATTATCGGCGAAAAACCCGGCGCGCTGGCCGTCACCGTTGAAACCTGCGCCCTGCCGAACCTGGGCTACAGCATCAAGCATTACCTCGGCCCGGGAGAAATCGTCCAAATCACGCCGGAAGGGATGACGCAGCTGAAAAAGCCGGGGGACCGTCTTCAAATTTGCGCGTTTTTCTGGATATATTACGGCTACCCGGCCTCCTGCTACGAGGGGATTAACGTCGAGCAGGTCCGCAATCGTTGCGGCGCCTGTCTCGCCCGCGGCCATAACGTCAAGGTTGACCTGGTGGCCGGCATTCCCGATTCCGGCACGGGCCACGCCCTGGGATATGCCGCGCACACCGGCTTGCCCTACTGCCGGCCTTTTGTGAAATACACCCCGACCTGGCCGCGCAGCTTCATGCCCACGGACCAATCCGTCCGGGACCTGGTGGCGGTCATGAAGCTCATCCCGATTGCCAGCATTATCCACGGCAAACGCCTTCTTTTCTGCGAGGATTCAATCGTGCGCGGGACCCAGTTGAAGGACACGATCCAGCGCCTTTACGACCATGGCGCCAAGGAAGTGCACATGCGCCCGGCCTGCCCGCCGCTCCTCTTCAGCTGTAAATTCCTGAATTTTTCACGTTCCAAGTCGGAGCAGGATTTGGCGGCGCGCCGGGCGATCATGGAACTGGAAGGCGACGGCGAGCGCGACCTCCGGCCGTACTGCGAGGAAAACAGCGCCCAATATGCCGCGATGGTGGACCGCATCCGCCAGCGTATGGTCCTGACGAGCCTGATCTACCAGCCGCTGAACGACATGATCGAGGCCATCGGCCTGCCGCGTGAAAAGCTCTGCACCTACTGCTGGACCGGGCAGGAATAAACGGAATTTCAACGCGGACAAAAAAAAAACACCACGACCGGCAAAGGAGATTCAGACGCAATGGTTACCAACGCCTCAAACGACATAAAAATTTTGCGCGAGCTGGCCAGGCAGTACGCCGGGCTGGCGAACAAACCCGTCCAGGAGGAACGCCGCCGGCTATGGTCGGCGCATCTCAGCCTGAAAAAAACAAAACCGCTCGTCATGGTCTCGTACGGCATATGGAACATGTGGTGCCGGGAAGTGTTCGGCGATTCGGCCATGAAATGCGCCGACCCCTTTTATCGCGAACATGAACGCACCCTGCGCATGAAGATATTCCACGATTCAATCGGCGATGATTACATCCTTGAGCCGTGGATCACGCAGGCGGCGAGCGTCAAGGGAACCTGGCGCAACCTATGGGGATTTAACGAGGACCACAGCGCGGTGCCGATGGAGGGCGGATCGTGGAAATACGAGCCGCCGCTCAAGGACTGGGCGGATCTTTCAAAGCTGACCTATACCCCCCACGAGGTTGACGAGGCGCAAACGCGCCGCAACGTCGAGCGCCTGCACGAGGCGGTCGGGGACATCCTGCCAATCGACGTGACACGCGCGCCGGCCTGCAGCCATTTTATGGGCGACATCTCCACTTCGCTCGCCGGGCTGCGCGGCCTGGAGCAACTGATGATTGACATGTACGAATCACCCGCGGAACTCCATCGCCTGCTGGCCTTCATGCGCGATGGCATCCTGAAAAACAACCGGGAAGCGGAGGATGCCGGGCACTACAGTTTGACCACCCAGGAAAACCAGGCCATGCCCTACTCCGATGTGTTGGAGCGGCCGCGGCCCAACTCCGGGCCGCGCAAGCGCAAGGACCTGTGGGGATTTTGCGCGGCGCAGGAGTTCACCCTGATTTCGCCGGCTTTCCACGATGAATTTTTAATCCGGTACCAGGCGCCGATCTATGAGCATTTCGGCCTGGTGCATTACGGCTGCTGCGAGAATCTAACGCGCAAGATTGACATCCTGCGCCAGTTCAAGACCCTGCGCAGCATCGCCGTGACCCCCACCGCGGACGTCCGGCAATGCGCCGACCAGATCGGGCGCAATTACGTCATCTCCTGGCGCCCGAATCCGACCGACATGGTCTGCGCCGGCTGGGACGAGACCCGCATCCGCCGGATCATCCAGGACGGGCTGCAGGCCAGCCGCAACGGCTTCACGCACGTCCACCTCAAGGATATTGAGACCGTGCAGGGAGATCCGACGCGGCTCGCGCGCTGGACCGGCATCGTCCGCGACATCGCCGACAAGTTCTGATTCACGGCAGCGGCTTGACAGGAGTGGCGGAGTATGGACGTATCGGCGTAACGGCGTATGGGCGTGTCGGAGTGGCGGGGTGATGGCGTATCGGCGGAAAAAGGGGGACGGTCCGAGAATCTTGGTATCAGTTTCTGATGGAAATCGATCCGCCCGTCAATTTTTAATTGCCATTTTTATGCTTAGCGCGTTGTCGCACAGTTGCGCGCGATTCGTTTTACACAACATGGGGAAAAAATCATTTTCAATCAACATGAATTCGACGTCAATTGATATGGCGCCGCTTGTAACAGGCTTGTTACAAATGTAACATGTTTGGGGGAGGACGCAAGGAAGACAAAAAATCTTCCATAGGGATGTTATTTTCTCTTGACGTCCACCTCTAATGGGTGACCCTTATCTTACCGGACGGCAAATCGGCCATGCTACTTGTCGCGGCTAGATTGAGTGCCGGCCTTGCGGAGCGTTGCGAGCGATTTCTCACAAGCCTCCTCTCCGTATATGTGACGTGCGAAAATTTGACTGTATTTCTTCTTGTTTCCCATCGGATGAATTAGTTGACTTTGCATGATTTGTAAATGAAGTTTTGGGGTTGTTACTGAAACGATATAAACCAATTTCTCTTTTTTCTTTCGCAAGCCATACTAGTTGCAGTCCTGAAACTCCAAACTCTTCAGAAACAAAACATTCGTTTGTTTTCGCTGAATATACCTGCCCGGTTTTTAAACTCTTTATCGTAGCAAAATTATCTCCAACAGATATCAATTCAACCTCCCACTTTTTATTGACGTTTGATTCCGCCGATAAAATAAAATAGTCCATATAATTTGGCGACAGCAAGACGTGACCTGTCATCTCGTAAGATGATCCCGGCACCGGTTGATCGTCGACGTGTTGACCGCAACTTGTCAGCCAAAATGCCAGAATGATAAATGACATAAAAATATATCTTGCACCTTTTTCCATATAGAAATCTATTTTTATTAATGCTGTAATGAACAATTAATAACTAGAACATTCTTGCACCTTTCGAGACACGACTCTTCTCGCGATGCTTACAAGATCAGCATAATATATAGCTGCTTTACAAGCGTCTGAATCTTTATTAACGACGCAATCGTAATCAGAGTTTACGGCGGCATATTGATATATATATTCTATTGAAATAACAGAAATAAGTTCAGCATAACATTGTGCTTTTTTACATAATATCGGCTCTTCTGTAACATATCGCGACACAACTTGTCCCAATATATCAAAATGACGATGCCAACTATTAACATGGTGCAATTCATGTTCTTTACTATCACCGCCACCTGGATATTTACTCCACCAATATGAGGCAGACCCAGCACCATCAACAATAACGCGACAACATTTTCCTGCTCCGGGCGTTGATACTGCAAGACGGTCGGTGCCGGACATGAAAATACGTGAGAGGAGAAAAGAAGAATGCCGAAGATGGCGAGCAGGACCGCGGAAAGACGCCGCTGAATTGCGGGGATAAATTGAATATTAGCCGAGTTTGTACGCATCATAAACATCCATAACTTCAAATATCATCAGTTAGGAGTGGCCCTATTTCCTAGCAGATATTTTTTTCACTAATCTATTAAGTCCTATTTAGGGAGCGGCCCCCACTCCGTCTGTGGAATTTCTTCCCTCATTTCCTTTTTTTATTTTCAATTTTACCGTCTTTTCCAATTACCGAATCGGCCTGAACCCCTTTACCTATACCTATCCTAGTCGTTATATTCGTTGAATTATACGCCCCTGTACTCTGTTTCTCAATGCTCGCGCAAAGCTTCCTAAAATTATTAATACCCTTTTCATCTCCTCTCTCAACCGCATCAACCAAGAGTTTAAGTTGTTTGTAATATTCTATCAAATAGTTAGCAATCGGATCCAGAGGAGGCTGGGCTAAGAGCCAATCGGCAACAACTTTTGCGCCACGTATTTCTTCACTGTCCTTGCTCAACTCAATCAGGGCACGAGAAGAATCATACGGATCAGTCAGAGCTACAAATTCTCCAATACCACCATCCCGTTTCCTAAGAAACATAAGATACTTCGCGCCATGAGTATCGGGCTCAAAAGGTATAGGTCCATTGACTATTCCTTGCAACTTATCAGCCAAAACAGAATAGGACATGGCGATCGTTTCATTCGTATAACTGTTTTTTATGGGATACAAGACTCTGACCTCAGCAAGAAAACGCTCGAAATTTCTAGATGTTGGATAATTGTCGAGCGGCCGCGTATCATCCATTTCCATTATACCCACAACTTGTCCAATAATAATCTTCTCGGCTTGAGGAACCGCTTTCTGAAGATATATCATTTCAGCATAAACATACTGAACGCAGCATAACAACAGGCCAAATAGAAAAAATAACGCGGCTTTCTCTTTCATGGCGCCAACCCATTTATGACACAAAAATTTAAAAAAAAAGGCAACACTGCTCTTTATGCGGTCACTTTGGCAATTTAGTTTTAACATATTCCAGGAATTTTTCGCAATTGATCACGACTTTTTCGGCTTCAGATCTGGAGATCAGCCGATCTTCATATTCGGCGAAGTTTTTAACGCTGAGTATCCTGACAACCCTGTTCGCGTTTGTCTTTACGCCTTCATCATCGGAATCTATCGTTTTCAACAGCGCGGCGGCATCGTTGTGGCTTTCGCCGGCATGACGGCGGCCCAGGAAATACACGCACATTGCGTCGCAACCCGCGATACAGGCATGAATGGCGTTTATCGTTGCCGCGTTCCATTCCTGGGTATTAAATGAATTCTTCGCCGCATGAAAGCATTCGTCGGCTCTTTTAAGGTAATTTACATGCAGGGACTTGGCAACATCCCTGGTTTTAAATTTTGGCGTCATGCCTTATCCTTTCCCGGCGGAAATATATCAATACCCCTGTTGATTTCCGCAAGCAACTTGGAGTCTTTTTTAAGTTCCTGTTCGCGCGCGGTTAAAACATAAGGGGACAACCGGTTGCCGTATCTTTCCAGGCAACTATCGGACAACCTTTCCAGCGCGCTTTCCAGCTTTTCCCTGGCCTTGGCGTCTTTCACCAGAAAAAAAACGTCAATATCGCTGTCCGCTTGTTCGCCCCCCCCGGCAACAGAACCGAACAAGACGGCCCGCATGATTAACTTTCCGGGTATTTGTCCGAGAATAGCGGCTTTTAGATCCTCCAAAGGCACCGGAATACGGGACAGGCCCTTGATAAATTCAGATAGCACCCGGAAAGCATAACTGCCGCGGTTGACTTTCCATAAATGCATCTTGCCGACGGCGATAAAATCCACGAAATTTATTCCGGACAACTCCCGCAGGGAGCGATTAACGCTCATGTGCGACACCTTCAATACGGAAGCGATTTCCCTTTCGCTCATCGTGGCCCGGTGGTTCAGAAGGAATTTGACGATTTTTATCTTTGTCCCGGAATTTAACAGTTTCGGCAATGAGATATTAAACTTCATTATTGCGTCCCTTGTAACAGGTTTGTTACAAATGTAACATGTTTGTTTACCCCGTCAAGCGCCAATATGACCGTTGCCATTGCCCGCCGCGGCAGGAACGCGGACTCCCGCCCGGACTGGATTCCCGTTTTCACGGGAATGACCACTCAATTGCCGCGCCGCGTTTTTTATCAAGCCGTTCTTCGGACTTTTCCGGCCAAGGACAAAAAAAAAGCCCCTGATTGGTCATAGAACCCAATCAGGGGCTTTAAAAAGAATCCGGCAACGCGCTACTCTCTCATGGACTACACCACAGTACCATCGCCGCAGGGGCCCTTAACGGTCGTGTTCGGAATGGGA
>CAYYWX010000071.1:0-17296 GCA_964475405.1 uncultured Verrucomicrobiota bacterium
AGCGCCAGGATCATGATGGCCATCGTGACCGGCGTCAGGCAGTGCTTGGCAATTCGCCAGTTCCAGTCCCGGGCTTCCATATCCATGCCGAAGACCGCGATGCATTTCTTTGTTTCCGGATCCAGCACCGGAATGAATCCGCTGATCCACGCGCCCCGGCGGTTGGCAACCGGTCCGTCGGTCACCTCCCTACCCGTGACAAATACCCGCCGGCAGGTATCCGGAACTTCCGTGTAAACCTGCCCGGGGGGAGAGTAGTCGGGGGATCCGGGCGGTTCGGAATCCACAAAGAAGAACACCGCGCCGCCAGGCTTCTTTCCCATCACGTAAACGAAACGACATTGCGAGTGAGCCGCGCGCATCAGGGTCAGCTGTTCCTTGAGTCGGAGGTAGTCCGGCGAGACAAGATCCTTTTCGGTTCCCGAAAGACCCTGGATGCGCCGCCAGTTAACGGCGCTTTGGGCAAGCCGGGACTCGGCGAGCAGTTGCGCCCGCATGCGAGTGTCCTCCGCCCGCGCCGTCCAGATGGTGGATGCCGTCCCGGCAGCCAGCGCAATCAGCACCGCGCTGAGTACGATCCAGTGCAGCCGCGTCAGTCCCGATGTCCAGTCAAGCGCCGATTTCATGATTCCTTTCGGTTTGCCAGTCAATGGCCAGATCTATCCATTCGCAGACACGATAGTCGGCTGGTTTGCGCTTCCATATGGGGTATAACCCCACCATGAGTTCGGGGCGGTGCTTGGGCCCCGTTATCCATTCTGAGGGCATTCCCGCCATGGTAGGGTTATGCCCCATATCCAAAACCCGATGCGTCATTATAATACTTTCCAGAATAAAAAATCAACCAAAAAAACATTGTGTCGCACCGCGCCGGAAAACTTTCAACCAGCGGGGAAAACCCGGCGCAGCAATGAAAACAGGAAGCAAAAATGAAATCGAAAGTAATATATTTTCTGGCATTTGCGGCGGTCATGGCGGTTGTACTCGTCACCGGCGCGCATTTGCGCGAGGCGGAGAAAGACGACAGGATTGACTCGTTGTTCAAGCGGAGCCATGCCTACAAGACATTCCT
The DNA here is from genome assembly GCA_964475405.1 of uncultured Verrucomicrobiota bacterium. Taxonomy (GTDB): domain Bacteria; phylum Verrucomicrobiota; class Kiritimatiellia; order JAAZAB01; family JAAZAB01; genus JAQUQV01. The sequence goes on from CAYYWX010000071.1 coordinate 1,073, forward strand.
CAAGGATGATTCGATCAAGGCCGAGGCCAGGGATGGCGTCGTCACGCTGACCGGGACCGCGGCCGAAGAATCCCACAAGGCCTTGGCCCGGAAGACCGTGTTGAGCCTGCCCGGGGTCACTCGCGTGGATGATCAACTGGCAATCAAAGGCGAAGTCAATGGCGACAATGCGGATGCGTTGCTCGGCAGAAGAATTAAAGTTTCGCTGTTTTTCAATCGCAACGTCATCACCCGCAAGGCCACGGTCGGGGTAAAAGATGGAATCGTAACGCTGACAGGCGAAGCTGCAAGCGTGGCCCAGAAAAAATTGACCGCCGAATATGTCAGGGATATTGAGGGCGTTAAGGAAGTTAAGAACGAGATGATGGTGGCGGCCCCGGAAGCGGCAGAGCGGACCGCAAACGAGAAGATGGATGATGCGTCCATCGGCGCCCGGGTCAAGACGCCGTTGTTGATCCAGCGCCCAATCAGTTCCATGACGACCGATTTGCGTGTCATGGCCAGGTAGGGTTATACCCCATGGCAAGAATCCGGCCCTAAGCATATTCTTTATTTAAAGAAAGAAAAGAAATGCCAACAAAGGATTATACAACCATGAATCATGAGTTGGAAACTTGTCAGCCAACCGGGGAATTTACCTCAACAACAAAAAAGCAGAAGGAAATCAAAATGAAAGCAAACTATCAATCGGCGCTTCCCGTGAACGGAATAAAACGTATTTTAGCCGGCCTTGTCATTTCGGCGCTCGTGATATTAACGCAGAGCGCGATGGCCGCCAGCCCGGCGCTGGTTAACCTTGCTTCATGTTCTAATTTCGTGATTCTGGCCGCCACCGCGGTCTCGACCGATGGGGGCGGGGGCTTGATTAACGGGGATGTCGGGTTGAGTCCGGAAGTCGGATCGAAAATCACATTTTTGACCGCGGCGCAAGTTCGCGGGACAATCTATACGGTCGATGTCAGCGGTCCGGCCGGTTCGGTGATGGCTCCGGCGCTGTTATCCACCGCCCATAGTGATTTGACCGCGGCGTATAACGACGCCAAGGGACGAACTGTAAATCAAATCACGGTGGCGGGTAACATCGGTGGGACAACGCTTGCCCCCGGCCTATATTGGTCCGGGAGCTCGATCCAGATAACAGGGGACCTAACCCTGGACGGCGGCGGCGACGCGAATGCGGTCTGGATATTCCAGATGGATACCACGCTGACCACGGCCGCCGGCGCCCCCGGCAACCCCGCAAGCCGGGTTATCCTGGCAGGCGGCGCCCAGGCCAAGAACATTTTCTGGCAAGTAGGCAGTTCGGCGACTCTCGGGACATACTCGGTCTTCAAGGGAACCATAATGGCCAATGTAACGGTCACGATGGATGTCGGCTCCGTTACGGAGGGCAGGGCGCTGGCACGGACCGGGGCGGTTACCTTCAACGGCGGCGGCAGCGGCAGCCTTCCGACATTAATCAGCCAGTTGATCACAAACTTCATGCCCACCAATGGTTCCGTTTTCGCGGGGACTAACAAGGTCGGCTTGAGCGCGCAGGCATCCTCCGGGCTGCCGGTGAGCTTTACGGTCAGAACCGGCCCCGGCGCGATCACCGGCGGCACGAATCTCGTTTTCGCAAATACGGGCTTGGTCAGTATCGTGGCCAGCCAGGCCGGCGACACGATTTATGCCCCGGCGCCGAACGTGACCAATACGTTTACCGTTATCCCGCCCTTGTCGGCGGAGCCCGGCGCGCTGGAGATCCAGGTGACACCGGTCAGCGGGACTTGGCGGATAACCGCTCCGGAGGGATACACCGGCCAGACGACGGGCACAGGTGACCTGGCGGCGGCGAGCGCCGTTATCGGCCAATACTCAATCGCCTATGGCGAGCTGTCCGGTTATATGGCGCCGACCAATAATAATCAGGCACAGGTCGTCATTTCAGGAGTTACATCGCTTTTTGCAGGCGTGTATCGGCAGGTTTCCACTGACATCGCGCGGCCGGTTTTGACGGCCTCGGAAGGGACTTATTCTAACAATGTCCGGATAACCTGGCCGGGCGTGTCGAGCGTCATCGGTTATGAAATCTGGAAGAGCCGGACGAATGACATCAACACGGCGGTACTCATTGCAGAAGTGATGGACTATGGCGCAGCCTCCTTCCTTTACGACGACGTTGACGTCGTGCCGGCCCGTTCCTATTTTTATTGGGCGGTGGCGAAAACGGCGACGCAAGTCAGCCCGATGAGTCTCGTGTGCATGGGCTATGCGAGCATGGCGGCTGATCCGAATGCCGGTACGGCTGACATTGCCGCGAGCGACTTGGTGTATCTGCCGGTGAATGTGACCAATCTGACGACGGCCGGAACGGTGTCGTTTTGGGTGGGTAACCTTGGTCCGGACGGATTGAGTTCCAGCGAAGTGGCGTATGATTTTCGCATCGGCAGCGATGATGCCGACATGACGCTGCTCGGATCCGGCCAGCAGGTGTTTAACCTGTTGCCGGGGCAGGAGCAGTTGGTGATCTTGACGCCGCAAGCGAAAGACGCAGTGGTGGTGCCCGCGACCCTGGCCGGAATCAAGCAGGTCCAGGTGACGGTGCGGCACGCGAGCGCGATGAGCGATCCGAATCTTGCGAACAACAAGGCCACCGCGGCGGGATCGGTGCTGGTGAGGGATTCGGGCGTCAATTCTCCTGACCGGTCGCTGAATGATTATGACGGCGACGGCAAGGCGGATGGCTCCATCTATCGCGCTGCAGACGGCACGTGGGATACTGTTTTCTCGGGCTCTCGTTATCACGATTGGATGAGCGTGTCGGCTGGACAGGCCGGCCTGGTGCCGATTCCGGGCGATTACGACGGCGACGGGATCACTGACCTGGCGGTTTATAATATTTCGTCCGGCTTGTGGACGGCGCTCTTGTCATCCACCGAAAGAATCGCAAGCGGCCAGTTTGGCGGTCCGGGCTTCATGGCGGTGCCTTGCGATTTTGACGGTGACGGCATAACTGATCCCCTGGTGTATCGCGAGGCTGATGGAACATGGTACGGGGCCGCGTCATCGGAGGCATATGCTCCTCAACAGGCAAACTTCGGCGGGATTGGCTATGAGCCGGTGTTTGGGGATTACGACGGCGATGGGAAAGACGATCCGGCGCTCTATAATGGGGAATCAGGCATTTGGTTGATTGCCTTCTCCGGAAACGCCTATCAGCTCAGGACAGGCACGTTCGGAGGCTCTGGTTACCTGCCGGTCAGCGCGGATTATAACGGCGACGGGTTGACTGACCCGGCGATATATGATCCGTCCACGGCGACTTGGCAGGCGTTACTGTCCAGCCAGGTGGGAGCGTCGGTGAGTTATACGGTGTGGGGCGGCGCAGCCGGGGCCATAGAAGGCATGCCGATCCCGGCGGATTACGACGGTGACGGGAAAGCCGATCCGGCCGTTTATCATCAGGACACCGGTATCTGGGAATTGTTCCTTTCAAGCCTTGATTATCAGGAACTGAGCGGCGGTTTCGGCGGACCGGCCTACCAGCCGGCGACGGAATAAAGACAAGAGCAGTTGACGATAAAAGCATGCAAGCGCGAAGGCCCGGCCTTCGCGCTTGCATGTTTTACGGCCCGGCCGGTCGCGCCGCCCGGGCGCGGCCCGCCTGAATATCCCGATGAACTTGGATTGCTGTTTGGACAATCGGAATAGGCATGTTGTTATATTTGACAAACCGCCTTTTTGCCATAGTATAGGTTACTAAGTGTCCACGATGGAAACCGGCGGCCGTTTTAAAGCGCCGTTTAATAGCATGTCATGCTGAGTTTGGCGAAGCATCTCAACAATAACGAGATTCCTCGCCTCGGCTCGGAATGACAAACTCATGATTTTAAGGCGTTTTCCATTCTCATAAGTTCATTTAATTCAGTTACATTAGTATTATGAATTCGGAGGAAAAGCATGCTGAACAGGAATAACGTCAAAATAAGGATATCCGTGATCGCCATCTGCGCCTGCGCCCTGTCCGCCTGCATGGCGCAGGAAAGTGGCCGGGTCGGCGCGGTGAGCGCAAAGGGCGCCTGGCCGATGAGCACGGAGCAGCGTGCCGCGCTGCAAAAGATGTCCCGCGCGGAGCGCGAGGCCTGGTTCAAGGACCTTGAGCTGCCGAAGTACGAGGCGAAGCGTTGCGCGGGGAAGATCCTGATTGACGGCGTGCTGGACGAGCCCGCCTGGGGGACGGCGAACGTCATCGCGCTTCGCGAGGGGGCGCTTGGCGGTCCCGTGCGGTATGGGACCCGCGTGCGGATGCTCTGGGACGACGAGGCGATCTATCTCGGGTTTGAATGCGACGACCCGGACGTGCACGCGCCGCGGACGAAGCACGACGACAACCTCTGGATGCACGACCTTGTCGAGGTGTTTATTGACGCCGATGGCGACGCGAAATCCTACGTGGAACTGCATGCCGCGCCGTCCGGGGCCACCGCCGACGTGTTGTGGGCCGACTTTCGCAAGGATACGGACTGGTTCACGCAGCCCACCTGGGCGCGCTTTGACGAGAAATCGTCGGCCATGGCTTACAACCCGACCGGCTGCGTCGCGGCTGTCCATCTGAACGGCACGCTTAACAATCCGGACGACACCGACAAGGGCTACATGGTTGAGTGGCGTATCCCGTTTTCCGCGATCGTGAACGTGGCGCCGGACGAGCAGGCGGGCCGCAAGCTCATCGACGCGTCGCTTTACAAACAGGTGCCGGTCGCCGTCCCCAGGGTAGGGACGGTCTGGCGGATGAACTTCAACCGCTGCGACGATTCGATCAAGGTGAAGCAAAAAGACGCGAACGGAAAGGATGTTGACGTGGGCGAATATTCCGCCTGGGCCCCGACAACCGGCTCGACCCATATGCCGTTCCTCTTCGGCCACGTGAGATTCGGCGAATAAAGCGCTCGCCTTAATGATGCTAAGATAAGCTTGCGGCGGTCGAGGCCCGTCTTCGCCAAAGGCTTCGCCGGACAGGCCGCCCGCCCTCCAGGAGGGAAACGCTTGTGTTTTTGGAGGGCGGCGGGCCTCCGCCGCCGTTCGGGATGTGAAACGGGTTTATCTTAGCATCATTCAGAGTGCGCCTTGTTTTGTCTTGGATAAAACCCGGTCTTGCGGCACTATTTTGTCGTGGACGGTGAAGAACGAAATATTGGAGGAAGAGAGGGAGATCATGCTGAACAGGAATGACGTCAAGATTGTGCGGGAGCTGGCCTCGCGCGTGGCTGAAATCGCCGCGCTGCCGGTGCAGGAGGAAAAGCGGCAACTGTGGCGCAAGCTCAACGCGCGCAAACCCGTCCGGCCGATGGTGATGATTGATCAGGTCTGCTGGAACGAGATGAATGCCGACGATGAGCTTGCCTTGCGTTGCGTCGACAAGGAGTGCCGCGGGTACGAGGAACACCTCCGGCAGACGCTCTACCAGTGGCGGAATTTCCCAGTGGACATGGTGGTGGAATCTTTCGTGCGGGTGCCCAAGGCGATCCGCAACGTCGGCTTCGGCATCGGCGTGCAGGAGATGACCGCCGTCAGCGACCCGACCAACGCGGTCGTGGGCCATAAGTACGAGAACCAGTTCCAGACCGAGGCCGACCTGGAAAAGATTCAAGTGCCGCAAATCAGCCACGACACGGCCGAGACCGAACGCCGGCTGGCTGTCGCCCATGAGCTTTTCAACGGCCTGCTGAAGGTCTTGCCATGGGGGGCCGACCCTTACCTGTCGCTCTGGGACCCGATCTCCATGTGGATGGGGGTGGAGAACGCCCTCTATGCCATTGTTGACAAGCCGGACTTCATGCACCGCCTTCTGAAGCGCATGACGGACGGTTACCTGGGCATGCTCGACCAGCTGGAAAAACAGGGGCTGATGTGCGAGCCCCAGAGCCTGATCCATTGCACGGGCGCCTATACGGACGAACTGCCCGCCCCGGGCTACAATCCGAAGGCGCCGCGCACGAAGGACCTCTGGATGTTCGGTTTGGCCCAGATGTTTTCCACGGTTTCACCGGAAATGTTCAAGGAGTTTGAAGTGGACTATACCAGCCGCATCTGCGCGCGCTTCGGCCTGGTGTATTACGGCTGTTGCGATCCGCTTGACGGCAAAATGGCCGAGGTGCGCATGATACCGAACGTGCGCAAGATTTCCATGAGCCCGTGGGCCAACGAGGAGCGCGGCGCGGCGGCGATCGGCGGCGACTTTGTCTATTCCCGCAAGCCGAGCCCGGCCTTCCTGGCGCCGGATAATTTCCACCCGGACCAGGTCCGGGCGGACCTGCTTGCGACGCGGAGGGTCTGCGACAAACACGGCTGCCCGCTGGAGTTTATCCTGAAGGACATCAGCACGGTGCATTACGAGCCGGAACGGCTTACGGAGTGGGCGCGCATTGCCATGCAGGTTGTGAACGGTTGATCTGAATGTTTCCTCACGCGTGCTATTATGCCTGCCGTGTTACTGTCTTTCCGCTTCACAAGCAGGGAGCAACCTGAATTAATAGCGGGACGAATTCGGTTCAAAAAAACGTCGGCGATCTTGGGCCGCCCTACTACGCACTGCGGCTGCAACAGCCTTGTGCTTCGAAGGGCGAGCCCTTCGTAGCGCAAGGTTTACATTCCATGAAACCGCCGCGCGAAGAGAGCGTCAAAGAAAACGTTTATGCCAGAAAGCATGGCCAGATCCTGACTTGAAATAACTTTCCATATCGAGTGCCTTTGAACGGCTGGGGACCGCCACGTATCCCGCGAGTTCCCAGGGGACGTGCCGAGCGGTCGATGGGTTTTTACCGTTGTTATGCTCCGCCAGTCGCTGGTCGATGTTTTCCGTAAAACCAACGTAAGTTTTTTTTGGGTTCTTAAGACTGCGGAGAAAGTAGACGTAGAACATGTTTTATTTGTCCTATTACGATTCAAAAGACTGCCCTACTACGCACTGCGGTTGAAACAACCTGTGCTACGAAGGGCCTTCTTCGCGCGGAAGAGGGCCTGCCCTATTACGCACTACGACTGAAACAGTCGTGTGCTTCAAAGGGCGCGCCCTTCGAAGCGCAAGGCCGCAGCCACCGCGCGGAAGAGGGCCTGCCCTTCGTAGCGCAAGGTTTACATTCCATGAGTATTTTCACGCGGGGTTTGGGAAAAAATCTCAATGGTTTGAGAAGATAGGCAGGAAGGCGGGGGGGAAATGCAGGGGGATTTCAGGAGGGGTGCAGGGCGGGAGAAATGGGCCTGAAAGGCAGCCATTTGGGAGGGGAAGCTGGGCATTGACTGTCCGGCCGGGCGCGCCAGCGGCCGAAACAGCAGCCTTTGTAGAGGCTACAGGAGAAGGCCTGATCTTTGGCCTGATCGCACGTTTTACAGACCTCAAAGCGCTCTTTTGCCAGTTCCGAGTGTTCAGTTGTCCGGCTGGCAGGCCGGGGATCACTTTCGGCCGGAAAACTCAACTTCTGCGGTATGATTTCCGGGGCCACCTTCGCATTCCACTCATGACCGGCAGGGCATGGGAAATCAACCTCCACCTGGACAATCAGGTGCGGAATCACCTGCTCGCGGAATCGGCGGCCGGCATCCTTCGCCCTGCATAATGTGCAGTGCAACTTTCCACGACAAAAGGCTGAAAAATCATGCTTGATCATACCTTTGAGACCGTGATTGTCAGGTTGCCGAAAAAGCCATCGGGAAAATCAAGCGGGTTGAGTTGCCCATAGCTATAAACCGGAATAACAGACTCTCCTATTGGAAGATCTTCCGCATCCAGAGCAATTGTAGCTCCATTGCCTTGATACCTTCTCAAATTTTGAGACATCCGCCTGTTTTCATAATAAACATCACCGGCACAATTAACCGCAAGATGAACCCACGCTTCTAGCGAGCTTCCGGCTTGATAACATATGTAACTCCACCCGCTTCCACTTCTGGTTAAAGCTCCATATGCAACTATGGGAGGATACAACCAACCGGGATCGTTATAATCACCAACAGGAATTATGCTGAATCCTTCTCCTTCAACGTCCACCCTCAACTGCGTAAATGTTCCGTCGCATTCAACCTCGTCGATGGTGATCCCGTTTGGATACGGGCAGTTTGGAACGTCATCCGGCCAGGCGTAGCCGCCGCTACCACCCCAAGCCGCGCAACTCTCGCGGACATAAACGCGTCCATACGGGCTCAGGTTGGTGTTGGTGAACTCAACGCAGTCAGGCGGGTTGCAAGCGATGATGACGATCGTAGCCGGAAGCGGCGGGCAATCGGATAACTGCTTGCGATAGGTCCAGGCCCGGACCAAGGCTACCGAGCCGTCAGGATTAAGTCCGACGCTCCCCCCAGCGCCATTTGCCCAAATGGGACTCATGCAGGACACCCCGATGAAGCGGTGAAGAGCGTATTCCATCCGCTTTCTGTCCCGACCGATGTCAATAAGCCATTGGCATACGTCAGGGCTTTGGTTTTATATTGGAGCGAAGAGGAAGACCATTGAAACGCTGAAATAACCGTCACGGTCCCGGTGAACCCCGACACTTCTCCTCCACCGGCAAAGGCCTCACTGGCGAGGACGTTGATGGTTTTCAGAACGCCGGACACCATGACACTGGCCGCAACGGGTTTGAGTTCTACGGCGCCGGCGGCAGTGATCAGGTCGGGATTCAGAACGATTTTCTTAGTGCTATCCGCCAGGACCGTGAGGAGTTTGGTTTGACCCGAAGCGCCGGCGGTATTGAGGAGCGGGGTCGGGCCGGACAGGTCAACGCTTGAGACGCCAGAGGCGGATTGTCCATTCTCGCGTTTTTTGAAGGAGAATGCGACGCCACGTCCTCGATTGGCGCGCAGGAATTCCATCAGGTCCTGGATTGAAAGCTGCTCCGGAGGACCGAAGGAAATGGAGGTTTGCCCGCTATCCACGTTCTCGGTGATCTCCTGGATCACCGCGTTCATGGTCGACCAGGCGGCCATGCCGCCGGTTAGGTTGAGGACGAGGCCGAGGTGGGCGCGGGCTTCGACGAGCGAAGCCCCTACAAGACATTCTTCCTCAACCAGGTTGAGTTTGCCGTCATATTGCAACGGGTTCAGGCTGTTATAGATTGACTCGGCAAGGCCGGCGGGGACGGTTTCGCCCGAGACCAGATTGGTGAGGCGGGTGTAGGTTTTGGTCTTTTCACCAGGGGGAGGAATGACGCCGCAGGCGTCAGTGGCAATGATTTTACAAGATAGAGTTTTTAACTCTTTTTTGATGATGTTGTCATGAGCCGCATTGTCATAAATTGTCACGAGCGCGGTTGCCGTATAAACAACTTCTTCAAAGTGAATGCCCGTCATCCAATCCTGGATTTGACCTTCAATCAGTTCATTCAAATATGGAGGCACTGCAGGAGAATGGGTTCCTGCCAGAACAGCGGTAACCATGATGTCATTCGTTCCGTTTTTATATGTATCATCATGAGCAAGCCAGAAAGTATCGGCAATCAGGTCAATTGTTTTTGCCTTAATCTTCTGGCTCAAGATAGTGGCCTGGGTGCCGGCGAGTTGGAGGGTGGCGGTGAGGGCGCCGAATTCGCGGCCGGTGGCGGTCAACGGGAACTTCTGGGTGGTGATGGATTCGTAGTCCACATCGTTGATGGTGTTGACCTGCTCGAATTTGAGGACCACTGCGGGGACCTGGATGTCGGGGCGGGGAATAATCTGAAGAGCTGAAATAGACTGGATTCCCGATTCCTCGGGAATGACAGATAAAGAAAGGGATGTAAGAGCATCGCGGCGTTTACAATGAAACGTTGGATATGGAGTTGTGGAATAGTCAAACCAGGCAATGGCGTCCGGGGACCAGCGGAGCATCCTCCGGATGGCTTCGGCGCATGTGATGTCATTCTGTTCATCCCACGGAATATCAAGATCGGGTTCTATTGTACCCAGGGCGATCGGAGCCCCGGCGGCGATCGCATAGTTGATGACGTCCGTAATGACCTGGCCGGAGTTCAGCCGGGTGCCGGCCGGCGCCTGGCCAAGGATGACGCGGGACTTATAAATACCGATGAGATCATAGAGAATTTCGTCAACCGTTTCCTCCCCGAGTTTGGATTCGCCATCGGCCAAGGTGTAGGGAGAAACTTGTCGGCCGGCGGACCAGGCTTGCTGGTAGACCAGGTTATCCAAGTGCCACCAAGGGCCGGCCAGGATGTAATCCATGTTTTCCTCCGTCCCGGAGCCGGAACGGGGGACTTGAATGACTTTGCCGTAGAACCATCTGACGTTGTCGCCGGAGGCGGGTTGAAAAGAAATTTCAACGATGGAGCCAAAGGGGAACAATTCAGCGGTGTCGTAAGGACCCGGGCAGGTGAAAGAGACAGTGTCCTGCGCCTGGGAGACGCGAGTGCGGCGGAGGTTGGAGAGGCCGCGCGCGGCGAAGGTCTGGGTGAGACCGTTATATGTTATGAGCCAGTTCATGGTTTAGAGTTCACGGTTCACAGTTCTGGATTCCCGATCGGGTCGGGAATGACAAACTCGATCAAGACGGCGGGCTCCTCCGTCGCTAAAGCTACCAGGTCAAAGGAGCGCGGCGAATTGCTTATCCATAATCTGGCCAACTGACCAAAAAGCAACGGCCGGGCAGGTGGCTTGCATGCCGCTTGCCCGGCCATTGAAAAATGTTCTCAAACCGATTAGAAGGTGGCTTTTTTATTCTCAAACCGTTGAGATTTTGCCGATTCAGGTGGGATTTCTTCTCAAACCGGTCTCTGGCGTGGATATCGACGTAAGTCCTTGATTTTCAGGCTGTTTTTGGATAATTCGGCTTCTTTCAGGATTCCCAAGTCACGCGAGAAGATTCTCATGAAACCGCCGCGCGAAGAAGGGTAGCGGGGGCTGGATTTGAACCAGCGACCTTCAGGTTATGAGCCTGACGAGCTACCAGGCTGCTCCACCCCGCAATGTAAGGAAGGCCTGTAAATTAAATCGGAAAAGACAAAATGTCAAATATATAATTGACATTCCGTCAAAAATCGTCAGAATGCTGACACAATATGAATCAGATATTGTCGCCTGAACGCACGCGGATGCTTGTGAGTGTCGCGGCTATAATTGCCGCGGCCGTAATCATTGCCGTGCTTGCCTTCCAGATCATGGAGTTCCAGTATTACCAGCAGTCGCCCTCGGTCTGGCCTGCTCCCGTTGCCGGTTCAAAGTAATATCAAACTCCGCAGAACGATCCGAAGCCCCCGTCAATCGCCACGCTGGTCCCGGTCACGAATCCCGCCGAGGGCGAGCACAGGAAAATAATGCTGCCCAGCAGGTCGTCCGGCTGGCCGTATCTTTTCATGGGCGTGCCGCCGAGGATGTCGGAGCCGCGCGAGGCGGTCAGGATGCCGGGGGTCTTGTTGATCAGGTCGGCGTTTTGCAGGGTGGGGAAGAAACCGGGGCGTATCTCGTTGACCCTGATTTTCGGCGAATGGTTCATGGCCATGTCGGCCGCGAGCCATTTCGTGAAATTACTGATGCCGGCCTTGGCGGCGGAGTAGGCCGGTATCCGGCTCAGGGGGGTATCGGCGCTCATTGAGGACGTGTTGATGATCACCCCTTCGCCCTGCTTGATCATGTCCTTCGCGAAAACAAGGCAGGGGATAACCGTCCCGATGATGTTCAATTCAAAAACAAAACGGATCCCGTCAATTGTCAAATCCGTGAAATTGAATCCCTCTTCCTTCCTGGTGATCGCCTTGGGATGGTTCCCGCCCGCGCCGTTGATCAGGATGTCAACGCGGTTGTATTTGGCCAATATCTGGTCGCGGGCCTGTTGCACGCTTTCCGTTTTCAGGACGTTGACCTCCACGCCGATCGCGTCCCCGCCGGCCTTGACGATGTCGTCGGCGGTCTTCTGCGCCTCGTTCAGCCGCAGGTCCAGGGCGGCCACCTTGACGCCGATTTCCGCCAGGCCGCGCGCGACCGCTCCGAAAAGAATCCCGCCCGCCCCGGTGATCGCCGCCACTTTGCCTTCCAGCGAAAACATTTCATTGATCCTGGCGCTTGGTTTTTTGGTCATTTTATTTTACCTCTTTATTAAGTGGTTATGAACCCCTTGTTTTTTTGACGTTCAGTGCGTTTGTGATATTCCTTTTCGCCGTAAAAATGCCTGCCGGAAAAACGGTGGAAGAGACGGTAGGAAATAAAATAGGCGAATTTGCCGTGCGCATTGAAGAAATGGTCCAGGAGAAGGTGAAGGACAATGCCGATCACCGCGCCGATCGCAACCGGCTTCCAGTCAATAAGCCATAGCAGCGCCAGGTATATGACGATGAATTCCCAGGAATGCAGGAAAAGATAGATGTTTTCAATGGCCTCGAATTCAAAAACCGTGAAAAAATGTTTTATTTTGAAGCGCGGGCCGTAATTGATCACGTAGTCAAGCAGGTGGTCAATGTCAAGGAAGACGCCGGTCAGGAAGCAGTCCGCCGCCGCCGTGGAGGAGCGGAAAACAGCCCATACCAGGGCCGATACCCCGATCGAAATGGCGACATGCTGGATTAATTTCACGTTTTCATAGTATCTGTTCCAGTTTCAGGCGTCAATCCGGCAAATACAATTCCCAATAGATATGGTTGACTGTTTCGGTATATCCGGTATGTTAGTGCTCTTTCAACCGGGGCGTAGCGCAGACTGGTAGCGCGTTTGGTTCGGGTCCAAAAAGTCGTGGGTTCAAATCCCACCGCCCCGACCACCCTACGCGGTTTCTCATGAAACCAGCTACGGGTGGCGGGCCAATTCATCCCGTTTCTCATGAAACCAGCTACGGGTGGCGGGCCAATTCATCCCGTTTCTCAAGAAACCAGCTACGGGTGGCGGGTTCCTCTATTGTGAAAATCCTGGTCACCTTCGGCCTGAAGGTGGCTATTTTCCCCATAATATTGACCATATTATCCCGGCTCTGGAATTTTTTGGTCGCCTTCCGTGCTTTCTCCAGAGTCATTAACGCAGAGTGGATGGAATCCGTTTGGCCAGCCTTGTCTTGCCGGTCCGGGAGAAATACTAAAAATGAGCTTGTGAATTTCTCGTAAAATAAGTTTAATAATATTGATTGGGCATAGTAATGAAACAAGTTGTAATCATAGCGGTTTGTGTTTTTGTGGCGCTTAATATTTGCCGGGCGGGGACTGACGACCTGTTAAATAAACTTAATCCGGAAGGACGGTTGAGCGATTTTGCACAGGTGTTCGATGCCGGGCAAAAGCAAACCTGCTCCGGTTATTTGTCCGAAATCGCTGGCAAAACTGCCGCCCAGGTTGCCGTTGTAACGTTGCCTTCTCTGGAAGGCGGGGAAATCAATGATTTTGCCAACCGCCTTTTTCAAAAGTGGGGTATCGGTGACAAAAAGAAAGATAATGGCGTCCTTATCCTGGTTGTCGTTCAGGACCGGAAGGCAAGGATTGAGGTCGGTTACGGCCTCGAGGGAATCATACCCGACGCCAAGGCGGGCCGGATTATTGATGAAGTCATGTTGCCATTCTTTCGCCAGCAGCGTTACGCCGAAGGTATCATCAAGGTGGTCGAGACTATCGGCGGGATTGTAGCGCAAGGCGCGGGGGTGACGCTGACGAATATGACGGCTTCAGCAGTCGCGCCGGTTGCGGAGCCGGAGAGAAAAGCAAGCAAATCAGAACTGGCGTTTTTTATATTTTTTATAGCTATCTTTCTTTTCTTTTTTATCTGGGCGATTTTCAAGGGTAAGGTGCGTCCTGGAAAAAGTAGCGGCTCAGGTGGCGGCGGTTCCAGTGGCGGCGGTTCCGGCGGCGGGGGGTTCGGCGGCGGCAGTTCCGGCGGTGGGGGCGCAAGCCGTGGATGGTAATTGAAAATATATTCATTGCGATTTTCAAAGGGATAAATAATCGTAGGAGAAAAAATGAAAAAAGGATTGATTGTCCTGACGGTTGTTGCGGTCATAATGGTAATCAGTGGTATTTCCGTCTATAACAATCTGGTAAATCTTGATGAAGGCGTTGATACCGCCTGGGCGCAGGTTGAAACCGTGTTGCAGCGGCGTTTTGACCTGATCCCGAACCTGGTCAATACGGTCAAGGGGTATGCCCTGCATGAGCGCGGATTGCTTGAGGAAATCACCAAGTTGCGCAGTCAATGGGGGGCGGCCAAGGGTTCGGAAGCCAAGGCTAAATCAGCAACCGAACTTGAAAGCGCGCTTGGGCGCTTGATGGTAGTGGTGGAAAAATACCCGGACTTAAAGGCAAATCAGAATTTTCTCGCTCTCCAGGATGAATTAGCCGGCACAGAAAACCGGATTTCCGTCGAGCGCCGGCGATACAATGACACGGTCCGGGAATACAATATCGCCATCCGGCGTTTCCCGGCCAACATGCTGGCCGGCACGCTGGGGTTTGCGAAGCGTGATGCCTATTTTGAAGCTGATGAAAAGGCAAAATCCGCGCCAAAGGTTGAATTTTAATCCGGCGCATTTATTCGCCTTCGCCAGAATACCCCGTTTATCCAAGCATCTGATTTAAACTTTCCCCATTTCTCATCAGTTTTTCATGAGTCCCGAAATTTATTGTCATACAAGTTCATTAGGACTGTTTTTGACGTAAGGACAAACAGGCGCTATAGATTATTACTCGTTGGTCGACGTGTGGACATCCTAATTTATGCTTGATTTCATGAAATATTTAGCATAAATAAAATAATTAATATCGATTTTAATCGATTTTGTATAAAATGATAACAAGTTAAATGTGTTGGTGATTGATACTTCAACGAACGCATGAAATGACGATAAATATAAAGATAAAAGCATGATTAAATTTTTTTTAAAAATTATTTATCTGTCCATCGGCCTGTTGTTTCTGTTGATGCTTTTGGCAACTCTAGGCGGTAATTATGATTTTGCTTACCCAGCATTTGACGCGCCGCTTATCCAAGGAAACAGTCTTTTCGCTAATCGCTTATACGGTAATGACTTGATCTGCCTTGATATGCCAACCCGGTCTATTCGATGGAGGACCAGGTTGTCCGGGCCAATTATTAAGATATGGGGAGGCAACACAAATGAAATAATTGTTGTACACGGCGAGAATATTTCATCAGTGAACAGGCGTAACGGGCAAATCCTATTTACAAAGCATGTTGGCAAGCATTTGTATGGAGTTAATGAGATATTTGGAGTCAATGAGGAAGAGGGCTTCTATTACCAGATCAAAACTAATGATGTTATTTGTAGTTCATATATAACAGACGCGGAGTTCTGGCGATATCGTGTCGATTTGTCGGGTTGTTATATGACTCCTTCGTTATGCGAAAAATCCGTTTTCCTATCTATTCATCCATCAACAACCAGCCTAAAAAGGAATGCACCATATGAGGAGAGATTTGTTGCCAAGGGATTAAATAAACTCGTTTGTATATCTGCCGCTGATGGCGGTCAGATATGGGAAGAAATGTTGCCTTTAAGCAAGGCAGGATATTCTTCGTCTGTCCATTTATCATCAGGGTCACAATATAATCTTTGTTTGACAGAGAATGCTATAAGATTCATTGAAAAGAGCTCCGGCAAGGTCGTCAAAAGGTGGGAATCCCGGGAAGAAGATATAGATGGTGCTGACTTTTGGAAGCAAGGCTACCTTGTTGTGTGTTTTGGCGGAATAGGTTCCACGGCGAGGATAATCCGCGTGTTAAATATTAAGGATTTCAGTGTCTATTCAGAATTTAAAATCAATGCGCGGGAGGTTTCGTCAGTAAAGGTGATCGGCGACACTCTAATGTTAGAATCATTATATCGAAACATTGGAGTTGATCTGTCGGCTGAAAAGAAAATATGGGAGACTTTTCAGTGGCATTACAATGTTAAAGACGGAGAAATCTTCTTCGGTCAGTACGATAAAAAATACGAAATTCCTGTCAGAATATTAGGAAAATGTGATCCTGCAACAGGAAGCAGGGTGATTCTATTCTCCGAAATGGTAGGAATCTTTAGCATGAATTACAGGATTTGGCCTCTCTCTTTTGTCATAATCATTTTCGTTCTTGGTATAACGGGAATAGTCTTTCTTTGGTTCTTCTTGCACAAGTTAACGCGTTGGCGTGGTCAAGATTTATGAGGTACTACAGAGGCTGGCCGATCTAGTGTCGATTAAGTATCGGGTTGGTAAGGATTTATGTATTTTCCCGCGAGGTTTGGGAAAAAATCTCAATGGTTTGGGAAGATAGGCAGGAAGGCGGGGG
>CAYYWX010000072.1:0-16572 GCA_964475405.1 uncultured Verrucomicrobiota bacterium
GTTGGTTGCCGCGGTGACGCTGGCATTGATGTCAAACGTGCCGAGCGCGGCGATATACTGGCCGTCGGACGGGGTGGTGATCGCTACTGCTGGCGCAGGATGCCGGGCAATCACGGCAAAACACGGACTGCTGACGCCGTTGATTTCGGCAAATCCGCCCCCGACCAGCAGGTAAGCGCCATGGTACACGATAGTTTTCACGAACCCCACGACGTTGTCCGTGTCGGCCGTCCAGGGGGCGACGGCGCCGTTAATGATATCCAGCTGGGCCAGGTTGTGCCGGGCGGAGCCGCTGACATTCGTGAAAATGCCGCCGATATACAAATCGTAGAAAGTAAATGCCGTGTCATAAACAGTAGTGTCGGCGCTGGCGGTAAACGTTGGGTCCTCCGCCCCGGTATCGGGATTAAGCTTGGCGATGTTATTATGGGCTCCGCCGCCGATCGTGGTAAAGTTACCGCCGGCGTAAAACTCAGTTTCCTCGCCGGCCAGGGAATAGACCGTGCCATCGGCGCCGAGCGTAAAGGCCGGGTCGGCCGCGCCCGTGCTGGAGTTAAGCTTGGCGATGCGGTCGCGTCCCTGGCCGCCGATCGTGGTGAACGCTCCGGCAACCAGGAGCGATGTATTGCCCGGCATCATGTCATAGACAATATCGTTTGCGCCCAGGGTGAAAGTGGCGTCCACCGATCCATCCGCGGGATACAGCTTGGCGATCCGGGTTCGGCCCTGGCCGCCGATGGTGATGAAACCACCGCCGACATAAAGCGCGTTATAATCCATGGCGAGGGAATATACGTCGGCGGCGGCGCCGTCGTCGGTATCCGCCCAGAAAGTCGCGTCCACCGTCCCGTCGACCAGGCTCAACTTGGCGATGTGCTTGCGCGGAACTCCGCCGAGGTTGTGGAACTGCCCTCCGGCATAAATGCCGGTGTCATCCGTGGCGAGCGCGCGCACCGTGGCGTCCGGGTTCGGTTTGAAGGCGGCATCCAGGGTATAATCGGCGTTGAGCCGGCACAGGTTGGTCAGGCCGTTGCCGCTGACGGACGTAAAACTGCCGCCGAGGACAATTTTGCCGTCATTCTGCAGCGCGATCGCGTTGATGACCCCGGGCGAATTTATCCGCGCGTTGAAAGCCGGGATCAGGTCGCCGGAGACCGGGTCGAGCTTGGCGACGCTCGCGGCGAAAGCGGAGCCGACTTTCATGAAAGTGCCGCCGATATAAGCCTCGCTGGTCCCATTGACTGCCGCGGCAAAGACCCGGTCATTGACGCCGTTGGTCCAGGTGATTTCCGTGTAGCCGATGAAATGAACCAGGGCAAACCCGGCACGCGGGCTGGCGCCGATCGTGGTAAAATCGCCGCCGACGATCATATAGTCGCCGAACGCCGTCAGACTGCGGACTGCGGCGTTGGCATCCACGGTCCAGACGGTCGGCGCGCCGTCGGTTGCGTTCAACTGGGCCAGGTACGCGTGGGGAATGGTGTTGATCGTGGTAAAGCCGCCGCCCACATAAATGTCGGTGCCGTTGAGCAGGATCGTGTATGGCATCCAATCCGGAACTGGGTACCAGCCCGGGTCGCAGTTGCCGGTGCCGGCGCTCAGGCGCGCGAGGTAGGACCGCCCCATGCCGTCAACGGTGGAGAAGGAGCCCGCGATATAGACGTAGGAAGCGTTCACCGCCAGAGTTTCCAGGTCCCCGTTCAACGTGGCCGACCAGGTTGAATCGGCGGAGCCGTCGGCGGCGTTAAGCCGCGCCACGTAGGTGCGCGCCAGTCCGCCGATTGAAGTGAAAGCGCCGCCGGCGTAAATGTAGTTGCCGCTGACCACGATGGCGCGGACCACGTCCTGCGCGCCGGGGTTCCAGGTCGGATCGGCCGCGCCGGTGGTGTAATCCAGCTTGGCGATATGCTGCCGGGCGGTTCCGGCGACCGTGTGAAAAGTGCCGCCGATGTAGATGTTGGTGCCGGAGACGGTGACCACCCGCACTTCGTCGTCCGGGCGCGGATTCCAGGCGGTGTCAAGCGTGCCGTCGGTGTTGAACCGCACCAGGTTCCAGCGGCTGACGCCATTGGCCAGCTGAAATTGCCCGGCCGCGATAATCTTGCCGTCGTCCTGCCGGGCCATGCTGTTGACTATGCCGGTGGTTTCAATGGAAACGTTCGAGGGAAGCACCTGGGCGGTATCGGCCGTCGCGGCCGCGGTCGCCGCGAGCCAGATGAAGAAAACGCAGGCGTTGAGATTTGCCGGGCGAAAGATCTTTTTCAATCCGGTCAAGGAGGAATATTGCATAAGTTTAATTTTCTCCTTAAATATTCGAATGAGGTCCTTGGCATCCCATGGGATGCGCATGGTTGTTAGGTTATAGGTTGCAGGCGGTCAGGTAAATCAAATTTTTAGGGCCAAATAAAACAACATTCTTGTTTTTTTGATGTGTTTTGCGCTAACATCCTGTTCGTCAAATCTCATCAACGGGAGGATATGCTTATGTCAAATCGCGGACGGCTGGAGGATAAGGTCTGTATTGTCACGGGCGCTTCTTCGGGAATCGGAAGGGGTATCGCGGAGTTATTTGCCCGGGAAGGCGGCAGCGTCATCATCGCCGATATCCAGGAACAGAAGGGACGCGAGACGGCGGAAGCAATAACCGCCGAGGGCGGGGTTGCGTCTTTTTGCAGGCTTGATGTGTCCGACGAGGCATCCTGGCGCAACATCATGGAGTATGCCCTTAAATCGCATGGTCAACTTGATGTCCTGGTCAACAATGCCGGGATCGGTTTCGTAAAGCCGATCCTGGATACGACGCTTGCCGAGTGGCGCCGGGTCATGAGCATCAACGTGGAGGGCGTCTTCCTCGGGGTAAAGGCGGCGGTCCCGACCATGAGAAAGAACGGCGAGCGGGGCGGCTCCATAATCAATATATCCTCAAATATAGTTTTGGTCCCGAGCGCCACCCAGGGCGCCTATTGCACGAGCAAGGGAGCGGTCGGGCCTTTCTCCAAGGTCGCGGCCATTGAATTCGCGCGGGACAATATCAGGGTCAACACGGTCTATCCCGGGTTCGTGCAGACCGCGATCCTTGACGTGGCTTTCCGCGAGGCCGAAAAAGCCGGGAGAACAAAAGAAGAGCTCCTCAAGATGTTCGGCGAATCCAACCTTGTCGGCCGGGTAGGGCAGCCGGTTGACCTGGCTTATCCGGTGTTGTACTTAGCCTCCGACGAGTCGCGCTTCGTCACCGGCTCCGATTTTGTCATTGACGGCGGCGAAGTCTGGAAAAGGGGCGGGGCCGCGGACGCCGCCGCAAAAGATTCCGCCGGGTGAGCAGAAAAGCATTTCTCTCCTTAATTCATAGTTTAACTGCCCTGCGATACAATGCCCCGGTGTTGCTGAATTCGGTCTACGTACTGATGATGTTCGACGACAAGGATCAACTGATTGCAAAGAGAAGTTTTGACTAAAAAAGGTCCAGCAACCGGCGGAACCGTACGTCGCTAGCGCGCCGCCGGTTTGCCGAAGCGTCAGGCACAATATTTGGCGACCATATGAATGACTTTGTTCGCATATTTGGGTCCGGTCCGCTTGGGGTTATCCTCACGCTCGGACTTTTCTGTCTCGCATTATGGGGTCAAGGGCACTACCCATCTGGCGCCCTGGGTTTTTCGCCGATGGTCCGCTACCTCGTCCTCGTAATTGCGGGCATATGTGCCTTGGCGGGAGCCATCTGGTCTTTCCGATCTCTCCCTGCCTCTCAACGCGGCCGTGTCTTGTGTACGCAAGGCGCCTATCGCTGGGTGCGTCATCCGTTATACGCATCCTTTATCACCATAGGTGCTCCCGGCATTGCAGTCTTCCTCAACCATTGGATCGGCCTCCTTTGGCTCGTGGCGCTTCACCTCCTCTGGCATTTCGTCATTGTTTATGAGGAAAAGAACATGGTTGCCAAATTCGGTAACGAATATTTGACCTATGCGAAACATACGGGCCGTTTCGTTCCTCGACTATGGCGAAAGAACGATGGGACCTAACCCGCCCCGGAGGGTATGCGCTGAAGCGCGCCCGTCAGCGGCAGCAAAAAAAAGATTTACTTGCCAACACGGCATTGTATACTGAAATCAATAAAGAAGGATTGTATAATTGATTTATCTCAGATCGTTCCGTTAAGAGATGATAACCAGAATCATAATTGCCATGCTCATTCTTGGGTGCGCGGCAGGATGCGGCACAACCCGTCGCGAGCCTGCCTTGCCAACAACGGCAACGGCGTCATCGGCAGCCTCACAACAAGAGGTTGCAAATCCAGAGGCCACAAATGTGATCTCTTTCGGTATCGGGGGGGGGCAGACGCCCCGGTATTCCACTCACTATTACGCCATTGCCAAGGCGGTGAACAAGGATGATGTGAAAGTTGTCAGGTCCCTGGATGAATACCTGCCGCAAGCCAGGGCCGTTTTTCGCAATGCAGCGCCGACAGGCGAAACGAAGAAATATCACGGCGATAGCTACTCGGGTTTAAGCGCGAACGCATACAAAGTGGCCTTCATGGATAATATGGTATCGAGCCCAAAAGAATATATTCCCGCGGCCGGCTTGCCCGGGGTGAAGACGTTTGTCGAACTCAAACCGGGCAAGGGCAATCCGCTGCGGATTGCCGAGAACCTCGTCATTTCCCAAGGCGCGTTCTTCTTCGACGGTTATGTTTTTTTCATCCGGTCAGGCTCATCCTACAGTATCGGCGAATAGATGGCCCGGGATGCCTCTCTGCGCTAACCCGGATTTCTCACACGCCGAGTGTGAGAAATCCGGGTTAAGACACCCGGCAATCTTGTTTGACAAACCGTTGTTTCAGGGTAACATGCATAATCAAGCCTATGTATTTTCAACGATGAGAAATCGCTTGGCCATAAGGCATTTTTTTATGTAATTCATGGTTTAACGAACGTTCTACTATTATATGTTCGACGAAAGGAAGCAATGATAGCACCGGCAAAGAAGAAGGCAGACAAACCACGCTGCGGGCTCTGCGGCAAGACGAAGAATCTGACCAAGACCGAATGCTGCGGGAACTGGATCTGTGACGATGAGCACAAGTATGTCCTGTTCTCATACGCCAGGAACAGTTGCCACAGAAATCATTCCCGATTCACGCTTTGCGCATACCACTTCAACGAGGGACACAAAGGGGACTGGAAGACTTGCAAGAAATGCCGAACCGAATTTGAACCCGAGATGGTCGTATGGTACGGGACCAACGAGTACAACTTCGAGACAATGCCCAACCCGCCGTCGTACGAACCCACGAAGTGCGCGCGGTGCGGACAGATCATTGCGCTCGCTGACGACGGATACTCACATGGTCCCAAAGGCTACACATGCGGGAACTGTCTTGAGGAAGAAAACACCCATAGAAGATAGATCGTCGAAACCTTTCAGCGTACGGCCTCAAGCGGCCGCCGCTGAAGGCTGACGTGTTATCATATCCGCCTGTCACCGCTGGAAGTCCGCAATAGGTGCCCAGGACGCGCAACTCAAGGAATGCGGAAACCAGCCTTTTTGTAATGTGGCGACAACAAGGATTTTTTCAGGTCACAGGGTAAGAATCAAGGAACTGTCTGGGAGTCAGGATGGCAATGCCTCGATATGGATTTAGATCAAGCAGATCCTTGTCGCCGGTGACGATGCATGCAGCCTTGGACTCGTGGGCGAGCGCAAGATACTTGTCGTCTTTGGGGTCGCGACAGGCAGCAACGGATTCAGTTACCCGCAATATATATGCGTCCCGAAGAAGCGCCACGATGAAGTGAATGCGCTCGTCTTTATGAATGTATTTTTCAAGCCAAGGTCGGCTCAACACATCATCCAGCTCGTTAATGACAGGCTCGGATAAAATAATCCGGCCTTGCGCGCGGGCCTTGTCAAAAGCCCGGCGGGGAGTGGAATCCGTCAGCAACAACGCGCTTACGATGGCGTTGGCGTCAAAGACATAAAGCGGTTTATTCGGCATCAAGGATGGATTCCAGTTTGTCGGCAGTCAACCCGCGCGCCTTTGCCTTGGCGCCGATCTGATCCATGAGTTTTCCAAGCGGCAGGGGGGCTGCCTTATATTCCCGCAATAACACGCTCCACAGAACACGGAGCTTATTGCGGTCTTCTGGCGGCGCTTTGGTAAAGATGTTGGCCGTATCCGCATCCAGTTTCATATTGATTGTAGTCGTAGCCATGAGTTTTTTCCTTTGCGCATACTATACGATTTCAAAGGCAGGATTGGAAGCAGATTTATTGTTTCTATGGTGTTGGTGCCGGCGTTAAAAAGCAATTGCCTTGATCAGAGCGGGGGAGTAGATTATCCGCTGCAATCCAATCGTCGGGATGACGGAAAAGTTGATCGGGAAGTAATTCAGAGGGGAAGCCGGTTATGAATCTTCAAGAGACAAAATTCTGCGTTTCAAATTACAAGGGTTCCATGCGGGCCTGCGCAAAGGCCTACGGGGAGGAATTCTTTGAGAGCATTAATATCGGGCTGGATACGGACACCAGGCCGGACAAGGGCCAGTTGGCTTACATGGCGCAGTGCCTGAAGGTTCTCTGGCGGCACGGGAAAAAACTCGATGACATGATCGGCGGCATCGCGGCGGGCAGCGGCCGCACGTCTTTGGATATCGCCCGTCTTTTCTTTGAAGGCATGGGCACTGTCCGCAATTGCACCGCGGTCGCCGCGACCGGGCGGGGGACCCTTGACGGAAACCCGATCATCGGCATGAACTGGGACGGCCCCGTGAGTCTTTATCCCTGGGCCAGGTTGCTTCGATTCAGCGTCAATGGTTGGCCGCGCATGCTGCTTTATTCCAGCCGGCCGGGACAAGTTCCCTGCGCCGGCATCAACGAACACGGGATGTCGCTGGTCTGGACGAGCGCGGACCCTTCCATCCGTCAGAGATTCAAGGAGGCGAGGGTGGGCGTTCCCACGTATTGTCAGATTGCCGGTGTCCTGGCCTGCAAGGATTGCCGGGAAGCCATTGCCCTCCTGAAGGAGGCGCCGAACGCGGGCGGGTTCATCTTTTTACTGGCGGACGCGAAAGGCAAGGCGTGGGTGGTGGAGGCCGTCCCTTCCAGGATCCACTGCGTTGAATGTCCGGACGCCACCGGGCGCGCGAATCACCTGGAAAGTCCGGAACTTATCCGGCTTTCAGGACAACAGGTGCCCGTCTCAACGCCAATGAACAATACCGCCGCCCGGGGCCAACGCATCCATGAGCTTGTCAGCAAATACTACGGCCGGATTGACCGCCCGGCGGTGGAGGCCATGCTCGGCGATTCGGCCGGCAGGCCGGGGCATACGATCTGCCGGAACCGGGTCAAGGGCGACCCCTGCATGACAATTGACAGCTTCTACCTGCTTCCGGCCAAGCGCCAGTTATGGATCGCGCGCGGACTGCCCTCGCGGCATAAGTTTGAATGCCACCGCGTTTAAAAAGTCCGCAATGGCGTTGACATGTTGGAAAAGGCGGGGTACACTTTCAATCATTGAATTTGCATGCGCCGATTCAACAACATGAAAACTGCCATCCTGTCCATTCTTGCAGTTTTGATCTTGACGGCAAACGTCGCTTCGGCGGCGGATCCGGTTGTATCAAACGTGCGCGCCGTCCAGCGGACAGGAACCAAGCTGGTGGATATCACCTATGACGTGAGCGCCACCGGCGCGGTCACGGTCAGCGCGACCGTGTCCACAAATTCAGGCGTGATTTATGACCTGCCGGCCACGCATTTCAGCGGCGATTATGGCGCCGGCGTAACCCCGGGCGCCGGCAGGCAAATTGTCTGGGATGCCGGCGCGGACTGGGATGGTCATTATTCAACTTCAATGCGGATCAAGGTAACGGCCGATGACGGCGTCACTCCTGTCCTTCCGCCTGACCCGGCCACGGTGGCCACTGCGCCCTCGAACGGCGTGGTGACTTTGATTGGCGACAGCACCGCATTCCTTTACACCGGCGCGAATGCGATCCAAACGGGAGTGGCCGCCGGCACAATTGACGGCTTGCGCGTGGCCGTCCTGCGCGGTAATGTGTTGGACCAGAACGGCGCGCCCCTTTCCGGCGTCACGGTGAAGGTGAATCAGCACGCGGAATTCGGCCAGACACTGACCCGCACCAATGGCGCTTACGATCTCGCGGTCAATGGCGGCGGACCGGTTAGTATAAACTTCTCCAAAACCGGTTATCTGACGATCCAGCGCACGTTGGATTTGCCGTGGCGGGATTATGTGCCGGTGGACGATGTGGTGCTCAAGACGGCGGACGCGAACGTGATGGTCGCCACTTTGCCGTCCACCAACGCCCAGGCCGTTTATGGCTCGCTCCAGACCGACACGGATGGCTCGCGGCAGGCCGTGGTGATCATTCCCGCCAATACCCGCGCTTATGTTTTCACTTCCTCCGGCGCCACCCAGGAAACCGCCACTCTTACAACGCACCTTACGGAATTCACGGTGGGAACAAACGGGCTTGCGGCGATGCCGGGCGATTTGCCGGCGATGGTGGCCTATACTTATGCCTTGGAACTGGCCGCGGAAGAGGCGCAGGTAAAAATCGCGGGCCGGGACGTACTCTTTGCCACGAACGTGTATTTTTACGTGGATAACTTCCTTGGTATGCCGACGGGAATACAGGTGCCGATGGGATATTATGACGACACTGCCGCCGCCTGGATCCCGTCGCAGGATGGCCGGGTGGTGCAGTTGGCCGGCACGAACGCGAGCGGGTTGGCCGAGTTGATCGTGGCGACCAACGGCGTGACGGCGGATGCGGCCGCCTTGGCTGCGATGGGTTTTACCGATGACGAGCGCCGCCTGCTGGCCGTGCAGTACGGGCCGGCCGTGACCCAGACGCTCTGGCGGGTGCCGATCGCTCATTTCAGCCGGCATGATTCCAACTTTGGCACGGTGACACCTGGAGGCGAGTACCCGAATAACCCCAAACCGTCTACCGGCAATGTCAACGACCCCAGCCAACAGGGCGACTACGGCCGGCTGGTCATTGAAAACCAATTGTTCCAGGAAACCATTCCAATTTCCGGCACGCCGCTCTACCTGTGTTATTCCAGCGCGCGCGTGCCCGGCTTCCTGGGCAACTCCGCCATCACCATCCCCCTGAGCGGAGCATCCTACCCGTCGGCGCTCCAGCGCATCCACTTGCAGGTCTCGGTCGCCGGCCTGACATTCACCAATAGCTTTGCGCCGGCAACCAACCTGAACTACACGTTCAGCTGGAATGGACTGGATGCTTACCAACGCTCCTTGATGGGCACCATGCCGGTCACGGTCAGGATCGGCTACGAGTATCTGACGTATTATGCGCTTCCGCCTTATGTTGTCGCCAGCTTCGGATTGCCGAGCGGCACGCGGATACCGGGCAACATTATCGCGCGCAATCCTACCATTCTCTGGCAGGAGCACCAGATTCCGCTGACGACTTCATCCCGGTCCACCGGCCTGGGCTGGTGGAGCCTGAGCGAGTATCACAACTATGATCCGGCCGGCAAGATTCTGCACATGGGTGACGGCACGGATATCGATGCCAACGCCACCTATGATATGGTTGTATCCTCCTTCGCCGGCAATGGGAATGACGCCTATTCCGGCGATGGCGGCCCGGCCACCAACGCGGCTGTGGGCGTGATCGGCGCGCTGGCCGTGGCGCCCAACGGCTCGGTCTATATAGCCGGATGGGGGGTGTCGCTGAATCATCAGACCATCCGCTGCGTGGACACCAATGGTTATATCTGGCATGTGGCCGGTAGGTCCGGCAACAACATCGGTTGGGGCGGTGACGGCGGCGCGGCCACCAACGCGTTGTTTGACGACATCCTGGGCATCGCGGTCGGTCGGGATGGTTCGATCTATATATGCGACAGGTATAACTACCGGGTGCGCAAAGTTGACACCAACGGCATAATCAATACCGTAGCCGGCAATGGCACGGCCAGCTTTTCCGGCGACGGCGGGCCGGCCACCAATGCCGCCGTCAAGCCCTGGGGCATCGCCGTGGCCCCCGACGGCACGCTCTATATTGCCGAGCGGGAAAACTATCGTGTCCGCCGGGTGGGCCCCGATGGCATCATCCAGACCTTGGCAGGCAAGGGGTCCGACAGTTTTTCCGGCGACGGCGGGCCGGCCACCAACGCGCAGTTAAGTCTCCCAAATGCGGTTTGCGTGGGGCCGGATGGAGCGGTTTATGTGTCGGATTCCAATAACGGCCGGGTGCGGCGCATCGGCACTGACGGCATCATCAACACCGTGGCCGGCAAGGGCTTGACGGGCTCTTCCGACGGTGACGGCGGCGCGGCCACCAACGCCCATTTTCGCCCGATCCAGGACGTGGCCGTGGGTTCCGATGGCACACTGTATATTGCCGACTACGGAGTCCTTGTCCGGCAGGTCACGTCCGATGGCATCGTCCGCACCATTGCCGGCACCGGCGTCATAACCCCGGGATCGTTTGTCAATAACGCCCCGGCAACTTCCGCCGACATCCGGTTCTCGTCGGCCGGGCCCGGCAACGGGCTTGCCACCGGCCCGGACGGGAGCATCTATTATTCCGACAGTTACAACCACTACCGGCTCCTGAAAATATCCCGCGCCATGCCCGGCGTGCGTTCCGCCGACACCCTGCTCGCGTCCGGGGACGGCGCCCGGATTTTCCATTTTGACCAGCAGGGCCGGCACCTGAAAACATATCACGCATGGACCGGCGCCACGCTCTATGAATTCAGCCACACAAACGGCTACCTCTCTACCGTGACCGACGGTTATACTAATGTTTTGCGCATCGTGCGCAACGCCGCCGGCACGCCGCAGGAAATCGTCACGCCCGACGATCGGCACACGGCGCTGACATTGAACGCCGACGGTTTTTTGTGGAAGGTGCAGAACCCGGCCAATGAAATGGTCCAGCTGGGTTACACCACCAATGGTCTCCTGACTTCCGTTCAGGGCGCCCGGGGCGTTGCCTGCACTTATACGATGTCTTATAATTCCACCGGTCAAATTGTCTCCGCTTCCGACCCTGGCGGCGGCTCAACTTCCCTGCGCCGGAGCGGCGTCAGCAACGGCTTTGAAGTCGCCAGCACCTCGGCCCTGGGCCGGGCTACGATCGCACGCGTGGAATTATTACCCACCGGCGATGAGCGGCGCACGCAAATTTTGCCGGATGGTTCCACGCAGGAGCAATGGCAGACCACGAGCGGCGCGCAGACCAACCGCTATCCCTCCGGGACAACCGCGCAGTGGACCAGGCGGCCGGACCCGCGCTTCGGCATGTTGTCGCCGGTCATCAGCAACTTGATTGTGCGCATGCCCTCGGGCCTGGCCATGACAGTTTCCGTATCGCGGGCCGTGTCGTTGACCAACCAGTCCTGGACAAGCGTGGCATATTTGACCAATAGCGCCAGGGTCAACGGCCGGACCTGGACGCTGGCTTATACCGGCGGCAGCCGCCAGCTCCGTGTGACCTCGCCGGTCGGACGGTCGTACCAGATGGGGCTTGGCTCCCAGGGACGACGCGCCTGGTTGCAGGACAGCGGCACAGCCATGATTTCGAACAGCTTTGACGGGCGTGGACGCCTGACCAACATTTGTTATGGCACAGGCGCCGATGCCCGCTCGTTCACGCTGACCTATGACTCGGCGGGCTACATTGGAACGCTCACGGACCCGCTTGGCCGGATACTGACCTACACGCGCGACGCCGTCGGACGGGTCACCACCATGCTTATGCCGGACTCATCTTCATTTTCCCTGGATTATGATGAGCACGGGAACCGGACCGCGCTCACGCCGCCCGGGCGTTCCGAACACGCCTTCGCGTACGACAACGTGGATCAAGCGATCAGCTACACCGCGCCGGCCGCTGCCGGCGTCACCAACCTCGTGACAACCTATGCCTACAATGCCGACCGACAGCGTCTGCAACTTGTCCGCCCGGACGACAAGTCCATCAGCAACGCGTTCAACTCGGCCGGTTACTTGGCAAGTCAAACCACGGATATCGGCTCTTATGGTTATGGATGGTCCAATGGATTCATACGGTCGCTGACGGCTCCGGATGGGGTGAATTTGGCATTTGGATATGACGGATTCCTGGTCACCACGGCGCGCTGGAGCGGCGTTGTCACGGGCCAGGTTTCATACGCGTACAACACGGACCTGGGCATACGATCCATCGCCGTCAACGGCACTTCCCTGGCATACGATTGCGATGCTGACGGATTGATTACCAACGCCGGGGCCTGCCGCCTGACGCGTGCTCTGACCAACGGCCTCCTGACCGGTATTGATGTGGGGCCGGTTGCCCAGACCTTGGCGTATAACCAGTTTGTCGAACTGACCAACCTGACGGCAACCTATGCGGGCAGCAACTTATTTACGGAAGTTCTCGGCTATGACAAGGCCGGCCGGATCACGAGCCGTGTGGAAGTCGTCCAGAATTCAACCAACACCTTTGTTTATGGCTATGATACCGTCAGCCGCCTGACGCGCGTGGTTACGAACGAGACTGGTACAAACGTCTACGGGTACGACGCCAATGGCAACCGGACTAACTGGGTGACTTCCGCGGGCTCCTTCACCGCCACCTATGACGGGCAGGACCGGTTGACGCAGTGGCAGGGACCGGCGTTTACCAGCCAGTATGCGTATTCGCAAGCCGGCGATCTGACCAACCGCGTGGTGAACACCACAAATTCGACCATCTACACTTATGACGCCAAGGGCAACCTGCGCTGCGTTATCCTGTCCACTGGCGTGACAAATGACTACCTGGCGGATGGTCTCGGCCGGCGGATGGGCAAGAAGGTTAACGGCGTGTTCACCAATGGCTGGCTGTATATTGACTGGCTGAAGCCTGTGGCGGAATTGAACGCCAGCTCAAACATGGCCAATGTGTTCGTGTATGGCAGTCGGCCGAACGTTCCGGATTACATGGTTAAAACCGGCGTAACTTACCGGATAGTGTCCGACCATCTCGGCAGCGTGCGCCTGGTGGTGCGGGCGGACACCGGTGAAATCGCCCAGCGCCTTGATTACGACGAGTGGGGCCGTGTGCTAAACGACAGCGCGCCCGGCTTCCAACCCTTCGGCTTTGCCGGCGGGTTGTATGATCACGATACCGGCCTGGTCAGGTTCGGTCTGCGGGATTACGATCCCGAAACAGGCCGGTGGACGCGCAAAGATCCCCTCCTGTTCGCCGGCGGAGATCCAAATCTCTATGCCTATGTCGGGAATTCGCCCATCCGCTATCTTGACATGACCGGCACGGGGCCTTTCAGCGGCGAATGGGTGGCTGATATGTTGTCCTTTGCCGGCGATATATCGAACACTATAGGGGTGTCGGATTATTCCACCGGGGGATACGTCCCGGGAGGAAAAGGAGCGTTTCCCTGGGCTGGCGGAGCGGGTGTATTCATCAACAGCCTTACTTTCTTGAATAGTGCCAATACCGGATCCATGCCCGATATGATTCACGATTGCGGCATGTTGATTTGCGGCGCGGCCAGTTTATATATCCCTGTTGTCGGCCCGATAGCCCTGGCGGTGGATTACGGCTCCAAGGCGCTCTTCAATGCCTATTTCAATTCTGAATATTCCGCGACCAGCGGCCCGATCCCGTCCGAGGAAGCCACCGCCGCCGGCCAGGCCCAGTCCGGCTCCACGACGACGTCGTCAGGACAGACTGTGTTTTATTGATCCGGACAGTATGAATGAAATGATTTGCGCCAAATAAATGAATTTGCCTTTAACCAACAAGAGGCGGTTATGAGCATGTCGCGCATCACGAATTGCCCCGTCCATGGCAAACCACGTCGGTTGCCAAGTGGTCACTTGCCGGGCGACGTGAGGGGCCACCACGCCCTGGGCGTGGTGAACTTGCTCGCCGCGCGGTTCGCGTGGCGGCGCGGTGTATTTGGGTTGGTGGCGGCAACGGCTCTCCTGTTGAATGCGGGCGCATCCCGCGCGGCCACCGGCTGGGGACTATCATCCATCTTCACTTTGGATACGAGCGGTTCCACTAATGTGCCCTCGGCGCCCTCCGCGCCGACCGGTCTCGCGGCGAGCGATGGGACCTGGACGGATAAAGTCAGGGTCAGCTGGCAGGGAGCCGCCAATGCTTCCGGTTATTCGATTTATCGGTCAACCTCCAGCTCGACTTCAAGCGCGGCATTCATCGCCGGCTCAATTGCCACCAACTACGACGATGCTTCCGCCGCGGTCGGACAGGTGTATTATTACTGGGTGAAGGCCACCAATTCCTACGGCGCCAGCGCGTTCAGCTCCCCGGATTCCGGCTGGCGCTCGGGCATTTCGTCCGCGGTCAGCGCCGATTATGACGGCGACCGCAAGGCCGATCCGGCGGTTTATGACGAGGCCACCGGAACCTGGAAAATAAAACTATCGTCCGCAAATTATTATCTCATTATCACGACAATTAACGGTCTTGGCGGTCCGGGATATGCCTCGGTTTCCGCCGACTATGACGGCGACCATAAGGCCGACCCCGCCGTTTACCAGGAAAGCACCGGCGTTTGGATCATAGTGCCTTCCAGCGAAAATTACACGGTGGCCCTGGTATTCCCGCAGAGGTTGGGAGGCGAGGGATACAGCGGGGCGCCGGCGGATTACGACGGCGACCAACTGGCCGACCCCGGGATTTATCAACGCGAGCGCGGCGACTGGAAAGTCCTCATGTCCTCGGCCGATTATTTCCTGGTGGAAGTGCCCGGCTTGCTGGGCGGGACCGGTTACCGGGCCGTGCCGGCGGATTACGATGGGGACAAAAAGGGCGACCCGGCGATCTACGGTGAAAGCGACGGCCTGTGGGCGTTTAAGATTTCCAGCGCGGATTATCCGACGATAATCATGACGCAACCCCTGGGTGGGAGCGGCTATATTCCCGTGCCGGCCGACTATGACGGCGACGGTCTGGCCGATCCGGCCGTCAAGAGCGCGGACGGCAATGAGTGGATCGTGATGTTTTCGACGGGCGGTTACGCGCCCGTGCCGTTGGCGGTCCAATTTGAATGAGCTTTTTTCTTCGGATTTGACATCGCGACCTGCTTTTGCCACATTCCCGCCATGGAAAACTTTAAAAAATTGTCCGATTTTTATTTGAAGCAGCTCCTCGACGACGCCATTCCCTTCTGGGAAAAACACTCCGTTGACAAAAAATACGGCGGCTATTTCACCTGCTTGGACCGCGACGGCCGTGTTTATGACACCGACAAATTCATGTGGCTGCAGGGCCGGCAGGTCTGGACCTTCTCCATGCTCTGCAACCGCCTTGAAAAACGCGCCGGCTGGCTGGCGATCGCGAAAACCGGGGTTGATTTCATCCTGAAGCACGGGCGGGATAAAACCGGTAACTGGTATTTTTCATTTAACCGGGAGGGAACCCCACTCACGCAGCCGTATAATATTTTTTCCGATTGCTTCGCCTGCATCGGGTTGGCGCAGTATTCAATGGCAACCGGGGACAGGAAAGCGAAGGAAATAGCCCTCCGGACTTTCTTCAATATTATCAGGAAAAGCAATGAGCCCGCCGGAAAATATTCAAAGACCTTCCCCGGGACAAGGCCGCTGAAATCCTTCGCGATCCCGATGATCCTGAGCAACCTTGTCCTGGAACTGGAGCCGTTGCTTGAGGCGAAGCTCGTCGAGAAGACCATTGACGATGCCATCAATAACGTCATGAATATTTTCCATGACAAAAAAACCGGCCTGGTCTTTGAGCATGTCCTGCCGGGCGGTAAACATTCCGATTCGTTCAAAGGCCGCCTGATCAATCCCGGGCACACGATCGAGGCCATGTGGTTCATGATGGACCTTTTTGAGAGGCGGAACGACCGGGAAAACATCGCGAGGGCCTGCGATATCGCCATGCGCACCCTGAAGTTCGGCTGGGACCGTGAATTCGGCGGGATTTATTATTTCCTGGATGTGAAAGGCAACCCGCCGGAACAGCTGGAGTGGGACCAGAAACTCTGGTGGGTCCATTTGGAGGCCCTGATCACGCTCATCAAGGGTTACCGCCTTACCGGCCGGCAGGACATGCTGGCCTGGTTCCGGAAGATTCATGATTACAGCTGGAAGCGGTTCCATGACGCTAAATACGGAGAGTGGTACGGTTACTTGAACCGCCGCGGCGAGGTGCTTTTGCCTCTAAAGGGCGGCAAATGGAAGGGGTGCTATCATCTGCCCCGGGCCCTGTTCGTCATTCACAAAGAGCTTGAAAAGGTTGTAGGCTGTTAGTGCCTGACACATAAGGAACCGCGATAAAAAACGAGAAGGAGTTCAGGCGGCGAGAGAGATAAGTTTTTGATGACAGCCGGCAAGAGCATAACACAGGAGATTAACGGTACATTCTCACTGTTTTCTTGGCCAAGAATGTTGTGGGAAATGGATTTGGTTCGTGGAAGCGGTGGAATACACGGAATTTTCGCCAAACATTGAAGTCAGCGCCAGCAACTTATCCGCCGTAGCTGCTGAGCGAAGGCGGATGCGGTCGTGGGGCGAATTTGGTTTCC
>CAYYWX010000073.1:0-15207 GCA_964475405.1 uncultured Verrucomicrobiota bacterium
CGGTTATTGGTGCATTTACTCGTTGGCAAACGGATTACTTCTTAACAACGAAGGTCCCTTGGGCGGGCCGGGCTGGATTACGGTGCCGGGGGACCATGACGGCGACGGCAGGTCCGACCTGGCCGTGTATCGTGACGGTTACTGGTCAATCTACTCGTTGCTAAACGGATTGATCCTCGACAACGGGGGCGTATTTGGCGGTCCGGACTGGTCGCCGGTGCGGTAATGACAGCGTAAACCGGATTGCATGAGACGATAATTCATTCCGGTCTTTGCCTGTACTCCAGGGGATAAATGCCGTTTTTTTTCCTGAACCAGGCGCAGAAGTGGGAAGACGTCTTAAATCCAAGCTTGTATGCGATTTCCTTGACTGAAAAAAGGCTCGTCCGCAACAGTTCATTGCTCTCCTCAATCATGCGTTTAACGAGATACTTTTTCAGGGACATTCCGGTCTGCTCAAGAAACAACCGGTCGATATGGATCCTGCTCAGGGACACTTTCTGCTGAATATATTCGTAGGGAATTCTTCCGCTGAATGTGATCGTGTCAAGGAAGCGCAATATATTTATTACTCTTTGGTCAAAAACCGCGGGGGCGGCTGATTTTGCCCCGTGTTTCCCGATGGTATCGGCAAACACGCCGAGCCATTTCCAGTATTTTTCATGAATCCCGCAGACCTTTCCAAATTCCGGCGTATTTCGGCGCCGCAGAGCAGGGGAGTTTAACAGGTAATTGCCTGAAACACGGATGAGTTCAAGCGCTGATTTTTCCATTTCAGGATATTTTGAAGCCTTGAAAGAAATGACGCGGGTCAGGGGGAATAACGGATTCCCGTCATGCCATTCCAGTTCAAAACAGATTGAGAGGATTTTGGAGTTGGATGAGAAAAACTGATCCCGCTCGCATAACGGGGGGATTACCCAGAAGCCTTCGTTGACTCTTTGTGTCAAGGAGCCGGAAGGAGAAATATCAAGATGACCTTTCCTTATAAGCCAGGCTGAATATTTGGTTGAGATCGCCCGCCGGCCGTTGCCGTAAGCAGGCACTTTGTCGTCATATACGAATACCAGCCTGTTTCGAAGCCATTCCCAGTCGCTGTAACCTCTTGAAGTTTCCTTGAACATAAATTGTCCTGATGATTAAATTTGATAATATAATGATTAAAAGGCGACATTGCAAGTGGTTGCTTTATTGGACTTGTTAGTGCGATTATACGAGGCAAACAGACAAGGAGGGGCGCCGATAATGAGCAAAATACATAATATGACTGATCCTGAAATGCCGCTTGATGATTCCTGGGACGTGATCGTGGCCGGGGGCGGCCCGGCCGGATGCGCGGCCGCCGTTTCCGCGGCAAGGGAAGGAGCAAAAACTATTCTTATCGAGGCCACCGGTTCATTGGGCGGCATGGGGACTTCCGGGCTTGTTCCGGCATGGACGCCTTTTTCAGACCAGCAGAAAATTATATACAGGGGACTGGCGGAAAAAATCTTCAATTTATCCAAAAAGGGGATGAAACACATATCTCCGGAAGCCTTGGACTGGGTGCCGATAAATGTGGAACTTCTGAAACGCGTATATGACGATTTGTTAAGCGAGTCCGGCGCCGAGGTCCGTTTTAATACGTTTATCGGCCGGGTTGAGGCCAAGGCGGGAATAATTGATGCCGTGATTTCCGCGTCAAAAGCGGGATTAAGCGCTCTTAAGGCGAAAGTATATGTGGATTGCACGGGCGACGCCGATCTCGCGGCTTGGGGCGGGGCTGAATTTATAAAAGGCGACCAGAACGGGAACATGCAGCCGGCGACGCTTTGTTTCATTCTTAGCAATGTTGACGACTATGCGTATTTTAACGGGGCGCCGCTTCATGCCGGGAATCCGGAAAGTCCGATTTATAAAATCATCGCGTCGGGAAAATACCCGCTGATCAAGGATTCCCATGTTTGCAACGTTTCCGTGGGGCCGGGCGCGGTCGGGTTCAATGCCGGGCATATATGGGATGTGGACAATACCGATCCGGTCAGTGTTTCAAAAGCATTGGTGGAAGGAAGGAAGATTGCCTCCCAATTCCGGGACGCATTGGCCGAATACCGGCCTGACGCCTTTGGCAACGCCCTCCTGGTAGCGACCGCGCCGCTGGTCGGCGCAAGGGAAACCAGGCGGATCATTGGGGACTACATCCTGACGGCTGAAGATTACTCTGAAAAGCGCACTTTTCCCGACGAAATTTGCCGGAACAGCTATTTTCTGGACGTGCATACGGCGAAGAGCGAAATAGAAGAGGCAAAGAAAGGCATTGAACATCTCAACCGTCGTTTCAAATACTACGGCCCGGGGGAATCGCACGGGATTCCCTATAGGTGCCTGACTCCCGCAAAATTGAAAAATGTCCTTGTTGCCGGCCGGACCATCTCGTGTGACCGGGCCATTCAGGGAAGCGTCAGGGTCATGCCGGTATGCCTCGCGACAGGCGAGGCGGCCGGCATGGCGGCCGCCATCGCAGCCGGCAAACAGAAGTCGCCGGATGTCCACCGGATTGACGTCCCGTTTTTGAGAAAACGTCTCAAGGAAGAAGGCTGCTATTTTGAGTGATAGTCATCAACATGAGGAATGGGGGATGTAAAATGAAAAAAATTAAAATCGGGATAATCGGGTTGGGGAGTATCGCGAAAAACCGGATGATTCCCGCCTTGAAACAAACTCCAGGCGTCAGCTTGGAAGCGGTATTTGATATATCGGCGGCATCGCTGAGGGATGCACGCGCAAATCTCCCTGTTCCATTTGTGACAACGGATGAAGAAAAGTTTTTCAAAATGAAGCTTGACGGCGTTTATATATCCACCTCGAACGATTTCCATCACGTTTATGCGATCAAGTGCGTTGAAAGGGGCATTCCTGTTCTGGTGGAAAAACCATGCGCCGACAGCGTTGTTTCCGTTGAGAAAATGCTCAAGGCCTCCCGAAAATATAATATCCCAATAATGACCGCCTATATGAGCAAGTTCAACCGCTATAATCAAAAGGCGCTCGAGGTCGTTGCGAGCGGAAAAATCGGAAATGTGCACGGCATGGACGCTTCGTTTGGATTTGAATTCACCGAGTTATCAAACTGGCGTTTTTACAAGAAAACGAGCGGATTCGGGGTGCTGGGCGACCTGGGAATTTATCTTGTCACCACCGGGATTGACATCTTTAATGAAAAGCCGATCTCGTGTTCCGCCGTCATGTTCCCTTCCGGAAACGCGAAATGGACGGATAGAATAGCCTTCGGAAGGATTACCTTTTCGAACAACCGTTTTTTGCAGTTTGACGCCTCGTTCATGCATTCGGCGGCCTATTATTCGGTGGTTGGGACCAAAGGTTCAATTCATGTCTCAAATTCATGGAACCAGAACGGCGAAGGGACGTTCCTCATGTGGGAAGGAACCGAAAAATTCAGAAAAATAAAGGAAGTATGCGTCAATCCCTACGTGGAGGAATTGAAATGTTTCAAGTCCGTTATCAATGGGGCCAGGGCGCCGGCGATCATGGGATTGGAGAGATCGGCCGTTGATATCAGGACCATGGATGCGATCTGCAGAAGCGCCGCAAATCAAGGACAGGAAACCAGGATATAAAACAAGGAGGGGGAAAATGCTTCCATCAAGACTTACTTTGAACGCGTCGGAATTTGGTCATCTGCCGTTGCGGGAAAGACTTGCCAAGTTTAAGAAAGTTGGTTTTTCAACCATTGAAACCGGGACCTGTCCGGAAATTGGAGAAAAAGAATTCAATGATTATTGTTCCTTGATCAGGGAATATGGCCTGAAAGCGCCCGTGGTCCATGACTGGTATCATTTTTTCTCTCCCACCGCTCCGGATGAAATACGCGAAGTAACCGCGCGCTTCCTTCAAAACCTTGAACGCGCCCGGGCAATGGGGGCGGATAAACTCATCTGGTATACCGGTTCAAATCCCGATTGTTCCGGCGAGGAAGCCGTCAAGTGGCTCCTGGATCGTCTCCAGCCCGTGCTCGCCAGGGCTGCTTCGCTTGGCGTGATTATTCTTTTAGAGTCGGAGTTCTGCGAGGACGGAAGGGATCCTTCATCGTCCGTCACCTTTATTGAAAGCCTCCTCAATAAGGCGGACAATCCATTTTTAAGAATAAATTTTGACCCGGCAAACACTTATGTGGCCGGCGAAGAACCTTTTCCTTTTGCCTATGGCCGCCTGAAGAAATGGATAAGGCATGTGCACCTGAAGGACGTTTTTCTTTATCATCCTGAATCATATCCGGAAGGGGCGCCCGGGCATCTCCAGAAAGGGAAGGACAGGGCCGGCATCTGTTGCCCGCTGGGGGCCGGTGCTGTAAATACATGGGGCTTGCTTCAGGCGCTGAAAAAAGACGGGTATAAGGATTATCTCTCCCTTGAACTTCATGTTCCCCGGCCGTTTCTTGATGAGACACTTCAGAAAGGCCTTGATTTTGTGCTTAAATATGGACTGGATGAAGAAAGGCGATGATTTTTGTGCGGGAAAAACTTTATTCCGGGAATCCTGACAAAGCCCGGATAAGGTTTATTTATGGATTTGCCGGTCTGATCAGATCCAGAACTGCCGGTCCAGTGTCCGATATTGAATCGCTTCCGAAATGTGTTCCGACTCGATCTGCTCCCTGCCGGCAAGATCGGCGATCGTGCGGGCCACTTTCAAAATCCGGTCATAGGCCCGCGCGCTGAAATTCAGTTCGCTGATCGCCATTTTCAGGAGCGACTGCGCCTCGGCGTTCAAGGCGCAGTATTTGGTTGTGTCCTTTGAGCGCATCGTGGCGTTGCAATGGACTTTTCTAAGGCCCTTGAATCTTTTCTTCTGGATGTTGCGCGCGCCCATCACCCGGTCGCGGATTTTTGCCGAGGGCTCGCCGGCGCCCAGGCCGGATAGTTCCCGGTAACTCACCGCCGGCACCTCGATGTGAATGTCGATCCGGTCGAGCAAAGGCCCTGATATCTTGTTGCGGTAATTTCTGATCTGGAGCGGCGTGCACCGGCATTCTCTCTTCGGCGCGCCGTAATATCCGCAAGGGCAGGGGTTCATCGCCCCGACTAAAATAAACTGGCAGGGGAAGGTCAGGCTGGCTGCGGCGCGCGATATGGTGACCGCGCCGTCTTCCAGCGGCTGGCGCAGGACTTCCAGGACGTTGCGGTGGAACTCGGGCAGTTCGTCGAGGAAAAGAACGCCGCGATGGGCAAGGCTGACTTCGCCCGGCATGGGGTGCGCCCCGCCCCCCAAAAGCCCGGCGTCGGAGACCGTGTGATGCGGCGACCGGAAAGCACGGTGGGTGACCAGGGCCTGGTGCGGCGCGAGCGCCCCGGCAATGCTGTGAATCTTGGTTGTCTCCAGCGCCTCATCCAGGGTCATCAGGGGCAGGATGGACGGGATCCTTTTGGCGAGCATGGTCTTGCCGGTGCCCGGCGGTCCGATCATTAAAACATTATGCCCGCCGGCAACGGCTACTTCAATCGCGCGTTTGGCCTGCTCCTGTCCCTTGACGTCGGCAAAATCATCGTCATAAACCGCGGTGGACTCGAATATTTTCCTGATGTTTACCCGGAACGGCTCGGGTCTGGCAAGGCCGCCGATCAGATCCGCCGCCTCGTGAAGATTTTTTACGGGGAAAACTTTTATCCCCTCAACCACCGCGGCCTCGTCGGCGTTATCGTGCGGCACGATGATCATTTTGCGCCCCGCTTTTTTCATGGCCATCGTGATCGGCAGGACACCCCGCACCCGGCGCACCGCGCCGCTCAGGGCCAGTTCGCCGACCAACCCGTATTCGGAGAGCGCATCCAACGGCAAAATGCCGGTGGCGGCTATGATCCCGATGGCAATCGGAAGATCAAAGCTTGGGCCTTCCTTTTTTATATCAGCGGGCGCGAGGTTGATGGTTATCCGCCCTTTTGGCATTTCGAATTCGGAATTGACGATCGCGGTATGGACGCGGTCCTTGCTTTCCTTGACGGCCGGGTCAGGCAGGCCGACGATGATGGTCTGCGGATCGCCGCGCCCCTCGTTGACCTCGATCTCAACCGGATAGGCGTCAATTCCATAAACTGCACCACTGTGTACTTTTGCCAGCATATGTTTACCTCAAAACAGATCTTTCGGAATTATTACTGAACGATCACGTTCACTGAATCATATAAGATCGGGCCGTCCAAGTCCAAAATTCCATCCATCGGATAATCAACAGC
Organism: uncultured Verrucomicrobiota bacterium; assembly: GCA_964475405.1. GTDB lineage: Bacteria > Verrucomicrobiota > Kiritimatiellia > JAAZAB01 > JAAZAB01 > JAQUQV01. The sequence goes on from CAYYWX010000073.1 coordinate 6,231, forward strand.
GAACCAGAACGTATATGAACCGGAACCCAACCCGATGTTTAACACTTCGGTTTCCGGCAGATTGTTCAAGGCGCCTTGATATGCCGGCCGCCAATTAAGCAAGTTGTCCTCCGGTGTCCATCCTGCCGCGCTGTCCAGATAATACCATGACGATCCTGCGCGGGCAACGACCCACCAGTCAACTTCAACTCCGAGATAAGCGGTTATATTCATCATCTGAACGGCGATCGTGACCGTATCGCCGCTGTCAAGATGCACGTCGCCCACCAGGCCGTTAGCGGTGATCAGCGGCCCAACGCCTCCGCTGAACCCGCTGACCGCTCTGCCGACACTGCTGGTGCCTCCGGGGTTAACGGCGACGACCCAGTAATAATAAAGCGTTTTAGGGACCGTGTTGGTATCATCATAACCGGAATTTGAAGTGCGGATAATCATGGCCGCCGATTCCGCGTCATTGCCGGTATTCCGCAATACTTCATACCAGACCGTGTTGGTAGAGGGCGTCCAGGTCAGCCGCACCCCGTCGGTCCGGGTGCCGGCGCTGGCCGTAAGGGAAACTGGCGCGGCGGGCGCGTTGGAATAGGCGGGCAGCGAGATGCGTGATAGATAGACCTCCTGGCGGTCGTCGGCCACCGTAAAAGTGTTTTCGCCGGGCCCATCCCGCCACTCATCACCGTTCCAGCTGTATTGCAGCTTGTATGTCGTGCCGTTGCTCAGGGAAGCATTCAGCCAGGAACTGTACCATGGCAGGCAATGATAAATGACATATATGGATGAATACCACCCGCAGGATGAAAAATCAATGGTTGCTCCCGGCCCCGACTGGCTCAGCAACCTGACCCCCAAAAAATCGTTGGTGCTTCTGCCGGTATACTTGATCCAGGCGGCGAACGGGCCGCTGTGCATCAGCGAGTATGACGAAGGCGTTTGCTGATGATACCAGGCCGACAGGGAGAATGCCGGGTCGTTCGATATGGTTACCCCCATGCCGTAAACCTTGCGGATTACCTGGTTGGAATAGGAATCAAACCAGTCAAAACTCTGGGAGAGACCAAGCTGGTTGGTCATGATCTCGCACCAGACCCCGTTCGTGTCCCAGCGATCGCGGACCCCGAAATGCAGGTGCGATATTTCATTCGTGCCGTCGGCTCCCAACATCGCCATCTTCTCGCCCACGGCGACCACCTGCCCGGTGGCGACCAGGATGCTGTTCATCTTGAGATGGGCGTAATAGCTCACGCTCCCGTCGGCATGGCGGACAAAAATCCGGTTGGGATCATTTTCCAGCGCCCGGTCATCAAGGCCGTCCACGTAGTCAATGACGGTTCCCGGGGCGGCCGCCCGCACCTCGACGCCTTGATCCATGGTCAGGAAGTCATAGAGCATGATGTCGATGCCGGTATGGGTGGGGTAGGTCTGCCGGCCGCCGGCGTAGTCCAGCGGCGTTGTGCCGTCGCCGTGATCCGCGAAGTTAATGATGAACCAGTCGGTTCCGGCCGTGCCCGAGAGCGGCGACTCAAAACTTGTGGCGGCAGGCGCGGAAGCCGGGATGGCGAGAAACAAGAACAATCCCCACCCGCGCCGAAGCCATTTCATAAAGGGCTTCATTATTGTCTTATATCATTTGGGCGGTTGTCAGTTGCCGGTATACATGGCGATCCCATGAAAATCAATTCTGACATGGCAGGATAAGCCCGCCTTGCGTGATTGGTTTGATTCCTGCCGATTCCGATTGCCTGATGCTACTCGTACCACACGACGACTTTGTCAATGCCGCAATCACTTGGCAGCACGTCGACCCGTGGGCCTCTGCTGCTTTGATCTTTCCACACGGTTACCTCGCCGGACCGGGTATCATTGTACTGAACGCATACCGGATTTGCCGAATCGAACGGATCAGAGGTAAGGACCCGCTTCAGGTAGTGAACTTGGCCCTCATTGTGGACGTCACGGTTCTGATACTTGACGACAAGTTCACAGTTCGGATCATCATTCAGCACCGTGCTGACCACGTTGGTAGCCGCCGCATTGGTGGATGCCGTATTGGTTGATGCAGGATCCGTTTGGGTGGTCCCGCTGTCAGTGGTAGATGAGGTATCTATCTTCTCCGCTTCGCATCCCGAAAAAACTACAGTTAATCCAATCGCCAGTGAACTAACGATAATCACCCAATTATGTATTTTCAATGAATACTCCGTATTGCTTGCGGTTGAAATGGCAAAGGTTATGGACAGTTCGGGCGAAATTAAGCTAAAGTTATGTGACTGTCAACATCCTCTTATGTTTTTTTTATGAGGTGATTTGTTTCAATCTCTGGATGATGGCTTCGCGCGTCTCGTCGCGGGTTTTGATTTTCTGGGTAAGCGTTTTGGCGTCCCAGGGATCCGAATTTCCCGTTTTGCCCAGCCGTTCCATGCGTTCATGGAATCCAAACCAATCTGAATAGGCCTCTATGAAAGCTGTCAATAAATCGCACGTCTCCTTGTCCTTTGACTGAATAAGAGGCAATAGTTCATCGGTTGTTTTCCACTCAATATCTGAAATGCCAAGCGTTGTTGCGGTCTTGTGGATTGCATATTGGATCAGGCCTGCCATTTCATCTCGTGTCAGAAGCATAATTTTCCTCCCTTCGTGCGTTGTATTGCCGCATGCTCTCTCTCCCGTGTAAATAATTTTAATCGCGGGAATTCAGTCGCTTTGCATGAAAAAGGATAACGATCTTCATCTTAAATGGCAAGAAAAAGCTTGCCCGGGAAGACAATCAATAAAAAATAGCGGATGGACAATCGGTAATTCATGATCTATTATTTATTGTTTTTTAAGGCATATATATATGTTACCCGGAGGCAGGTGAAAGTTGCAGACCACGCCCGATCCAATTGAATCAGGCAGGCAAACCCAGGCTGCGCCTGGTTATTGGCGCGGAATTATCCGTGCGGTGGGATTGGTTTTCGGCGACATCGGCACAAGCCCGATCTATACCTTGACCATCGTCTTTCTGCTCCTGCCTTCATCCATGGAAAACATCCTGGGCGTGGTCTCGCTAATCATCTGGACGCTGGTGCTGATCGTGTTCGGGCAGTATGTTTTCCTGGCAATGACGCTGGACCATTCCGGGGAGGGCGGGACCCTCGCGCTGAAACGGATCCTGGAACAGTACCTGCCTGGCGGAAAGCCGGCAAAGGTAATCGCGGTGCTTGCTTTTGTCGGCGCCGCGCTTCTGCTGGGTGACGGCGTGATCACGCCCGCCATCAGCATCCTTTCGGCAGTGGAAGGCATCAGGCTTATCCCTGTCTTTGCGCAAACCTCCACGGCGGCCATCGTGGTCATCGGCGTGCTGATCGCCTTCGGGCTCTTTTTATACCAGCCGAAAGGCAGCGACCGCGTGGCGTCCGCCTTTGGTCCCGTGATGGTGCTCTGGTTTTTGGCGCTCGGCCTCACCGGGCTGCTGGCGATCGCGGAGACGCCTGCCATTCTGAAGGCGATTAATCCTTATTATGCGATTGTTTTCTGCTGGAAACACGGCCTCGCCACCTTCCTGATTCTCGCGCAGGTCGCGCTGTGCGTCACCGGCGCCGAGGCGCTCTACGCCGATATCGGCCAAATCGGCAAAAAACCAATCATCCGCGCGTGGAAATTTGTGTTCGCGGCCCTGGTGTTGTCCTATCTGGGGCAAGGCGCATTCCTGATGCATAAGCCGGAGGCGTCCGTGCTGCTCTTCGGTATGGTGCATCACCAGAGTCAGTTGTGGTACACTCCCTTTCTCATTCTTTCCATCGCGGCGACGGTAATTGCCTCGCAGTCGCTTATCAGCGGGGCTTTTTCAATTATATTCCAGGCAGTCGGCATGAGCCGCTTTCCCCTCCTGAAGGTTGACTTCACCTCGTCCCGCCTCAAGTCGCAGATCTATATCGGCGCGGTCAACTGGGCGCTCATGGGCGCGGTGATCTTCATGATGATCTACTTCAAGAAATCTGAAAACCTCGGCGCGGCCTACGGGCTTGCCGTGACCGGCACGATGGCGATCACCACCGCGCTCATGGCCGTTGCCTATTATTGCCGAAAATCATGGTGGCGCTTCGCCGCCTGCCTGCCGCTGCTGCTGGTAAATATCGCCTTCTTCGGCTCATGCCTCACGAAATTGCCTTCCGGCGGATACTGGTCGCTGATCATCGCCGTCATCCCGCTTGCGATAGTTTTTGTTTGGTCCAGCGGCGAGGAGGAGCTTTTGCGGCTCAGGCCGGTGGTTCCAATGGCGGAATTCCTGCCGCGCTATATCGAGCAATATTCCCGGCCGCGCTTGCCGGGCACGGCCATGTTCAGCCTGCTTGGCGCAAGAGGCGGAGTGCCGAGTTATGTCGTTGCCTGCATGTTTCAGCACGGCATAGTGTATGATCAGAATATTTTCGCCGCGGTGACGGTCCAGGATGATCCCTACGGGTTCACGGTCATGCCCCTGCGGCCGCTCGCCCCGGGATTGGATCTGTTTGAAATCCATATCGGCTACATGGAATTGAAGCGCGACCTGAAACAGGGCATCGTTGACGCCGGGATTGACCCGCGCGTCGTTTTCTACGGCGTGCCCCTCATTGAGGCCAAAAGGTTACGGTGGTTGCCTTATGCCATGCTCAAGCGCCTCACGTTTAACAACAGGTTGCATTTCAAAATAACCGTGCCGGCCGTGAGAACGCACGGGATCAACTACCGCGTGGACATGTCTTGAGAAGGCATGTCGGCTGTTTTTGCGCTTGTATTTCCGGTCCGCCCCCGTTACGATTTTCCCGCGTTAAGTAACTTTTTCAATCCAAATTTCAGCAGGCGGCGAAGTCAAAAACAAGATTAATAAAAGGCAACACAAATGATAAATCCGCAAAGTCACGGCAACTGGCCGCGCTCCGGCAACGCCCGGCGCGCTTTCCTGAAAACAATCATCTTTTCAATGATCCTCATGGCCTCCGGAGTCGTGTGCCCCCGCTTGTCGCTTGCCGATAACGCCATGAAATTAACGATCGTCAACCAGAGCGGCTATCCTGACGACCAGGTATATTTTATCATGATTTGCCAGAGTCCCCTCGGCTATCTTGATTTCCAGAATCATGTCCTGGTTCCGACACCTTCCTTCAGCCTCAATGCCGCCGCCATGACAGCGACTTTGGCCCAGCTCAAAGAATACAGCGGCGACGGGACCTGCTCGATCCCGTGCCCGGCCATGGGAAGCTCCAGGATTTATTTCTGCTTCGGGCAGAACTTCGACCAGATGGGCGGGTTCTCCGCCTCCGGCCCCGAAATGGGATCGTCAAACCCGATCCCCTGGGCCATGTTTGAAGTCAACCTCTCCGGCGGTAAATTTCTGAACCAGAGCAATGTTGATTTTTTCAGCATCGCCTACACCCTGGCCGCAAACCCGGGCAGCGGCGGGACGGTGACGGTCGGGATCCCCACCGCCTCGGAAATTATTTTCAGCCAGTTTGAGGCAATCCCGTCCCCGACCGACAGCGCGCAGCAAAACGGCAACACGGATGTTTTCAAGGCTTTGATCGTGAGGAATTCCGCGGGCGAAGTCATCCGGGTCATCTCCCCGAAGGCCGCCGCACTGGGCTACGTCAATTCTTCCGCGTCGCTCCCGCAGATGTTCACCCATTTCCTGGATGATTACGTCAACAATTATTGCTGGAAACCCGGCCGGACGTTTTCATTTTCCAGCAAGCTCGCTTCCGACCCGGCAACCTATTATGGGAAAGTGAGTCCCGACGGCCTTACCCTTTCCATCTATACCGATGCCGCGATGACAATTCCCTACACGGTCCCGTCTCTTCCCCGGCCGAGCAACGCCTGGGGCAGCCCCGATTTCATAAACAAGACTTATTTATGGCATAATGTCGGCGCCACCAGCGCCGTTCCCGGCGACATTGACTGGGGCTATCTTCTCTATGGCCAGGACGGTTACCCGGGCGGGCCGGGCGCTTACTGGATCACCGATCCGGTGGCCATGGCCATCCCGGTTTCCATCGTCCGCGGCGTGATGCACATGGATAACGGCACGGTGGATTGGAAGGACAGTTTGAAATACTACAAGGGGGTGAACGGCGAGAGCACCTCGGCCTTCCCGATTTTCTATTACGCGAAAATTCTCCATAACTACGGCCTCGCCGGCCGCGTCTACGCGCTCTCCTTTGATGATATCTACGGCAACGACTCCGGAATCGCCTTCAGCGATCCCGGCGTCGTCATGACGATTTATCCGTTCAAGGGCGCCTCGGCGGTCGAGCCGTGTTCGGGTGATTTTGACGGCGACCGCCTGGCCGACCCGGCCGTTTTTGACGACCAGGCCGGACGCTGGATCGTAAGACTCTCCCGGGGCGGGGCCTACAGCAGGGTGGATTTGAACGGATTCCTCGGCGCCCCGGGATCTCTCCAGGCGGTTGCCGATTATGACGGCGACTTGATCGCCGACCCGGCCGTGTACCAGGAAACAAACGGCGTGTGGACGCTTAAGTTTTCCCGGAGCGATTATTCGCTGGTGTCGGTGGGAGGATATCTGGGGGATATCGGCTGGACGCCGGTCTCGGCCGATTACGACGGAGACCGCCTGGCCGACCCGGCTGTTTACCAGGAAACGACCGGCAACTGGAAGGTTAAATTGTCAACCGCCGGATATTGGCTGCTGGAATTGAACAACTTTGCCGGCGGGCCGGGCTATAGCGCCTTCGGGGCGGACTTTGACGGCGACCGCCTGGCCGACCCGACCTTGTATAACCGGGCCGACGGCACCTGGATCGTGTGCTTTTCAAGGAATAACTACGTCCCCTCCACGTTTATCGGGCTGTTGGGCGGCGCGGGCAACCTGCCGACCGCGGCGGATTACGACGGCGATGGCCTTGCCGACCCGGCGGTCATGGAGCCGATGACGGGCGACTGGAGCGTCATGCTCTCGAGCGCCGACTACCTGCGGATAAATTTGCCGGCGTTCCTGAACGGGATGTAGACGGCATCGGACAATAATGCTCAAAGGAATAAAGGAGCGGCGATGAGCGCAAATATTGCCATGAAACAATTCACGGCCGGAAGTTGTTATTCGTATATCCTGAGTTCCGGTTCCGACGCCTTGATCGTTGACCCGCACATAAGTTTGACCGGGGAATACGCCGGGTATCTCGCCAGGAACCGCCTGAACCTGCGTTATATCCTGGATACCCACACGCATGCCGACCATTTTTCGGCCGCGGCGGTATTGAAAAAGCAATTTGGCGCGCCGGTCCTCATGCACTCAAAGGCCGTTTCCGAAGTGGCTGACCGGCGCCTTGATGACGGTGATGAAATTTCAATCGGATCGGCCGCCTTCAAGGCGATCTACACTCCGGGTCACACCGATGACGCCCTGAGCCTGTACAACGACGGTAAAATTTTTACTGGCGATGTCCTCCTGATCGGCAGTGTCGGCCGGACGGATTTCCAGAACGGCTCGCCCGAATCCATGTTCGAAACCCTGCGGCGCTTGAAGGTCCTGCCGGAGGTAACGCTCGTTTTTCCCGGCCATGACTACAACGGGAAGCGCTCTTCCTCCATCGGCCGTGAAAAGAAAACCAACCCGTATCTGCGGGAAACGTCCGGGGAGTCATTCGCCGCCAACATGCGTTCCAAGGTTATCCCCAAGCCCTTCAACATGGATAACATTATCCGCGTCAACCGCAAGGGCGAGGCCGCGCTCCTGGAGATGATATCGCCGCGGGACGCTTTCGCCCTGGTTCGGAAAGATCCGTCCGCGGCTTTGCTGGACGTGCGTTCCGCCCTTGAATTCAGCCAGGTTCACATCAAGGATTCAATCAATGCGCCGATTGATGCGCTCGCCGCGCATGCGGATGAGTTAGGCAAGGCGAACCGGCATTACATCGTCTTCTGCCGTTCGGGGAACCGTTCTCCCATGGCGGCCGACATCCTGATCCAGTCCGGCATCCAGGGCGTGAAGGTGATGGACGGCGGCATTACGCGCTGGCAAAAAGAAAAACTGCCGGTGGAGAAGGGAGAAGCGGCGATTTCACTGGAAAGACAGGTGCGATTGCTCGCCGGAAGCCTGGTGTTGTTCGGCAGCCTCATGGCCTGGCTGGTTCATATTGCCTTTATCGCCCTGCCGCTTTTCGTGTCCTGCGGCCTTATTTACGCCGCCTTGACCGACAATTGTCTTTCGGGCATGTTGCTGATGAAGTTGCCCTATAACAGGAAATTATATAAAACAAAATTGGGCGGCGGGACCTGCTCGGTCGACTAACCAGAATATTTCACGTGTTACACGTGAAGATGAGGAACTATCACAATGGAGAGGATATTATCATGATTCATAGCCGAAATGTCGTTCTGACCGTCCTGTTCGCCCTTATCTTGGGCGTTTCCGCCCAAGCCCAATCCTGGCGGTTTGTCTACATGTCCGACCACCGCTCCGCCCTTGGCCACCATCCCGGGGTGAGCACGACGACGGTCAGCCGCCTGGTGGCGGACATGCGCACCAACAACATCGACCTTGTCCTCATTGGCGGCGATTTGATTCATGGCGATAACCAGCCAACCAGCGGCCTGATAGACCAGTATGATGTGTTCAAGAATTGTCTGGCGCCGCTGACCAACATGGGCATCCCATATTACGCCATTCCCGGCAACCACGAATTCTGGTCCGAAAACTCGTCCTGGCCGCAAGCCACGGACGCATGGTGGCAGGCGTTCGGCCGGTTACTGCCGCAGAACGGGCCCACCAGTCCCTGTCCCGAACGCGGCATGACCTATAGCTTCAATCACAAGAGCGCCCTGTTCCTGGGTGTGAATATGTACACCAACGATTCAACGAGTTGGGTTTACAAGGGCGCGGACACGAACTGGGTCCAAACCCAACTGGCCGGCAACACGAAACCCCACGTGTTCGTGTTCGGCCATGTGCCCCAGACCCTGATGGCCAGCAACGATGCGACCGTCCAGACCACGGTCGATC
>CAYYWX010000074.1:0-15186 GCA_964475405.1 uncultured Verrucomicrobiota bacterium
AGTCCCTGGCCGGTATCATCCGCGTAAAGAACCGCGCGCGGTTTGCCGTCGGTTCCGAGCAGTTTCAATTCCGCGCCTTTGTCATTGAAGGCTAACAAACCGCGTTCCTTGCCGGCCGCGTCTTCAAGGATGAACTTCCTGGCCCGCACTTCCGCCGGCTTTTCCGGCTGGGTTGCGGCGCCCACGGCAAGGATGGCCAGTATCCCGATTGTCATGGCAAAAAGGCCATGATTTATTTTCCTTGTTTGCTTCAGTTCCTTTTCAATTTTATCAATTCGTTCTTTATCCGACATTTTGACCTCCTGTGTTGCGGCTGTTATGGATACTATACTAATCGGTCCGGAAAAAATAAACTGCGAAATTCAGTATAAGAGCCGGGATTTGTTAACCCGCATCCTCACGCTTGGCGTGAAAAAAACCGGGATAATAATCAATTTTTAGAAAAGGAAAATATAGTTGACATTGAAAAGAAGATGTTTAATTATCCCCCTCACGTTGGATTCTGTGACGGTGAATATGGATCCGGTCATTACAAACTGAAGATTGCCTGGAATTGCTATGGCTAAAATATTACTTGTGGATGATGAGGCGAGCATTCTCAGCGTTTTAAGCGTATTGCTTAAGGCGGAGGGATATGAAGTCGTTCCGGTCGATAACGGCGAAAAGGCGATAGAACTCATCAAAACGACGCCGTTTGACCTTATGATTTCCGATATCCGCATGCGCCCGATCGATGGCATCACCCTTTTAAAATCGGCCCATGAACTGCGGCCGTCAATGTCGGTGCTAATGGTCACGGGGTATGGCACCATTGAGACCGCGGTGGAAGCCTTGAAATACGGCGCTTTTGACTATATTACCAAGCCGTTCAAGGTGGATGAGCTGCTGATTACGGTTCAGCGGGCCATAGAATATAACAAGACAATCAGCGAAAATATCGATCTAAAAGCGCAGTTAACCGGCAAATACAAGTTTGAAAATATTATCGCGGAAAGCCATTCAATGCGCAATGTCTGCGAAATGATAGAACGCGTTGCGCCAACCGACGCCGCGGTGCTTATTTATGGCGAAAGCGGAACGGGCAAAGAGCTGGTAGCCAAGGCCATCCATGCCTATAGCACGCGAAAAACTAAGAAATTTTTACCGTTGAATTGCGCTGCTTTGCCCGAGCCTTTGCTTGAATCTGAACTTTTTGGACACGTAAAAGGCGCTTTTACCGGGGCGTCTTCCGATAAAACCGGGCTTTTCGAAGTTGCGAATAACGGAACCCTTTTCCTGGATGAGATAGATTCCATGCCGCTGAGCATCCAGGCGAAATTACTGCGGGTTTTACAGGATAAGCAGATCAGAAAGGTCGGCGGCAACGAGCCCATCACGGTTGACGTCAGGGTCCTTGCCTCGACCAATACCCGCCTGGAACAGTTGATTGCCCAGGGTACATTCAGGGAAGATCTGTATTATCGCTTGAGCGTCATCCCGATAGAAATTAAACCGCTACGTGAACGTTCCGAGGACATATTGCCACTTGTCTATCATGTTCTTCGCCGTGAATTGGGGGCGAATAAGGAATTGCCGCATATCGAACCGGATGTTTTGGCTATTTTCGAGCAATATCCATGGCCTGGAAATGTTCGTGAGCTTGAAAATGCTCTTAAACATGCTCTCACTTTTGCGAAAAACAATATAATTTCAAAGGATTGTCTACCTGTAAAGATAATTCAGAGCCCTGGAGCAGGTGTATTGGACACGAAACATGAGAATTATAAGGGAAAATCGCTAAAAGCATTTCTGAGAATGAAGGAAAAAGAGTATTTAGCGGACGTTTTAAAGGATTCTGACGGCGATAAGCAAAAAGCAGCCAAGTCATTAAGGATCAGTTTGGCTACTTTATATCGTAAATTACCTGAAACGCAGGAATAAATGATGAATTTCTCGCTTATTTTTTAGAAAATGAGAAAACTGATAGATTTAAATTAGATATTTGAAATTAGTCTGAAGTTAAATAATTACCATTTGTTCATAATTTATCTAAAATGCAGTTTTCTTCCCAATTTCTAATTACTAATTTCGATATCATATAATATTAATTAACTTGGCATAAGTAATGCTTCCTATTACTATGTCATTTACTAAATACTAATAAAAGGAGGTGCAAGGAAAATCATCAATTTCGTTTAAAGTGAATATAACAATAATCAAACATTAGTTTGTTAATTAAATGGAGAATAAAACAATGAAAAAAGGTTTTACATTAGTAGAAATCATGATCGTGGTGGCGATCATCGGCTTGCTGGCCGCGATCGCGATCCCTTCGTTCATGAAGGCGCGCACGACCTCGCAGATGAATGCCTGCATCAACAACCTGCGGCAGATTGAGTCGGCCAAGGACCAGTATTCCATTGAGGCCGGCCGCACGAATGGCTGGTCATTTGCAGACGATGCTACCGCATTTAGTAACCTGGTCGGCGCTACGGCTGGTTATATCAAGGCTTATCCTGCTTGCCCGGCTTCGGCCGACGCGAATGCGAAAGGAACCACGGCGCGTGCCCAGGCTGATTATAACGTCAATGCAATCGGAGTGAATCCGACATGCGTTGTTGTTACTGCTACGCACGTTCTGCCGATCAGTCCGTAATGCAGCAAGTCTTACGCCGCCTGAGGCGGGTTGACCCGCTATTGGCGGATAAGTCGATGATAATGGGCTCCACGGATGAAATAAGCCGTGGAGCCCATTTTGTTTGCTTTACGTTTCATTAAGGAATCCCGCATTGCGGAGGAGATCGGCGGTAATCGGTTTGTTACCCTGCTTCTGATCCATCCAGCGGAATACGTATTTTCCGATTAAATCGGTCTCCAGGTTGACCGTTTCCCCCTCGTGCAGTTGATGAAGATTTGTATTCTTCCAGGTGAATGGAATTATATTGACTGAAAATGACGTCTTTTCCAACGCGGCGATTGTCAAACTGACACCGTCGCAGGCGATTGAACCCTTGGCGACCATCTGACGAAGCAATGCCTGGTCGCAGGCAAATTCAAGCCTCCAGTCCCGGCCGTCAGTCACGCGCCTGACCAGTGTTCCGGTTCCTTCAACGTGGCCGGTAATCAAATGCCCGCCGAGCGGTTCGCCGGCCCTGGTCGCGCGTTCCAGGTTAAGCGGGTCACCGGCCTGCTTTGCGCCCAGATTTGAGCAATTAATCGTTTCCTTGAGCACATCGCCGGCGAATCCCTGGGCAATTATTTCGGCAACAGTAAGGCAAACGCCGTTGACGGCAATGCTTTCGCCTTCCGTCAACGGGAGATTCCATTGCCGGGTGCTGATGACAAGCCGCAGGGAATCACCACGCGTTTCCCGTGCGGCTAATTTGCCTGTTTGCTGGATTAATCCGGTGAACATGGTTTGCATCAATAAGGTTGTTTAGACTGTAGGCTGAAGGATTTTAGACTCCGATACAGTCTAACAGCCTACAGCCTATCTCCCTTTCATTGGTTTTGCGCGAACAAGAGTATCGTCACCCAGGGCCTTGCATTCAGTGAAACGGAGGAGAGGGGTTTGCGCCAGGCGCCATCCATTCCCGCCGATCGCAGATGGAGCATTATGGCCGCCGATGATGCGAGGGGCAAGGATAAAAAGAAATTCATCCGCCATTTTTGCGCGGATGAGAGCGGCCGCTGTCTCCGATCCTCCCTCGCACAAAACATGCAATATTCCCGTCTTCCCGATTTTGTTCATTAACGCGGGAATGGACATTTGCCCGCCTTTTTTCCCGGAAGAAATAATCCACACTTGCGCTCCATTCTTAAGCCATTCATTCCGGCGTTTTATCGGGCAAAGAAGCGTTGTGGCCATGATGGTTTGCATTGCCGCGGGATCGCGCAGGACTTTGGCGGTTGGCGAAACTCTGCCCCGGGCGTCAAGAATGATCCGGTAAGGCTTCCGGCCGTTTGCCGGCCTGGGCAACAGGCACGGATTATCGGCCAGAACCGTCCCGGCGCCGACCAGGATTGCGTCAACGCGGCGGCGCATGTCGTGGACAAAAGCGCGCGCTTTCGTTCCGCTGATCCAGCGCGATTTTCCCAGGTAATCGGCCGTTTTGCCGTCGAAGGACATGGCCATTTTCAATGAAACATACGGCTGCCCGGAAAGAATCCATTTTTTAAAGGGATCAATAAGTTTTTGTCCCTCCGCGCGGCATATGCCTTGAATGACTTTTATCCCGGCTCTTTTGAGAATAATAATTCCACGGCCCTGGTGGCGCGGATTGGGGTCGGGGACGGATGTGATAACCGCGGCAACTCCGCTTTTAATGATCGCCCGGACGCAGGGCGGCGTTTTCCCGAAAGTGCAGCAGGGTTCGAGCGTCACATACAATTGCGCGCCATTGGCCCGGCCGCCCGCCTTTTTTAGCGCAATAATTTCGGCATGGTCTCCGCCGGCGCACCGGTGAAAACCGGCGCCGACCAGCCTTCCGTTCTTTACGATTACCGCGCCGACCGGGGGATTTGGGCGGGTTAACCCTTCGCCCCGGTGGGCGAAGTCAAGGGCAAGCTTCATCCAGCGTTCGTGTTCATTTGCTGATTTCATTTTAATCAGGGCCGCCAAAGGCTGGCAACTTTCAACGCTCAACGTTGAACCTTCAACATTTAATTCAAATCTATCTGTTCAAAGTTGGATATTGGACGTTGAATGTTTCCGAATTCCCATCCATCGAGCTAGTGTAATGTAACTGAATTAAATGAATTTATAAGACTGAAAAACGCTAGAAAAATCGCGGGATTGTCATTCCGAGCGTGCGAGGAATCTCGTTATGATGGAGATGCTTCGCTACGCTCAGCATGACAACCTATAAATACACGTCTGCGTGATACACTCCACTAGGATTTGACCGCTTCGCGGCTGGGCCGCCGCAGGTCGCGCAGCGCCCGGTCCAGTATGCCGTTGACGAATTTCCCGGATTCCATCGAGCTGAAAGCCTTGGCGATGTCCACCGCTTCATTGATGGACACGATCGGCGGAATATCCGGCCGGAACAGCATTTCAAAAAGCGCCAGGCGGATCACGTTCCGGTCAACGGCGTTCATCCGTTTGATTTCCCAATGTTCGGCGTAAGACTGGATAAGCTCGTCAATCTGGCGGAGATGGGCGAGGACGCCGTGGACGAGTTCTTCCACGAACTGCCTTGATTTCAAATCCGGGTTCTTGTTCTTCCAGAACTCGTGCAATGCCTGTTCGGCGTCGCCGGGATTGAAATCGTTCTGGAACAGGAATTGGAAGGCCCATTCTCTGGCTGAGCGTCTTTTGGTCATCTAATACCTGACAGATGTTTTTACCACGGATTTACACTGATGATACGGATACGGTCATCCGGTTAAACTGTCAGACAGTCAGACAGTCGGACGGTTAACATCGGTGTTATCCGTGTAATCCGTGGTGAATTTTATGGTTTCAAATTCTTGAGCAAGGAGGCCATTTCAATCGCGGAAAGGGCCGCGTTCCAGCCGCGGTTTCCGGCCTTGGTGCCGGCGCGTTCAATCGCCTGTTCCAGGTTGTCGGCGGCGACGATCCCGTCGATCACGGGGATGTTTTCCTTCAGCGAGACCTGGGTCAGGGCCCGCGCCGTTTGAGAGTTGATAAGCCCGGCGTGCGGGGTGGCTCCCTGGATGACAACACCCAGGGCGATCAGCGCGTCATGTTTTTTTGCAGCTGCCATTTGCTGGATCACGAGTGGAATCTCAAATGCGCCGGGAACCCAGACCACGGTAACGGCGTCTTCCCGCGCGCCGTGCCGCTGGAGGCAATCCAGGGCGCCGCGTAAAAGCTGGCTCGTGAAAAGATCGTTAAAACGGCTGATGACGATTCCGAATTTTAATCCGTCCGCGTTCAACATGCCGGAAATTTCTTTTGTCTTCATTTGTTTGTTCCTCCTCTTTAATGCGTATCTCGTGAAACGAATCAGTCTGGCGTCCGCTATGCCGAAAGCCGCTTCACGGGCCCCTGCTTACAGCAAGTGCCCCATTTTTCTCTTTTTTGTCCGCAAATACCGCTGATTATATCTATTGGACGGGGATATCATAGCAATTCTTTCAATTATTTCCATGCCATATCCCTCCAGCCCGATTACCTTGCACGGGTTGTTGGTTATCAGCCTTATTTTCTTAAGCCCGAGGTCGGCCAGGATCTGGGCGCCGATGCCATAATCGCGCAAGTCGGCGGCAAATCCAAGCTTTTCGTTGGCTTCCACCGTGTCAAGGCCCTTGTCCTGCAGTTCATAGGCATGAATTTTCTGCGCGAACCCGATCCCGCGTCCTTCCTGCCGCATATAGAGCAAAACGCCGGATTTATTTTCGGCGATCATTTTCAGGGAGGAGCGCATCTGCTGTCCGCAGTCGCAGCGCAGGGAACCGAAGACGTCGCCGGTCAGGCATTCGCTGTGAACCCTGACAAGGGCGGCCTTGTCCTTTTCCGGATTGCCCATGACCAGGGCAACGTGGTGATCATTTTCCGGAATGGACCGATACAGTTTCAGGGTGAACAGGCCGAATTCAGTCGGGAGGGCGACTTCACGGACCAGTTCAATTAATTTTTCACAGCGGCGCCGGAAAGCAATCAGGTCGGAAACGGAGGTGATTTTTAATTTATGTTTGGCGGCGAATTTCAGCAGGTCGGGAAGCCTGGCCATCCGGCCGTCATCCCGCATAATTTCGCAAATGACCCCGGCCGGTTTCAGGCCGGCCAGGCGGGCCAGGTCAACGGCCGCTTCGGTATGCCCCGCGCGCCGCAGGACGCCGCTCTCGCGCGCTTCCAGCGGGAAGACATGACCGGGGCTGACGATGTCCGCCGGCTGGGTTTGATCGGACATGAGCAGGCGCACGGTCCGGGCCCGGTCGTGGGCGCTGATGCCGGTGGTTATCCCGGTCCGGGCGTCAACCGATTCCATAAAGGCGGTTTTTAAGGGATCGGCTGATTTTTTCAAACGGGGGCCGGCAATTTTCAAGCGTGCCAGCCGCTCGCTGGCCATGGCCACGCAGATCAATCCGCGGCCGAAGCGCGCCATGAAATTTATGGCCTGGCTGGTAACCTTTTGGGCCGCGATCACCAAGTCGCCTTCATTCTCGCGGGCTTCGTCGTCCACGATTATGACCATTTTTCCGCGGCGGAAGTCGCGGATGATATTTTCAATTGGTTCAAAGATAGGTTTCATTCTGTCTGCCTCATTTCATTCATATATAAGCATTCATAAAACGTCTGAAAGGCCACGGTCGTGCTCATGCCCCGACATTCATCACCATCGGCACGGACTGCCATTTTCGTTCCTCAGCCGCCAGCATCAAGTCCTGTTCGCAATAACTGATTAATTCCGCGGTAAACCGCCGGCCTTGACTTGATTTCCGGGGAAAGCCGAGCAGATGGGCGGAAACATAATGCGAGTTGCTGAGTCCAAGCGTTCCCTTGCCGCCGGAGATATCCCAGAGAAGGCCGAGTTGTTTTATAAGGGCGTGCATGATGCGCCAGATGGTCAATTCCAGCCCGGTATCCAGGAATGAAAAAACCGTGCGCAGGTTGAGGATCCAGTAAGGGCCGCTCATGTTCCAGAGAGAAGAAGATGGCCGGAGCGCGCGGACAAGCGCGGCATGCATTCCCAGGCCGGGAAACAATCCCTTGCCAAAGACCGCCGGCGCGTACGATTCGGCGATATTCAGTTCCGGACCTTTTGTCCGCAATAAAGCCCGGGCCGCCTGTTCGTGGCCGACCGCCCAGAGCGCCCGGCAGGTCATGATCAGCAGATAATCGGAAGGGATCAGGAGGCCGTCGCTCGCCTCGCGTTCCGGCCTGGCGCTCCGTCCGGGCGAGGACGCAGGCTTGGCGAAGTCCGGGACGTGCTGAAAGACGAATTCCGCCACGGAACGGGCAAGCTCGTTGCCGTCCGGCGTTTCAAGACATTCCGGATTTTCAGGGCCGGATGAGCGTATTTCGCCGGCGATATGCGTCGCGAGCGTTTCCAGATCAAGGTTTGACGCAAAACTGGAAGCGTTCCAGATCATTTTATTCGTGATCGATGATGCCTTTTACTTCGGTTAAGAACTGGTTGACGTCCTTGAAGCGCCGGTAAACGGACGCAAAACGCACATAAGCCACTTCGTCGAGTTTTTCGAGCCGTTCCATGACTTTTTCGCCGATAACCGTGCTGGCGACCTCGCGGTCGTATTCGTTATCGACCTCGTGCAGGATTGAATCGGCGAGGTTTTCTATCTGTTCCGTGCTGATCGGCCGCTTCTGGCAGGCGCGCATGATGCCGTTGACCAGCTTGTTCCGGTCCAAATCTTCATGCCGGCCGTCATGCTTGATGACCTTGATGGCGGCCTTGACTATTTCCTCGTAGGTCGTGAAGCGATAGCCGCATTGCAGGCAGACGCGCCTGCGCCGGATGACGTTCCCATCCTTGGCCGAACGGCTGTCAATTACCTTATCGTGCAGATGCCCGCATTTTAAACAACGCATTTTTAACCTTCTTTGCCGGCCTTCCCAGGCCCGGACAGGAAAAGCCCTTGGCTCACACGGCCCTATCCGCAAAGGCCTCAAGCTGGCTCTGTTTATAACCGTTTCGAGAACACTAGCAGATCTTTTTAAAAATAAAAGCCCGATTCGCCGCCAAGAGCGGCGAAACATCATGTGTTGTTTTATTTTTCAGATTCAAGCCTGTCCATGAGCATTTGGATCGCCCTGATGTTGTTCAGGTGTTTCTGCCAGCCAAAGTCAACGGTCGCCTTGAAATGCCTTATAATATCAAGGCCAATGAGGATATTGCCGTCTTCATGAACGTGCTGCTGGTCTTCCATTAATGACAGGTAGATTTCAGGGAATTTTTTTCTGAGCGGTTCCCAGCGGGAAAGGTGATCGATTAAATAAGCGTTGTTGTTGGCGGCGGCTTTCCGCACGATATCCATATAATTCAGGAAGCGGTCGTAGTAGCCGGGGCCCAGTTGAGGCGGCAAGCGTTCGGCGATGAATGCATAGTAGGTTTGAAAAATCACGATGGACCCCAGTTCCGCGCAGCGGGCATAAAGTTCGTTCAGGTTTTTCCCGAATTCCGCCGGCGAGATCTTGTTCTCCGCGGTCGCGTCGTTGCCTCCGATCGTGATGAAAGTCAGGAGCGGACGATAAAGCGCCACTTGTTCGTCAAACCTTGCCAGTAGCCCTCGTGTCGTGTCTCCGCCAATCCCGCTGTTGACACAGGTGATAATGCCGCCGTATCCGGAATAAGTTTGTGTCATGGCGAGTTCAAAACAATCGAGCCAATGCATGCCCGGAAGGCGTCGTTGGGTGTTGGACGAGCCGAACGCCACGACGCGGCATTTTTCGCCGTTTTTAACGTGTTCCAGGAAAGAATCTATTAATTTTATTGTCATAACTAATTTAACCAGGCGGATGCCGGGAGGTTTGAGATACATTGCGGGCGGCGCGTCGCCGGAAGCGCATCTCGTGGCTAGCCTTTTGCTTCACGCTTCACATCCTTATGTTTGCGCTTGATGTAAACTTGCGGATTTTGCCGCCGGCACTCCTCGATAACCGCGATCTGACGGCGGACCTGTTCCGGCGTAATTTCCAGCGGCGCGCCGGACGTGAGCGTTTTATGGAGCATTGCGTAAAAAACGGCCGTCATGTTGGCGCTTGCCGCCGTTGCCGGCGAATAGCCGGATTTGCCGGCCGCATCTGAAGCGGAAGAGGCCGGCCATTTTCCTTCATGCCAGGGGAGTGCTTCACCGCAATACGCCGGCCGGCTATCCGGCTGGCGGAGCGGGGCGGCGATCAGTTTTTGTTTCGGGGCCTCGTCGGGTTTGAAGAATTTCCATTCGGCGGTATTGCCGGCGGTCGCGCGCATGCCGCCGCGGGTGCCGTAAATATTGTAAGTTGCCCCGGGATAGGCGCAACATGACGAAATCTCAATGTCAACCAGCGGATGTCCCCGGCCGCTCAGGATCAGTTTGACATGGTCCTCGGCATCGCCGAATGTGTTCGCGCGGTCCATGTAACAGCGCACTTCCGGCATGCCCGGTCCGAATAAAACCAGGGCCTGGTCAAGGGGGTGGGGGCCGGTGTTCATCAGGGAGCCGCCGTTATAACCCTGCAGGGTCTGCCAGTCCCAGCGGCGGGCATAACCGTTAAAGTTGATTGAAATCTGCACGATCCGGCCCAGGATGCCGGAGTCAATTATTTCCCGGACCTTGGCAAAGTAGGGGGCAAAGCGGGCCTGCTGGAAAATTGCAAAAATTTTCCCGGTTTTTTTGGCCGCGACAATCAGCCGGTCAACTTCCTTGACGCCGTGCGCGAGCGGTTTTTCGCAGAGAACATTGAAGCCGGATTTGAGAATATCAAGCGTTATCGGAAAATGCATATGGCTGTAAGCGGCGTTGACGATTAGGTCAATATCCCGGCGCTTGAGAAGATCGCGGTAATCCTGGTAGACCTCGCATCGGTATTCCAGCTTTGCGAGCGCGCGGCGTTCCGGCATCAATTCCACCGCCGCAACAACCAGGTAATGAGCCGGGTCGGTCAGCAGGTATTGGCCATGGATGTCGCGCCCGCTGCGTCCCTGCCCGATAATCGCCGTCCTGATAACTTTCATGGCTTAACAAAGCAAACTTGTCTTGTCCCCCGCCGGCCAAATAGTATTATGCCTGTTCGTTGATGTAAAGAAACTTGTGTATTTTTTGAACAATTGCTATGGTATCAACGAAAAACGAACGCCGATTGCGTCAAAAATTCTAACAGTCTTCAGCCTAAACAACCTAATCAGTTAAAAACCCATGAAAATTCTCGTGATCAACGCCGGCAGTTCCTCGATTAAATTCACCCTGTTTGAAAGCGACGGCGAAAAACAACTTGCCAAGGGTCTCGTGGAGCGGATCAACACCCCGAAGTCTTCCATGCGTTACAGCAACTGCCGGGGACAGCAATTATCGAAGGATGTTTCCGCCAACTCCTACGAAGCGGCCATCTCCGAAATATGCCTGGCGCTGATTGACAAGGACACCGGCGTGATCGGTAATTTAATGGAGATTAACGGCATCGGTCACCGCGTGGTCCACGGCGGCGCGGAAATATCGGGCGCGGTCCGGATTGACGGCGCCGTCAAGCAGGTTGTCCTGGATTGTTACTCCCTGGCGCCCTTGCACAATCCGCCCAACTACGAGGGCATTGAGGCTTGCGAGCACCTGCTCCCGCAGATTCCGATGGTGGCTGTTTTTGACACGGCTTTTCACCAGACCATGCCGGCCGCCGCTTATACCTATGCCATCCCGCAGGACATCGCCCAGAAGAACAAAATCCGGCGTTACGGTTTTCATGGAACGTCCCATCATTATGTCGCCATCACCGCGGCTTCCGTTCTCGGGCGGGAAATTAACGAGCTGAAAATAATCACGGCGCATCTCGGCAACGGATGCAGCATTACCGCCGTGCAACGCGGGCTGGTGGCCGATACCAGCATGGGGCTGACGCCCCTGGAGGGGCTGGTCATGGGAACGCGCTGCGGCGATATTGACCCGGCGGTCGTGATTTTTCTAAGGCGCCTCGGCTTCAGCCTGGACGAGGTTGACAAGATGCTCAATAAATCCAGCGGGCTTCAGGGCATAGCCGCCATCGGCAGCAATGATATGCGCGACATTATCAAGGCCATGGAAGGCGGCTCCGCTTCGGCCGCGCTGGCCATTGATGTTTTTGTCCATCGCCTTGTCAAGTATATCGGCGCTTACATGGCGGTTATGAACGGCCTCGACGCGCTGGTTTTCACGGCCGGTATCGGCGAAAATGTTCCGCTCATCCGCTCAAGGGTCTGTTCCAGGCTGAGCCACGTCGGCATTGAGCTGAATGAAGCCGCCAATAAATCCGGCGAGCTGGTAATTTCCGAAAAAAACGCCAAGCCCGTTGTCCTTGTCATCCCCACCAACGAGGAATTGATGATCGCCCGCGAAACGATCCGCGTCCTGACCGCGTGAAGCGGAACTCGTGTATAATACCTAAATTGAGAGATTCTTGGCGTGGCATTCTGAGGAATCCCGCGAATAGCGGGATGAACGAAGAATCTCGCCCATACTCATTACGAGATTCCTCGCTACGCTCGGAATGACGATCATTGGCGTATTTTATGGATTTACACGCCAAAGAATCTGAACTTGGGTAACAATAAAAATTAGCGTTTCACGAGATGCGTGCTACACAATCAACATGCAGTCGCCGTAGCTGTAAAAACGGTATTTTTCCTTCACGGCGGTTTCGTAAGCCCGGCGGATCAGTTCCCTGCCTGCAAAGGCGCTGACGAGCATCAGCAGGGTTGAACGCGGCAGGTGGAAATTGGTCAGGAGCGCCCCGACCGCCCGGAAACGGTAGGGAGGATAAATAAATATTTCCGTGCGCCCGCTCCCGGCGTTAATTTTTCCTTCGGCGTTCACGGCCGATTCAAGCGTGCGCACGGTCGTCGTTCCGACGGCGACGATTCTGCGCTTTTCCGCCAGGGCCTGATTGATTTTTCGCGCCGCCGCCGGTTCAATTACAAAACGTTCCGACTCCATCTTATGTTCTTCAATTTTTTCGCACTTGACCGGGATAAACGTGCCGGGACCAACGTGCAGGGTTACTTCCGCCCGCCCGATGCCGCTCTTTTCGAGCTCATCGAGCAGGGCGGTCGACAAGTGCAGGCCGGCGGTCGGCGCGGCCACCGCCCCGGGAACGCGGGCATAGACGGTCTGATATCGTTCGGCATCCAGCTGTTTTTGGCGGAGGTCGCCTGGCGCCGATATTTCATTTTTCGGCCTTTTTATATAGGGCGGGAGGGGCGGCAGGCCTTCTTTTTCCAGTATTTCCGGAAAATCATGATCAGATCGCAGCTCCAGCATGACCCGGCCGCGCTCATCGATTGAAATTACGCGCGCCTCCACCTTGTCCCCGGCCAGCAGGATAATATCGCCGGCCTTCGGCCGGCCCGAAGAATGCAGGAAAACCTGCCAGGTGTTTTTTCCTATTTCTTCAATGAAAAGAACTTCCACCTTCCCGCCGGTTTTCTGCTTTTTGCCGAACATCCGCGCCGGGATGACGCGCGTGTCGTTCAGCACCATCAAGTCGCCTTTTTGAAGCAAAGCCGGCAAATCGGCGGCGCGGTAATGGCTGATCTCGCCCGTGGCGCGGGAGACGAGCATGAGCCGGGAGTGCGTCCGGTCGGGCGCGGGCGCCTGGGCGATCAGTTCCACCGGCAGATGATAATCAAATTCATGGGTCTGCATAGGTTTCAATTTATTCTTTCCGCCCGGCGAAGAGAAGTAAAAGTTGCCGGGGATAAAATAATCTTAAAAAAAGTCTTGTTTTACGGTGAAATGGCATTATTATCACGACGAAATTTTTTAAACGCAAGCAATGATCACAGGAGGATAAAAATGAAGGTTCCGTTTTATGGCCACGTGCGGCAGTATAACAACATCAAGAGCGAAATTGACGTGAATATCAAGCGGGTCCTGGAAAGCGGCGAGTATGTCATGGGCCCGATGCTCAAGCAATTTGAGGGCGAGCTGGCGAAGTACTCGGGCACAAAATACGCCATTGGCGTGGGTAACGGCACGGACGCCATCTGGCTCTCGCTGCTGGCCCTGGGAATCGGTCCGGGCGATGAATGCATCACCCATCCGAACACCTTTTTTGCCACGGCCGAGGCGATCTGGTTCACCGGCGCCACGGTGGTCCTCGTGGACTGCGACCCGAAGACCAAATGCATTGATCCTTTGAAAATCGAGGCCGCCATCACGAAGCGCACGAAAGCCATTGTCCCCGTCCACCTTTACGGACAGTGCGCGGACATGAAGGCCATCAAGAAAATAGCCGACAAGCATAAATTGTTCATTATTGAGGACAACGCCCAGGCTTTTGGCGCGCGCGGCGATTCTTTCAAGATCGGCGAACTCGGCGACGCCGCCAGCACGAGTTTTATCATCCAGAAAAACCTCGGCACGTTCGGCGACGGCGGCGCGGTCATTACCAACAATTCCGAGATTGACCGCATCGTGCGCAAGCTGCGCAACCACGGCTCGGAAAAGCGCTCCTGCCACAGCATGGGCTACAACAGCCGGCTTGACGATTTGCACGCCGCGATCCTGAGCGCCAAGCTTAAACATATCGACGCCGGGAACGACCAGCGCCGCAACCTGGCCGCGCGGTATAACAAGGAATTGAAAAACGCAAAGAGCTTCACCCTGCCGTATGAGATGCCCGGTTACCGGCATGTTTATCATCTTTACGTCATTGAGGTGAAAAAGGCCGCCCTGCGCGACCAGATGTTGAAATTCCTGACCGAGAACGGCATAGACGCCAAGTGCCATTATCCGATCGCCATTCACCAGCAGGCCGGGTATCCGTGGGGCAAAGAGGCGCGCATTGTCGGCTCCATCACAAATGCCGAATACAACGCCGCCGCCTGTGTTTCCCTGCCGATGTTCCCGGAATTGACCGAGGCGGAGGCGGGCTATGTGATTGAAAAAGTCATGGAGTGGGACAAGAAAAACGCCTGACAGGCCTCAATCAATTCATAGAGTTTGCGGCTATAAAGGTCCTTTTGAAAAAAGGGTTTTTCAGCCAAATTGGCGGTTGACCTCAACTGAGCGATTCTTGGCGTGTAAATCCATAAAATACGCCAATGATCGTCATTCCGAGCGTAGCGAGGAATCTCGTAATGGATATGGACGAGATTCTTCGTCACCCCGCTGTTCGCGGGGTTCCTCTGAATGACACGCCAAAGAATCGCTCAAATCAGGTTTCACCAGGATGTTGACGCTGATTGTCATTCCGAACGTAGTGAGGAATCTCCATTGTGCCGATTTCTCTGTTCTTGCCATCTGCTACTTGGAGCATTTCCAAGTCCCAGCACCGTTACAGCCATGTCGGTCCATTGGGAATTATTAATGCCGATTAATGCTTCCTTTTTTTCTCTCGACCAACCCTTGATTTGTTTTTCGCGTGAAATTGCATCTCGAACATCATTGAACTGTTCGTAGTAGACAAGGCGATTGATGTTATATCGCTTGGTGAAGCCGGGAATCTCGCCCCTGCGATGTTGTGATACACGACGAACGAGGCTGTTTGTTATTCCAGTGTAAAGCGTCGAGCGCCCCTTGTTCGTCATCATGTAAACGAAATAGGTTTTCATC
>CAYYWX010000075.1:0-14924 GCA_964475405.1 uncultured Verrucomicrobiota bacterium
TAAGCGACGGCAAATATGTTTACGCGTCCTTCGGGAATTGCGCGCTCGCCTGCTACGACCTTGAGGGCAACCGGCAGTGGATCGCCTGCGCTCCTTACGACCCGCATGAGCACGGCCACACGACCTCGCCGATCCTCGTCGGCGACAAGGTTATCGTTTACTGGAACCGGACCTTCGCGTTTGACAAGAAGACCGGCAAGCAGTTATGGGAAAACTATATCCCCTCCGGGCCGGGGGTAAGCGGGCCCAAATTCCACGGCACGCCCTGTGTCATCCGGCAGGGAGACCAGGACTACATTTATGAGCCGATGGGAGAGTTGATCCGCGCGAGCGACGGGAAGACGCTCCTTTTTGATTATCTCAAATTAAGGACGGGTGTCACCAGCCCCGTATTGGCGGACGGCCGGATCTATGCCAACGGGGCCGGACCCGAGGATGTTGTGAAGGTTTTTGATTTTCCGGCGATCGGTCCGGAAAAGGCGGAGCCGCGCATAATCTGGAGCGTTTCAACGGCCGCCGCGAAATTCCCGTTCTTTTACCGCGGTGAATATATAGCGTCGCCCCTTTTGCATGAAGGCTTGCTGTATTGCGTCAGCGTGGACGGCTTGTTGACGGTCATGGACGCGGCCACCGGCAAGATCGAATACCAGAAAGTCCTGGACCTGGATGTATGGTGGTCGCATGTCGGCGACGCCCGGCGGGGTGGGATCGGCGCCTGTCCCGCGCTGGCGGGCAATTACATATATTTGTGGGGCAACCAGGGCGCCTGCCTGGTAATCAAGCCGGGACGGAAATACGAGCAGGTGGCGAAGAACCGCATTGAGAACGTCATCTCCCCGAAGCATTACACGATCCACCAGGAGGTATTCATAAACTGTCCGCTTTTCGACGGTGACCGCATCTATTGCCGCGGGGACGCGAATCTGTATTGCATTGAGAAGAAAAAGTAGCCTGAGAACAATAAAGGTCAAAATGAACATGATCAAAATAAAAACTTTTGCAACCGGCCTGGCGCTCGCAATCTTCACCTGCGGCGTTCCCTCAATTTCCATCTCCAAGGATGCGCCGCTGGGGTCCGCCGACTTCAGTCCGTCCCCGGAGCGTCCGGTCGGCTGGCGCGGCGACGGGTCGGGGCATTTCCCCGGCGCCACTCCGGGCTTGACCTGGAGCTTGAAGGACGGCAAGGGAACCAATATCGCCTGGCAGGCCTTTATCCCTTTTGACTCCCCGAGTTCCGTCATCGTCGCGGGTGAAAAACTGTTCGTCACCGGCAACCCGTATTACTTGTTTTGCGTGGAGAAGCGCACCGGCAAGATTTTGTGGGCGCGGACGGTGAGTCCTTATGACGCCGCGACGAAGGAAGACCGGGATGCGAACAAGGAGCTCTTTGATAAATTAGACCAACTGGCAAAAAAGCGCGATGAACTCCTGGCGCAAATTCCCTCCCCGGGGACCAACGGGATTGAAAAACTGGCCGGGGAAATCCAGAAGAACAGCGAGGAGATCAACAAGCTGTTCATTGAGACGGACAAGGTAAAGTACAAGAACACGGGGATGGGTTGGAGCGACGGCGGCTACATGGGCAGCACTCCCGCCTCGGACGGCAAGCTTGTCTTTGCCTGGAACGGCTGGGGGGTGACGGCCTGCTTTGACCTTGAAGGCAACCGCAAGTGGATCCGCTTTGACCAGCTTGTGCCGCAGGAACACGGCCATTTTGTTTCGCCGTTGCTCGCCGGCGACCTGGTGGTGATCCATCGGGGACAACAGTACCTGGCGCTGGACAAGAAAACGGGCAGGGAGGCCTGGAAGGCCGATTGGCTGCCTGTCCCCGGATTTTCGGCGCCCCGGATCTATGGTTCGTCGGTCAGCACGCTGGCCGGCGCTGAAACCCTGCTGATCACCGGCGAGGCCGGGCTGATCCGGGTTGCCGACGGCAAGCAGTTGAATAAAGGCATAAGCGGCGGACTTACTCCGTCGCCGGTGGCCGGCGGCGGCTTTGTTTTCGCGATAGACGGCTACGGGCGCACGCCGGTTTATTACAAGCTTCCCGAAAAAACCGACACGCCCTTCACGCCGGCGATCAAGGGCCGCGCCCTGAAGATTAATAACGCTGATTATTTGTCATCCTCGCCGCTTTATCACGACGGGCTGCTTTATGTCGTCGGCGGCACCCCGGTGCTGTTCGTTTTTGATGTTGCCGCCGAAAAACTTGCCTATCGCCAGGACCTTCCTTTCGGCGAAATCCCGACCCGCGGCGACCGGCCCTATGGCTGCGGGATCAGCGCCTCGCCGGCCCTGGCCGGAGGCAGGATATTCCTGACCGGCAATTTCGGCACAACGCTGGTCATTGAGCCGGGGAGGGAATACAGGGAAGCCGGCCGGAATGTCATTGACCAGCGCATAAGTTATGCCTACAAGACAAACATGCTGGAAGGGACGGTGAGTTGTCCGTTCTTTGACGGCAGGCAGATTTTCTACCGGGCGCAGAGGTATTTGTATTGCATCGGCGAAGCGGTGAAGCCATGATGAGGACAAGTTGAGAAAATCCGGAAAGCTTCCGGGACGCGCGAAGGTATATATGGGTTCCAGGAAAAAATACATGATCCGCTGCGACATGGAGGGCGTCAGCGGCGTGGTCAGTTATCTTCAGGCGGAACCCGGACGGCCGGAATACGCCTTCGGCCGCGCCATGTTCCAATTTGACCTCATGGCCTGCCTGGAAGGTTTGCTCTCCGGCGGCGCCGGGGAAATCGTGATTTACGACGAGCATTTTTTCGGGCGCAACGTGGATCCGGCTTGGCTGCCCGATCAGGTTTCCGTCATCTGCGGCAAACCTCCCTACCGGGCCGGCTGGGCCGGCGGCCTGGACTCCTCCTTTGCCGGCGTGATCCTGCTGGGGCTGCACAGCAAAGCCGGGACGCGCAACGGACTCCTTAATCACAGCTACGAGCCGGATATCCGCGATTTGCGCTTGAACGGCATTTCCGTGGGAGAGATCGGCATGGAGGCCTCCATCGCAGGCGATTTTGGAGTCCCGGTCCTGCTGGTGACCGGGGATTCGGCCGGCATGCGGGAGGCGGAACGGCTTCTGCCCGGGGTCCGGACCGTGCGGGTCAAGGAATCAATTTCCGTCTCCGGGGGAAAATGTCATCCGTCGTCCGTCACTGCCGTCTGGATCCGGGATGCGGCGCGTCTTATTGTTGAAAATCCGCCTCATGTCAGGCCGCGCCGGGCTGGCCCGCGGGTCCGATTGGAAATAACTTTTAACCAGGGGCCTTACCTGGAGGCGTTCCGCGGCCTTTATGCCGGCCGGATGCAAAATGATCGTTCAATCGTCCTGAAGGGACACGGCGCCACGGAGGTCTGGGCGGAATACTGGGAGATGAAGCTCCGCGCCCAGGGAATAATCAGTTCGTAGATGGAGATCCGGAAGTCATGAAGGAAGACATACGAAAATACGCCCGCGTCGGCTGGGTCCATCATCTCCTTTATCCCCGCTGCATGGAGGATCCCGATGACCATGAACGCACCCTGGCGGAATTCGTCCGGCGCTCCGACCTGGACACGTTTGACTGCTGCCTGCCCTACGGGGAGGCGCGGCAGGCGCGGTTAATCCCCCGCATCAGGGCGTCCGGCAAGGGCGGGATTGCGTTCGCGACCCACCTCTTTCCGATGCGGAAGATTTCCTTCGCCACGACCGTTCCCCACGAGCAGGCCCAGACGCGCATGATCATGGCGGACATGGTCCGGCAGGCGGCGGCGATCGGCGCCACGGACTTTATTTTTGCCTCCGGCGGCCCGCGGCCCGGCCAGGCCGCGCCGGCAAACCGTTCGGCCTTCATGGCGTTTTGCCGGTGGCTGTGCGCGGAATTAAAACCCCACGGCATCACGGCGCTCCTCGAGCCTTTTGACACCGAAATTGACAAGTGTTTTCTCTACGGCCCGACGGCCGATTGCGTCGCGCTGGTTGAGTCGCTCCGGCCGGAGATTGACAACCTGAAAATTGAGCTGGATTTCGCCCACCTGCCGTTGATGGGGGAAACTTTTGAACAGGCCGTTCACACGGTCGCGCCGCATCTCAGGCGGGTCCATCTCGGCAACTGCGTTCTGCGCGACCGCAATGCCCCGCGTTACGGCGACACTCATCCGCCGATCGGGTGTCCGGGCGGGGAGATTGGCGTGCCCGAGCTGACCCGCGCGCTCGGCCTCCTCCTTGAAATAGGATTCCTCAATCCCGAAAATCCCGGCTATCTGGTATTGGAGATGAACCCCTGGGAGGGCAAAACGGCGGAAGAAACCATTGCCGACGGCTTCTCCTGCCTTGATCGGGCCTGGCGGGCGCTTGTCCCGCCCGGGTTCGGCGGACGGCCATGACGGAAAATTATATCATCATGCGAAGCGTTTTAATTTTTGTATTTGCCTGGACATTGGCCTGCGGGGCAAAAGCCGCTCCGACCGCCTTTGATCAGCGCATTAATGATTCAGCCGAATTCTGGACTCTGGCGCGTTCGCGCTGGCTGGAGGGCGAGACAGACGGCTGGTTTCGGCCGTCCTCGGATGCTCCCGATGCCGACCTGCGTTATCCCGGTTACAGCGACAGTCCCAAAGTCAGTTTTCTGGGATTCAGTGTGTATGAAATTATCATGAAATTTTATTCCGGATCGGCGAACTGCGTCACCGTTTCGCTCTATAATCGCGGCGATGCGGGCGAGCTTGCCAAAACCGATTTTGAGGCGCGCGTCGCCGCGATTGACAAGGCCGTTTCTTCCTGGTCGGGACAAAAAGGAAGTCTTAAACCGCCCCAGAAGCTGAAATCCAACATGGAGCTTGAATCAAAGGTCTGGGCGCTCACCAACCTGTTTCTTGAAATGAAATGGAGTTCTTCAAAACGGGCGGTTCTCGGCCAGGCGCCCGACCAGCCGGCGGCGCCGGGCGAGGAAATCAAGGGTTTTCGGGCCGAGTATATCCAGGTCATCCTGACCCCGCGTAATCAGCAGAAGGGGGTTGGCAATCCGGCGGCGGCGTCCCCGGCCCCGGCCGGGAGCGGCTCCTCGATTGAAATCAGGAAGAACGTCCGGAAGGACCAGGACGGATTTGTGTTTATTGACAATATTCCGATGGTTGACCAGGGGCAGCGCGGTTATTGCGCCGTCGCCACCGCCGAGCGCCTCTTGAAATACTACGGGAAGGACATTGACCAGCACACGCTCGCCCAGCTGGCGGATACGCGCACCGGGGGCGGAACGAGCGCCGAGGCCATGTTTGACATGCTCAGGAAAATGGGCGTCAAGTTCGGGATAAAGGCGAAAATCCACGTTAACTTCAACGCCAAGGTTTTTCTCAATATCATTGAAAAGTATAACCAGCAGGCCAAAAAGGAAAAGAAAGCCGCCATAGATCCGTTCCAGGAAATCCTCATCAGCGCGGACAAGGTCTATGAATCCATGGATCCCGGCATCCTGCGCCGCTCACGCTGTGAACGCGACCAGGTCGCTTTCAGGAATTTCCTGGCCGACATTGAAAAGTGCGTTGACCAGGGGATTCCCCTGGCCTGGTCGGTAATGCTCGGCATCGTGCAGGAGAATCCCCGGCTTCCGCAGGACAGGGGCGGCCATATGCGGATTATTTCCGGCTACAACAAGGCCACGAGGGAAATTATCTACTCCGATTCATGGGGCGCCGGGCATGAACGCAAAATCATGTCATTTGAAGACGCGTGGACCATCACCGGGGGGCTTTACTCGCTTGACCCCAGGTATTGAAAACCATAATGTTCACCAAAAAGAGAATTGGCTGAAGCGGTTATAAAAATTATGAAATATTTCCTGGCCATATTGTTGATCATTGCCCTGGCCGGGCTGTGGTTCTTCGGCCGGGTGCAGCCCGTCGTCGTCATTGAAAAAGCCTGCCCGGTCTGCCAGGGACAAGGCACGGCCCAATGTTCCAAGTGCGGCGGAACCGGGTCCGTGGAAATTGCGCCGATCTGCGCGGTCTGCAATGGCACCGGAAAAGGCGAGTGGAAATTTAAATCGCCGGCGCCGATAAAAAAATCATTTAAAGAGTCAAGACCGATCTGCACGAACTGCGGCGGGACCGGCACGAAGTCCGTCCGCCGGCCATGCGCCCAATGCCAGGGCAAGGGAAAAATCGCCTGCCCGAAATGCAAGGAAACCGGCCAACCGCCGAAAACAACAACCGTCCGGGCCGGTTTGTCGCCGTTGGAAAAAATACTTTCCGGCCTGGGGATCGCGCCGGCGGCCAATTGCCGGCCGCAGAGGAAACCGGACGGTTCTTATCCCATCATTCTCAAATACATCGAGACATATGCAAAATCGGCGGACGGGATGCGGGTCGTCAAATGGGATTCCGCCCGCCTGGTTGGGAACGAGTGGCTTGTCCGGGCCGTGGTTGAAACCAGGGACCCGGGCGGCCAGCCGGTCCGGCAGGGGCGGGAATTCATTATCGAGAACCGCGAAATCAAGGGCAGCAGGAAAACAGACTGGAACGGCTGAAACAATGACGTTCCGCGATCAATATTTTCCGGCCGGCTGAAGTTCCGATCAGGACAGGATATAATGTTGTCACGCTGGAAAAAATTGATATTCGGCTTGATCATAGGCGCGCTGGTCCTGCTGGTCCTTGAGCTGGTCGGCGCGAAGTTGATGACCCCTTCCTGTGAAATCGGCCGGCGCATCCTGCTCGGGCGCGAAAACGTGCAGCTGGTCCGCGTGCAGAACACGATCGGCCAGCCATATCTGCTTTATATCTGCGCGCCGAATTATGTCCACCCCGTCAATGGTCCCCAGCACAATGCCGACGGCTATCGCGGCAAGGCCGTGACGCTCGAGCGCCGTCCGGGAGTCCTGCGCGTTCTTTGCCTGGGCGGCTCAACAACCTACGGTTGGACCGTTCCGCGTCCCGACCAGGCTTACCCCGCGGTCCTGGAAGAGCTTTTGCGGCCGAAATTGCCCGCGGGCTATGCCGACGTGGAAGTCATCAACGGCGGATTGCCGTATGGGACATCGGCCGAAATACTGACCCATTACCATTTCAAATACCATTACTACCAGCCGGATGTTGTCGTCATCAATGAGGGAGGCAACGACGCGCAGGGCTACACGCTGCCCTATTACCATCCGGACAACAGCAACTGGCGCCAGCCCCTGCTCAATCTCCGCCCCCTGCCGAAGAGCATCCGCCGGCTGGCCGACTCCCGTTTCCTGAGTTATATCATGCTCAATACTGTTTATGTTGACCAGCTCACCGGCGGGGAATTTTATATCCGCGGCGGCGCCATCCCGCCCGCGCCGTGGTTCAAGCCGAATGGCCGGCTCCTGGATGCCTCGGTGATCATTCCCGATAAGCAGCTCTCGTTTGCCCACAACATGGAAACCTTGATTCGCGAGGCCCAGTTCGACGGCGCCAGGGTCCTGCTGGTGCCCTTCCGCGCTGCGCCCGGCGCATACAAGGCGCAGGGCAAGGATTATGAGCTGGGCCAGATTCTCCGCCACGAGCAGATTTTCAAGGATTTTGCCAGGAAATATCAGACCGGTTACGCGCCGTTCCCGGCCGAGGTCATTTCCGCTCCCAACTGGGATGACCATTGCCATTTGAATATTGAGGGCGAACGGCAAAAAGCGGGGCACATCGCCCCCTACGTGCTTTCCCTCGTCCCGCCGGCGGGGAAGGATTAAATTTAAACTAATTTTCTGTATTTGGAGATAAAGTTATCCTGTGTTTTTTAACGATCATTCCGGGCATTGAAATGCGCATGGCAATTTTTCCTTATAATCCCCTGTCGTCCGTCGCGGTGCTGGCGATCGGTTACCTGGCGCTGGTGGTTTTGATTTATTTGTTCCAGGAGCGGCTCCTTTATTTCCCGGATGACGCCACGGCCGACCTGGCGGACAGCGCCGGGCTGCGGCCCTGGCCGGACCGGGAAAACTTCCGCGGGTTTGTTTCGCGCGAAATGCCCGGGAACGCAAGGGGCACGTTCCTGGTCTGGCACGGCAACGGCGGATCGGCGCTGAACAGGACTTATTTTACCGACGCGCTGCAACGGCGCGGCTACCGCGTAATCCTCATGGAATATCCCGGCTATTGCGGCCGGCCGGGCAAGCTTTCGGAAAGTTCATTTGTCGCCGATGCCGCTTCGGCCGCCGAACTGGCCCGCCGTGAATTCGGGGACCCGGTTTATATTGTCGGCGAATCGCTGGGCTGCGGCGTGGCGGCGGCCGTTGCCGGCAAGCACCCCTGGGTTGGGGGAGTTGTTTTGGTTACTCCCTGGGCCGACCTGACGACTCTGGCCCAGGCCAAGTATTGGTACCTGCCCGTGCGCTGGTTCGCGCGCGACCGTTACGATAACATCCGCAATCTGCGCGGGTACGCCGGGGCGGTCGCCGTCCTCGTGGCCGAAAACGACGAAGTCGTGCCCCGCAAACACGGCCAGCGCCTGTTTGACTCAATCAAGTCCCGCAAACGCCTCTGGATGTTTTCCGCCGCGGGCCACAATTCCTGGCCGACCGGCGCGGGCGAACGCTGGTGGGACGAAGTGATTGATTTCATTTCAGCAAAATGAATTAGGCGCAGATTATTGTGGCCACGCCAACTGTTCTCTGGTAAACACTTTTTCATAAATCCATAAACCAAACAAAAAGGAGGCCCTGATGCCCGTAGCGCCCATTAAAAGATTGCCGGAAACACAGTTCAAAATTAAACTCGCCGTTCTCGCGCTCGGCGCGCTGCTGGTTACATCTGGCTGGGCCAGAAACTTGAATCACAACGGCGATTACGACGGGGACGATATTATGGATCCCACCGTCTACAATGAGAACACCGGCGAGTGGCGTCTTTTCCTGAGCGACAGTCATTACGATATTCTCAATTTTTTCTGGGGCGGGCCGGGCTGGACCGCGATCCAGTCGGACTACGATGGCGATGGACGGGCGGACTTCCTGCTTTACAATGCTCCTACCGGCGTATGGGGGGCTTTCCTTTCAAGCAACGGCTATCAGATGCTTATCTGCATTACCTTCGGCGGCGAGGGCTGGACGCCGGTAACGGGCGATTTTGACGGCGACTTCTTGACCGATCCGGCGATTTACTGCGAGGCCACCGGCGAGTGGCGCGTCAAACAGTCAAAATTAGACCATCAAGTGAAATCATGCTTTTTTGGCGGGCCTGGTTTCACCGCCGTGTCGGGGGATTATGACGGTGACGGTCTCAGCGATCCGGCCGTCTACCAGCGCGCGACCGGGTTATGGCTGATTACATTATCCTCGCGGGGCTATCAACTTGACGTGCATTATGTGGACACCATGGGCGACGGTCCGCTCGTTCCCGTGCCCGCGGATTACGACGGCGACCGCAAAACCGACCCGGCAATGTACGCCTATTGCGCCCCTTCGCACCTGGACAAGTATTATGTATTTGCCTTTCACCTGCTTTATTCCTCCCTGAGTTATGCGCAGATTGCGCCGGTCTATCAACTGGGCCGGGAGGATGCCAGGCCTAACAATGCCGACCCGGCACCGGGAGATTATGACGGCGATTACCGGGGGGATTATGCCGTGACATGGACCGATAGCACCATGTGGCGCATGTGGTGCTCGGGCAATAACTACCAATATCACGACGATTACTACTGGGGTGGCTTCGATTTCCGGCCGGTGCAGCGCTGACCGGGATTTATAAACCGCCGTTCGTTTTTACCGGATCTTTACCTGGCAGGGATGCCTACACTTCCGTCAGCGCCAGCATCTTTTCCCCGGGAACATTGAATTTGAACGCGAGCGAGTTGTCCTTGTGTATTGTTCCCTTTGCCGTCTTACCCGAGATTAAATCGGTCATCACCCGCGAGCGTCCGCCGCCATCGGATATTTTCAGGGTCACGGTCCGGCATTTTGATTCGCAGAAGACGAAGAACACGCGCTTGCCCGCGCTTGTTCCCTCGCGCAGGTAAACTTCGCCCTTGCCTTCGGCGACCACCTCCGCCGCGCGTGAAAATCCGGCGCCTTTACAGATCATTTCCAGCAAATCTTCCAGGCCGGGGTAGCGCGCCTCGTAATACGTCTCACCCAGGTACGTTCCGAGCATGATAATCTTTCCCTTGCCGATTGTTGCCTCGCCGGCCAGGATTTCCTTGCCGTATTTGGCCCATGCTTGCCCGCCCTCAAATATCCACGGCGTGACCCATTGCGATCCGGTCAGGGCAAACCGCCGCTTGCCGGCCACGGCCTGGAACCTGACGGTTTCCTTCTCCAGTGTCCGGCGCCCGGCCTCGCGGATGCCCAGCTTGTTCAGGAACCGGTTTTCCGGGTAACGGTAAATGCCGCGCGAATCAAACGCCCCGCATTCCGATTCCACCACCAGCGTCCCGCCCTTGGTGACAAAATCAACCAGCTTCTTCTCGGTTTGTTCATCCGTCACCAGCGCGCGCGGCATGAAAAGGACTTTCAGGCCTTTCAGGTTGTCCAGGTGTTCCTCTTCAACTATCTCGAACTGGATATTGGACCTGACCAGCGCCTTGCCGTAACCCACCAGCGCGTGCACGTAAGTTCCCGACATCTGGTTGTTGCACCAGTGCAGGTAAGAGGATTGCGGGCTGAAATAAATGCCTATCTCCGGGAGGCCGGGGGAATAATTAT
This sequence comes from uncultured Verrucomicrobiota bacterium, assembly GCA_964475405.1. Classification (GTDB taxonomy): domain Bacteria; phylum Verrucomicrobiota; class Kiritimatiellia; order JAAZAB01; family JAAZAB01; genus JAQUQV01. The sequence continues at coordinate 10,647 of CAYYWX010000075.1, forward strand.
CCAGGATGGCCTTGTGCTTTTTCAAGACATCCCCGGTGGCCTTGAAGGCCGCCAGGCGCTCCGGCGCGTAGCCGTCAAACCCGGAAATGCCGAATCCGCCCGCCTCCGTGGTGAAGACCTCGTCCTTCCAGCACCAGAAAAGAATCGTGTCCGCGCCCGCGGCGATTCCGTTCCAGAGCCAATGCTGTTGTTCAACCGCCCGGACCGGCTCGTGCTGGGAAAAACCCTGCCCGGCCCGCCCGCCCTGCAATTCGCTCAGCCAGAGGCTTTTTTTGCCGGCCGCGGAGCGGATGGTTTCCATGCGCACCGCGTAGTCGGCCCAGTCCTGGTGGTGCCATTTCGGGAAACTCGAACAGCCGATTCCGTCAAGGCATTCCGCCATTTGCCAGTCGTTGCCGCGGTCCAGCGGGGTGATGATCTGGCCGCCCCATTCGCCCCCGTAACAATACATGCATGGCTGGCCGCCGTGCATCGTGACCGGGTGAACCGGATCAACCGCCTTCATCGTCTCGTATCTTTTGCGGGCGTGTTCATTCGCCCGCGCGGTCAGGAAATGCTGGAAGGCCATGGTCTCCGTGAAGGGGCGGTTTGGCGCCCAGCCCGGGGTAACGTCATCCCAGCTGACGTAGCGCCGTTCCCATGCCCGGTTCAACCCGTCCAGCCCGCCGTATTTCTTCCCGAGCCATTCCCTGAAATATTTCAAGGTATGTTCGCAGAAACAGACCAGGCCCTGCGCCTGCTCGCTCCAACGCAATTCGTTCCAGGCGTCCCAGCCGTAAAGGTTCGGGGCGTCCTTGTAACGCGCGGCCACCGCCCGGAAAAATGTTTGCATCCGTTCCCAGACCACGGGATGATCAAAGCAACCCCCGGGGGTGATGCCGAAATGGCATTCATTCCGGTTGGTGGAGACGACCTTGTGCCTGAGGTGGTTGAGCATTTCCGATCCGGGAATTTCGCGGTGGATCCAGGGCGGCTGGACCTCGGCGATCGCGCTCAGGACGACCTTGAGGCCGGCCTCGTCCGCCAGCGCGACGAGCCGGTCATAGTCGGAAAAATCAAACCGCCCCGGCTTTGATTCAACCCAGCTCCAGAGGACCCACAATTGCAGGGTGTTTATTCCGGACGCGCGGATATTCTTTAAATCATTTGTCCAGTAACGTTCATTCGGAAAGGGTGGCCGGTAATATTGAACTCCAATCTGCATGATTTTTGTCCTTTTGTCTTATTGGTTGTTGCTCAATTCGCGCTTTATGAACGCAACCGTATACCACGCCGCATTGATAAATCCAACAACAATAATTGCCGCGCGGCATGTTGAATTAACCCGCATATCTCGCACAAGGTGTGAGAAATGCGGACTGAATTTCCACAGCGTTTCCGCTGCGCACTGACAACGCCAGCCAGGCACGGCTTTGACGATTGGATGAATTGGTTGAAAAGTAGCAAGGTGTTAGTGATAGGTGACCCTCGGTCTTACGAAGTAAACAATATGAGGGTATTTGAAATGAATCATATCAGCCAATCGGAGAACCGGAGATGAAGACTGAAATCGCCAAGCGGATTGTTGCGGAATGGCTGGAAGAGCAGTCTCTGCCGCCCGTGGTCGCCCGAGACATTCCGGCCATTGACCTTGACCACCTGAAGGAAATTCTGGCCATTGTGGGTCCCCGCAGGGCCGGCAAGACCTTCTTCATGTATCAACTCATCCAAGGTCTGCTGGACGGCGGAAAGCATACCAGGGAAGACATTCTCTTTGTGGACTTCGAGGACTACCGACTGGCAGACTTCAAGCCGGCCGATGTTGAGAGTCTCTTTGTCGCGTTCAACCAGTTGACGGGCAAGTTCCCCAAGTATGTGTTTTTAGATGAGATTCAGCATTTGCCCGGGTGGAGTCGGGTATTGCGGACCCTGCACAACCAGCGGCGCTACCGGCTGGTGATTTCCGGCAGCAATTCAGAACTGTTGAGCAGGGAGATAGCAACGGAACTGCGCGGACGTTATCAGGATGTGTTGATGCTGCCACTGTCATTCACGGAAGCGCTTCGTTTCAAAGGCGTGCCCTATACCGAAAGAACGCTGCTTACGACCAGTCGTGGCAAGGTGCTGAAGGTCTTCGATGAGTATTTGGAGGAAGGCGGATTCCCCGAAGTCCTGGGCAAAACCACGGCCATGGAGAAGAAACGAACCATTCAGAACTACTACCGCACCATCTATTACAAGGACATTATTGAACGCTACAACATCAAGGCCAAATACGTGCTGGAAGCCATGATGCGCTATTGCCTGGATGTATACGCCGACCTGTTCTCCATCTCCACATTTACACATCACTTGAAGACCAACGGGTTACCGGGAAGCAAGCGGACAGTTTCAAACTACCTCCAGTATCTGCGCGAGGCATTTTTCCTGATCGTTCACGATAAGTTTTCCTATTCGCCCCGCAAACGCCTGATGAATCCGAAGAAGGTCTATCTCCTTGACGTGGGCTTCGGGTTCCTTGCCACGGAGTTCTCGGAAAACAAGGGCAAACTGCTGGAGAACATCGTGGCCATAGAATTGTTCCGTCGGCAGGAAGAAACCTTCTATTACAAAGGACGGCAGGAATGTGATTTCGTCATCAAGCGGGGAAACCGGCCGACCCTTGCCATACAGGTTTGTTGGGTGTTGAATGAACGGACGCAGGAACGGGAATTGAACGCCCTGATCGAGGCCATGGCGAAGTTGGGCATCAAACAGGGAATGATACTTACTTACGATCAAGAGACAACGCTGAAGCATAAAACCCATTCAATTCAAGTCTTGCCTGTGTGGAAATGGCTGCTGACAGCCAATGACAGGTGATACGGTCTTCCGTCTTTCTTTAGCTTGCCCTGCGCAACCCTTGGGCGAAGCAGGGTCTGGCGGACAAGTTGCACACCAGCCGTCGGATGAACTCGCCACGCTGGCCGGCAAAATTGCGGCTTGCCCTGAGTAGTCACCTGGGACGCAGCATGGGCCGGATCGGCGACGGATGAAGACAAAACCCGACTCCGGCAACTGGCCGCGGCGGTGTGAGGGGCATTGGACTGTGCTTTTAACTGGTCTTTCGGATTGCGCCCTGATACATTCAAAACTGCTATGAAAAGAGCCAGTTTGGCCGGCCATGAAAAAAGCAAATTATTTTATTGACAGGCATAGGCGATATGTTAACTTTCTTTCAGCAAACCCGCCAAGCCTCTGTCCATAGGGACATGCTCAATATTGGCGGGGTTTTTTTTTTAGGGAGGGCCGCATGAAATACGAGAAACCGGCCCTTACTTTCGCTGAACAGGCCAACCGATTACTTTCTCGCGGTCTTGTTGCCGACCATAACGAACTGGTGAATATTCTGAAGGCCGTTAGTTACTACCGCCTCAGCGCTTACTGGCACACCTTCCGCATCGAGGGCGATCCCGATGATAGGCTTCGTCCTGGGACGACGCTGACGATGGTCTGGAATCGTTACGTTTTCGACCGGCAACTCCGCCTTCTTGTCATGGATGCCATTGAACGCGTGGAAGTGGCAATCCGTACGCAGATTATAAACCGCCATGTTCTCAATTATGGCCCCTTCGGATACCCGAGTGGCTCCATTCTAGTCTGGGAGACAGAGAAAGAGCAGCCAACACGGCAATTGGCGGTGTCACAGCAAGCCAACGCTTTCGACGGACACAGACTACTTCTGGACGGACAACAACGCCTGACTTCCTTGTCGGCGGTCCTGCGCGGCGAGCCAATCAAGGTGCGCGGGCGTAAGCGAGACATCGAAATCCTGTTTAATCTTGATCATCCAGACACACTGACGGAGTTCAGTGAAGTCGTCGGAGATGAAGAATCGGCGCTGGAGGCAGAGGATGAAGCGGACGAAAGAGAGCAGGAAGAGGAGGAAGTTAGTCTTCCCGAGCGTTTGAAGCGCATGACCTTCGTGGTTGCCAGCAAGGCACTGGCTCAACAACCGAACTGGGTATCAGTCACTAAAGTGTTCAAAACTGAAAACGATGCCGAGATTCTGAAAGCTGCCGGAGTCAAATCTTTCGACGATCCCAGATATGAGAAATACTCAGCACGATTGAAGAAACTACGTTCAATTCGCGACTACCCCTACGTTATGCATGTTCTTCAACGGGATTTGAGCTACGAAGAAGTGGCTGAGATATTTGTCCGCGTAAACTCGCTTGGAGCGAAACTGCGTGGATCGGATCTGGCACTACCGGCGTGTGATCTGTCCAGTGCTCCACCGGCACGTGGCCTAACTTCCAA
>CAYYWX010000076.1:0-14091 GCA_964475405.1 uncultured Verrucomicrobiota bacterium
CCAGGTCAAGCGGCCGCCAGGTGTCGTTCGCCCATTTTTTCCGCGACGACTCGCGGGTAAAATCGGGAACTTCGTAACTGTTACCCCGGTCAAGGACGCTCTTCCAGGCGAGGATGCCGACAACTGACATCGCTACGCCGCGATAGACGTCCAGGTAGGGCTGTTTTCCGGTGCGAATGGCCTCGGCAAAATAATGATTGGTAAACCAGTCGCCCCCGCCGTGCCCGGCCTTCAGCGCGGCCGCGGCCCATTTCGGGAACTGCGGATAATAAATCTTTTCCGGCGCCTGGTTTCCCTTAACTTCCCATTCATCGTGGACGATGCGGCAACTGCCGGGCCCCCAGTAGCCGGGACCGCGCCCGGTTTCCATGAGCCCAAATTCTCCGTGGAGCCGGTAAAAAATGCTGTGCCCCGGCAATCCGCCCTGGATCAGCTTGAACACGGCGCCATTATTCATGGTGGCCATGATGATCCCCCCCATGTCAATTCTTTTCCAGAGCCGCAACCTGGAGCTGTCCTCTGGAAGTTTAGCGGTGAAACCGTTGACGCGCACCGGCATGGTATCGGTAATGGCCATCAACGGCGCCATGGCATGGGTGCAGTAATAGGTGGTCGGAAGATTGTTCCGCCAATGCCTGATCCCGGGAGAGATGCCCTGGGAGTCCCTAAACGCCATGGGATGATTGTACTCGCCCTCCGCGTAGAGCACCCGGCCGATCTCGCCCGCCTTGTATAACCGCGCCATTTCCAGGTTGAACGCCGTGAAAGGATAATTTTCGGCAAACATGTAGATAAGACCTGATTTTTCCACCGCGCGGCACAGTTCAACGCCCTCGGCCAGGGTGCTGCAGGCGGCGCACTCGCTCATCACGTGCTTGCCGGCCTTCAAAGCCTTGATCGCGAAGGGCGCGTGCTCATGAAAATAATTGGCCAGCACCACGGCGTCCATGTCATGCTCAAGAAACCTGTCATAGTCGGTATAGGTGGCGATATTGTATTTTTTGCCGAGATCCGCGAGGCGATCCTTCCAGGTATCGCAAATGGCGACAAGCTCCATTCCGGCCTGCCTGGCTTCGTGCATGAATGTCTGCCCGCGCCCGACGCCGATGACTCCCACGCGAATCGGATGTTTATTTTTGATTTTTTGCATGCTTCATTCCTTATGGTTTTTTATCCACGATCCACCGACCAGCGTTCCGCGTTTTTCAATAATTCCTTCGCCTCGTCTTCCGATGCCGCCTCGGTCATGATATACAAGCCGCGCGCCGACAGGGTTTCCAGCGCCGGGCGGACCTCCCCGACCGGCAGATAGATCCAGAGGTTTTTACCCGCTTTCTGGACTTTCCTCAGCACATCCATGTACGCCAGGGCGCTGGGCTTGCCCGCCCCGGGAAGGATCTGGAAAACCTGCAAACGCGGCAATTCCAGCAAGGCGTCCACATGCACGAAATTGTTCACACCGTCAACATGGTAAACGCAATTTGCCAGGAACCGGGTTTGTTTTTCAATCACCGGCAAAAAAAGATCCCGATACATTTGGGGCGAGATGTTGTACGCGAAATCGTTATGCGCCGCGTAAAATTTGCCCGGCGACCAGAGTTTGAACCAGCAGGTCGAGCCTTCGTCCGCCTCCCGGATAATTTCATAAAGGGTATCGTAATGTTTGAAAAACATATCCATCAAGAACTCTTCCGCGGAGCGCACCTGTTCGGGACGTTCCACGCAATCGATCAGCAACCGTTCCGTTCCGCGCAAGCCAGCCAGGGTGTCTCCGCAACCGCCAATCGCGCCGATGGACACAAGGCATTTGCCCCGCGCCTCCTTCACAGCCCGCCGCAATAAATCAATGGCAAAACGGTAATTCCGGCCGGCCTTATTTATCTTCAAATTTTTGAACTCAATATCTTCTTCAAGCAGAATGGGGTCCCACCAGCCGGTGTCCCAATCCAGCGCGGTCGGACACCCGAGAAAAGCCGGAATGGCGGTGTGGCCGGGATAACCGCCGTGCCAGACCGGCAATGCCTCCCCGCCATAAAAAATATGGGACATATCGTAGTCCCGCCGGGCGCTGATCCAGTCAAGGTCATACCACTTCTGCTCAATACTTTTCGCTTTCGGCGGCTCCGGGATCGCCGGGGGATTTTTCCTCGGAGCCGTCACGGACAGCGCGCAACGACCGAAATATTCATGCGCCCACCACGCCTTATACCGCTCCTTGGTCTCTTCCCAGTCAGGCTTGTAAAGCATTATTTTTTAATCCCTTCCATGCTCACGGTAATATTTCAATCCTTCCGTAAATGTCTTCATGTTTTCCCACGGCACGCCCGGCGCGATGGAACTGCTGCCCCCCAGGAAAAGCCCGGTCTTCGGCCCTTTTTCCACAAGCCATTTCATCTCCTTGCTGACATCATCAGGCTTGCCGAACGGCAGGGTGCGCGTCACGGAAACCCCTGCAACGATTATCAGCGCGTCACCGTCCCTGGTCGTCATTTTGCAGATTTTTTCATAATCCATCCCGTCCTCGTATTGGAATCCCTGGAACCCTCGCAGGCCGGTTTCCAGCAGGCGCGGAACCATCTGCATCAGGTTGCCGTCACAGTGCCAGATCAGGTTCACGCCGGCGTCAAGCATCGGCTTGATGGATCGCATAAAATTCGGGAACCAGATTTTATCCAGCGACTTGATATCCACGAGCGTTCCGCGCGAGTCGGCCATGTCATGGTCCAACCGTAACAGAGGCGGCAATTCACCGTCCACATACGCCCGGGCCACGGCGCGGTTTTCATGCGAGGCCAGCTCCCCCTGCAGGGCAAAATCGCGCTCGATAACTTCGGGATATAGCGCGTAGGCCATGAAATAATTCTCGTAGCCGTAGGAATTATATCTAAAACATGGAAAACTTGCGACACCATAAGGCGCCTTGAGAATATCCGGCCCCAAAAGCAACTGGATGGTTTCCTCGTTGAAAAGGATTTGTTGCTGGCGTCTTTTCAGCAAATCGTCAGCATCCCGGTTCCATGTTTCAATATCCCGCCTCAGTTGCGGAAATACTTTTTGCTCGAGGTGCGCAACGACTGCTTCGGGCGAATCGATGACAATCCCATCCCTGACAATCTGCTCCTGCCCCGTGGTGGCCGTTTTGCTGGTTCCCGGTTCGTAGCCATGGGCGCCCATGCTCAGCGGATTCGTGGCAAGATATTGATCCAGCAAGCAAGTCCCGACGTTCCTTTGCAGGGCCAGGTAAGTTTCAATCGGTTTCCTTTTATATGTTCCCTCCGGAACGCCCGCCAGGGCGTCGATTATCCGGTGCTCCATCGGATTAAGGAGCCATGACGGAATCCCTTTGGTAAATTTTTGATGAATGACATCCAGGGCCAACCTCGCATTTTCCCGCAATTCCATGTTAAAATCTTTCTTTCAGATTTGATTATCAATGTTTTTATAATCTGTTTTAGACAACCTACAAGGTCATCGCATCACTAAGCAGAATCGCCGCAAAGGGTTGCGGCTCCTACGAGCAAGACAGACTCCTTGTAGGAGCCGAGCCCCGTCTCGGCGATCTCTGCAATTTTTTTTCACATATTCCGCGACGCCGCGCACTTATAAAATTCCAACACGTTTTCCAGGGGCGTATTTTCCATGATACTGCTGCTGGGAGAAATAACAACGCCGCCGCCGCGTTGGCGCGATAATGCAACCATCCGCCCGACATCCGCGCGGATCTTTTCCGGCGTCATGTAAAATGTGGTCGTCACGTTCACGCTGCCGAACAGGAACGGCAATTTTCCATTTCGGCAGGGCGCCGCGGCAAGCGCGTTCATGTCCATGCCCTTGTCCTCCTCAAATCCCTGGAAACCGTCTATCCCGCATTCCATCAGGTCCGGCAGGATGGGCAGGATATTGCCGTCGCTGTGCCAGAGCCAGTGGATCCCGGCCTCGACAATCGGGGCGATTGCCCGCTTCTGGTGCGGAAAGTAGATGTCATGCAAAATTGACGGCGAAACCAGCGGGCCGTCATTCCCGCAGATGTCCTCGCCGGAATAGATGAGCGGCGCCAAATCGTAATCGCGGATGGTCCGGGCAATCACCTCGTTGCGCAACCGGCTCTCCTCGCCCGTGAACGCGAACAATCTTTCCAGCGCCTCCGGGTAAAGCACATGGGCCATAAGATAATTTTCATACCCCATCGCAATGTACCACATCCACGGCACGCCCTGGCACAGGTGGCCGGGAATGAAGACCGCCGGCTTGAGAAAGGTCCCCCAGCCTTCCACCTCCAGCCAACGCCGGCCGGTAATTTCGGGATCAACATACCTTCCGGCTTCCGAGGACGCCGGAAGGCTTTGACAAAAATCGCGCACGTCTTCCGGCGAGGTGAATCCCCCCCGGGACTTCTGCCATTGGTCCACCAAGTCATGGACCACGGTGCATAGGCCGTCGCGAATCTTGATGGCCCCCACCGGCCCGCATTGCTTATCCTGACGGTCCGGCAGGACGAATTGCAGAATCACGTCCACGTCCCAGGCGTTCATCGCCATGGCAAATGTTTCCCCGGGACGGGACAGATAGTCATTGCGCCCCGTTATGCGCTCAATGGCGGCAATCGTGGAGTTCCCGCCGTGAACCGGCAGACGATCGGTCGGCTTGAATTCAATGGCGTTTATCAGTCGTTCGCGTTTTTGACGGTATAGTTCGTTTTTCGTCATGTCATCACCATGCTTCAATTACATTTGCGCGCATTTACCGCCTGTCACGGTAAAACTTAGCGCGGACATTCCTTCTGCTGTTTCCGGTAGACCGATGCCGCCACTTTTACCTCGCCGCCCGACCAGTTGTGCTCCGGCTGGCCTTTTCCCGCCAGTTTCGGATCGCAGCACCAGTTGTCATCCCGGTATTCTTCCCTGGTTTTTTTGTTCCGGAAGTCGGGAATATCAATCGGGATATTTCCGTTGATAATTGAGCGGTAACCGAGCAGTCCCGGCAGGGTCATATCCAGGGCCTGGTAGACATCCAGCGCGTGTTTGCCTTCCGGGCGGCCCATAATTTTCTGCAGGAAATAATGCATGGTGTAGAAATCCGATCCGCCGTGCCCGCCGATCCGCCGCGAAAGCTCGCTCGCATGCGGGAACCCGGGTTTATAGGAAAAATCCTGCTCATACATTGGATGATTTTCGCGGTAGAGATGGACGCGGTTATACGTTGTCTCCCACCGGTCGGTCTCCATCATGCCCTTCGTGCCATAGAGGCAATACCAGACCGATTCGGGATGGCGCTTGAAATTACACCAGGGCAAAACCTTCATCGTGCCCCCGTTGCTCATCTGGCAGAGCATCACCGCCCCGTCCGCGGAGCGGCAGCCAAACCGGCGCTTGTTGGCGTTCGGCGTTTCATAGGCCGTGACCCGCACCGGGCGCGCGCCGGTTATGCTCACGATCGGCCCGATTGAATGGGTGCAGTAGAAGGTTGACGGGCAGAAATTACGCCAGTGATTGCGCTTTCCGCCGGTAATCCACGACCAGATTGATTCGCAGTCATGGACGTATTCGCCCTCGGCATGCAGGAATTCGCCGATCTCGCCCTTCCGGTAAAGCCTTTGCATTTCCAGGGTGCCCTTGAAATAGCAGTAATTTTCGGCAAAGGTATACGTTTTTCGGCTGCTTTCCACCGCTTCCACCAGTTCCACCGCCTCGGCCAGGTTCTGGCAGGCCACCACTTCGCTGCAGACATGCCGTCCCGATTTGAGCGCCCGAACGGCATAAGGCGCGTGCTCATTGGCGTAATTTGCCATGATGACCGCGTCCAGGTCGTGCTCCAGAAATTTGTCAAAATCACGGTAACATGTCACCTTCGCATCGTTTTTCTTCGTTAAATCCGCGCAGGCTTTAAGGGCCGGACCTGAATAATCGCAAATTGCCGCCAGGGTGGCCTCCGGATGCTGGATCATGACCGACATCATAGAGGCCCCTCGCCGCGCACCAAATACACCAACCTTGATCTTCTTCTGCTTCGTTTTCATGTTTTGTATTTCTTTCGTTATTCCGACTACTGACTTCTGACTCATTTTTTAAATTCCATCTTGCGCCTTTTCTAATTTTTCAATTTATACCGCCGGGCTGCCTCTTCCGGCTTGGCGCCGCGCTTGACCACGTCGCACAACGCCCGCTGGAACGCGGCCGGATCTCTTACCTGAATGGCGTTTCTTCCAAACACCACACCCCCCGCCCCGTCCGCCACCTCATCGGAGGCCAGCTTCAAGGCCTCCAGCTGGGTCGGGCACTTGGCCGCCCCGAGTCCCAACACCGGCACGGGACAGCTCTTCGTCACCGCCTTGAAATTATTGGTATAAAACGTCTTTATCAGGTCCGCCCCCAGTTCGGCGATGATCCGGGCGCAGGCAAAAACCTTGTTGTGCATTTCCTCCGGGCTTAAATTGTCGGGATCGGCCGGATAATATTCGCCGATGACCGGCATGCCGAGTTCCTTGGCCGCGCGGCACAGGGAGCGGAACACTTCAACGTTCCTGGCGTCCGTGGCCTCGCTGCCGGTTTCGAGCGTCAATGAAATGAGCGCCACGTCCGCTCCGAGCCGCAAGGCCTCGGCGGGCGTAAAGGCGGCGACGGTCGCGGCCTCCTTGTATTGCCACTGGAAACAGTAGACCGAGCTCCAGTTAAGACGAACCACGGCCATGGGCGCGCCCTTGTAGTTAAAGGCATGCCGGCAATGCGGGAGCATGGCGGGCGACATCAAAATGCCATCAACGCACGGATCAACCTTCGCGGCGGTCCCGGCCAGGTCGATCATCCCGGGTATCGGTCCGTCAAATTCGCAATGATCCATGGCGATGATCACCGCGCGTTCCTTCCGGTTAAAAAGCCGCTCATATTTTATGTTCATCTTATTTCTCCTGTATGTTCCCCGAAGTTTTTACCTTTCGGAGTATTTTTTTCAACTGCGCAACGGTTTCCGCCGGGTAACCGGCGGGCTTGTATTCCGCAATTTTTCCCTCGTACCTTTGGTGACATTTTTCGACAATTTCACTTTCGGCCATGGTCCGCTGCCCCGTGCCGAAGCAGAAGGAATCCCACAATTCATCCCGGAAATGCCCAAGGGTGTGGTCTTCCGCCATGAAATTACCCCCGCCCTCCACCGCCGCCGCGATGCGCCCGGCAACACCGTCCGCGCCCGGCAGGCGCGGGGCGACATTGAGATGGTTCAAGGCCTCCATGATTTCCATATCAAGGACGTACTGCTCCGGGCTGAACACGCTCCCGTTATCCAGGTTGCCCGTCCCGCCATATCTGATCGCGCCGTCATCCACGTACAGCGAATAGCCGTTGGCCTTTATAAAACGTTCACACACGGCCTGCAGCCCGGGCGCCCTGGCGCTGACATAGCCCCGCCCGCCGACCGCCGTGCAGCCGCCGAAGCATTTTTCCATGGCCTGGTAGACGGTCGCGTCCAGGCGCGCGGTCTGCGGCGTGGAGCTGGTGATATTGCCGGTTTTCATGTCAAGCTGGCAGCAGGCGACATATCCCATCAAGGGAGCGTCCGGGTCAATGATGTTGGACAAAATCAACCCGCCGACGATTTCGGCGGTGGCCAGCACGGCCGAGCCGTAAATGTCCACCGGACCGCTTACGCCGAGCGCCGGCATGGTGGTTATCATGCTGCAAACATGGTACCGGCTTTTCATCATCATGGATTCCGCGGTCCTGTTTTCCAGGCGCAAAGGCGGGTTAATGCAATTGCAAGCGCCGACAAAGCCCGCCGGCTTGCCGAGCACCACCGCCATTTCCGCCAGATAAGGGATGGATTCCGGGGTGATGGGGTCAACGCCGCCAATGTCCTTGTCGGTGAGTTCAGCAATGAGAACAATATCCTCCAGCTGTTCCCATCTCGGATCGGTGTCCTGGCGCGCCGGCGGCACGATCGAACAGACCCGCTTTTCAACATGGGCAAATTTTACCAAGTCCTTGAACACCGCCGTATCAATGGCCTTAATCGCCTTTGAACGGTAATCGTAATATTTCGGCGTAAGGTTGCCCAATCCTATCCGCAACTCCTGATAGTCCTTCCCGGCCGTTTTCTGCTCGGTTGTTTTCATCCATCCCGCGGACGCCTGCCTGGACAATCTCATCCGCAGTTCATCAACCTGGCCGCGGCTGAACAACACGCGCCCCTTGGCCGATTCGCGGCAACCGGCGCCGAGCGCTTTTTCTTTGACCGCGGGATGATCAACCAGGTACCCGACCGTCTCCAGGACGCGCGCGACTTCGTCCGCCATGCGCTCATACTCGCCATCCGTCAGCAATTGGATCCTCATTATTTGTCCTTCCCCTTTCCTTTTGCCTCTCCGCGATACCGGAGGACCTTGGCCGGCACGCCGACCGCGATCGCGAACGGCGGGATTGAATGCACGACGACCGAACCGGCGCCCACCACCGCGCCCTCCCCGACATCGGCCGAATATACGACGGCCACGTTCATCCCCAGGTAACAATCGCGCCCCAGAATCACCTTGCGCGAATTGCACGGCTGGGAGTAAATGGTTTTATGCGGATCCTCAAACGTATGCGAGGCGGGGGTTATGGTGACATTCTGGGCCAACAGGGAATCGTCGCCGATTTCCAGGCCGCGATGGCCGTGCAGGCAGCAGCCGGTCCCGACATAGACTCTCTTCCCTATTTTAATGTAACCTTTCTGAGCGTCTTCCGTATCCAGGAAAACCCCGTATTTCAAGCGCGCGCCGTCATCAAGCGTTATTCCCCCGGGTGAATTCGCGATCAGAAGACAATTATCGTGAATCTCGACATTGTCGCCCAGGGAAACATTCTGCGGACTGACGATCCTCACCCCGCAGCCAATCTGGACGTTTTCCCCCATGTGCTTCAGGACACCCTTGTAATATTCAGCGCGCGCCGCCGCGGCAAATTTTCCATCCATATTCATGAAAACGGATTTGTGGTATTCCTCCATCTGCTCCGGGGTCAATTTTGAATGCAAATCGGTAAAGTAATTCATCATTTTTCCCTTATTTTGTTTATTTAAAATGGATCAACATTTTCATCCCGTCATGCTCAGCTCAAAATCATTGAAAACCCCTTGGCGGCCGCCCCGGCGCGCTCATCGGCGGACATCGGGACGTTATCGTAAATACTCAAACTCTTCTTCCAGTATTCCTTTCGGATCGCCTCGCGGTCGGGGTTCGGACCGGAGAGCTTGGCGAACATATTCGCGAACCAGATGAGATCCGCGCGGTATTGCTCCGGCGACGGGAAAAGCGGCAGGTCGCATTTTTCGGTATTCGCCTGCCGGAGGAGATCGCCGATTTTCAAATACGCCCGGTGGGCTTCTTCCCGCGACCATTTCCGCCGCGGATAATGCCCCCAGCCGTTGACCACCTCAAAGGCCTCGAACATTTCGCCCAGCATTTCATGTCCCGGCCCGAAGACCCGCCGGCAGAATTCCCGCGATACCCGGTCCGGATCGCCGTCCGGATTGATCGCGGCCCGGGCCGCGGCATACATGGCCATATGGCTGAGTTTCGGCGACATGGTGTAGCTCATCGCGCCGTGATACGGCGCCGCGCCGCGTTCCTCGCGCCGGCGCGAAAAGGTCCGCGGCAGCCGCCAGTGCGGATAAACGATCAGCTCGCCCTCGGTCACGCTGTAATCCCAGCTGTTGACCCGGCGGAGTTTGGCAACCTCGCGGACATATTCGCGCGCATCGCCGCCGCAGGTCGGGTCGGCATCGGGACTGAATCCGAGGTTGATTCCCACCATCGTTTCGGCCGGGAACTCCGGCAGCCGCTTCAAAAAGTCGGCCATGGCACGCCGGGCCCTGTCGGGATTGCCGTTCCAGATGTGGGCCCCGATGCCGGTCTTCGGGTCGCAGCGGCCCTTCAGGAGCATCGCCCACGTGCCGTCCCAGCCCGGGACCTGGATCATATCGTCCCCCCAGCCGCTGAATGGCGTGCCCCAGGTGCCGACCTCAATGACCGCCTTCGGATTTTCCTGAAGGGAAATCGCGGTCAGCTCAAGGGCCAGGTCTATGAATGTGTTGTGATCGCAACCGTTGCGATTGCAGCCGCCCGGGTCGCCGGGAAATATTCCGACGATGTCCGTTCCGTTCAACGCTTTCGTCCAGTGCCGCCAGAGTTTTAGAACCAGGGCCTTGTCTTCCGGCTGACGCGGACAGGCGAAATACCATTCGTGGCCGATGGTGTTCGGGGCGATAATGTATTTCGTCTGCAAACCCCGCGCATGGGCCAGGTCGTTGACCTGCCGCATTGTCTCCACGAACTCCCTGTAAACGCCGTCTTCCTTCAAGGCGGTCTTATATACCGTCGGTTCCAGCCAGTATTCAAAGCAGGTAAAGCCGAAGGCCTTGATCATATCCAGCAGGCCCGCGAATTCCTTCGCCCCCCAGCGGTTGCCCGCGTTGGCGTGCATCATGTTCGCGTTCCAGCCGTTGAGCAGGTGCGACGCGAAATTGACGTAGTATGAACGGTGCTTAAAGACGGGCGATGCGTCTGATTCAATGGACATTTATAATTTCCTCATTTGCATAAATGAATGTATTTTTAACGCAAAAAAAATATCTAACATTTGTCTTCCAGCATATCCGCGATCCGGCGGCAGAAATCAATGTTCCCGTCCGGCGGGACCTGGTCGGCCACCCCCAGCACGAAGGGGCGGCCCTTCCAGCATTCAAGGACCCCTTTCACATGCGCCTCCATGTCCTTCCAGGTATAAGGCGGGGCGAACATGACTCCCGGGACCCCACCCCAGAGGATTACGCGGCCATTGCCGGCGAGGTTTTTCATTTCGCCCGCATCCAGATCGCCCGCCGGTTTCGGAGTCAGCGCTTCAACGGCGTCAAATCCGGCATTAATCAGTTTTGGCAAAAGGCCTCGCACGGTCCCGTCCAGGTGAACGGCGCACTTGACGCCGGCGCCATGCAGACGCTCGATGCGCCGCCTGTGGGAGCCAGCCATATATTCGTCATACAATCCCGCCAGGTTGTCGCTGGACAGGTTGTCTGGGAAATGAACCAGCGGCGGCGCCAGCTTGCAGACGGCCTCCAATATCGGCGACTCCTGTTCCTCCATCAATCGAAGCAGTCCGGCCACCTTCTCCTTGCAGTCCATCAACAGATACACCATGTTTTCCACGCCCGCCCATTCGTAGCAGAACGAGGCAAATGGAGAGCGCGGCAGCCCGATCGCCGGCAGACCGTCATATTCGCTCCACAGCTTCATGCGCTCGTGATAATCGGCCAGATTTGCAGGAACCAGGCGGCGATTTTCAAGGATATACCGCAGCACATCCAGGTCATCCTCCGTTTTCACATAATGGCTGGCGCACCCCGTGCTGCAGCTCTCCCGCAAAAAGATATTTTCCTCGGTCAACTCACCCGCCGGGGTCTGAATCCGATTCAGTATCCGGTTACCGTCCGTCTCGCTGGAAACATTGATTGTCTTTCCGTACTGCGGCGTTCCGGCCCAGAACTTCGAGAAATCGTAGTACGGCATGACCCCAAGCTTGCGATGAAGCCGCAGATACCCCTCCTCCGTGTCCCAGGCTGCATCGGCGGTTCCGGCCTGCTTTTGACCGGCGATCCAATATGTGATGTCCGCCGTCCAGACTGTTTTCCCGGGCGCCTCCGCCCGAAGCAATTTCATAAAGGAATCGAGCATGAGTTCCCGCTTGTTTTCCCCTGCGGACATGGATCGCGACGCCAAAACACGCTCCATATAATAACTATCATTTTTTTCTTTAAAAGTTGATTCGCCCTTAAGCGCGAATCCCATTTTTTCATACATGGACCTGGCCCTCGTGTTTGCCTTGAGCACGGTTAAACAAACAAGCGGCAATTTCTTTTTATCACATTCTTTCAAGACGATCTCCGCCAATTTTTTCCCCATTCCCAGGCCGTGAACGCGCTCCTGCAGTCCGATTCCAAATGTCGGCTTGACGGCATCAATGGATTCAACGAAGGAATGTCCTTCTATGCCACCATCAGGGCCAATCAACCCAAAACTGATGTTCCGGCCCGCGTCAGTTTCCCACAAGTGATTGACAATGGCGCCTTCTTTGACCTCAGGACCGAACGGCTGATACAATTCCTTCACGGCCGGCGCCAAAGTTTGATAAAATTTCAGGAGTCCGGAACCATCGGCCATAGCCAATGGTCTCATAAAAAAAGAACCCGTGGTATTTGGCATGTCGGACGGTCGCGTAGACATTTATGAGCCTCTTATTTCGGCAAGTTGAATTTTCCCTAAAATCCCGTGATTAACAGCCATCCGGAAGCTTTCTCCGCTCGTCAATGTATTTCTCTTCTTTGCATCCGTTATCTTGTTCAATTAAGGCGAAAATCAGATTTTGCCAGCCAGGCGCGGTAAATTTTATCATAATTTTCAACCGCGGCCCGCCGGGGAACGATCGCCTCCCCGCCCCGCGCGCCGGGCGCAACGACGCCCGGGAGCGCCATCATCGCCGCGCCGAGCAAAATGTCGCCCTCCCCCCTGCGCACGGGACAGTTGAGCACATCGGCGAAAATCTGGAGCCAGAAGCGATTTTGACTTCCGCCGCCGATGGCGACGATCTGGTCGCCGCCCGGGCGAATTTTTAAGTCATTTTCAATCAGCCCGCGCGCGCTGAAGCAGAGTCCTTCCAGGACGGCCCGCGCCCGGGCGGCGCTGTCAGCCAACCCTGTCCAGGCGGATTTCTCGCGCATCTTCTGGGGATAAAAATAAGCCGCCCCGGCCGCCGCCGTTTCGGCCTCTTTCATAAAACCGGCTTCATTTCCGGGCATCAGTTCGCCGGCCGCCCAATCAATCGCGGAGCACCCTTCATCGCGGGTGGCCAGCTCATAATATCCGCCGCCGGGATACGGCCCCCAGCAGCCGCCCGGATGGTAAGGCCCGTGAGTTTCGCCGGCATAGCGATAAACAACCAGCGCCGTGCCAAGCGTCAATGCAAGCCGGCCGGAACGGACGGCATTGGCATACGCCCCGGCGGTCTGGTCGTTGCCGGCAAAGACCACCCTGAGTTGCGGCGAAAGATTCAACTCCGCGCAGGCGCGCCGCGCCGGGATTGCGGTGGCAATTTTAACCAGGCTGCCCAGCTGCTCGCGCTCCAGGCCGATCGCTTCCAGCGCCGGCGGCCACCAATCATCCATGGCCAGGGAGTAAAGGCCGCTCATCGCGGCAAGATTGTCATCAATACAGTCCAGGCCGGCGAGGCGCAGCGCAAGAAAACCGGGCAACGACACAACCGAGTCCGCCTCCTTGATCAAATCCGGCCGATTGCGCTTCAGCCAGAGCAGTTTTGTCAACTGCATCTGGGGCGCGGGCGACGGGAAACTGCAGTGCCGGTGAAAATCGTCGCCGAACCGGCGCTTTGTCCAGGAAAATTCCTTCCTGGCGCGTTTGTCCATCCAGCTAATAAACGGCAACATCGGATGCCCGTCACGGTCCAGCAATGTAAAGGTCTGGGCCTGGCTGGCGATCGCGATGGTCTTGATTTGACCCGGCGCGACCTCCGCCCGGGCACAAGCCTGATTAATCAACGCCACCGTATCCTGCCATATTTTTTCGGCGTCAAATTCCGTCCGTTTGGCCTCCCGGACGGCATACGCAACCGGCGACGAGCAGGCGGCAAGCATTTGAAGGCGCTCGTCATAAAGCGCGACCTTGTGATTCGTGGAACCGCAGTCAATTGATAAAATCATGGCAACATTTCACCCATCATCTTCAACGCGAGGTCAACCATCCGCGCCCCGGATTCCGGCCGGAACAAGGCCCAGGCCGCCTCGTACCCGCCGGCGACGGCCGCCTCCGGCGTGACGATATAGCCCTGTAATTCGCCGTTCGCCAGAGAAACCACAAGCGCGCGCCGCGGCGCGCGCCGCTTGATCTCCAACGCGTACTCGACAAACTGCTCGCCCGGCAGGCCAACGAGGAAAAAGTCCCCGACGCGCATCACCAGCACTTCGGCCCGGCCATATTCCCGCTGGCACCGGGCCACTTCACCCGCCTCCTGCGCCCTGGCAAGCGCCAGCGCGTTCTCGGCGCCGAAGACAACG
>CAYYWX010000077.1:0-13485 GCA_964475405.1 uncultured Verrucomicrobiota bacterium
TCGCCCGTAACCGGCGTGCCGGAGACACCAAGGTCAAACGGACCGCTCCGCACCGCGTATTGAGCGGTGGAGAACCAGACATACCAGTTTGGACCGGATACGCTGATCAGGTCCGCCAGCCGATCGCCGTCAATGTCGCCGGTTAGAGACATAACGCCGGACCCGGGCTGAATCCCCAAACCCTGACTATAAATTCCTTCACTGGTGCCCACCATGAGTTCATCCCAATAAAGAACATTTATGGTCGATCCGTCGGGATAGGTCAGCGTCGGAGATGTCATCCATGTGTCCGCGCCCGATGCGAGATAATACAAGCTATGGCCCACGACCATGATCGGGAGATCATTGCTGGAACTATCGCGCCCGACCGTCATGACCGGTCCCCTGCCCGACACCAATTGATTTTGCAGCGGCAACCCGTTCGTGGTAACCGCCGTCCAGGAAGAACCGGACAGCAGTTTGTAATAAATCTTAATTGAATAATCGGTGCCCTGGCCGCAGGCATAAACTCCACCGGCCGAATCAGCGGCAAAGGAGCGAATGCTGACGTTATCGCTCATTTCACGCGCGAGGCCGGAGGCGGTCAAATTATAAATTCCGCCAACGCCCGAAGCGGCATTGTAAGCCGCCGCGATCAGGACGCTGTTGTTATCGGTCATGAGCAGAACATCGTTCACATCCATGCCGGCGCCGACCTGGGTCCAGTTGGTGCCCCCGGTCTGGCTGACAAGCAATCCGCCGCTTCCCATGCCGCTGTAGTAACCGGCGACAACCATCTGGCCCGCGGCGGCGAGGGTCGCGAAGTAACCGCTACTAAACCCGTTGGTGTTGCCCTCGTAGGCCCAAACCCTGGTCCAATTGGTGCCACTGTCCGTCGTTTTGTAGACATTGCCGTTGCCCGCGTAAACGGTATTGCCGCTTGAGTCGATCGGGTCAATGACAATTGAATAATACGGGGAACCGTCGCCGGTCGGGAAAGTGCCGTCCGGCGTCCACTGCAATGCCATCGGAACGCCGACGCCGCGCCGCAACCCGGACTTGGAAGCGGTCCACGCCAATGTTTTATCAGCGGTCATGTCAAGGTCCTGGATGGCAACCGCTTCCAGGCCGTAATCCATTTCAAATATGGTCATGCCGCCATTGGTGGAACAGGCAATACCCTGGTCGCTGGAGCAATAAAAAGACCGCATATCCATGATCGGGTCATAAAAGGCGGCCGAGTCGTTGGGATGAGTTGAAACCGGGCCCGCGCCGGTGCCGATAGTGAACCAGGAATTTGTCTCGCCCTTGTTGGTGCTCACGGCGCTGCCGAAGATCACGCCGTATAAATTGGTATTATATGATGTAAAGATGTTGTTCCCGACGGTGCCGCCCACGCCGGTGCTGACAACGGTCCATGTGCCGCCATCGTTATCGGAATAAGCAATCACCTTGTAATTGCTGGCGGATGACCCGCCGAGGAACATCCTGCCTTCAGGACCAAAACCCAAGCGCTTGTTCCCCTGCCACGACGAGGCGGCCGACGGCAAATTAATGGTCGAAAAAGTCGTGGAACCGGAAAGGGCCGTGCAAGGAACGGAAGATTTCAGGATGCCGTTCGCCCCGGAACTGTCAAGCACATACACGCATGTATTTGACGGATTCACGGCCAGGCCGATATCCGAGCCGCTGCTGATGCTGCTCAAGCCGACATTGAGCGGCGAACCGGCGCCCTGGGTAAATTTTCCGCTGGAATCGAGCGTGCCGAAATAGAGCACGATTGCATTATTCACCGAAGCCAGCGCAACAAGGGTTGATTCGTGAATGGCGACGGCAAGAAATTGGGGGCCGGTGGGCCCCGGCGGCTCAACGCCTGAAACCGAGGAGGAAATATTGGTCACCAGGCTGCCCGCGTTCGTCGTGCAACTGAGCAAGCCGCTGTTATCGGCCACAAACAAGCGGCCGGAATCCTCGTGGCCCGCGATGCCGCTCACCGAGCCGAAATTCGCCTGCGCGTTTAAATCCGGCATGACGCGAAACCTGAAATTGTTCGTGGAGAACATGTCACGGGGATCAAGCGAATGATCCACATCGGCGTAAAAAACGGAATTGGCGCTGGATTCCGTGCTGACAAATATCCGCGCGATATTGGTTGTTCCGACCGGCTCGATGATATCTATCTGCCGGATTGATCCGCCATAGACCGCCTGGATCTGGGGCAGCAGGTTGGTAACGGCCGACGCGGCCGAGGCAAGCAGAACCAAGGAAAAAGCACAGAATCCGAACAGCATTCCACCTTTGAATTTTGACATGATTATCCCCCGTGATGATTTTCGCGTTAGATGATTAAAGAATATTGCAGCCTGCCCTTTCTAAAGGGAATTTTAGAAATGACAAAAAAATAGTCAAGATTAAATTTAAATATTTTTTCGGCTCAAAAACGTCCTGATCCGCCGGAAAATAAGAAAGGCAGGCTTTTTAAGGCCTGCCTTTCTTACAGGGCATATGCCCCGTCCGCGCCAATAATTGATTATGGCGTACTCAAGGTAAACGGACCGCTCCGCACCTGATATTGAGCCGTGGAGAACCAGACATACCAGCTGGGGTCCATAACAACCATCAGGTCGGCCAGACGGTCGCCGTCAACATCACCTGTTGTGGGATCGCCGGACAGCCCCAAGTTAAACGGACCGCTCCGCACCTGGTACTGAGCGGTGGAAAACCAGACATACCAGTTGTTGTCCACAACAACCATCAGGTCGGCCAGGCGGTCGCCGTCAACGTCACCCGTGGCGGGCGTACCGGAAATTCCAAGGTCAAACGGACCGCTCCGCACCTGGTATTGGGCGGTGGAGAACCAGACGTACCAGTTGTTGTCCACAACAACTATCAGGTCGGCCAGACGGTCGCCGTCAACATCACCCGTGACAGGCTCGCCGGACAGCCCCAAATTAAACGGACCGCTCCGCACAGCGTATTGAGCGGTGGAGAACCAGACATACCAGTTGTTGTCCACGGTAATGATCAGGTCGGCCAAGCGATCGCCGTCAACATCGCCCGTGGTACACCCGCCGGATAACCCCAGGTTAAACGGACCGCTCCGTACCTGAAATTGAGCCGTGGAGAACCAGACATACCAGTTGGGACCAACAACCGTAATGAGATCCGCCAGCCGGTCGCCGTCTAGATCGCCGGTCAAGGAACAGTTTTGGGTAACATTGGTTGACCCTATGCCCATCTGCGCGGCAACAGCGCTATGGAATTCAAAATCCAGGCGCCCTTCGAAGCCCGAATCGCCGATGCCGTCAGAGTTATAATCATAGACAAGATTTGTCCCGCCTTCTATCCGGGTGAAAGAGGCGGTAACCTGGGTTACATTGTCCAACGGCACTCCATTCGTGCTGAAATGCTGGACAAAGCCCGCCAGGATATTGGTGGCATCATAGACGTTGGTCAACCCGAACTGCTGCACCAGGAAGCTGTCGGGAAAGAACGATTTCAAATAACTGTTGGCGCCGGTATGCCCATTGACCCGCAAGCCGGTACGGGCTTCAGCCGATGTTCCCGCATTGGTCGGTCCGACATCCATATAATGGGCGGTCGTGCACATGATCATGCCGGTCGGCATGTCAGTGAAATCAACAGGAGCAAAAAGCGGCGCGAACCCTACGTGGGATTGAAGCGCGTTTGAATAGGAACTGCGCCAGGGGCTGCAGCTGAGCATGTCAACCACCAGCACGCCGCGGCCGTCAGGACTGTTCGTGTCATACGGCGACCAGATCCAGCGCTTGATTTCGCCCATGCCCATGAATCCGCGCGGCCTGGCGTGAAGGGTGACGTCAAAACGATAAGGCGTGCCGGCCGGTTTATACCCGACCGTGTCGGTATAAGCCACGTCCCGCTCCTCTTCGGTCATGTATTGCGAAATTGTCGGACTGGCATTGAGCAGATTGCATCCGATACTGCTCATGCCGGAACCGTCATTAATCATGCCAATGTCGTGCAGTTTAACCGCGCCTGTATCAATATTGTTCCAAGTGCCGTTGGCGTCATATGGCGCCGTTGAATATTTAATTCCGTTCACCGTTCCGTAAATATCTCGCGTGACAGTCACCGTGGTTGAAGCCGTAACCGGCATTCCGCCGGCATAATCAAAGGCGGTAAGTTCAATAGTAAAAGTACCGGTAAAATATGGAGTCCAATCGCTGCTGCTCCATGAAGTTCCGACAACATCGGTTGGATAGAAATAACGCCGGGCAAGGCCGTCGGCGGAGGTAACTTGATAGGTTACCATAGCCCCGGACACTATCCCGTTAACAGTGGCGCTGACGGTCACCGCTCCGGAAGCGCTGTTGGTCCCGGTAACGGTAACAGTGTCAATTGACAAAGCCCATGCGTTTACCGCGGCAAAAACGAACAATCCGGTCAATAATCCCATTGCTTTTTTCATTTCTTTTCCTCCTGTTATATACCCTACCCAAGTTTTTATAAAAAATACTGCTTAATATTTAAAAATGCAAGATTTTTTTATTGTTTTTTTAAATTCGAATGACAATGGTTTGCCGGTAAAAAAGCTTGAAAGAAACAAGGCCGGCGTTTAAACTTTATGCTGTTCAGTTATATGTTATCCGCCGGGGCGGATGAATAACAACCAGCGGGAAATTTATGAATCAATCGCCTGACGAAAATCGTTATTCCGGAATGTCCTATCGCCGTTGCGGCCGCAGCGGCCTGCTTTTGCCGCCGATCTCGCTCGGACTCTGGCACAATTTTGGCGGCGTGGACCGCCTGGCTAACGCCCGGGCCATGGCGCGGCGGGCCTTTGACCTGGGCATCACCCATTTTGACCTGGCCAACAATTACGGGCCGCCTCCCGGCTCGGCCGAGGAAAATTTCGGCCATATACTGCGCGATGACCTGGCCGGGCATCGGGATGAACTGGTAATTTCCACCAAGGCCGGCTGGGAAATGTGGCCGGGGCCATACGGCGACTGGGGTTCCCGGAAATATCTCATCGCAAGCCTCGACCAAAGCCTGCGCCGGATGGGGCTGGATTACGTGGATATTTATTATCATCACCGGCCTGATCCCGAAACCCCGATGGAAGAATCCCTCGGGGCGCTGGACCAGGCGGTACGCCAGGGCAAGGCGCTTTACGCCGGCATTTCAGCCTATTCGCCGGAACAAACCCGGCAGGCGGCGAAAATCATGCGCGACCTGGGAACGCCCTGCCTGATCCATCAGCCGGCGTATAACCTGCTTAACCGGCATGCCGAGAAAGGCTTGCTGACCACGCTGGCGGAGGAAGGCATCGGCTGCATCGCCTTCTGCCCTCTGGCCCAGGGGTTGTTGACGGATAAATATTTGAAAGGGATCCCGGCGGACTCCCGCGCTTCCAAGCCGCATTCCTTCCTGAAACCGGAAGACGTTACGCCGAGCATTCTCTGCCGCGTCCGCAACCTTGACGCGCTGGCCAGGGCGCGGAACCAGACCCTGGCGCAAATGGCCCTGGCCTGGGTCCTCCGGCATCCCGGCATGACCTCGGCCCTGATCGGCGCCAGCCGGGTGGAACAAATTGAGGAGAACGTTGCCGCGCTCCGCAACCTGAAATTTGAACCCGCGGAATTAAAAGCCATTGATTCGGCCCTCCGGGAATAGCCGGGCCGATCCGGCATCTTCTCGTTTGAAAAAGAATCGCTCTGTTTTTTTGCGTGTTCCGCGGGCGGTAAATCCGTTCGTCTCGCCCCGGGCTAAATCCCGTTGACTTTGCCCGGCCTTCTGGCATAGAAAGAATATATGTCTGACATCGTTAATGAAAATACCCCGGCGGCGGGACCGGAGGCTTCCATACAAAATATTTTTCGCAACGATGCCGGGCAGCTGGTTGTCCGGCTCGCCGGCCGGGAAAAGCCGGCGGTGGATGTCCGCGTCGTCCGCTGTTTCCCCTGGTCCGACCCGGGAAAACATTTTTCGATCCTGGACAAGGACGGGAAGGAAGCGGCCATTTTCCCCTCGCTGGACGCGCTCGACGCCGGCAGCCGGAAGATCGTGGAGGAAGAACTGCGCGACAAGGTGTTTTATCCGAAAATCAAGCGGGTCATTTCATGCAAACGTGAATTCGGCATGATGGACATCACCGCGGAGACGGACCGCGGACAAGTGACGTTCTCCCTCCAGAGCCGGGAGGATGTCCGGATCCTTTCCGCTTCACGGGCATTGTTCCGGGATCCGGACGGCAATGTTTACGAATTGGCCGACATCAAGGCCCTCGACCCCGCCAGCCGGAAGTATCTGGATGATTATTTATAGCGTATCACTTGATCGCGATCACCGATTGCATCCGGCTTTGCATCCGCAATAGTTTGGCGTAAGTCCCGCTTTCCATGTCCTTCAACTCCTCATGGGTTCCCTGTTCCACGATCTTGCCCTTGTCCAGGATCACGAGGCGATTGGCTTTGAGCAGCGTGGAGAGGCGGTGAGCGATGGCGATCGTGGTCCTTTTATGGGTCAGCCGGTCGAGCGCTTCCTGGATCAGTTTTTCGGTTTCCGTGTCCACCGAGCTGGTGGCTTCGTCCAGGATCAGGATGGCCGGGTTGTTCAGGATGGCGCGGGCGATGCTGATGCGCTGCCTTTCGCCGCCGGAAAGGGTATGGCCGCGTTCGCCGACAATGGTGTCGTAGCCGTCGGGGAATCGGAGAATGAATTCGTGGGCATTGGCGGCGCGCGAGGCGGCGATGATTTCTTCCTGGCCGGCCTCGGGCTTCCCATAGGCGATGTTGGCGGAAATGGTGCCGTGGAACAGGAACGGCTCCTGGAGGACCACGCCGATCCGCCGGCGCAGGGAATCTACCTCGTATTCCTTGATGTCCGCGCCGTCTATCAGGACCTGTCCTTCCGCCACGTCGTAAAACCGGCAGAGAAGGTTTACGAGGGTCGTCTTGCCGCCGCCGCTCGGGCCGGCGAGCCCGATCATTTCCCCCGGCTCTATGGCCAGGGAAACATTCTGGAGCACCTTGCGGATGCCGTCATAACTGAAACTGACATGGCGGAGTTCAATGCGGCCGGAGAGCGTTTCCACGGACCGGGAACCGGGCTGGGAAAAAATGGTCGGTTCCGTGTCCAGGATCTCAAAGATGCGGTGGACGCTGGTCGCGGCCCGGTTGAACATGCGGTCCATATGGGCGATCATGTGAATGGGCCCGTAGAACATCCACATATAACTCACAAAGGCGACCAGCGTGCCGGCCGTCATGCGGCCCTGCACAACCCAGTAACCGCCGACCAGCCACACCAGGATGGTCCCGATTTGGCTGCAGAATTGCGTGAGCGGCGCGAACATGGCGAGCATGGAAAACATGTCCACTTCATCCTCGTAATACTCGCGGTTCTTGCGGCTGAAGTGCGCGACTTCCTTGTCTTCCTGGCTGAAGGCTTTGACCACGCGAACCCCGGGCAGGACATCGGCCACGGTGGCGGTCAACACGCTCCACTTGTGAAAGAGCCGTTCAAACCCGGAGTGAAGCTTCTTGTGAAAGATCACCATCAGGAACAAGAGCAGCGGGATCGGCATGAGAGTCACGATCGCCAGTTTCCAGTTCAGGATGAACAATGCCACCCCCACCCCAACGACGGTGAAAAGCGCCATCAACAATTCAAGGATGGTCATGGCCACGAAATCCCAGATCCGGTCGCTGTCGCTGGTGACCCGGGCCACGAGCGAGCCGGTGGGTTTCTTGGAAAAGAAACTCAGGCTAAGCTTGTGCAGGTGCGCGTAGGTCTTGTCGCGGATATCCCGCGCAACCCGGGAGCCCAGCTTGGACATCACCTGCTGCTGGACCGCACCCGCCACGGCTGAGAAAATCAACAACCCGGCCATCCAGGCGATATAGATCACCAGCAGATGGTAGTCGGCGTGGTGTCCCTTGGCCATGCCAAGTCCGTCATCCATCATCGGTTGGGCAAGGTAAGGCCGGATAAGTCCCGCCAGCGCGCCCAGGAAGGCGAGCAAGAGGCCGGCGGCGGCCGACCATTTATGGGGCCGCACGAAACCCAGCATCCGCGTGAGCACTTTCTTCCGGGAAAGACAGACCGGGCATACTTCGCTCCAGGGCGGAATGATGCGATCGCATTTTTCGCACCGTATTTTCTTGCGATCGTGCGGCGGCGGGAAGGGCTCCTCGTCGCGCTTGTCTTTTTTCTCAACGTGCTGCTCCAGCAGGCGGTGCAGGCGGCTCATTTCGCGGGCGTAGCGGAGGGTAAAACGATATTCGGCCGCGAGGGTTTCGCCTTCCAGGATCCTGAGCAACCCCATCCCGACGCCTTCAACCAGGATTGCCGCGGTGAAATCGGAAAGCGGGAACCATTCCCCCTCCCATTTTGTTTTCTGCTGGAGGAAGTGTCCCAGCCGATCCCCGGTAAGAATCAACACCCCGGAACAATAATGGCCATTATGGTCCAGGTCGTGCCGGGCCACGGCGCGGACCGCGGCCAGGTCCAGTTCCCCGCCAAGTTGCTCCGCCAAATCCGGGGGAAGGTTCTGGTGCGGCTTCTTTTGAGAGTCCGATGCTTTTTGGCTTGGAATGTTCATAACCGTTTCCGTCAATGTCCCGCTTCCCGAAGCGGCGGTGAGGAAAACAGGCTATCAACTTACGGAAGGATGTAAAAGAAAAACGTTTTGAAGGATTATAACCCCTTTATCGCCCGTGATAAAAAAATGAGCCGAGACCGATGGTGAACAGGAAACATCCATATAGGGCGTGTTCCATGGAGGAAATCATCAGGGATTTTGTCCGGCGATACGTTTGCGCGAAGATGATTCCACCGACAAACGTGAGGCCCACCGCCAGCAGGTTGCCAAACACCAGGTGAACCATGGAAAACGCGATGGCGCTGGCCAACATCATTACAGGCGGAGTTGGAAATAAATCATAATATCGGTTAAAAATGAAACTCCGATAGACGATTCCCTGCGGATACACGGAAAGCACGGGATAGAGCAACATGATAATCAACCACAGCGCCGGATGAGCCTGGATCAAACCGAAGAGCCGGTCGGGCGCGAACCGGGCGACGAAAACCCCAATTATGACGGCCAAGATGACGAATCTTGCCAGGATGCGGAAAATATTTTGATCCTGCCTTGAAAACGACCAGAGTTCAGAACGTTTAAATGCCGGCTTATGCCACAGCCAGATTGAACACAGCGCGGCCATAATCCACAGCAACGGCAGCAAAACGCGTCCCGGAAAACATACTCTTAAACATACCGGCATGAAGATAAACACCGATACAAATTCCATGCCAAGATACACTTTTCGCGGCAAATGCATGATCCGCTCCGATATTAAAATATTATTCCCGATGCTTTGACAGGATACACAAATAATGTTTTAACAAAACTAAAATAAATCATCTGGTCCTGAATCAATTAAAAGAAAGCAATGAGCTTTTGCAAAGGCGGCAGACGTTATAAACAACAACCAGGTCCCCTTGCAAAAAAATGATTTTCCTTGAAACCTACCGGTTAAATTCAATATGCTGAGGGCCTAAAAAAATACTCCGGTAGCTCAGCTGGACAGAGCGGCTGATTCCTAATCAGCAGGTCGTGGGTTCAAGTCCCGCCCGGGGTACCCATCTTAACGGAACCGACAATGCCGGCCACCACCAAACGCGGATGGATAAACCGGACCGTGCTGGGCATCGGGCTGGCCAGTCTTTTCAGCGACCTCTCGCACGAGACGGCCACGGCCGTCCTGCCCGCCTTCCTGGCTTCGCTCGGCGCGAGCGCCGCCGCGCTCGGCGCAATTGAAGGCTTCGCCGACGCAGTTTCCAGCTTTACCAAGATGGGCGGCGGCTGGCTGGCCGACCGCCTGCAACGCCGCAAGCCCCTGGCCGTCTTCGGTTACGCCCTGACCACGATCGCGATGGGCGCGCTGGCTTTTGTCACCAACGCCTGGCAGGCCGGGTTCGCGCGGACGCTCGGCTGGTTCGGGCGGGGCATTCGTTCGCCGGCGCGAAAAGTCCTGCTCTCCGCCGCGGTGTCACGCGAACATTACGGGCGCGCCTTCGGCCTGGAACGGGCGATGGACGAGACCGGCGGGCTGCTTGGCGCGGTCACGGCCTGGTTTTTGCTGCAACAACTCCACTGGGATTTTTCACGCATCCTCCTCTGGACAATCGTGCCGGGCTTCTTCGCCATCATGGCGATCGGCCTGGTGGTGCGCGAGGAAAAGCGCGTCTCGGTCAAGAAACTTTCCTTCGCGCACAGCCTGAGGGAATTAAAGCCGGACTTCCGCAGGTTCCTGGGCGGCGTGGCGCTCTTCGGGGCGGGCGATTTTTCAAAGTCAATGCTGATCCTGTTTGCCGCCAAATCACTCGCGCCGGAAATGGGAACGGTCAAGGCCGCGGCCGCCGCGTCGGCCCTTTACGTCCTGCACAAGGTTTTTTACATGGGATGCTCCTACCCCGCCGGGCATCTCGGCGACCGGTTCAACAAGGCCAGCCTATTGGCGTTCGTCTACCTCCTCGGAGCGGTCATGGGCCTGGTTTTAATGTTCGCGCCGGCGAACATCTACATGCTGGCGGCGGTCTTCATCCTCGCCGGCGTTTACGTGGCCGGGCAGGATTCACTGGAGGACGCCCTGACCGCCGAACTGACCGGCTCTGACCAGCACGGCATGGCATTCGGCACGCTGGCCGCGGTCAACGGCGTCGGGGACTTTGTTTCAAGCATCATGGTGGGGCTCCTGTGGACGCACGTCTCGGTGACGGCCGCCTTCGGCTACTCAACCGTTCTCTTCACGGCGGGAGCTTTTATTGTCTGGCGGCTGCGCGGGGTCGCGAAAGCAAAACATGCGCCTGAAAATCATCCCGGCTCCTCCAGTCCGCAAATTTCATGACGCTGCCAGGAGGACCGCGAGGAAATACACTGCGCATGATTGTCTGTCCACAATACTATCCGCCGCGGCAAGATTGTAGGCGTGTCATTCCCGCGAAAGCGGGAATCTAGGATTTCTGCTACTGGCAGATGGGATGGATTCCCGCTTCTCGCGGGAATGACGGAATGGAAAAATATTAGCAGGAAAACAAGAACATGCCGGACAGCATGTGGATTACCGCTTGTGAAATATCCGGGGTAGGTTCCAGAAGACGAGAATCGTCAGAACTGCTTCAAGGCGTTTTGCATCGTCTCGCAGATTGAGAAAAAGGAGGTAAAGCCCGAGACGTCAAAAACCTGCCGGACTTCCGGCGTCATGCCGCACAGGACCAGCTTGCCCTTCAAATTGTTGATCTTTGTGACCGCCTCAAAAAAACAGCGTAAACCGGCACTGCTTATATATTGCAGGCGGCTCATGTCCACGAGGAAATCATGCCGGCCCTTTCCGATCCACTCGTCAAAAACATGGGCCAGGTCATCCACGGAGCCATGCCCCATGTGCCCGGTAAGCTTGATTATCAAGGCCTTTTCTTTTTCTTCAATCGCTACTTGCATAAATTTTCCCCCAACCGTAAAAGATTCAATTAAAATTTAAGCGCGGACGCGCAGGAATGATACATAGGGAAAAGCGACTCAAACCCCGAAATGACAAAGACATCCTTGACGAGTCCGCTGACATTGCAGAGCCGGATCTGCCCGTTGTTGGCCTTCAACTGCTGGTTGACGGCGAGCAGGCTGCGCAATCCCGCAGAGCTGATATATTCAAGGCCCTTCAAATCAACCACAAAACAGCGTTCGCCGGCCTTGAAACTATCCGCACATGACTTGTCGAATTCCAGGGCGGCAATCCGGTCCATCCGGCCGCTGAGCGCCATGACGAGCGCCTGGCCGTGCTTGTCGCATATAATTTGCATATCCAGATCCTGCGCCTGATAACAGGCAAAACAAACATAATTTCGTTTACTATATACCCCGGAATAACGTAAATGGCAAGCAAATATCATTTTTTTATTTGCACAATCCGCCGCGGACGGATATGTATTTATGGCCGGCGATAAAATTCCGGCCGGGAAAAATGCATATGAACGGACTTGAAAAGATATTTCACCTGAAGGAAAACGGCACAAACGCGCGGACGGAACTGCTCGCCGGGCTGACGACCTTCCTGACCATGGCCTATATCATTTTTCTCCAGCCGGCCATCCTGTCCGGCGCCCTTTACGGCACGAAGACCGGGATGGATTTCGGGGCGGTGATGACCGGCACCTGCCTCGCGGCGGCGATTGCCACGGTGATCATGGCCCTTTACGCCCGATATCCGATCGCGCTCGCGCCCGGGATGGGCGAGAACTTTTTCTTCGTCTTTTCGGCCGTGCCCGCGGCCGCCGCCGCGGGTTTCGCCGCCAACAGCTGGCAGGTGGCCCTGGGCGCGGTGTTCATTTCAGGATTATTGTTCATCCTGATCTCGGCGACCGGGTTGCGCGAGGCCCTGATCAACGTGGTCAGCCCGAGCATGAAAAACGGCATCGCGGCCGGGATAGGACTTTTTATCGCGTTTATCGGCCTGCAGAACGCCCGCATCATCCTGCCGCATCCGGGCACGGCCGTAAGGCTTAATCCGGACTTTTCATCGCCGGACGTCATCATTTTCCTGGTCGGCCTGGTGGTCACCGCCGCCCTGCACGCGCGAAAAATAAAAGGTTCCATCCTCTGGGGCATCCTGGCCACCTGCGCCCTGGCCGTGATCATGAAAGGCGTCTTGCCGCACCTGCCCGCAATTATCTCCGGTTCAAAAACAGTCCAGGAATCGTTCCTGATGACGCGCATGACGGTGGCCCACGCCGTCTTTTCCGCCCCGCCCTCGGTCGCGCCGATCTTCATGAAGATGGACCTGGTCAATGCCTGCTCGGCGGCCATGATCCCCTATATCGTCATCTTCCTCTTCATGGCCGTCTTCGACACGATGGGCACGCTGATCGGCGTGGCGGAGCAGGCGGGCTTCATAAAAAACAACCGGTTGCCGCGCGCGAACAAGGCGTTGATGGCGGACGCGATCGGCACGGCCGCCGGCGCCTGTTTCGGCAACAGCACCGTGACCTGCTACATTGAAAGCGCGGCCGGCGTGGAACAGGGCGGGCGGACCGGGTTGACCGGCCTGGTGGTGGCCGGTCTTTTCCTGCTGGCGCTTTTTTTCAGCCCGATTGTCCAGATGGTCGGCAGCTACGCCCCGCTGACCGCGCCGGCGCTGGTCATAGTGGGCTTCATGATGATCCAGAACATAAAGAAGATCGAATGGGAAGATTACAGCGAAGCCATCCCGGCCTTCATCACCGCGATCGGGATCCCGCTGGCCTATTCCATCGCCGACGGGCTGGCGATCGGGTTCATCACCTACCCCTTCATCAAGCTGATCAGCGGCAAGCGCGCGGAACTGCGCTGGCCGATGATATTAATCAGCTCCGCGCTCCTGCTTTATTTCATTTTCGTCCGAAAATGACTTTAGCCCGCTGAAAGATCGCGCTCAATCTCGCGGATTATTTTCGTCATGGCCTGCCCGATCAGGTCCAGCT
>CAYYWX010000078.1:0-12367 GCA_964475405.1 uncultured Verrucomicrobiota bacterium
GCAGGACAAGGTGTATGACGGCCTGACGAATGCCGTGATTTCCATGGCCGGCGCGACGACGAACGGCGTGATTGCCGGGGATGATGTCCAGGTGTCAAACCTGGCGGGCTGGTTCAACACGCCTCATGTCGGCACGAATATTCCCGTCGCGGCCGCCATGACGCTGACGGGCGCGGATAAGGACAACTACAGCCTGACGCAGCCGGCGGGCCTGGCGGCTGCGATCACGAAGGCGACCCTGACTGCCACCCTGGTACCGACGATCAGCAAGCCCTATGACGGTGGCACCGTCGCCACCCTTGGTCCCACTAATTATATCTATGCCGGGTTGGCCAGCGGCGAGACTTGCACGGTGAACCAGGCATCGGGTGTCTATGCCGACAAGGACGTTGGCACGAATATCCTGGTCACCGTCACGCTGGTCTCCACCAACTTTGCGGATTACGGCGGCAGCGGGTTCGACACGAACAACTACCTGCTGCCCACGGTCGCCACGGGCGCCGTCGGCGAGATCACGCGGGCGACGACCCTGACAGCCAGCTTGGCGCCGACGATCATCAAGGTGTATGATGGCACCACCGTCGCCACCCTTGGCCCCACCAACTATATGTTCAGCGGGTTGATCAGCGGTGAGACCTGCACCGTGAACCAGGCGACCGGCGTCTATGACTCCAAGGACGTTGGCACGAATATCGGGGTCACCGCCACGCTGGTCTCGAGCAATTTTGCAGATTACGGCAGCAGCGGGTTCGACACGAACAACTACGTACTGCCCGGCAGCGCGATGGGCGCGGTGGGCACGATCACACAGGCGCCCCTGACGGCCAGCCTTATCCCGACGATCAGCAAGGCATATGACGGCACGACGGTGGCCACGTTGGGCCCGACCAACTATGCATATGTCGGGCTGATCAGCGGGGAGACCTGCACGGTTGACCAGGCGACGGGCGTCTATGACTCCAAGGACGTTGGCGCGAACATCGGCGTCACCGTCACGCTGGTCTCGAGCAACTTTGCGGATTACGGCAGCAGCGGGTTCTTGACGAACAATTACGTGCTGCCCGGCAGCGCGACGGGCGCGGTCGGGACGATCACACCGGCGCCCTTGACGGCCATCCTGGTCCCGACGATCAGCAAGGTCTATGACAGCACCACCGACGCCACCCTTGGCTCCACCAACTATATATTTGCCGGGTTGATCAGCGGCGAGACCTGCACGGTGAACCAGGCCACCGGTGTCTATGACTCCAAGAACGTGGGCACGAACATCGGCGTCACCGCCACGCTGGTTTCGAGCAACTTTGCGGATTACAGCAGCAGCGGGTTCGACACGAACAACTACCTGCTGCCGGGCACCGCGACGGGCGCGGTCGGCACGATCACGGAGGCGACCTTGACGGTCACCGGCGCGACGGCGCAGGACAAGGTATATGACGGCCTGACGAATGCCGTGATTTCCATGGCCGGTACGACGACGAACGGCGTGTTCTTCGGGGATGACGTCCAGGTGACGAACCTGGTGGGCTGGTTCGACACGCCCAAAGTCGGCACGAATATTCCCGTCGCGGCCGCCATGACGCTGGCGGGCGCGGATAAGGACAACTACAGCTTGACGCAGCCGACGGGCCTGGTGGCTGCGATCAGGAAGGCGGGCCTTACGGTCAGCCTGGTGCCGACGATCAGCAAGGTGTATGACGGCAATACCGTGGCCACTCTGGGTCCGACCAACTACACGTATACCGGATTGGCCAGCAGTGAGACCTGCACGGTGAACCAGGCGACGGGTGTGTATGATTCCAAGGACGTTGGTACGGGTATCGTGGTCACCGTGACGCTTGCTGCGAGCGACTTTGCGGACTATGGCGGCAGCGGGTTCGACGTGAACAACTACCTGTTGCCCACCAGCGTCACGGGCGCGGTCGGCACGATCAGGCGGAAGGCCCTTACGGCCAGCCTGGTGCCGACGATCAGCAAGGTGTATGACGGGACGACGGTGGCCACGTTGGGCCCGACCAACTATACGTTTAGCGGGTTGATCAGCGGTGAGACCTGCACGGTAGACCAGGCGACGGGCGCCTATGCCGACCATATCGTGGGCACGCTCATCAGGGTCACCGCCACGCTGGTGTCCACTAACTTTGCGGATTACGGCAGCAGCGGGTTCTTGACGAACAACTACGCGCTGCCCGGCAGCGCCACGGGCACCGTCGGCACGATCACGCGGAAGACCCTGACGGTGACCGGCGCGACGGCGCAGAACAAGGCATACGACGGCCTGACGAATGCCGTGATTTCCATGTCCGGCGCGACAACGAACGGCGTGATCCCCGGGGACGATGTCCAGGTGTCGAACCTGGTGGGCTGGTTCGCCACGCCCAATGTCGGCACTAATATTCCCGTCACGGCCGTCCTGACGCTGACGGGCACGGATAAGGACAACTACACCCTGACTCAGCCGGCGGGCCTGGCGGCTGCGATCACGAAGGCCAACCAGACGATCAATTTCCCGCATATCCCCCAGCAGGGGATAACGAGGACGGTTTCTCTGAACGGCAGGGCTACGGCTTCTTCCGGCCTGCCAGTGACTAATTTCAACGTGGTGTCCGGCCCGGGGTTAATCGACAGCAATAATATCCTGAGTTTCTCGGATACCGGCCTGGTGAGCGTGGTGGCCAGCCAGGATGGGGATGCTAACTGGAATGCCGCCACTCCGGTGACAAATGTGATCGTGGTGAGCCTCAGCTATATCAGCGGCGGTATCGTGCCGGGCCCTTATGTGTGGACCAACTTGGGCGTCGGGGTTAACGGCCTGGTGCATGTCCTGGCGGTTGACCCGAACGGTAATTTGTACGCGGGTGGAGAATTTACGGCTGCGGGCGGGGTAGCGGCGGACAGGATCGCAAAATGGGATGGGACAAATTGGAGCGCGGTGGGCGCGGGGATTGCCGGCGACAATATTGTTTACAGCTTGAAGGTTGGAATGGCTGGCGAGTTATATGCGGGCGGAACATGGGCGGACAGGATCGCGAAGTGGGATGGGGCAGTTTGGGACGCATGGGGGACGGGGATCGGCGGCACTGTTTATACGCTGGCGGCTGACCCGAACGGTGGCTTGTATGCGGGCGGTAATTTTACGGCGCCGGGGAACAGAATCGCAAAATGGGATGGGATGGATTGGAATGCGCTGGGCGCCGGGATAGACGACGATAATATTGTTTATGCCTCGACGGTGGGGACGAACGGGAATTTATATGTGGGAGGTACTTTTACCAAGGCCGGCGGTCAGTGGGCGGGTTATGTCGCGAAATGGAATGGCGCCAATTGGAGCGCGCTGTCCGCCGGGGTCGGCGGCACGGTCTATGCGCTCGCCTTTGACGCGAGCGGTTATTTATACGCGGGTGGTCATTTCACGGAGGCTGGCTGGCCAACGGTGGGCAGCATCGCAAAATGGAACGGGAAGACCTGGAGTGCGCTGGGCGTCGGATTAAATAACGCGGCGCGCGCCCTGGCGTTTGACCAAAACGGCAATTTATATGCCGGCGGAGAATTCACGGTCGCGGGTGGACAGCCGGCCAACTATATCGCCCAGTGGGATGGAACGAAATGGAACGCGTTGGGCGCCGGGTTGAATAACCATGTTTTGGCGCTGGCGACCGACTCGAACGTGGTGAATGGTGTTTTATACGCAGGCGGAACGTTCACCACCGCGGGCGGAAATCCAGTCGGCTATATTGCGAAGTGGTGTCCGTCGTGGGTTGAGGATCAGGGCGTCAGCCCGACCAATGGTCCGGTTTCCGGCGGAACACGGGTGGTCATTACGGGATTTGGAATGAGCGACGATTCCCCCGGCGACATCACGAATGTAACCATCTGCGGCGTATCCGTGACGAATATTGAAAGCCAGTCTTCCACGCAAGTGGTGGTTTGGACCGGCACAGCCGCTGTTCCCGTCTTGGGCGACGTGATTGTGTTTTCGGCCTACATGGGCGAGACAATAAGAGAAAATGTATTTTATTATTACGCCCTTCCGTCGGGGATGGCGGTCATGGGCACGAACGGTATGGTAATCGCCAGCGGTGAAGGAACCAGCGCGGCCAAGGGCACGGACTTCGGTTCACTCTCCTGGGGCTCGGTTTTGACCAATACGTTTTCCATTACCAATGACGGCTCTACCTTGTTGACCATTACCGGCATAACGACCAATGGGGCGGGGGCGGAACATTTCACGGTCCTGGAATACCCGGCCACGGTCGCGGCGGGCGCAACCGGCAATTTACGGGTTCGCTATAATCCGCTGTCGTTGGGCGCGTACACCGCGCTTGTGCAGATTGCCAACAGCACCGCGATAAATCCTTTTGTTCTGTATCTTTCCGGGCAAGGCCTGTCACGGGACCAGACCATCACTTTCCCTGCGATCCCGGAGCAAGCGACAATAGATACGGTGGCTTTGGGCGCAACTGCTTCTTCCGGTCTGCCGGTGACTAATTTCAACGTTGTGTCCGGCCCAGGGTCAATCGACCACGCCGTCAATATCCTGAGTTTCTCGGATACCGGCCTGGTGAGCGTGGTGGCGAGCCAGGCGGGGGATGCTGACTGGAATGAGGCCATACCGGTGACGAATCTGGTCATGGTGGGCGTGAGCCGTATCAGCGGCGGCTTGGTGCCGGGTCCGTATGTGTGGACCAATCTGGGCGCCGGGGCCGGCGGCCTGGTGCGCGCCCTGGCGATTGACCCGAACGGGGATTTGTACGCCGGCGGAGAATTCACGACCGCGGGCGGGGTGGCCGCGAACAGGATCGCGAAATGGGACGGGACAAATTGGAGCGCTTTGGGCGTTGGGGTGGATAACTCTGTTCGCGCGCTGGCCTCCGATGGTGGCGATGTTTTGTACGTTGGCGGGCTGTTCACGACCGCGGGTGGATCGGCCGCGAGCAAGGTTGCGAAGTGGGATGAGGCCGGTGCAGGTTGGACAAACCTGAACGCCAGAATAGACGGCGGAAATTCGCCCGGGATTCACTCCTTGGCGGTTGATCCGAACGGCGGTTTATATGCGGGCGGGACTTTTACGACGCCGGGGAACAGGATCGCAAAGTGGAACGGCGCGATTTGGAGCGATCTGGCCGCCGGAATAGATGACGATAGCATTGTTTATGCCTCGAAGGTGGGGGCGGACGGGGCTTTATATGCGGGCGGTACTTTTACCAAAGCCGGCGGGCAGTGGGCGGGTTATGTCGCGAAGTGGAATGGCGTCAATTGGAGCGCGCTGTCCGCCGGGGTCGGCGGCATGGTTTATGCGCTTGCCTTTGACGCGAGCGGTTATTTATACACGGGTGGTCGTTTCACGGAGGCGGGCTGGACTTCGGCCGGCAACATCGCGAAATGGAACGGGAAGACCTGGAGCGCGCTGGGCGCCGGATTAAATAACGCGGCGCGCGCACTGGCGGTTGACCAAAGCAGTAATTTATATGCCGGCGGAGAATTCACGGTCGCGGGCGGACAGCCGGCCAACTATGTCGCCCGGTGGGATGGAACGAACTGGAACGCGTTGGGCTCCGGGTTGAATAATACTGTTTTGGCGCTGGTAACTGACGCGCATGGCTATTTGTACGCGGGCGGATCGTTTACAACCGCGGGAGGAAATCCC
The DNA here is from genome assembly GCA_964475405.1 of uncultured Verrucomicrobiota bacterium. Taxonomy (GTDB): domain Bacteria; phylum Verrucomicrobiota; class Kiritimatiellia; order JAAZAB01; family JAAZAB01; genus JAQUQV01. The sequence goes on from CAYYWX010000078.1 coordinate 5,645, forward strand.
GCCAGCTATATTGCGAAGTGTATTCCGACCTGGGTTGAGGATCAGGGCGTCAGCCCGACCAGCGGTCCGACTTTCGGCGGAACGCGGGTTACCATCAGAGGATTTGGCCTGAGCGACGGTTCCCCCGGCGACATCACTAATGTAACCATCTGCGGCGTATCCGTGACGAATATTGAAAGCCAGTCTTCCAGGCAGGTGGTGGTTTGGACCGGTGTAGCCGCTGCTCCCGGTTTGGGCGATGTGCGCGTATTTTCAACCAGCGTGGGCGAGCTGGTAAGATCAAATGCGTTTGCTTACTACATCCCGTCCGAGATGGAAGTTCTGGGCACGGACAGCGTCGCGATTGCCAGCGGCGAAGGAACCAGCGCGGCCAAGGGCACGGACTTTGGCTCGCTCTCCTGGGGCTCGGTTTTGACCAATACATTTGTCGTTACAAACGGCGGCGGCGTGGCGTTGACTGTTACCGGCATAACGACCAACGGGGCTGATACGGCGCAGTTCTCCGTGCTGGAATACCCGGCCACGGTTGCTGTGGGCGGAACCGGCAATTTGCGGGTCCGCTATAATCCGCTGTCTGGCGGCGTGCATACGGCGTCCTTGCAGTTTGCCAACAACTCCGGGATCAATCCATTTATTCTGTATCTTGCCGGGACAGGTCTTAAACATGACCAGGCAATCAATTTCCCTGCGATAATAAATCAAACGGTAACGGGGACCGTGGTCTTGAACGCGACTGCTGATTCCGGCCTGCCGGTGAGTTTTACGGTGGCGTCCGGTCCAGGGGCAATCAGCGCCGGTGTTCTGAGTTTCACGGCAACCGGCGTGGTGAGCGTGGTGGCCAGCCAGGCGGGGAACACGAACTGGAACGAGGCCGTTCCGGCAACAAACCTGGTCGTGGTTGCCGCGCCAGGTGCTATGCTAAGCGCCCCGCAGGGTGTTTCGGCCTTGTGGGTCCATCTAAATGTGCAGGGTGTTTCCGCCTCGGATGGTGCGCCAACTGATAAAGTATTAATCACATGGAACACGGTCGCAAGCGCCACCGCCTACCAGGTCTGGCGGCATACGGCGAACAATTCAGCCGCGGCCAGCCGGATTGGAACGACAACTTCCGCCACATACGACGATACGGGCGCGGTTGTCGGCACGACTTATTATTACTGGGTGAAAGCCATAAATTCCAGTGGAGCGAGCGCTTTTAGCTCTTCGGCCATTGGTCGGTGGGATCCAGACAAAACAGTGCCGTCCGCTCCCGCGGGCTTGAGCGCCAGCGACGGCATCTATACCGACAAAGTGCGCGTGACATGGACGGCGGCAAGCGGGGCAACCGGCTACCAGGTCTGGCGGCATACGGAAAACAATTCAGCCGCGGCCAGCCGGGTTGGAGCGACAGCTTCCGCCGCATACGACGATACGGGCGCGGTTGCCGGCACGACTTATTATTACTGGGTGAAAGCCATAAATTCCGTGGGAGCGAGCGGCTTCAGCGCTTCCGATTCCGGTTTCCGGGCGCTGCCGGTCACGTTAACCGCGCCGACGGGCGTCTCCGCCAGCGATGGCACCTACACGAACATGGTGCGCGTGACCTGGGATGCGGTGAGCGGAGCAACAGGCTATAAGATCTGGCGGAGCGCAAGCGCCAATATGGCCGGCGGCTCCAACTTGGTCGAAATGGCAATCGCAACCACAACCTATGATGACCTGAGCGCCGCCAAGATGCCCGGGACGGTTCTGTATTACTGGGTGAAAGCCGTGAACGATGCCGGCGCCAGCGGTTTCAGTACCAACGACAGCGGGTATGCGAAACCCGCAAGCGGGCCAACAATCAAGGCCAATGGCGCCGTGGGGGACGTCTCCATCAATTATCCGGACGCTATGGCGATCACCATAGAAGTTAACGAGGATAAAAATGCAGGCGCGCCTGTCGAATGGTGGATTCTTGCCAAGGCTGGGTCGTCCTGGTACTACTTGAACAGCGCGACAGAGTGGACGCCGTTTGATGGCAACTTTGCTCATTGTGCTCCGGCGTATCAGGGCGCTGCGGGCAATCTGCCGGCTACGCAGTTGCCGGAGTTGAATGTGCCCGGCTTGCCGGTTAGTTCATATACGTTCTGGTTTGCCGTTGATTCGCAGATGGATGGGATTATGAACGAAGATGAACATACCCTGGCTGATTCAGTGAATGTTACCATGCTTTCCATGACGCCCGCTCCCGGTGTCAAGGCCAATGGCGCAACCAGGACTGTCGCCGTCAATTATCCCGAGCTGCTGACAATCACCGTGGAAATGGACGCGCGCGCTTATGCCGGTGTTCCCGCTGATTGGTGGGTCCTTCGCTTTGATGGCTCGGCCTGGCATTACCTGGACAGTTCCGCCCAGTGGGCGCCGTTTGATGGCAACCTTGCCCATTGTGCTCCGGCGTACCAGGGCGCTTTGTGCAACCTGCCGGCCATGCCGGTGCTGACCGGATCGCTTGCCCGCGGAAGCTATACCTTCTATTTTGCCGTAGATTATCCGCTGGATGGGATTATTAACGTAGATGGACCTATTTGGGTTGATACGGTGAATGTAAATGTTCAGTAAGGATGTGATTCCATAGCCCAGGATGCGACCTTGGAATCCGGCAATAGAAAACGCCATATTCCCACACCCCGCTTCGACTGCGTATCCTCGGGCAGCGAAGCGCGCACGGGGTGGCCACATCATCATAGCCCGTCAACCTGTGCCGTACCCAAACGACGTGCGGTTCTGTCCCGGCGTATCCGTCCATCCGTGTGGCTGAAATTCATCAATCCTTCTTGCATTTTACGCATTTCTTGATAGTGTTGAAAAAAAATATCTTATGAACAGCATCATAAATGCTTTCCCCGGCCTCAAAGAAACATTATCCATTGACATTCTCTCCCTTATTGTCATTGTCATTGTCATTGTGGTGCTCGTCGCCGCCTGGTTATTAGGCTGGGTCATTGCCAGCCCGCTTAACAGGTCGCGGAAGGGTCGCGGCGCCAAGATGGATGGGGCCGGCGCGGAATCGCCCGACGAGGTGGGGCAGCTTTTTTCGCGTGTATTCAACACCCTGTCGAAAAATTTAAACACCACCTCAAGCTCCATCGAAACCCTCCATAAGGAAATTGCCGGGCACAAGCTGGCGGAAGACACGCTGAGGCGCGCAAAAACCGATCTTGAAAAGGCGTACCAGCAATTACAGGAAGCGTTTGAAGTGGAAAAAACAAATGTTGCGCAGGCCCATGCCTCCAGCGCCGCCAAAAGCCGGTTCATAGCCAATGTCAGCCACGAAATCCGCACGCCCCTGGCGGGGATTATCGGCATCTGCGACCTTCTCATTGATACCAAGATGTCAAAAGAACAATTGGAATACGCGAAAATCATCAACTCCAGCGCCGACTCTCTCCTTGATATCATCAACTCCACCCTTGATTGGTCAAAAATTGAAGCCGGTAAAATGGAGCTGGAAAACATTGATTTCAATCTCGGCGCGGTCTTGAAGGATGCCGCCGGCGTGCTCGCCGTGAAAGCCTCGCAGAAGAAACTGGAACTGATTAATTTCATAGAACCGGATGTGCCCCTCAATCTGCAGGGCGATCCCGGACGCCTGCGCCAGATCCTGGTCAATCTTATCGGCAACGCCGTGAAATTTACCCATGAGGGCATAATCACTGTCAGCGTCGAGGTGGTGGTGGATGGGGAGACGGGACAAGAAGCGAGCGCCGAAGGCGCTCCTTCCGTTCGCCTGCGCTTCGCGGTGCGCGATACGGGAATTGGCATCCCGGCTGATAAAACAAAACTGCTTTTCAACGCATTTTCCCAGGCGGATGCTTCCATGACGCGCAACTTCGGCGGCACCGGCCTTGGGCTGGCAATATCCAAGGGTCTGGCGGAACAGATGGGCGGCACGATCGGCGTTGAAAGCGAACAGGGCATAGGTTCAACATTCTGGTTCATTATTCCGTTCTTAAAACAGCGGGCCGATGCCCCCGGGAAAGTTTTGGAAGAAGAACACGGGCGCGGGTTCCAGAAACACGAACAATATCTACCTGAAAAGAGCCTGCGCATACTTGTGGCCGAGGACAACCTGGCCAATCAGAAAGTTGCTTTGACCGTCCTGGGAAAAATGGGGCATTCGGCCAGCGCCGTTGGCAACGGCATGGAGGCGGTTGAGGCGCTCGAAACGATTTCCTACGACCTTGTGCTGATGGATATTCAAATGCCGGAAATGGACGGGCTTGAAGCCACGGCTGTAATCCGCGACCCCAATTCGCCGGTTCTGGACCATAATATTCCCATCCTGGCGCTGACCGCGCGCGTCATGGAGGGTGACCGGGAAAAATGCCTGGCCGCCGGCATGAACGATTACATTGCCAAGCCGATCAGCATGAAATCCGTTGCCAATGCAATCGCGAATCTTTCAGCATCAAACGGCGGCGTCGTGCTTCAGGATGAAACAATTCACGAGAATGATCCGGACACAGTGTTTGATTCCAAAACATTTTCCGGCCGGATGATCGGGGATAAAGCGTCGATAAGAGACGTTATTAACACTTACCTTTCAGAAACGCGCGGGTTAATCCGCGAACTTGAGCAGGCTGTTAAAAATCGGCATCAGGAAACAGCCTCCCAGCTGGCGCATAACATCAAGGGCGGCGCCGCCACGGTCAGCGGCAATAAGCTCCGTTCCCTGGCGATTACGATTCAAAGGGCCTGCAAGGCCGCCAACTGGCCGGAGGCGGAATCACTCCTTGCCCAGTTAAACGGGCAGTTTGAGGTTCTGGAACAGGCCATGCGGGAGTATTTGAAGAAGGCGGCGGATGGCAGGCCGGCTTGCCCTCCGTAGCCCCGGCGAAGCAGGAAGGCGGAGATGGGGGGCGGGAAAAAAAACAGAGACAGAAACGAACAGGCAAAAACAAAATATATTTGTATTTTATTTTAAGTTATTTTTTAAAACAAAACCGAAAGGAAAACGCGTGAATATGAATATAACGGCAAAAGACCTGGCTCATCCGATTACGCTAAGTGGCTATAGAATATTTTTGTTTTTTTATTTTATTTACAAATCTTTTGTTGCTCTCGTGCGCGGGAAAGTCATGTTTAGTTCCAACAAAAGCAACCTGATTATTAATAATCTCACGGTCGAAGAAATAAAAGCCGATTCCGAAATAATTGATGCCCCGTGCAGCCCGGAAGAAGAGGAAATTAAACAGATAATAGAGGTGGCTGACGTTGAGCGAAAAATAAAATCCGAAATTGACTTTAAACGAAAAATAAAATTATTGTGTATTTCTGTTTTGGTTTTGTCTTCATGTATTGCCGTGGACATTGTGTTGCAGGTGCAAAATCGCCGCGCCAATAAAAACAAGATATCCGTGGTTGGCATGGGAAATATTTATTCCAAGGGTTTTAATGATGCCTTGAATTTGCTGATTCTTTTGGATTTGGAACTAAAATCCAAAGGAGAAAAAAAAACCTGGGAAGAAATGGCGGATATGTGTCGAAAAAGGTCTAATGTTGAAAAACCAAAAGCAATTCTGCCCGTTATGCCGCGAGGCGCCACCAACCAGATCCTGACGCCAAAATGACGAGATAATGGAAATCAAAAATATCTTAAATTAACAGCTTGATTTACGGGGCGCAGTACACTATACGAATTACAAATATAGTTGAAGTTTCCGTCAATTCAGGATATTTTAAAGCGGAAGGTAACGGACGCTTGGTGGAGTTGACCGGGGAAATGCCGGCCGGTTGCCTTTTCCCTGGATTTAAATTATGAAAATACTCATTGCGGAAGATAATTTGACCCAGCAGCTTATGCTCAAGTCTACCTTTGCCGAATTGGGTTACATTCCGGTCGTAACCGGCAACGGGCTTATGGCCTGCGAAATCATGCTTAAGCCGGACGCGCCGAAACTGGCCATTATTGATTGGATGATGCCCGGCATGGAAGGGGTGGAAGTGTGCCGCAAAATAAGGGAAGCGAAGTTCTATGACCCCGCTTACCTGATTATCCTGACCGCGCGCGATGAAATGGAAGATATTGTCAAGGGACTGAAAGCCGGCGCCAACGATTATATGGTCAAACCTTATAATATTCAGGAACTTCAGGTGCGCATTGGAGTTGGTCGCCGGGTTGTTGAGCTGCAAGCCATGCTGACCGGCCGGATCAAAGAACTCGAGGCCGCCCAGGCGCATATCCAGACGCTGCAGGGCGTTTTGCCCATCTGCACGTATTGCAAAAAAATCCGCGACGACAAGCAATACTGGCAGCAGGTTGAAGCCTACGTTACGGATCACAGTCAGGCCCAGTTCAGTCATGCGGTTTGCCCGGAATGTTACAAAAATCATGTTCAGCCGATGCTTGATTTGCAGAAAGAAAAACATTCAGACAAGAGGTACGCGAACATGCGCTAGGCCCCGTTCGAAAATGTTTTCGAACGGGAAACGCGCAATTCTGATATCGAATGACAAAAACACTAAATATCAAACATTCAGCAAGGAATCGGGGAAATTCTGCGTTTGGATCGTTTTCCGCCGCAGGCTGATCCGCCGGCGCGGAAAAATGTCTTTCAATATGCCGCCTGATCGGTTATAAAAATACCATGAGTGACCCAATTCGCATTCTGATCGTTGAAGATGATATTGTTACCGCCACTATGTTCCGGGACATGCTGGAACATGCCGGCTATATCATCTCCGGCCACGCCACGAATGGCG
>CAYYWX010000079.1:0-11880 GCA_964475405.1 uncultured Verrucomicrobiota bacterium
GGCACGCCTTGACGCACTACAACTGTAGCGCCGCACGGTGTGCGGCGAACTCGGGTTGCGGCCAAAGCCGCCTTGAACATACCCCAATCACGACCGCTCAGCCGGAGGCTTCGCACCACCTTCAAAACATCATGCGTCGCTTCTTATCAAAGGTAGGGCGAGGCGTCACGGCCGAGCCGTTCCCTCTGGACTTATCGCCTACTGGACGCATCAATCACGACCGCTCAGCCGGAGGTTTACCCGCCTCTGGCGTCGCCTTAGGCGACCAGGGTTCACCCGCCTCTGGCGTCGCCTTGGGCGACTAGGGCTTCGCACCACCTTCAAAACATCATGCGTCGCTTCTTATCAAAGGTAGGGCGAGGCGTCACGGCCGAGCCGTTCCCTCTGGACTTATCGCCTACTGGACGCATCAATCACGACCGCTCAGCCGGAGGTTTACCCGCCTCTGGCGTCGCCTTAGGCGACCAGGGTTTACCCGCCTCTGGCGGCGCCTTGGGCGACTAGGGCTTCGCACCACCTTCAGAACAACGCGCTACCCTTGCGGATTGACTTTCCCGCCCGTTTCACCTATTCTTTCCAGCCATAAACGTGTCGCCTGCCGCGTCATGCCCGGCTCGCATGAACGCCGCACGGGTAAAACATCATCTAAACAAGGGGTGGCTGCCATGACTGGACTTCGTTTGTTCGCCTTTGGCATTCTGGTTGCAACGCTGGCGGTTCCATCGTTCGCCGTCAAACTGGAGGAACTCTCGCCTGAGGCGCAGAAACTGCTGCCAAAGGAAAATTTAGTCGTGCTTCAACTCAAGGACGGGCGCCGGGTGGAGGGCGTGGTCGTGTCGGAAACCGCCGACAAAATTGTCCTGAAACAGAGCCAGGGCAACATATCTTCCGAGATGGAATTCCTCCGCGCCCAGGTGGAAAAGAAGGAGTCCAAGGACATGGCCGACCTTCTTGCCACTGATTTTGCCAAGCGCAACCTGGATCCCCAGAAAAGTTTCCCGGCCGAATATTACGCCGAGTCAATCCGGCTCTTTGACGAGTTCATCCAGAAATGCGGCAAGCATCCGGATGCCGGACAGATCCGCGCCAAGAAGGAAGAGTTCGCGAAGGAATTTGTCATCGTGGAAGACGGCAAGGAAAAGATCCAGGGCGTATGGTACGGGCCGGTTTCGGCCGCGATCAAGAATTTTGACCTCATCTCGGAACAGATGGAAAAGGGCCGTTCAAAATACCACGGCATCGACCAGTTGAATTACAAAGCCAACCCGAAGGCCAAGAAGCAGTACGATGATTTGGAAATCAAACGGCGCGAGACGGTCCGCAAGCTGCCGAAAATCGTGAGCGAGCGGATCCCGCGCCTGATCGCGGGTCAAAAACTGGATTACGCGGCGGCCGAGGTGACCGCGTTCCTGAACTTCTGGATCAACCGGGTCATGGAGTCCGAAAAGGGCAGCCTGAAGGACGTATTTGAGTCCATGGATTTCAGCTACATCACCCGCATGGAGCGGCAGATCGTGGAAACCTCCGTCAAGGCGGCCGACGGCAAGGCCGTTGCGAGCATCCCGGCGGATAACGAGATGGCGTCCCTGCCGGGCGGCTATTTCCTGTTCGGCGACGAGGGCGCCAGGCCGGGCGACGACAATTTCCCGATGCGCATCGTTAAAATCAACCCGTTCCTCATGGACAAGCGCGAAGTCAACAACAAGGAATACCGCGCGTTCGTGGAGCATGTCAAGAGTACGGGCGATTCCTCCATGGAGCACCCGCTCGCCCCGCCGCTCAAGGACCACACGCCGGACGGCTGGAAATTCAGGGAGCTGGGCGGCGACGACCAGCCGGTCGTGGGCGTGGACTGGTTCGACGCCTATGCCTACGCGAAGTGGAAAGGCAAACGCCTGCCCACGGAAGCCGAGTGGGAATACGCGGCGCGTTCAAGCGACGGCCGGCGTTTTCCATGGGACGCCGACAACAGCGCCCAGATGTTCGTCAACTTTTCCGGAGGCAGGAGCAGGCTCGCGGCGCAAATTGATATTTTGCACCCAAAGCAGGCGCCCAAACAGAGCCTGGTTGACAAGATGAAGGGCGTCGAGCCGCCCAAGCCGGAGCCGACCAGGCTCCCCGACGTGACCTGGCCGGCCGACAAGCCGTTGCCGCCGCAGGCCGCCCCCGCTGATTTTCAGGCGACGCTCAGAAAGACCAGTCCCTTTGATTTGCTCCATGTGCCGGGCAATGCCGCGGAATGGGTTTCCGACTATTATGACGCCAGGTATTACCGCGTCCTGCCCCTTGACAATCCGCAAGGCCCGGAAAAGGCCGAGGAGCATGTCTTCCGCGGAGGCTCGTTCATGAGCCAGAATGAAAACGATTTGCTGGCCGTAAAGCGCGCGCACGGCGCCAAGCGGCCCCAGGCCGGCGGCCGCCCGTTCATCGGGTTCCGCTGCGCCAAATCCGTGACACAGTGACGGCGCTTGCCGCGTTTCCAGGAGGTTAAAATGAAGAGAGCATTCTGGACAACATTGTTGTTGTTAAGCGCATTACCTTTCGCTTTCAGCCAGGAAACCGGGACGGAATGGCTGACTGACTTTGACGCGGCGAAAAAGGCGGCCGCGGAGAAAAAATTGCCGATCCTGGTCTATTTTTCCGGCTCGGACTGGTGCAAATGGTGCGTAAGATTTGACAATGAAATCCTCGGCAAGGAGGAATTCAAAAAATTCGCGGCCGACAACCTGGTATTGTTCAACGCCGATTTCCCGCTCATGAAACAACAGGACGAGCGCACAAAGAAACAAAACGCCGAGCTGATTGAAAGGTATGGAGCCGGCGGTTTCCCGGTTGTGTTCCTGACGGACGCGGAAGGAAAGGTTTTCGCGCGCACCGGATATACGCCGGGCGGCGCCGCGACATATGTCCAGCACCTCAAAAAACTCCTCGCCGGCAGGGAAAAATAAGGCTCACTAACACAGGATCGTCACGGGAAAGAGCCGACTGGAAGCGGCGCGGAAGAACGTTACCCGCCGTGAAAGTCGCGGATGGAAGGCTCGCAGCCGAAAATGAGCGCCAGCAGGGCCACCCTGATCCACATTCCGTTGCGCACCTGGCGCCAGTAAACCGCCCGCGGATCATCGTCGACATCAACGGCGATTTCATTGCGGCGCGGCAGCGGATGCATGATCACCGCGTTGGACGGCAGGCGCTTGAGATGAGCGGCCGTGAAATAATAATCCTCTATCTTGATTTTTCCGCTATCACCCTTTTTCTCGTCCCATTCGTCCTGGATGCGGGTCATGTAGATCGCGTCGGCCCGCTCGACATATTTGCCGAGGTCGGAGCCCAGTTCAAAATCAACCCCGGCCTTGCCGAGAATATCCTGGATATCCTTGCCGATTTGCAATTGCGGCGGGGCGATGAAATACTGTTTCACGCCCTTGAAGTTCGTCAGGAGATACGCCAGGGAACGGACCGTCCGTCCGCGCGCCAGGTCGCCGACAAACACGACCTTCTTGCGGTCAATCCCGCCCCGTTTTTCAAAACTGCGCTGGAGGGTATAGATGTCAAGCAGGGCCTGCGTGGGGTGCTGGTCTTTCCCCGACCCGGCGTTGAGGATCGGCACCGGCCGGTCGGTGTTGGAAAGGACCCAGGCCATTTTCTCCGCCAGGCCCCCGATGGCGCTGCGCATGATGATGACATCCGAAAACGAGCTGAAGGTCCGCACGGAATCCTCCTGCGTCTCGCCCTTCATTTCGCTGGAGGTGGCGGTGTCGCGCACCTCGACCGTGCGCATGCCCAGGATCTGGCAGGCGGAATGGAAAGAGAGGAATGTCCTTGTGCTGGGCTGGGAGAAGTAGAGCATCGCCGTGCGATGCGAGAGCTGGCTGCCCAAAAAATCCATCCCGGCCTTGGTCTTGGCGATGTACCTGATAATCGTGGCCAGCTCCCCGAGTTTTTCAAGCAGTTTGCGGTCAAACTGCTGGGCGATCAGGACGTGGAACGGAGCGCCGCCGCCGTTATTAAAACATTCCGCCTTTTGCGTCAAATCCAGCCTTTGAAACGCTTCCCAGTCCAATTCAGACAACGTCGCCTTTTTAGTGCTCATTTTTAAACTTCTCCGCCGGAAAGGGTCGCCACCATGATGGCCTTGATGGTGTGCAGGCGGTTCTCCGCCTGGTCAAACACCCTGGAAAACGGCGCTTCAAACACCTCGTCCGTGACTTCCAGCGCGCCGGTCCGGGCGGTCACCTCGGTTTCATTGTTATGGAAAGCCGGGAGGCAATGCAGGAAAATGACCTTCTCGTTTTTCAGGTTTCCCGTCCGCTTCATAAGGTCCATGTTGACCTGGTAAGGCTTCAGGAGCTTGAGACGTTCGTTGAATTTCTTTTCCTCGCCCATTGAAATCCAGACATCGGTATAAATGACGTTGGCGTTCTGGACGGCTGATTTGGGGTCATGGCTGATTTGCAGCGAGCAATCATGCGCCTGGGCGACCGCGTTGGCCTGGTTAAGAATCTGGGCGCTTGGCATGAGCTTCTTGGGCGTGCAATCCACGAAATTTACGCCGGTCTTGAGGCAGCCCATCATGAGCGAGATGCAAACATTGTTGCGCCCGTCGCCGATATAAACCACCTTCAGGCCGCGCAGTTTAAAAAAATACTCGCGAATCGTCATCAGGTCGGCCAGGGTCTGCGTCGGGTGGCTGTCGTCCGTCAGTCCGTTCCAGACCGGTATGCCGGCATACTTGGCGAATGTTTCCACGGTTTCCTGCCTGAAACCACGGAACATTATGCCGTCGAACATCCGGCCGAGCACGCGCGCCGAATCCTTGATTGACTCCTTTTTGCCGAGATGCAGGTCGTGAACGTCCAGGTATTCAACGCTGCCCCCCTCGTCCACCGCCGCGACCGTGCAGGCTGCGCGGGTCCTGGTGGAAGGCTTTTCAAAAATCATGGCAATATTCTTGCGGAACAGGTTGTTACCCTGCAGATGGCGCTTTTTCATCTCCTTCAGGCGACCGGCCAGGTCAACGAGATGAACAAGCTCATCATCGCTCAAATCCGCAAGCTTCAGGAGAGAGCGGCCCTTGAGATTAACTTTATTTTTGGATGCCATGTCGTTCCAGCAATGCGCGATAATCATTCCCTGATGCGATATTGCCTACCGGATTTCCGCCCTGATGTAAAGCGCGAAAATATTCGCAAGTTCAGCACCATTTCCAGGCATGAATCACCACCAAACCCTCGTCTCTCACGGGTGGCCATTATCGCATGCTGCCCTTTTCCCATCATCATTTCCCGTCCGTTGAATTATTTAACTGCAAGACTGTTAATCGATCCCTAGCAGGGTTATTTGAAATCCATACCCCATTTGTTATACATTTAGCACCATATTCCTGGACATTTGTCCTGAAAACGAGAACGTAAATTCTCGGAAGTGCAGACAGACAGATCATCACCTCTTTGTCTGACACTGCGATGTAACTGGGTTTCAGTGAGGCGACCTCCCGCATCTCGCGTTTGTAGAACAATGAATCTGTTTTATTATAGACCCGTACTAGCGGTTTATCGTATTTGGATTCATCACGAGGTGTTATTTGGTTTGTGGCAATAAGCGCACGACATTCAGCGAGAAGGCGCGCGTGATCAGCCGCATATACCGCTTGCTTTTTTTTGCTCCCCTCATTGATGATAGTCCAAAAGAAGAGAGCGCTAACAATTACGATCAGTCCAAAGAATATAAAAAATATCCTTTTCATGGGCCTCCTGACGCGCAACGCCAACTATCATATACCATACACGTGGGGACTACGGGGCGGATGATTACTTGATTTCGTCCAGGAGGATGCTGACGCGTCCTTTGCTGATCCGCGCGAACCCGGCCCCGGCCTGGTAAACCGATTCCTGCCCGTCCCGGGTCATTTTGAGCGTGCCCGGGGAAAGCCGCGCGATCAAAGGCGCGTGGCCGGCCAGGACGCCAAAGTAGCCCTTCTCGCCTTTCAGCACGAGCGCTTGCGCCTCGCCCCGGTAAACCGATTTTTGCGGGGTCAATATTTCCGTCTGGAAAGATTTCATGGTTTATTCACGGAAAACATAATTTGACGACATCGTCAAAGGTATCAACGAAGTGCATCTTTATACCACGCCGGATATGCGCCGGCAACTCCTCATAATCCTTGCGGTTGGCGGACGGAAAAACCAGGTGCAGCACTCCCGAACGTTTCGCGGCAATCGTTTTTTCCTTGATCCCGCCAACCGGCATCACCAGCCCGGTCAGGCTCAACTCGCCCGTCATCGCCCATCTTGGCTTAACCGCCTTATCCAGGGCAAGCGAATAAAGCGCGGAGGCCATCGTAATCCCGGCCGAGGGCCCGTCCTTGGGCGTGGCGCCGGATGGCACGTGCAAATGAATGAAGTTTTTCTCAAACACTTGCGTGGCGGCCTTGTTTTTGTTCAAGAACGCGCGCACCATCGTATAGGCGATTTCCGAAGATTCAACCATCACGCTGCCGAGCTGGCCGGTCTGCTTGAAGCCGGGCTTGTCGGCCGCCACCCTGGTTGCCTCGATATAAAGCGTCTCGCCGCCCATGTTCGTCCAGGCCAGCCCCATCACCACGCCGGGGCGCGGATTTTTGAAGAGGTCCTCGTTCAGGAACACGCGATTGCCGAGCAGCCCCGGCAGGTCCTTGTTGTCAACCGCAACCTTCCTGGCCTTGCCGGTCACTATCCTGCGCGCCGACTTGCGGCAAATGCGCTTGATGTAATTTTCAACCCCGCGCACCCCGGGCTCGCGCGCGTAACCATCAATTATTTCGCGCAGGGCGCTGTTGGTCACGGTCAACTGGCGGGGCTTAAGCCCGCTGGCCTTGAGCTGTTTCGGGATCAAATATTTCCTGGCGATCTGCATCTTTTCCTCGAGGATATACCCCGACAGCTTGATCACTTCCATGCGGTCAAGGAGCGGGCGCGGGATCGTGTCCAGGATATTGGCGGTGCAGACGAACAGGACCCTTGACAGGTCAAACCGGACATCGAGGTAATGATCCAGGAAGTCCCGGTTCTGCTCCGGATCCAGCACTTCCAGCAGGGCGGAGGCCGGGTCGCCCTGGAAACTGGCCCCGATTTTATCAACCTCGTCCAGCATGATCAGCGGGTTGGCGCTTTTGCAGAGTTTCATGGCCTGGATGAATTTGCCGGGCATCGCGCCAATATAAGTCCGCCGGTGGCCCTTGATCTCGGCCTCATCCTTCATGCCGCCCAGCGAAAAGCGGTAAAACTTGCGGCCGATGCTGGCGGCGATTGACTGGCCGACCGAGGTCTTTCCCACGCCCGGCGGCCCGACAAAGCAGATGATCGAGCCGGAAACGCTGCCCTTTAGTTTGCCGACCGAGAGGAATTCCAGGATGCGCTCCTTGACGTCCTGCAGGCCGTAATGGTCGCGGTTCAGGACCGCCTGGGCCGCTTTCAAGTCGTAGTTTTCGGGCGTATAAACGCCCCAGGGCAGCGCGGTCAGCCAGTCCAGGTAATTGCGCGTGACGTTGAATTCCGGCGAGACCGGCTCAAGGATCGCGAGCTTGCTCATCTCCTCCTCGATCTTTTCCTTGGCCTCGTCCGTCAGGACAAGCGACTTGAGCCGTTCGCGGAACTGGTCCAGGTCGGCCTCCTTGCCCTCCTTGGCAAGCCCGAGCTCCTTTTTAATCGCCTTGAACTGCTCGCGCAGGAAGAAATCCCTTTGCTGCTTGGAAAGTTTCTCCTCGATCTGCTGGTTGATCTTGGCCTGGATCCTGGAGACATCCAGCTCTTTTTTGAGGAGCACGAGCGCTTTTTCAATGCGCTGGCGGACGCTGACGGTTTCCAAAATTTCCTGCAGCTCGGCGGCCGAGGCGGTCGTCATCGCCGAGGAAAAATCGGCCAGCCGCCCGGGCTCGTTCAGGTTGGCGCGGGTCAGGAAAAGGTTCAACTCGTCCTTGAACAGGGGGTTCAACTTGATCAGGTCCTTCATGGCGGTGACGATTGAAAGCGAATAGGCCTTCAACTCCTCGTTGACCGACATTTCGGTTTCTATCAGGTATTTTACCTTGGCCTGGATGACCGGCTCCTCGGTAATGATTTTTTCGATTATAAAGCGCTCGAGGGCGCCGAGCATGAGCTGGACCGGGGCATCCGGGGAGGACTGGGTGACGCGCATGATTTCAGCGGCCACGCCCACCGAATACAAATCAACCGCCTTGATGACCCCCGACTCCGGCTGATTGGCGCGCGGCCTGACCAGGACGATGCCGATATGTTTTACATTGGACTGCAATACCTCCTGGATCGCCTTTTTGCCGTGCGGATCGTCAATGACGAGCGGCACGATCATCTTGGGAAAAAGCGGCCGGGTAAGGATCGGGATGATCGGCAGATGGTCCGGCAGGAGATCGCGGGCCAGGACGATTTGTTTTTCCGGCGCAGGGGCGCCGCCTTGGCCCTGCTTGGGTTTGACGCCGTTTTTTGTGTTGTCGCTGTTCATAGAATACAAGGTTGTTTAGACTGTAGGCTGAAGGCTGTTAGTTTGTGGCCGGTGAACGCGCCAGTCAGCCGAATATATCTTGACTTAACCTGCAATCTAACCCGGATTTCTCACACGCCGGGTGTGAGAAATGCGGGCTAAACGACTACTCACCCCGGCGACTCAGTCCGCGGGAACGGAAGAGCCTTATTGCCGGCTTCCTTGCATGCGCGGCCCCATCATCTGGCCCATACCAGGGCCGGAGCGCTGGTCGCGGGATTTAGGCATGACCGGCATGGTTGTCCAGATAATGTCGCGATTGAGCCTCATCTCGGCAAGCTCCTTGTCGGCCTCCATGATCTTGTTGATCTGGGCTTGCATGTCAACCATCTGCTGGCGGTATGCCTTTATCTGGGGATTGGATTCATAAAGATATTTCTGCCGCTCGGCAATCTGCTTTTTGCATTCCTCGATGCGCGCGCTTGTTTCCTGGACCTTTTTTATGAAATCCGCGCTGATTTCAGCCGAAAAAGGCGATGATTTCGGCTGGCCGGCCGGCGCGCCCGGCGCGAATAAACCGCCCGATGGAGGCGCCATCGGCGCCGACTCGTTCTTCGCCGGCCCCTTGTCGCCCTCCGCCGAACAAAGCGACGCGCCCAACGCAAGCATAACAGCCACATTCATTACTTTGAAATTAATCATGGTTGATCCCCTTCCCTTTTATCACGCTTTAGGCGTGATTTATTTTTTACAAGGCAATGCTAATACTCTTGAATAAAAAAACAAGCACAAAAACAACCCGTCACTTGATCAAATATTCGGCGATCTGCACGGCGTTGGTCGCGGCGCCCTTGCGGATGTTGTCACCGCTGACAAACAGCGCCAGGCCGTTCTTGACGCTTTCATCCAGCCGGATCCGGCCGA
The DNA here is from genome assembly GCA_964475405.1 of uncultured Verrucomicrobiota bacterium. Classification (GTDB taxonomy): domain Bacteria; phylum Verrucomicrobiota; class Kiritimatiellia; order JAAZAB01; family JAAZAB01; genus JAQUQV01. The sequence goes on from CAYYWX010000079.1 coordinate 9,403, forward strand.
CAAAAACGTTGTCCTGCCCTGAAATTTTGACCGGCATCGGGTATTCATCCGCCTGCAGGTTGTCGTAAATCACGACCCCGGGGGACTTGGCCAGGATCGCGCGGGCCTCATCCACGTTCATCGGGCGGTCAAACTCAATATTGATCGACTCGCAGTGGCCGTTCACGACCGGGACGCGGACGCAGGTCGCGCAGACCCTGATTTTTTTGTCCTCCAGGATCTTGCGGGTTTCGTTCAGCATCTTTACTTCCTCGCTCGTGTAGCCCGGGACATCCTGTTTCGGGCTGCCGATTTTCGGGATAAGGTTGAAAGCAATCTGGTGCGGATAGGCCGAATGCCTTAATTCCTTCCCGGCGACATGGTCCTTTACCTGCTGCTCAAGCTCCAGGATGGCCGGAAGCCCCGTGCCGGACACGGCCTGGTAGGTGCTCACCACGAACCGGCGGATGCGCGCCACGCGGTGCAGCGGCCCCAGCGCCATGAGGGCGATGATGGTGCTGCAATTGGGATTGGCGATAAAGCCCTTGTGCTTGGCCAGCGCCTGTGGATTGATCTCGGGGATGACAAGCGGCACGCGCGAATCCATGCGGTAATCGTCGCCGTTATCAATGACTATCACTCCCTTTTCGGCCGCCTGCCAGCCAAGTTGCTGGGAAGCGCCCTTCGCGCCCTCTGTGCCGGCGAAAAAAGCAAAGTTCAACCCGTTAAACGCCTCCGGGGTGGCGGGGATAACGTGATACGTTTCGCCGTCAACCACCTCGTCCCGTTCCGAACGCGCCAATATCCTTATTTCCTCGGCCGGAAAATTGCGCTGGCGGAGCACGCGAATCATTTCGGCCCCGACCGCTCCAATCCCGACCACGCCTACCCTGTATTTTTTCATTTCTATTTACCAATCACTGGTCAGCCGGCCACTATTTTAGCGACCAAATCGCCGACCTCGGTTGTTGAATAACCCATTTTCCCGGCCGCCAGGCTCTTGAGTTTATGGGCGGTGACGTCCATGACCGCGCTTTCCATGGCCTGCGCCGCCTTTGTTTCCCCCAGCTCGGCCAGCATCATCTGCCCGGCGCAAATGGCCGCGAGCGGATTGATGACGTTTTTGCCGGTATATTTCGGGGCCGAGCCGCCGATGGGCTCGAACATGCTCACGCCTTCCGGGTTGAGATTGCCGCCGGCGGCGATGCCCATGCCGCCCTGGGTCATCGCGCCCAGGTCGGTGATGATGTCGCCGAACAGGTTCTCGGTGACAATCACGTCAAACCATTCCGGGTTCTTGACCATCCACATCGTGGTCGCGTCAACATGGTAATATTCCCGCTTGATATCGGGATAATCCTTCTGGCCGATCTCGTGGAAAGCCCGTTCCCAGAGGTCAAAGACATAAGTGAGCACGTTGGTCTTGCCGCTCAGCGCCAGTGTCTTGCGCTTGTTGCGCTTGCGGGTGAATTCAAACGCGAAGCGCAGGCAGCGTTCAACCTGGAAGCGCGAATAGAGCATGTTCTGCACGGCGACTTCGTGCGGCGTGCCCTTCATCATTATGCCCCCGGTGCCGGTGTACATGCCGCCGGAATTTTCACGCACGACGACATAATCAATATGTTCCGGGCCCTTGTTCTTGAGCGGACAATCCACGCCGGGAAACAATTTGACCGGCCGCAGGTTGATATACTGGTCCAGCTCGAAGCGGATCGTCAGCAAAATCCCCTTTTCAAGGATGCCGGGCTTGACGTCCGTGTGGCCGATCGCCCCGAGATAAATCGCGTCATACTTACGCAGTTCCTGGATGACCGAGGCCGGGCACGTCTCGCCGGTCTTCAAATAACGGTCGCCGCCGATGTCGTAATGCGTCAGGTCAAGTTTAAACCCGAACTTGGCGGAGGCCGCCTCCAGGACCTTGACGCCTTCCTTGATGACTTCCGGGCCGGTGCCGTCGCCCGGGATTACGGCAATTTTATAATTCTTTCCCATAAAACTCCTTTCTTGGTTCAAAACAAGGGTGTCAATTTAGCAGCATTTGCCGCCAGCGCAATCTTTTTTTTGCATTTCCACCTTCAAATCTGCGCTTGATAAAATCGCGGCTCATCCCAATTTGGATCGTTATCTTGTCTTGTTCAATCGAGATTCATCGTAAAACCGAAGCGTATGAAGAACAACCGCGATCTAACCGGGCGAGTATCGCGCCAAGGGGGGGGGGGGCTGCCAGCCCTGAGCCAAGTCGAAGGGCGTGGCGCGAGTTGGTCCGCGTGCCGCATTTTGCTGCCCGCCGGGGATTCGAAAAAATCCGGCCAGTTCGGCGTCAGATGCGGAGGCGACGGGCGTAGCGCTGTATAAGTATACGCGCAAGCCCGGCAACTCCGCAGATGCGCTGAAATCGCCGGAAATTTTTCGAACGAAATGCGGCTCGCATTTCCCCAGAACCATCAAACCATGCTGACATCATCCAAATACCCGCGAGACTGAGGCGTTACCATTTCC
>CAYYWX010000080.1:0-11695 GCA_964475405.1 uncultured Verrucomicrobiota bacterium
CGTAGGAGGGTGACGCATTGTTTTCTTGTTTTTCTTCGCTGTTCCCGATTATTAAATACAAGAACACGCCGGAAAAAAATCTTGTCTGGGACCGGCGGACAGGTTACGCTCCTCTGAAAAGGAATCAAGAAAGATGGAACAAGTGGTAATTATCGGCTCCGGGCCGGCGGGTTACACCGCGGCTATTTATTGCGCCCGGGCAAATCTCAAGCCGTTGGTCATTGAAGGAATGCAGTCCGGCGGCCAGCTGATCACCACGACCGAGATTGAAAATTTCCCGGGATTCCCAAAGGGCATAAGCGGCGCGGAATTAATGGAGCTGATGCGCGCCCAGGCCGAACGGTTTGGAACGCAAGTCATGGCGGACGATGTGCTCAGCGTGGATTTCAAGCGCAAACCGTTTCTTGTCAATCCGCGCAAAGGTGCGCCGGTTGAGGCGAAATGCGTCATCATTGCCACCGGCGCTTGCGCCGTTTACCTGGGCTTGGATTCCGAGCAAAAACTAATCGGGCGCGGCGTGTCGGGATGCGCGACCTGCGACGGCGCGCTTTACCGCAACAAGGCCATCGCGGTTGTCGGCGGGGGCGATACCGCCATGGAAGACGCCCTGTTCCTGACGCGGTTTGCCTCGTCGGTGACCGTGATCCATCGCCGGGACCAGTTCCGCGCCTCAAAAATCATGGCGGACAGGGTGCGGCAGCACTCGAAAATCAAAATTGCCTGGAACAGCGTTGTGACCGAGGTGCTTGATGTCGCCAAGATGGATGTTGAGGCGGTGAATATAAAGAACGTCGTGACCGGCGAAATCAGCAGGTTGCCGGTCGCGGGGCTCTTCGTCGCCATCGGCCACAAGCCGAATACGGATATTTTAAAGGGGCAGGTGGATTTGGATGAGGAGGGGTATATCGTCGCCAATTGCTCCCGGACCAGCGTGGAAGGGGTCTTTACGGCCGGGGACGTCCAGGATCACGTCTACCGCCAGGCGGTTACCGCGGCCGGGTCGGGCTGCATGGCCGCGATAGAAGCGGAGCGTTTTCTGGCGAAGGGGTGATCTTCTTATGAGCAAATGGACAAAAGAGTGGCAGACTTATAAGCGGTTGATAGCTTATTCGCGCCCGTATATCTGGCGGCTTGTCATCGGCAGTGTCTTCGGCGTCATTTTCGGATTCTCAATTGCCGGCTTGCTGATGGGGGCGCAGGCCGTTTTGAAGCAGGTTTTCCTGAATGCCGGCTTTTACCAGGTTGTGCTCGTGGCGCTGGTGTTGCCGCTCGTGGCGTTGGTGCGCAGCGTCGGGCAGTTTTTGAGCGATTATTATATCCAATGGGTCGGGAACCGGGTGGTGATGGATTTGCGCATCAGGACCTTCGCGCACCTGCAGGATTTATCGGTGCGCTTCTTCACGAAAAGCAAGACCGGGGAGCTGATGTCGCGGACGATCAACGACTCCATGATGGTTGAACGGGCGGTTTCGGTCGTGCTCGGCGACCTGGTCAAGGAGCCGTTCGCGTTCCTGGGCGCGGTCGGTTTCTTGTTCTGGCTTGATCCGCTGCTGGCTTTCGCGAGCCTGGTTTTATTCCCGGTCTGCATCATACCGATCGCCCTCTTCGGACGGCGGGTGCGCCGGTATTCCCGGCATGGCCAGGAGCGTTTGGCCTCGCTGGTTTCCATCATGCAGGAAACACTGGTGGGCATCCGGATCGTCAAGGCCTTCGGCATGGAGCAATACGAAATCGGGAGATTTTCCGGACAATGCGAGCTTTTTTTCAACCGCATCATGCGCGTCGCGCGCGACAAGGCCATCATCGAGCCCTTGATTGTCTTTATTTCCGCCTTCGGCCTGGCGCTCGTGATGGTTTACGCGCGCTGGACGAAAATGCCGGCCGAAAATTTCATCACCTTTGCGATCGCGATGGTCGCCCTTTACGAGCCGGTCAAGAAACTGAGCAAGGTTCACCTGAACATCCAGCAGACCTCGGCCTCGGCCGACCGGATTTTCGAAATCCTCGACACGCCCGCCCTGATTTTTGATTCCCCCGGCGCGGTTGAACTCAAGGACGAGGTGAAGTCAATCAGCTTTGATGACGTCAGCTTCGGATACGACGGGCCGTTGGTCCTTAAAAATATACGCCTCGATGTCCGGGCCGGGGAGCGGGTGGCGATCGTCGGCGGGTCGGGCGCGGGCAAGACAACCCTGGTCAACCTGATCCCGAGGTTTTATGACGTCAGTTCCGGGGGCTTGCTGATCAACGGCGGCGATATCCGCCGTTACACGGTCAAGTCCTTGCGCTCCAAAATTGGCATGGTCACCCAGGAAACAATCCTTTTCAACGACACGGTCGCCGCCAACATCGCCTATGGCCACACGGACGCTCCCCGCGCATCGATCGAGGAGGCGGCCGGCCGGGCGCACGCCCATGATTTCATCCGGGAGCTCCCGGAAAAATACGACACCATCATCGGCGAACGCGGCGTGCTCCTCTCCGGCGGACAGTGCCAGCGCCTCGCGATCGCGCGCGCCATCCTGCGCAACCCGCCGATTTTAATCCTGGACGAGGCGACCAGCGCCCTTGATACCGAGTCGGAACGGCTGGTCCAGGACGCCCTGGACGCCCTGATGCAGGGACGGACCGTTTTCGCGATCGCCCACCGGCTTTCAACCATCATGCATTGCGACAAGATCATCGTGCTGGAGAACGGCGGCATTGTCGAGTCGGGCCCGCACAAGCAGCTCCTGGAATTAAACGGCCTCTACCGCCGGCTTTATGACCTGCAGTTCAACGTTGTTCCGGCGGAAGACTGAAGACTCAGCGCCGGTGGACGCGGTTGAGTATATCGCGGATATATCGCTTGGTTGAAGGGTAGGTAATCCCGGCCCAGAACTTGTTCGCGTCCCCGCCGTCGTTCGCGGCCCAGCGCACGGTATTCGAGTAGCCGGCATTGTAGTCCGCCAGGGCGTAGGGCAGGGGGTTGGTTTTATTTGCCCAGCGCGCGATGGAACGTTTCAGGTACCAGGCGCCGACCCGGATGTTTGTTTCGGCGTTGAACAGGTCGTTTTTTTGAAAATTGACGATATTATTGGCTTCCGCCCATTCTTTCGCCGCGTTTTCAGTGACTTGCATCAGGCCGATTTCGCCGTGACTCCCGCGGCAGTTGTATTTAAACCTGCTTTCACGCCAGATAACCGCCCTGATTAATTTCGGGTCCAGGCTGTTGGTCGCGGCAAACCTGGCGATGATATCGTCATAGGCGTGGATCCGGTGATAGCGGCTGATGCCGAACACCACGACCAGCGCGAGCGTCGTCGCCAGGGTCATCAGCGCGTATGTCCTCAGTTTTCTTGCATTGACCTGCATTTTTAAAATAGTAATGTATTCATAAAACAAGTCAACAGGAGATAATCGGCGCCATGCCGCCATTAACCTGCCGGGGGAGGATAAAATATGGAACAGAATAATTCGTCGCCGCCGGCTAATTACCGTTCGGCGAAAAAAAATATGAATGACTATTTTCCGAGAATACCCGCCTTGTGGATCGTCCTGCTTGGCGCGGCCTTTGGCATTTTTATTTTTATCTGGTACTTCTGCCGGATTGAGCCCGGATCGGATAAAATCGCCGTGCTGGTCCACAAAACCGGAAAGAATCTGCGCTCCGGCGAGATCGTCGCCACGCAACCCGGTCAAAAAGGCGTCATCCTGGATGTCCTGCCGGAAGGCCGTTACTTCCGCAATCCCTACAACTGGGGGTGGCAAATCGCGCCCATCACCGATATTCCCGCGGGCCGGGTGGGGGTTTTGACCCGCCTTTACGGAAAGGACCTGGAACGGGACAAGATCATTGCAACCGCTGACAGCAAGGGGATTGTGGCCGATATCCTCCGGCCGGGCAAGTACCGCATCAATCCCTTTGCCTACCAGGTAAACTTGTTTGACGCCATTTCAATCCGGGCCGGATGTGTCGGCGTGGTTTTGTCCCAGATCGGCCTGGATTCGCTGAACAGCCAGCTGCCGGAAAACAAGCGCAACACCTTCCTGGTGGACGGCGAGTTGAAAGGCGTGTTGCCGCAGGTGCTGGACCCGGGAACATATTACCTGAATCCCTATATCTTTAACGTGGTGGAGGTCAACCTGCAGAGTCAGAGGTTCGTGATGAGCGGGGATGACGCCATATCGTTCCTCACGATGGACGGTTTCACGGTGAACGTGGAGGGGACGCTGGAATTCGCCATCGAGCGCGATTCGGCCGCCCTGCTAACGCACCGCGTCGGGGACATGGACGATATAATCAAGAAAATCATCCTGCCGCGCGCGCGCGGATTCAGCCGCCTGGAGGGCAGCAAGAGCCCGGCCATTAATTACATTGTCGGCGAGACGCGCCAGAAGTTCCAGAACAACCTTGAAGCCCATCTCAAGGAAAAGTGCCGGACGTGGGGCATAACGATCAAGTCCGCCCTGGTGCGCAACATCATCGTCCCGGAACAAATCGCGAGCATAATCCGCGACCGTGAAATCGCCGTGCAAAGCGCGAAAAAATACGAGCAGCAGATCGCCCAGGCAAAATCCAAGGCCGAATTGACCCGCCAGGAAATCGTGGCGGTCCAAAACCGGGAAAAACTGCCCGCCGACACCGCCCGCATCCGGGCCGTGATCGAGGCGAAGCAGGACCAGGCCGTCAAGACGGTTGTCGCCAACCGGGAGCTTGAAGTTATCAAGCTCGAAAATGACGCGGCGTCCTTCCAGGCGCAGGCCATGCTTCTCAAGGCGGAGGCGGACCGGGACGTGATCCGCCTGACCAACAAGGCCCAGGCCGACGTTTTCGCCGAGCAGGTCAAGGCGTTCGGCACGGGGATGAATTACGCCAAGTATGCTTTCTATCAGCGGGTTGGTCCGCAAATAAAAACGATCGTGAGCGGCGATCAGCCGGGCGGACTTGGCGCGTTATTCGTTCCGTTTTTGCCGGGAAAATAATTTTGTTTGCTGAAAGGACATAAATGAAAAATATTATCAGGCTACTCTCGGTCATCATCGCGATCACGGCCGCCTGCTGGGTTATCTGGACATGGTTTTTCTGCAGGTTTTACGTCCCGATAAATTACATGGCGATCATCACGGCGAAAATCGGCAAGAACCTGCCCGCCGGCCAGATCCTCGCCCAAAACGGGCAAAAGGGCATCCGGGAGGAAGTCCTCGGCGAAGGCCGCTATTTCTTCAACCCCGTGTTTTACGATTGGGAAATTGTCCCGGTCACCATAATTCCCCCGGCCAAGGTCGGTTTGCTTACCTCCAAGGTCGGCGTTGATTTGCCGTCCGGTGAATTCCTGGCCAACCCGGGCCAGAAAGGCATCGGCCGTTCCGTGCTTGGCCCGGGCAAATACCGCCTGAATCCCTACGGGTACAGGATTGACGTGATTGACGCCGTCAGCATCCCGGTCGGTTTTATCGGCGTGGTCACCTCGTTATCCGGCGAAAAGGCGGCCGACGGCCAGTTCGCCCGCGATAACCAGAAGGGCGTCCGGCGCGATATCCTCCAGCCCGGGTTGTATTATATCAACCCGAAGGAATACACGGTTGACATCCTGGAAGTCGGCTTGAACCAGGTCTCGCTGCTCGGCGAGAAAGGCAGCGAGATCATAACCAAGCGGCGCATGGCCACCCAGAACAAGGCGACCGACGAGTTGCAGAGCAATGTGCTCATGGAGCAGAGGGTGAAGCGCGAGGAATACCTGGAACGTTCCCAGGTCGCGGCGTCATCCCTTGATGTTCGCAAGCATGACAAAAAAACAGCGGTAGGGCAAACGGCCGCGCCGGTTTCGTCCTTGAAGGCGCGGGCGGGAGGCAAGAGCGACAGCCTGGCCACTTTTGCCCTTACGCAGTTCGTCGAGTTTCCTTCGCGCGACGGTTTTGATATCAGCCTGGACATGACGGTCGAGTTTGAACTGCAGCCGGAGGTGATCGCGTCGGTCTTTAAAACATACGGCGATCTGCCGGCGGTGGTGGATAAAATCATCCTGCCGCAGATTCTTTCCGTTTCGCGCCTGAAGGGTTCCGCGTATCGCGCCATAGATTTCATCGTCGGCGAAGGCCGGGAGAAGTTCCAGAACGACTTGACCGAATCCCTCGCGGCAATCCTCAAGGAACGCAACATCATTATTCATGAGGCCCTTATCCGCCACGTTGCGGTCCCGAACGAAATTCTCGACCCGATCCAGCAGTCCAGCGTCGCCATTGAGCAGGATTTGACCAACAAGGAAAGGCAAAACACCGCCCGCAAACAGGCCGAACTCAACACCGAGCTGGGCATGATTGACCAGAAACAGGGACAGGTAATCCAGGAAACGGAGAAGCTCAAGGCGGAAATCAAGGCCGACCAGGAAAAACAGGTTGCCGAGACCAGCGCCCAGGCCCTGAAAACCGTCGCGGAAATCGAAAAACAGACCGCGGGCGTTCGCGCCGAAAAAACGCGCAAGCTGGGCGAGGCCGAGGCCAAGATCGTCCAGATGGTTGAAGGCGAAAAAGCGAAAGGCCAGATACTGAAGGCCCAGGCCTTTAATGATCCGGCCGCATACAGCTTGTGGGAATTTGCCTCCCGCCTGAACGAGGACATTGACATAACAATCCTGCATTCCGGCGAAGGCACGCTCTGGACGGATCTTGAAAAAGCGCGTCTTGGCGATTTGGGCGGGGCGGCTGCCATCAAAAAATCTGGCCCGGGTCAACCGCAGAAAATCGGTTTAACGAAATAACAATGGCAGCCAGGAACAAGTCTGATCGGACCGAATGGATGCTTGCCAGGGAGCGGTTCCGCCTGCCCGATCCGGCGCCTCCCCATGCCGAACCAGACCTGTCATTGCGCGGGGCGATAACAAGTCTATTTGACAATCTTGACCGCCAGGCCGGGTCAAGCTTTCATAAAATATATGACAAATGGAAGGTTATCGCGGGTGAAAATGCCGCCGCTCATTCCCGTCCCGGGCGTCTGGCCGGCGATGTTCTTTATGTTTATGTGGATTCATCTTCCTGGATGGCTGAAATGACCCGTTATCATGCCGATAATATCCTGCACAATATTCAGCGTGAATTCGGCCCGAGCACGGTGAAAAAGGTGCGCTTCCAGGTCGGTCAGGTCGCGGCCGGGCAATCGTCGTAAATCCGGGGTTAACCATGCAACCGGAGAAAAAAGGATTAAATTAATATGAATGAAAACGCGTTGGAATTAAGGAAGAAATATTTATTCACAAGACCGGCGGTCATGACGCAAGGCCCGATAATCGGCCTGGGTTATCGCCCGCCCTGGCGGCTGGGCAACGTCTGCCAGGCGCGGTTCGCCGCCAGGCACGGCCTGCACGTCATGCTCGCCCAGCAGTCGGCGCGCGAAATCGAGCGCACGGGCCGGTCGTTCCAGGACGTCATTGACAGCGCCACGATCAGCGCCCACCGGGCCGGTTTGCGGCTGCCCTGGGGGGCCGACGGCGACCACCTGCGCAACGAGAAGGAAGTGACCGCCGCCGCGCGCGCCGGCTGCACCCATTTTACTTATGATGTCAGCGCCGAGTTGAAGGATGGATTCGACGCCGTCGCGGACAAGGTCGTCCGGCTCCACGCCCTGACGCGCGAAATCAAGGGCGCGCGAAAATTCACGACGGAAATTTCGCTCGACGAGGGCGAGGACACGACCGCCATTGAGGACGCGGTCCGGCTCCTGGCCGTCCTGAAGGAAAAGCGCGTCGTTATCGACGAGATCGCCCCGCGTTTTCCCGGGTATTTTGAAAAGGCGATCGATTATTATCGCGTCATCAGGAACGGCAAACGGATTAACGACACGCGCGACTTCGAGCTTTACCTTGGACAAATCGCCGAGGCGGCGCGAAAAAACGATTTCCGGATCTGCGTCCATTCCGGGAGCGACAAGTTCTCCATTTATCCCATCATTGCCGGGGTCCTCAAGAAAAACTTTCATTTGAAAACCGCCGGGACCTATTACCTTGAGGATTTGAAAATTATCGCCCGCCACAATCACGGGTTATTCATGGATATTTGCAATTTTTCGTTCGCCCAGTTCAAGAAAGACCGGGCCACTTACGAGCTGAGCGCCGATCTCGCCCGAATTCCCGAATTGGGCGAAATGGCCGGCGGCGCCATCGCCGGCCTCCTGCAATCCGGCGCGGGCAACGACGACTTGCGCCAGGCGCTGCATGTCACCTATGGCTCGGTTTTGACCGCCAGGGGCGGCGACGGGCAATCGCGGTTCGCCGATAAAATGGAGAAAGAATTAAGCGCCCATGCCGCGGAATACGAGGCGGAATTGAATACCCACATCGAACGGCATTTCAAGCTGTTTTTTTAGCAAAAATGAGGTTGGATTTTTTCCCGGAAATGATTAGAATTCAAAGTATAGGAATTAGTTCAAAGTCGGTCGTCCGTGAATGACGAGGGGTGTTATGAAAAGATATATATGCAATGTCTGCGGATATGTTTATGACCCGAAGCTTGGCGATCCGGAGCACGGGATCAAGCCGGGGACGGAATTCAAGGATCTGCCCGATTCGTGGACCTGCCCGGAATGCGGGGTAGGCAAGGATGAGTTTTCGCCCGAATGAGCCGGCGCGCGCCGGATGACGCGGAAAAAGGAAAACGATTGGCATTAAGGACGGTTCTTCGCCTTGACCGTCCCCGTGCCGGAAATGACATCGGATAAATCAGGAACAAAAGAGGAGGATCGGTGATGGAATTAAAGGGAAGCAGGACGGAGAGAAATATTTTAACCGCGTTTGCCGGCGAGTCGCAGGCCAGGAATCGTTACACTTATTTTTCCGGCCAGGCGCGCAAGGACGGGCTCATGCAAATCGCCGATATTTTCGAGGAAACCGCCAACCAGGAAAGGGAACACGCCCACCGCCTTTTTAAACTGCTGCAGGGCGGCGATGTGGAAATTTCAGGCACATTTCCGGCCGGCGTGGTCGGCCCCACGCTCCAAAACTTAAAGGCGGCCGCCGCCGGCGAATTATACGAGTGGACGACCATGTACCCGGGTTTCATGGAAATCGCCCGCAAGGAAGGTTTTGACGCGATCGCGAAGGTGTTTGAGTCGCTGGTCGTCGCCGAGCGTCAGCATGAAAAGCGTTATCTCGGCCTGGCGGCGAATGTTGAAAAGGGCACGGTTTTCAAGAAGGATGCCGCCGTTGTCTGGCGCTGCCGCAATTGCGGTTACCTTTACACCGGCAAGGAAGCGCCGCAAAGCTGCCCGGCCTGCGCCCATCCGCAGGCTTATTATGAATTGCTGGCGGAAAACTGGTAACTATCGAGCGGAAAGGAGACTGACATGTTAAACAAGACAATGATCTTGGCGCTGAACGAGCAGATGAACCGCGAGTTTTATTCCGCTTACCTTTATTTGTCCATGTCGGCCTATTCGGCCTATGTCGGATTGAAAGGGGCGGCCAACTGGTTTTATGTCCAATACCAGGAGGAAATGGTTCATTTTGACAAGTTCTATCATTATGTCCTGAGCCAGGGCGCGATCGTGGAGCTGAAAGCAGTCAAGGCTCCGCCCTCGGAGTTCAAGTCGCTCCTGGACATGTTTGAACAGACCCTGAAGCATGAACGTTTTATCACGAAAAGCATCCATGAGCTGGTCGACCTGGCGATGAAGGAAAAGGACCACGCCTCGGAAGTGCTTTTGCAGTGGTATGTCACCGAGCAGGTTGAGGAAGAATCCAACGACAATGACGTCCTGGCCCGCTTGCGGCTGGCCGGCAAGGACGGCAACGGCTTGTTCATGGTGGATAACGAGCTGGCAACGCGCGTGTTTACACCGCCGGCCACGGGAGCCAACGCGCCTGCCGCGAATTAAGGTTTTGCCTATCTTGCCTTCGTCCCGAGCTTCCTCAGGCCGAGGGGAGCAATCCGCCAGTGGCGGAGGCCGGGCAAAAGGCCGGCCCCGGCGTGATCAGGTCCTCTGGCCATGAAAAAATATATTTTTGTCCTGTGGGCGGCTTGTCTCCTGGTTCCCCTTGCGGGTTATCCTGCCGGCAAACAGGTTGGCATAACGGCCGGTCTGCGATCTTATAAAACCGGCGAAATCCGGCTGAGCGTTCAAGTCGCCATCACCCCCGGTTTCAAACTGTATGCCGACCGGTTCCGGGTTGAAGCTTTCCCGCCGGTTAAAATCATTCCGCTAGCCGTGCCGACGCCGCGAATTTTCGAGGATGCTGTTGCCGGCGAGACCAACCTTGTTTATGAACATTCGTTTTCCGCGGTCTATCTGGTGGAAAATTTCACCAATGACGTTTTAAGTTTTACGGTCCGCTATCAGGGGTGTAACCAAACAGGTTGTTTCATGCCGGCCGCGGAGGAATTCCGGCTGAAAATTGGCGACTCACCGCTGCAATTAGCCCGGGCGGCAAATGAGCCCGGCGTGACCAATAATGAATATAACGCCTTCTTGGCAAACATCAGGAGCAATTATCAGGCCGTTGCGAAGCAATCGGGGTACATGGATGCGCGCGACTTTTTGGCTTTCCTGGATTTTCAGGACAATCGTTCCCTGGAACCCGGCCCCATTCGGCGCGCGTGGCATTACGGCAGTCTCTGGATCAGCGTGCTCTTGATGATCCTGGGCGGGCTGGCGCTTAACCTGACTCCCTGCGTTCTTCCGCTTATCCCGGTAAACCTCGCCATCATCGGAGCGGGGGTCAGGGCGGTTTCCGCCCGGCGCGGATTTCTCCTGGGCACACTTTACGGCCTGGGCATTGTCCTGGCCTATGGCGGGCTTGGTTTGGCGACGGTCCTGACCGGGACGCAATTCGGTTCAATTGCCGCTTCGCCCTGGTTTAACCTGGGGGTGGCGCTTCTTTTCCTGGTGCTCGGCCTGGCATTGCTGGATTTAATCGTGATTGATTTCTCGCGATTGCAAAACCGGATCAACCTGGAAGGAAAGGGTTTGCTTTTTGTCATTCTCCCCGGGGCCGTATCGGCCTTGCTGGCCGGCTCTTGCGTCGCGCCGGTTGTTATCGCCGTCCTGCTGCTCTCGTCCGATCTTTACCTGAAGGGGCAAATGATCGGGCTGGTCCTGCCGTTCCTTCTGGGGCTTGGAATGGCTTTGCCATGGCCGTTCGCCGGGGCGGGGTTGACTTTCTTGCCCAAACCCGGCCGGTGGATGACGCATGTTAAGCATATATTCGCCGTTGTCATTATTCTCGCGGGGCTTTACTATTTGCTGGCCGGTGTCAGGATGTTTTCCGGGAAAGATAAATCGCCCGGGGAGAATGTCCCCGCTTCGCAGGCGCAAGGAAATTGGTCCTTGTTGCCCGACGGCTTGCCGGCCGGGGAAATGGAGGAGATGCGCTCGGGGCGCGGACGGCCGGTCCTGATATATTTCGCGGCAAGCTGGTGCAGGGATTGCAAGGCGATGAACTTGACAACCTTCCGTTCTCCCGCCGTCCGGAAAAAAATGGATGAATTTATCTGCGTTAAAGTTCCGGTGGAAAATCCTGGGGACAGCCTTACGAGGATGGTATTGCGCGAATTTGACGTGGTCGGCCTGCCGACCTTCGTGATTTTTAAACCGAATGAAACGCAAGACGCCAAAGCCGCGGCCAGGACACGATAAATGATCCCGGCTCGCGGCAACGGCGAAAATCCAGCGGAGGCATATCGTCCATGTCTGATATCAGCTGCAAATGTTTTGAAAGTGTTGAGC
>CAYYWX010000081.1:0-4950 GCA_964475405.1 uncultured Verrucomicrobiota bacterium
GCCCAAGCCCGCCGCGAAATAGGCGGCAAGAGCGCGCGCCCCGGCGCGCAGCCCGCCTGAATGGCCGCGGAATTGCGCTTGATGCGCGCCATCCACCGGACAACTTGCATGGTGAAAAAAAATGAACCCGCTGCCATCGAGAAACCAGCTATCGGAAGTTCCCGTCCGGTTCCGGGCCTTGCTCTACCGCAAGGAAACGCACATTGCCTTCCTGGTCGGCGCCCTGTTGATTGTCATTCCCGTCTGGTTTAATTACAGCCAGCGCATTGAACGGGTCAGTCGCGCCATTCTTAACCGGCACGATGAAACCGCCATGCGGTTGATCACGGCCTATCCCAAGCTGCTGAATGCGCGCGACTCCCGCAACGGTTTCACGCCCCTGCACTGGGCGGTCATTACCGGGCGCACCAACCTTTTTTTCTGGCTGATTGAAAAGGGAGCGGAGGTGGACGCCATTGATCCCATGGGCATGACGCCGCTTCACAAGGCGGCTGTTTTCAACCGCCTGGCCTTCGCCGAGACCCTGTTCACCAAGGGCGCCGACGTCACCGCCCTGGGCAGGAAATACGGCGGTCTTCAGCTTATGCCCATTCATCTCGCCTCCGAGGAGGGGCACGCCGGCATGGTTAAATTCCTGTTGAGCTGCGGCTCGGACGTCAACTCGACCACGGAAGGCGCCAACCGGGTCACGCCGCTTCATTTCGCGGCGGCCAAGGGACGGGTTGCGGTGCTGGAAATGCTGCTTAAGGCCGGCGCCGATATCAACGCCCTTGACCTGGCCAGGAAAACACCCCTGACCTGGGCGATTGAATCAGGACAGGACGCGACCGCCCGGATCCTGCGCGATAACGGCGCGATCCCGTAAAGGCGGAAAAGATATTGGGATCGGGCGGCGGCGGTGATTTTCCATGTCAGCACAATCCGGAAAAAGCCTTCAGCCTTAACACCTTCAGTCTATTTTACTTCTTGGGCAGGACCGACCGCGAGCGTCATGGCGACTTCCGGGCAGGTGAAGGGCGAATCGTACTTTGTGCAGTTGATGCAGCCCATGTAAAGCTTGTGCATCAATGTTTCCTTGGGCACCTCGTGGAACCCGAATTTCCGGAAATAAGGCGGCGAGAAGGTCAGGACCACGATCTGGGCCGGCCGGAATGCCTTGACATGGCTGATCATCGCCTTGACCAGCATCGTGCCGATGCCGTGCTTCTGGAATTTTTTCGAGACCGAGACCGATTTGATTTCAATCGAATGATTGGGCAGGCGGCCGATGTCCGGCAGGATCTGCCAGGAGGCCGTGCCGACAATCCGTCCCTTGACCTCCGCCACCAGGAAGCGGTCGATGTTCTGGACAATGTCGCTCGTCGCCCGCGGCACCACTTCCCGCGGGTGTTCCTTGATCACGGAATAAATGCCAGCCACGTCGCCGAAGCCGGCCTTGCGGATTTTAATCTCTGGTTTCCTGCTTTTCATTTGTTTTTGCCGGGTAATGCCTGTCGCTGAATTAATTGGTAATTTCGAATAAAAATCAAGCAATTAATTGCTTATTATTATTTGATGAATAACCTTGCAGGGGCGGGCGGTTGTTGTCATATTAGCCCGCTTTTGAAGGAAAGAGGAAAAAGATGGCAAAAAGAAACAATGAAATAGAGCGGGTGAGAAACGTCGGCATCATGGCGCATATTGACGCCGGCAAAACCACGGTCAGCGAACGGCTTATTTTTTACTGCGGCAAGACCCACAAGCTCGGAGAGGTGCACGAGGGCGCCGCCATCATGGACTGGATGGACCAGGAGCGCGAACGCGGCATTACGATTACCTCCGCGGCGACCACCCTGCCTTGGAAAGATCACGACATCACCCTCATCGACACTCCCGGCCACGTTGATTTCACGGCCGAGGTGGAACGCAGCCTGCGCGTGCTCGACGGCGCCGTCGCCCTCTTTTGCGCCGTCGGCGGCGTCCAGCCCCAGTCCGAGCAGGTCTGGAAACAGAGCGAGAAATACGGCGTGCCGAAAATCGCCTTTGTCAACAAGATGGACCGGACCGGCGCCGATTTTTTCAAGGTCTTGAAGAAAATCCAGGAAATCCTCGGGGCCAACGCCGTGCCGATCGTCGTGCCGATCGGCAAGGAGGAAAATTTCGAGGGCGTGATTGACCTCGTCACGATGAAGGCGATTTATTACGCCGACGAGGATCGCGGCCAGACATTTCACGAAGCCGAAATTCCCGCCGACAAGATGGCCAAGGCGCGCAAGTGGCGCGCCAACCTGGTGGAAAAATGCGCCGAGCAGGATGACGTCCTGCTGGAAAAATTCCTGTCCTCGGCCGATTTGACCGAGGCCGAGATATTGTCCATTATCCGCAAGGCGACCATCGCCCGCCGCGTGATCCCGGTCTATTGCGGCTCGGCCTTTAAGAACAAGGGCATCCAGCGCCTGCTGGACGGCATCGTTTATTTCCTGCCGTCGCCGGCCGACCTGCCTCCGGTCGAGGGCTTCAGCGATGTTTCCAAGCAGACCGCGCTGGCGCGCGCTCCGAAGGACGATGAAAAATTTTCGGCGATGGTGTTCAAAATCGCCTCCGACAAGCACGCCGGCAAATTGACCTATATCAGGGTCTATTCCGGCGTCTTGCAGTCCGGCGCGACAATCTTGAACAGCACCCAGAATTGCCGCCAGCGGGCCGGCCGGCTCCTGCGCATGCACGCCAACCGGCAGGAGGGGATTGAATGCGCCTTTGCGGGCGACATCGTCGCCGTGGTGGGAATCGGCGAGGCGCGGACGGGCGACACGATTTGCGATGAAAATCATCCGGTCGTGCTGGAGGCCATTGAATTCCCGGCGCCGGTCATGTCGGTCAGCGTCAAGCCCGAAAGCCGCCTGGAAGGCGAAAAATTGTCCGCCTCCCTGCACCGCCTTTCCGAGGAGGACCCGACTTTCCTGGTGAAGATGGACCACGAGACGAAGGAAACCATCATTTCCGGCATGGGAGAGCTGCACCTTGAGGTCCTGGTCGAACGTTTAAAACGGGAATTCGGCGTCGTGGTTGCGGTCGGCAAGCCTGAGGTCGCCTTCCGCGAGACGGGAACGGTCGTTGTTGAAGGGCAATACAAGCATGTCAAGCAGAGCGGCGGGCGCGGCCAGTATGCCCACGTCTGGATGAAGCTGGAGCCGCTCGATACCGGCGCCGGTTTTGAATTTGTGAACGAGGTGCGCAGCGGCCATATCCCGGCCGAATTTATCCCGGCCGTTGAAAAGGGCGTGATCAAGGCGATGCAAAAGGGGGCTTTTGCCCATTTCCCGGTGGTTGACATGCGCGTGGTTGTCTTTGACGGCTCGTATCACGAGGTGGATTCAAACGACTTCGCCTTCCAGGAAGCGGGCCGCGCCTGTTTCCAGGAATTGTTCTTAAAGAGCCAGCCGGAGCTGATTGAGCCGGTCATGTCGCTGGAAGTGATCACGCCCGAGGATTTCGTGGGACCCATTTCGGGCAGCATCTGCCAGCGGCGCGGACGGATTGACGCCATGGAAATGCAGGGCGCCAGCCGCGTTATCACCGGCATGGCCCCCTTGAACGAGATGTTCGGCTACTCCAATATTATCCGGACCATCAGCCAGGGGCGCGCCGGCTACACGATGCACTTTGAGCGCTACGAGACCGTGCCATTCTCGCTGGCCGAGGCGATCGTCAAGGAACGCCGCCAGCCGCGCAAGAAATAATCAGGCAAGCGTTGAGCGCACGATCCCGGCCACCGCCTCGGCGATGCGGTCGGTGAGCGCAGAGTCCATGCTTTCAACCATCACGCGGCAGATTTGCTGGGTGCCGGAATAGCGCACCAGGATCCGTCCGTTTCCGCCCAGTTCCTTTTTCGCGCTGGCAACGGCCTGCTGCAGCGGCTTGATTCCATCCAGGGGCGGCTTGTGCCTGACGGCGATGTTCAGCAGGCGCTGCGGCGCGAGCTGGAGCAGGGCGCGCAATTCCGAAAGTTTTTTGCGGTCGTCCTGCATGTTGGCGAGCAGTTGCAGGGCGGAGATGATGCCGTCGCCGGTGGTTTGCAGGTGGCTGAAAATTATATGGCCGGAATCCTCGCCGCCGAATATCGCCCCTTTCTTGCGCATCAGTTGCAGCACGTAGCGGTCGCCGACATCCGCCTCCTCAACGGTGATGTCCAGCTTGCGCATCGCCTGGCGGAACCCGAAGTTGCTCATCGGCGTGGCGATTACCAGGTTGTTGCGCAGCATCCCGCAGTCCTTCAGGGCCTTCGCGCAAATGGTCATGATGTGGTCCCCGGTGAGGATCGCGCCCCGTTCGTCCACGGCGATCAGGCGGTCGCCGTCGCCGTCAAAAGCCAGCCCGACATCGGCTTTGCTCTCGACGACTTTTTTCGCCAGGATTTCGGGATAGAGCGCTCCGCACCGGTCGTTGATGTTCATGCCGTCCGGGTGGTCGTTGATCGTGGTGACGGTCGCGCCCAGTTCGGAGAATATTATCGGCGCCACCTTGTAGGTCGCGCCGTTGGCGCAATCCAGGATTATTTTTACGCCCTCCAGGGTCAGGTTGTCGGGAAAAGTGTTCTTGCAGAAAACAATGTAACGGCCGACGGCGTCGTCGATGCGGTGTGCCTTGCCGATCTCGTCGGCGGTCGGGCGGATGTTTTTTATCCTGGCGGTGGTGACCAGGCTTTCAATTTCCCTTTCAACGCTGTCGTGGATTTTATAGCCGTCGCGCGAGAATATTTTTATGCCGTTGTCCTGGTAGGGGTTGTGCGAGGCGGAAATGACCATCCCGGCGTCCGCGCGCATGCTGTGGGTGATGAAGGCGATCCCCGGCGTGGGCAGGGGGCCGACCAGGAGCACGTCCACGCCCATGGAGCAGATGCCCGCCGTGAGAGCGTTTTCAATCATGTAGCCGCTGACGCGCGTGTCCTTGCCGATGACAATCTTGTGGCGG
>CAYYWX010000081.1:4960-11282 GCA_964475405.1 uncultured Verrucomicrobiota bacterium
TTATGATGCCGCTTGCAGACGTGCGCCGTGGCCCGCCCGATCGCCAGGGCCATCTCGGCCGTCATCGGCTCAATGTTGGCCACCCCGCGTACGCCGTCAGTCCCGAATAATTTTCCCATAAGAAACCTTGAAGTCAGTTGTCAGAAATCAGAGGTCAGTAGTCAGAATTAAGAATGAATATAATTATTATTTGCGTGATTTTCGACTCAAATCAGCGGCGGCTTCCGCGACGTGTGCTGGATTTGTTTGTTGGTCTGTGTTCATCACTTGAAGTTTTTCCTCATATCGAACTTGTCCACATGCTCGGCATCCGGAGGTGGCGTAAAGGATACTGCCGCATCCTCAATCTTTCCATTGATCTTGATATTCTGGTGAGTCTCAGTGATGTCGCCGAATGGTGTGGATGTGTGCAGTTTGCGCAGGAGTAGGTCCGTCTTTGCTATCCACAGGTCTATTAATTTGCCTTGTCGCACGCCTGACACCTTGTGGCATTCAACCCCGTCAACCGTTTCTATGCCGCCACAAGTCAAGCCGTTGAGATCACTGAATGTTGGCACCTTTAGCACCCTGAGTAGGAGGTCAGGCACACGAGTGACGGATCCGCCAGATGACCCGGACTGACTGCTGATAGCCTGAGCGAGTGAATCATACTTCTTTCCCAACTGGTTCATGCGTCGTGCGTATTTAAAGGTACCATTGGTGCTATTCCACAACACATACGGGGTCGGTACGCCTGCAAAGGAATCCGTCCACTCAATCCGTGTCAAGTTCGGGCGTTTATACGTGATCGCAAAAGGTTTAGTCAGTCTCTGTTCTTGTCCGCCCACCGAGACGACGATCTCCACAACACCCGTGTCTGAGTAGGATGTCGCCGCCGCATAGGCATTGCACATATCACGAACGATGTCTTCAGGTGATATCGCGTTGGTGGTTTCTGTGTCTGCCGCCCACAAGGGATGAATCAGCATTGCAAGTACTACAACTGTCGCAAGTATCTTCGGTAATTTCATTAGTCGTACTCCAGTCCAACTTAATATTCAGCCTTATCGATTATCTTTCCAAACTCCCGCTGTCCGGTCAACGATTGATTGCAGCCAGATCGTTGCGCCGGCCTTGCTTTTCGGACTCAAGGCGGCGATGGCTTCGAGATATGATGTTCCGCGCATGGATGATATTTCAGCCAAAAGACGATCTCTTCCGGCCGGATCGCCTTCAAATTTTGCCAGCAGGCCGAGCTTTTCCTTCATGGCCGGCCAGCGGCGGACGAAATCCTTCTGCTGTTGCAGATAGGGCAGGGCGGCGTTGCCGGAGTTGATGTTCAACTCAATTGAAAGCGGCATTTTCCCGGCCAATTCGTCCAGCCGGTCAATCCGCTCGCGCAATATGCTTTCCAGCCGTTCCAGCGCCCCGGCCAGGCAGGCGGAGCTGAATTTGTCCCCGGCCATGAAATGGGCGCGGACCTGGCGGTACCACGAGAGCAGGGCGTAAATGTTGCCGATGTAAGCAAGGTTGTTCCTGATGACCCGGTTGATTGCGCGATAGGCGCCGGGGATGAATTGCACAATTTTCCCGGTCTCAGTTGGTGGGGCGAACCCACTGGGTGAGCCGCTCTTTATCAGACGGCTTGGCCAGTGGCCTCGCCCTACCTCTATGGAGTTTTTTGGTTGTTCCTGATCATCGGCCAAACCGGCCTCCAGGACATCCTTGCGCCGGATAACGCCGGCCGGGATGACGGCGCCAAAGGCAACCTGCGCCGGCCCGACCAGGCCGCCCTGTCCGCCGAGGAAAACCGGCGGCTGGTCAAGGAGCACCCCCCTGGTGACATCGCCGATCAGCGAGGGCGTGGCCTTGTCCCCGTGGGGAGTGAAGTTGAAATGAACATAGGATGATCCCACCTCGCCGTGATTTTTACGGCCGGTCCCGCCGGCCATCAGGCAGTCGCAAAAATTGACCAGGCTGCCGAGGGTGACATAAGGGAAGAGGACGGTTTGTTTCAAGCCGACCGCGTGCGCCCCGCCGGCAAATTCCTCAACCAGGGTGCCGGGCCGCACGTGGGCGCAGCTTCCCATGGAGCTGTTATCCAGGAAAGTCGCCCCGGAAAAATATCCGCCGCCGAGTTTTACACCGGACCCGAGCTGGCAGTTGTCGATCGTCAGCGGGGCTTCCGCGCCCAGGACGCAGCCCGGGCCGATGGATGTCTTCGCGCCGGAGATGCGGCAGAACGGATGAATCACCGCGCCCGGCGCGATTTGTTCCGGCCGGACTGATGAATCAATGAAGACCGAAGACAGGCTGACGAGGATAACGCCCTTTTTGGCCAGGGGCTGGGTTTGTTTTGAGGCTTTTTTTTTCATGAGCTAATATGACACTCACGTGCCATTCTCGCGACCTGCTCGCTGTAATTCGTCGCTCGCGACAACGGGGGGAAGCGGGAATCCAGCCGGAATTCTGCCTGTTTCCGGATTCATAATCAAGCCGGGAATGAGAATTCGTCGAATAAGAATTGCGGGCCGCTCGGCCGGCGCCGCGAGGCGTTCGGGAAGTCAGGTATATTTTGCGACAATCGCCTGCATGGCCTCTTCCTGCTCCTCGATGCTGGCGATCAGCTTGAACTGGACGCGGGCCCGGTCCAGGTTGTGGTTCGGCCGGTGGATTTTGAAATAAACGTCGCCCATCAGGTAATCCGCCAGGAAACGGATGCCGATTGTGAAGGTGATGACCTTGCCGGCCACGACCATGTTTTCCAGCTCAAGCGGCGTCAGGAAAGAGCGCGAGCTCTTGAGATAACCGCGCGCGAGGGCTTCAAAGAACTCGATGTTCAAGATGACCTTGTCGAGGTCGCGCTCATCCTCGTCCATTGTCCGCGCCGCGGTCCGGACCATGTCGCCGAAATCATAGAGGGAGCTGCCGCTCATGACGGTGTCAAGGTCAATCACGCAGATGCCGCGGATGGTCTCGCAATCCATCATGACGTTGTTTATCTTGGAGTCATTGTGGGAAATCCGTTCCGGTATCCGGCCGCTTTCCAGCAGGCCGGTCAAGGCCGCGGCGAGCGGCTTGTGCGCGGCGCAAAAATCGATCTCGCGCCTGGCATTGCGCGCCCGGTTGTGCTTGTCGGCGGAGATGGAGTCCTCCAGCGTCTTAAACCGGCGCGGGGTGTGATGAAACCAGGGGATGGTGTCCTGCAGCCGTCCGCCCGGCAGATCGGCCAGGAGGGACTGGAACCGGCCGAAGGCAAAGGCGGTTTCATAGGCCTGTTGGCTCGTTTCGCAGATATCATAGGTGCGGGCGTCCTTGATGAAGATGTACATCCGCCAGTAATTGTCCTGCTCGTCATGCAGGAACGGCGAGCCGTCCGTGGTCGGGATGACCGTGAGCGACTCGCGGTCCGGGTCGGCGCCTGGTATGGCCGAGAGTTTTTGCCGGACATGGCTGGTGACGCGAAGGATGTTATCCATGAGGATCGGCGGATTTTTGAAAATATTGTGGTTGATCCTCTGGAGAATGTAGGGGATCACGGCGCTGCCGTCGGCCATGTCCACCAGGTAAGTGTCGTTGATATGACCGGTTCCGTAGGGGGCGATGCTTTCGCATTTGCCCCGGACGGAGAACTTCTTGATGACCGACTGAAGGTATTTTGGCTCGTGGTTCATATGAGGCGGCATTGTATGGTAATTGCCTCCGTTGTCAAAAAAATAAAAAGAAATCTTGCATTGTCATCCTGGGCCGGAGTAAGTTTTTTCAAAACGGGGCTCGAATACGAGTAATAATAACGCCTGGTTCGGTTTGAGGGAATGATGACAAATATAATGAATCAGCGTGTTCAAGTGACTGTGTGTATGTTCATGGGTCTCGTGATCGCTATTATGCTCATACCATACAGCGGCAAGATTATCCCCGGGGGTCCATTCTTGTCGATTCGGGGCGACGTTATGCCTATCATCATCTCGTGCATTGTATTGACCATCGGTTTGCGGGCATACCGCACAGCAAGTCTTGGTAGCCGTCTTCTCATTTTGCTGTTTTGTGGCATAGCTCTCTTCTTCATCATCACGGTATTAGAAAACGTTGTTATGTTTGCCACAGACAAGTATGCACGGGGACCACTTCTTGATTGGTAAAAGGAAGCCGGAGAACGGCGTTGAGTCTATTTGGTGACCCGTACGGAGCGGTTCACCTCAGGGATCATGCTTGGCGTTGCGCCGACGCGCTTCGCGCAACCAAACCATTCACTTGAACCTTCAACGGGCTTGTCGCTACACAAGCAATCGTGCTATGATCCGTCCTGTTGAGTCTCGGTTCGCCTCGTTTGCAATGAAAATGAAAGTGTTGATTTTTACAATGTTTTCGACAGGAGCCATTATCTGCAGCCATGGGAGGATAATCATAAAAAGAGCAGCGACAGCGTTGGTCAGCCTGATTGCGCTGGTGTTTTTCTGTTCCGGCGCCCTGGCCGCCGCGGAAGGTTTGCCCGTCAGCGGCGATGCGGTCCGGCAGAAATTGATTGACGGCAACAAGCGATACGTTGATGCAAGACTGTCGCATCCGAACCAGACATCCCGGCGCCGCGCGGAAATTGCCAAGGGACAGCATCCCTTTGCGGCCATCGTGACTTGTGCCGATTCCAGGGTGCCCCCGGAGATCATCTTCGATCAGGGATTGGGTGATTTGTTCGTCATACGCCTGGCGGGCAACATCATGGACGATGCGGCATTGGCCAGTCTCGAATACGCCGTGGAACATTTGGGCGTCAAATACATCATGGTCCTTGGTCACGAACGATGCGGCGCCGTGGAACACACGATCCAGGGAGGCGATGCCCCCGGACACTTCGACGCTTTGGCCAAGGCCATCCAACCGGCCGTGGACAAGGCCAGGAATCAACCCGGCGATTTGCTGGATAATGCCGTCAGGGCCAATGTCGCCATGGTTGTTCAGCAGTTGAAGTCATCGGAGCCGATCTTGGGGGAATTGGTCAAGAAGGGCACCTTGACCGTCGTCGGCGCGCGTTATGACCTGGATGATGGGGCGGTGGCAATCCTTCCTTAGCCTTCAACGTGCTTGTCGCAACGCATGTAATTGTGCTATTCTCCATCCCATTGATGGTGCAGTTTACCCGTTCTGTTCAGAGATAATAATGAAGAAGATGATAATCTGGGGAATTACGTGCTGTGTCATCGGTACCTTGCTGTGGGGTTGTGTAGTTCCGGCAATGTGTCCGGGAGCAGACAGTCGTGAGGCCAGATGGCTGCGTGTTGCGGAGCATGTATCCTACGGTTCCGTTGGCTCCGGAATTGTGATCGGCTTTGGTCTCGCGTTGATTACGCTTGGCGCAATCAGAAGAAAAAAATAGAACTATCGGTTTCAGGGGCGGCGGGAAATAGGTCTGCCAAGGAGTTGGAATAACAGTGTAAAAATGGCTTACCTGTATATTTCCCGGCGATGCCCTATGCTGTGGATTATTATCCGGCGTTCGTTATCCAGAATGGCGTAGATAATGCGATAATCACCGGCGCGCAGTTTGAATAAATCCGCAAACGACCCTTTCAATGCCTCCGGGTTAATCTCATCGAGATTTTATGCCAGCCATTCAACGCGCTTGATGATTAGCTGAGCTACAGGTTTATCCAGAAGCGCCAATTCACGCGCGGCTGCATCAAGAATTGAGACGCGATAGGGTTGGCTCATTTAAGTCCAAGTTTTTTAATAACATTCTCAAATGGTTCCCCGCGTTCGCCGGCGCTGACCCGCGCCTGTTGACGGAACAAGCGCGCTTCAAGATTTGCCCGCAACTTAAGCCCTGCATCGGGATCGCCGATCAACTCGATCAATTTGCGTTCAACAGCGTCCTCTATAAGACTGCTGAATTCTTTTTTTGTCATTTTTCCGATGGTGGCTATCATGACGCTAATACTCCGCTTGTTAATAATAACTGACGTATTTTTATGCGATATCGCCGGATTTGTCAATAAAAACAAGCTGAATTTCCATAATGCCGGTTGTGCATGGGGGGGGTGCCAGTCGAATCCCCTGGATAATGGCCGGGCAGGCTTTTAGCCCGTATTTCTCGCAGGCTGGTTTCGCGTGAGACATGCGGGTTAACGTGTCTGGCTTAATCCGGGCAAGGTTTGACCGGGGATAACGGCGGGGGAAGCAATTTTCCGAATATTATCTGTTGACAACTGGCAAATTATTGATAACCATATGCCAAACGGTATTAAATTTTTTTGAGGATTAAAACATGCTGGGAAGGATTTTTGACCTGTTTTCCAATGACCTCGGGATAGATCTTGGCACGGCGAACAGCCTGGTTTATGTCAAG
>CAYYWX010000082.1:0-11250 GCA_964475405.1 uncultured Verrucomicrobiota bacterium
GGCAAGCTTTATGCGGGATAATTTGCTACGCAGACAGGATGAGTCGTTGTTCGCCTCGGCGGAGTTCGTTGTGCGGTAAAGAATTGGAAAGCCGTTAATCCTCAGGTCACAATCTGGTCGGACTTTTCATCAAACAAGGCGGAACGATATTCTTCCGGCGTCATTGTGGTAAAAAGCTTGAATTGATAGAGAAAAAGCCTGATATCGCGATAGCCCACCTCACGGGCAATCGCCCCGACCTCTTGATGCCGGGAATGGAGCAATAACTTGGCCTCGGCAATCCTGCGTTGAATTATATAATGCCTTACTCCCATCCCGACTTCATTCTGAAAAAGATGCGAGAGATGACCCAGCGAAAAACCAAGCGATTTACACAGCGACTGAATGCTTATGTTTGATCGGAATTTTACATCTATATAGTCCAAGGCTTTCCTGAGCGCCGGATGAGGGTCACGGATTTTCAGCCTGCGCTGGCCGCTCCGGTATAAGATTATGATCATGTCCCAGATTTCGCATATCATTTTCTTGTACCAGTATGTCCCCTTGTTCTTGATATCGTCATAAATGTCCTGCATCAACTGCCTCACCCTCGCGGCCTCCTTCGGCGAAAGATAGATCACATAAGGCAGGCTTTGATACACCGAAAGCGGCAGAAAATCGCTTATAATCCTGGATGGAAACCGCAGGCATATTTTATCCATGGAGCACCCGCTGGCAGGCATGCACCGCTGGTTGTCGTTCGGCCTGCTTACCAGTAGGCAGTTGCGCTCAAAATCGAAACAGCGATAATTGACAAAATACTTCCCCTCGCCCTTGATGATAAACTGAAAGGCCACGGTCGTGTTATGATTAAGCGATTGGGAACTTTTTCTTCCGCTAACTCTGAACACCTGGAACAATGCGCCACCGGAAGAATATGACTGAAATATCGTTTTCATATGATCCTCCGACAATGAACAAAGGCCATGTTATAATGCCCATCTTTCGGTTGAGAATAGGCAAAAGATTGCGATTTGTCAAGCGTTTAAGAAAGGCACAAAAATAATAATAAAGATTGATAGGTAAGACAAATATCCAAAAACATCGCTTAAATGGCCCGCCACGGCTAGAACGGTCGTTGGTCAAGCCAGATTTATTTAGGCGTTTTTAAACGACTTCTGATGGGTCTTGCCGGATAGCCATCAGGTCCGCATTTCGACCTTCATACTTTTTCATTTCCAAAAACACTGTTTTACAATTAATTTACGTGACCTTGATAATTACCTATGGCCGGCAGAGCGATCTACAGGGGGTCTAATTGCGACTTTTTCAAGCACTGACAATGTTTACTATCAACGACTTATGCAATAATTGACCCTCAAATAAAACACAAAAATAATACCCTATTAATTACGCGATAAATTCAAATATTTAATTCCCTGCTAAAAAATCAAACACGGGTAAATCTACTGTAAGCGATAAAAAAACGGGGGCAATTGATAGTTTAAACCCGTAATTGCGTAAATTCCCGGCCACCCTGACTTAATTACCCCCTACTTCCGGTTATAATATTAAAGGGATTATCTCTTTTAAACAAGGGGGTGGCATGAAGACAATTTATGATCCGGCGTATAGGCGCTTGATCGGCAGGTTAAAACAAATACGGCAGGAGAAACAATTACGGCAGGTTGACGCAGCCAAGCAACTGCACAGATCCAGAAAATGGCTTGGTAAAATTGAGAGTCACGATTTACGGCTTGACGTTTTATGCTTTATACGCTTATGTCAGGCTTATGGTATTAAAGGCAGCCGGTTGATCCGAGAAATGGAAAAAGAAGAGCCATCTGAGGATGATGGCTTTTCTTTAGGTATTCTAATGTTTATGTCTTGCCAGTTTTGGGCGTTATGTCTTGTCAGTTTTGGCAAATATCACGATTCAGCAAAAATGAGACGGTCAACCGTCCTGATCGATTTTATTAAGACATTTGTTTAATTATCAATAGCTTACAACAGAGAATTTGACTGGCAAGCTATCAAAATACTTTCGTTTTTTTGCGGGTGTAGCTCAATGGTAGAGCTCCAGCCTTCCAAGCTGGTGGCGAGGGTTCAATTCCCTTCACCCGCTCCCTCAAATCCCCAAGTTGACGGCGAGGTTCCGCCTTAGTTCAATCTTGTCCCGCGCCACGCGGAATCCCTTCACCCGCCGCCCAGGCAAGTTCCAATTTTTCATTGACAATAAAACATCAAAGATTTATATGCTTTAAACATGGCCGAAGAAAATTTATCCGCATCAACTATCAGAATTGCTATAGTACCTGAAAAAAAGGACGACTCGGCAAAGCCACGGATTGCCGTGCGGCGGCCGACCGCCAGCCCCACCATTAAAAAGAAGCCGCCCGCCGACGAATTGTCCGGCTACCGGAACCTGCTGGAGAGCATTTATGACGGCGTACTGATCACCGATCAGGGCGGCGCAATCATCGACGGCAACTCACGCGCGCTCCACATGTTTTCTTCCGAGCGAAGCGTTCTTTGCCGGAGCAAAATAACGGACTGGATTCACGGCGCAGATGCCGCCCTTGTCGCGAAAATCAGGATGAACATCAGCAATCGAAAGTATACCCTGATTGAAACCTATTGCAACCGGAGCGACCAAACATTGTTCCCGGTTGAAATTGCCGTCAATGAAATTGAGATGACCGGTCAAAAACTGATGTGTTTTTTTATCCGTGATATTTCAACACGCAAACACACCGAACAGAAATTACGGGAATATGACCAGCACCGAACGCAGTTTATTTCCAACGTCTCACATGAATTGCGCGTCCCCCTGACCTCCATGATTTACGCGATCGCCAATATGCTTAACGGGGTAGTCGGCGAATTATCACCGGAAGGCGTGCGCTATCTGCACTCCCTGGAAGCCGGCGGCAAGCGCATGCTGATGACCATCAACGACATTCTTGACATGACCAAGCTGGAAAACAACATGCTCAGACTGAATAAAAAGAAAGTGCCATTGGCAAGGTTTGTCCGTTCCAGCCTGACCTGGCTTGCATTGCGTGCCGAACAACAAAAGATTACTTTTAAAGAAAACACTTCCGATTGCAATTGTTTTATTGAATGTGATCCGGAAAAAATGGAAAGAGTCCTGATGAATATCGTGGATAACGCGATCAAATTCACGCCGCCGGGCGGCACAGTGGAAGTTACAGCCCGGGCTGCGCCCGACGGCAAAGGTTTGATCGCGGTAGAAGATAACGGCACCGGCATCCCGCCCGAAGACCTGACAAAAGTATCAACCCGATACTTCAGGGGCAGCGAACATGCGCATGGCTCCGGCCTGGGATTATCCATTTCCAAAGAAATAGTTGAAATGCACCAGGGCCGCCTAACAATTGAAAGCCCGCCGGCCGGCAAGGAAAAAGGAACACGCGTAACGATTGCCCTGCCGGCCGCCGCCAACCCGCTTGTCCTTATCGTGGATGATGACGAAGAAGTCCGCAAGATGCTCACGACCCTCTTGCAGTCCAGCAGTTACCGCGCCTTGACCGCCTCCAGCGCGGAAGAAGCGCTTTTATCTTTAAGCAACAATCCCGTTGAGCTGATTATCCTTGACCTTCTCCTGCCCTCCATGAACGGGTTCCAGCTGGCTAATATCCTGCGGCAGAACAGCGCCTGGCACTCCTTGCCGGTGATCGCGATCACCGGAATGTCCATGGACATCGAGCAAAAAAATATCCTGGACCAATACCATGTCCTTCTCCTTTCCAAACCGTTTAACAAAGAAGAATTAACGGACAAGATTGAAAAGATTTTTCTTTCCACCGGAGAATGAGAGAATGAACGCAAAACCCGGGCCGATAATCCTGCTGATTGACGATGAAAAAGACATTTTGCTCACGATCGGCGATTTTCTCAACATTAATGGCTATACAATATTAACGGCAACGAACGGAGAAGAAGCGCTGCGCCAGCTCGAGGGAAACAAGCCGGACCTGCTCATCCTGGACATCAATATGCCCAAAATGAACGGGCTTGCCTTCTTGACAGCCGTCCAGGCAAATCCGGAATGGGCCGATATTCCCGTTTACGTGTTCACCGGCCGCGCCAATATGGAGCAATATTTCGAGGAAGTCCGTGTTGCCGGCTTCATGGCCAAGCCCTGCCTTCCTGATAAACTTCTCACGGATATCAAAAATATTTTGACTCAAAGAACACGGCTGAAGGCTGACTCCAAAAAGGGCGATCAATTTAAATTATTACTGGTAGAACCGGACGCATCCCGCCACAACGAACTGACAAAACGATTTACGCAGGCCGGCTTTAAAGTCGTCACCCCCCTGGGCGTGGGAGACGTTGTGCAAACGGCGCTTACCGAACAGCCTGATGGCATTATGATGCAAATGTTCATGGATGGCATGAACGGCACGCAGATCGCCTCTATTTTACGCATGATCCCCGCCACCAGCAATCTGCCCATACTCATTTATGATGATACGGCAGCCAGCCAGATCCATATCGACCCGCAACATCAGGGCGATCACCTCCAACACATAGTCGCCGACGCACGGAACAAGGATTTGCTTCCACTGATGCAGGGGCTGATGCGGGGGAACCGGTAAGACATTTTCACGCGTAGCCGAACGAACGCGCCGGCCGCGGCAAAAGACTCACCGCGGAGGCATGCCACGCTAAAGGCGTGGACACGGAATGGATGGAACACCGGGACTCGCAAGCACCCTCCTCCCCGGACGACCGGGGCGTCCGTTTGCCCACAGTGTTTTGCTCCGTGCTTGACATTCCCGCCCGGTTTTTGCACTATACCAACCTGTAAGCGCCTGTTCATACGATTCCGGCGGATGTGTGTCCGCGTCGGCTGAAAAGCGATTTCTTATCAGATTCTTGCCCGGAAATGGAAGTGAATTTGAGGTGATGGCTTTTCATAAATCTGTAATATCCCCCGGGAAGGCCATCGTAGACCGGGAGAAAGAGTTTCCCGTAAAAAGGGGGATTATTAGGTTCCAGAATGAGGAATTGGTGATTCTGGCTGAGGAAGAGAATGAGTGATCTTGTCATAATCATGGTTATGTTTTTCTGCATCCTTGATTTATCTGTCCTCTGTCTTCTGTCATCCGTTTTCTGTTTTAAAAGGGGGGCAAGATAATGACGGTATTTCAACTGATACTTGTGGCGGTGGTTACTTTCGTCTTGATCGTCGTCGGGTTACGCAAGCTTCTCTATAGTCAGATTTCTGCGGAGAAAAAGAGATTGCAGTTGATGGTCGATGAAAGCAGCAAAAAGGTCGAGGTATTAAGGGGACAGATAGAAGAGGCCAAAGCCGAATACGATCGAAAGATTGCCCAGGCCAAAGAAGATGCCCAAAAGTTAATGGCAGACGCCCAAAAGGAAGCCGAGGAGCTAAGGACCAAGCATTTACAGGAGACCCGCCGGGAAACCGACAAGATGGTAAAAGCCGCCCAGGCCAAAAAAGAGAGCATGGAAAGGGAGATCCATAGCATGGCGGCGCGCAAGAGCATCCATTTTTCAAAAGCTATTATAAAACAGGTCTTGACCGCAGACTGCCTGGGCGCCACGCACGATGTCATGATCGAGGAGATATCCCGACAGATAGTCAATATCGATCTGGGCCAGATGCGTGAAGCCATAAAGGAAGTGGAGATTGTAACCATATTCCCCCTCACGAAGGAAAGAAAGGAAATGCTCAGGCAACAATTATCCAGTAAACTAAAGATGGATATTGAGCTTAAAGAAACGATAGATGATTCTCTAGTGGCCGGAATATTGATTAAACTGGGCAGACTTATACTTGACGGAAGCCTGGCAAACAAACTCCGGATCGCTATAGATCAGTTGGAGAAAGAACATTCTGCCTGAGAGCTGAATTGCCGAGATGAAAAATTTCATCCCGCAAGAGCGAGCCACTGACAAAATCGGCGGTAGAGGCAAAAATGCCAATGGCAGCCCGATGTCACCGTCAACACATTCGTTAAAGGAAATGATCTAATGACGAGCACCTTTGCCAAAATCCCGCCGGTAATAGATGTAAAAGAGTTTGGCATCGTAAAGGAGATAAAGAAGGATATCGTTAAAATTGATGGCTTGAAAAACTGCCTCAACATGGAATTGGTCAGTTTCTCCGGCGGTGGTTTTGGCATGGTCATGGGTTTTAATGAAAGCGAGGTGTTGGCCTTGGTAATTTCCCCATCGGTTGAAGTAAAGGTCGGCGACAAGGTATATTCCCGAAAAGTTCCTTTAACAGTCGCAGTGGGTATGAAATTCGTAGGCAGGATTGTTAATGCGTTATCGGAACCGCTGGATGGAAAAGGCCCCATCGAACCGGATGATATGTATCCGGTATTTAAAGTGGCTCCCGGGGTTCTGGAGAGGGATCCGGTAACCGCGACGATGGAGACAGGAATTCTCTCCATTGACAGCATGTTCCCGGTAGGAAGGGGGCAGCGGGAGCTTATCCTGGGAGATAAGCTGACCGGCAAAACAAGTATTGGCACCGATGCCATACTTAACCAGAAGGGGAAAAATGTAATCTGTATCTATTGTTGTGTGGGCAAACCCCAAGTCTCACTGGAGAAAGTAATAAAATTACTTCGCGATCTGGAGGCCCTCGAATACACCATCGTGGTGGCGGCTACGGCTACCGCCCCTACAGGAGCAAGGTATCTCGCCCCTTACACCGCGGCGACCCTGGCGGAATATTTTATGCATCATGGCCGGGACGTACTGGTAGTTTTCGATGATTTAACCAAGCATGCCTGGGGATACCGGGAGCTTTCCCTCTTGCTGGAAAGGTCTCCGGGAAGGGATGCCTATCCCGGCGACATCTTCTATCTTCATTCCCAGCTCATGGAAAGGGCCGGAAGGTTGAAAAAGGATTTGGGCGGAGGAACCGCAACCTACCTTCCCATTGTGGAGCTTACTTTGGGGGACATGACAGCCTATATCCCCTCCAACATAGTCTCTATGACCGACGGGCAGCTGGTGCTTAACACTTCATCATTCGGCGAGGGTTTCAGGCCGGCGCTGGATACGGGGCTTTCTGTTTCCCGGATAGGAAGCAAGGTCCAATCCAAGGCCATGAAGAAGCTCAGCGGCATGTTAAGGCTGGAATATATTCAATATAGAGAGCTGGCTCAGATGTCCAAGGTATCCAGCACCCGTTCTGAAGAGGTGGCGGATAAGCTTGCCCATGGCCGGGCTATTACCCAGCTTTTAATACAGAAAAACAATTTGCCCCGTTCTACCGAAGAAGAGATAGTGCTGTTATATTGCTTGAGAGAGGGTCTCCTGGATAAATTAGATGAAGACCAACTGAAAACTTTTATCGATACCGTATTTGCATTCCTGACCAAACAAAATCCGGAGTTGATTAAAGAGTTAGCCGCCAAAAGAGAATTGAGTAAAGATATTATTTCCGGGCTCCAGTCTACCCTGGAAGATTTTATGGCGCGAGGCAAGTATAAAGGCATTTTCCTCGAACAGCGCAAGGCCGCCAAGGACGTCAACAAGGTGTTGAAGGATATGAGCGACATCATCGCCGGCCGGAGCGATATGGACGAAACACAAAAGAAGGAGATGATGAATGCGCTGAAAGCCCTTGAAATCAGCGCGGCCGACCTGGAAAAGATGACGCGCAAGGAATTGTTTGAACGGATCGAAACCATAGAAGCCACGATCAAACTCCCCCCCGAACAAAGGATAAAAAAATAAAACATGGTTGATGACCACAGGACACCAAAGGCGATCTCTCATATCTCCATAAAAGAGGTGGGGGAAGTTCGCGCGGTGAAAAAATCCATTGTCAGGATAGGCGGGCTGGAAAGCTGCCTGAACGGCCAGGTG
This sequence comes from uncultured Verrucomicrobiota bacterium, assembly GCA_964475405.1. Lineage (GTDB taxonomy): Bacteria > Verrucomicrobiota > Kiritimatiellia > JAAZAB01 > JAAZAB01 > JAQUQV01. The sequence goes on from CAYYWX010000082.1 coordinate 7,861, forward strand.
ATTGAATTTGCCTCGGGCGTGAAGGGAATAGTAATGGGTTTCGACGCGAAAGGTGTTTTGGGCCTGATTTTGGGATACGAGGCAAAGGTGCGGTCAGGAGAGAAGGTTGTAAGCCAGTTTGAACCTTTTCGCATTCCTACCGGCACAGGATTCCTGGGCAGGGTTATTGATGTCTTCGGAAACCCCTGCGATAATAAAGGACCCATAATTCCGGATAGTTTCCAGTCCGTATTCAGAAATGCGCCGGAAACCATGGATAGAGGCGGGACCGACCAACCGCTGGAGACAGGCATAAAAATAATTGACGCCACAATTCCCATGGCTAAAGGTCAGCGGCAGCTTATTATCGGTGACCGGGCAATGGGCAAGACCACGATAACGGTTGATTCTATCTTACACCAAAAAGATAAAAATATTATTTGCGTATATTGTTGCATCGGCAAGAGTTACTCCTCGCTGCTCAAGGTGTTGCGGGTGCTGCATAAATATGAGGCCTTACCCTATACCATTGTTATCCAGGCATTGGCTTCTGCGCCCAGTGGCCAGCAATATTTAGCCCCTTATGTTGCCAGCACCCTGGGTGAATATTTCATGTATAAGGGAAAGGACGTGCTCCTGCTCCTTGATGATCTTACCCGGCATTCATGGTCCTATAGAGAGATTTCTCTATTGATGGAACGTCCTCCGGGCAGGGAGGCATATCCGGGAGATATATATTATGTTCATTCCATGCTTTTGGAGAGGGGAGGCAAGTTGAACAAGGAATTGGGAAGCGGGTCAATGAGTTCCTTCTCCATAGCGGAGACCATCCAAGGGGACGTTACGGGCTATATACCATCCAACCTGATATCAATGACCGACGGCCAAATACTCCTTTCCACATCCCTTTTTACCAGGGGATTCAAGCCGGCCATAGACTTCAGCCAGTCCGTTTCCATTATCGGAACCAGGGCACAATGTCCGGCATTAAAGGAATTAGCCCATCCCTTAAGGATGCTTTTTACCAAGTATAACCAATTGTTAGCGCTGACCAAAATAAAGACCACCTTATCCAGCGAGGCCGAAATCACTCTTAAGAGAGGAGAGGCCTTGAGCGAGCTGTTTTCCCAGGAAAAAAACGCCAACGTATCCCTGGCGGAGCAGATTATATTCCTCTACACCCTAAACAAGGGGTTGCTGGACGATTTAAATGCGGAGAGGATAAAATACTTTAAGAATAACATATTCAGTAAACTCCAAAGGGCGCATCCAGAGTTAATTTCAGAGCTTTCATCTGGAAAGATGTCACTTTCGGATGCTGCAAAAGAAACGTTTGATAAATTTCTTGCGGATTTCTTGAAAGCAGCGACCCAAAGCTTGCCCCGGACGAGGTGAAGAAGGATTCCCGGGCGGAGCCGAAGGAAGGACCAAAAAGATGCCCACTGCGCTTCAACTCAAAAAAGATATTCAGTTAAACGCGGACCTGACAAGCGTTTTGGGCGTCATGGAAGACATAGCTGCTTCCCAGTTTTATGCCCTGGATAAAAAGAAGCAGCGCTTCAAGGTGATAATGGAGGCTTTTGAGGGGTTCTTCTCAATGATAAATCTTTTCGGGCTGAAACATCCCCTGATCGAATCGCAAAACGAAAACATGGCAATTATCATGATAAGCTCCAACGAAGGTTTCATGGGGGGGCTGAACAACAAGGTCATAAACGCCGCCCTGGCCCACCGGGAAAACCGGAAGGCGGAGCTGTTTATCGCGGGGACAAGGGGCGCCGACAGCCTGAAAAGTTTAGGAGAAAAATGCGTTGCATTCCCCGGGGTTGACATGTCAAATCGATACCAACTGGCAGAAAATATAAAGGATCATATTATGAAAGGCGTAAAAGAGAACAGATTTGGTCATTGTATTTTATCCTATGCCAGGCCTGTTTCATTTTCCGTTCAAAAAATAGAGGTGGAAACGCTCCTGCCCTGCTCTCGCATTTATAGCAAGGAGGGCCCTGATAAAAAGGGCGCACCGGGAGAACAAGAGCATCCCGCGTGGCAAAAAGGGTCTCCGGCAGCGCGCGAAAGCATTATACTGGAATCGCCCCTGGAGGGCATCCTGGAATACCTGGTGGGCACATATATCGTCGAAAGGCTCTTCCTGGTGTTCGAGGAGAATAAACTCTCGGAATTCGGCGCGCGGGCCAACCACCTCGAAGGCAGCTGCCAGTATCTTAAAGCGCAAGGGAAGAAGATTAAATTAGAATATGTGAAACGGGTGCATGCAAAAGTTGACCAGGGCATGAGGGAAACATTTGCATCACAGATTCTGAAAAAGAAGAATGAAAAAAGCTAGATTCCCGGTCCTCGTTTCAGTTTTATCAAAATAACACAAAGGAACAGAATGACAAAAGATAAACCTGCCGGAACGCCTGCGACCGCCCATATCAACGGACGTGTAATTGCTGTCATAGGGCCAGTGGTTGATGTCCGGTTTGAATCAACAAGCGAGATACCCGGGGTATATCAGCTTCTTGAAGTTACCACCTACGACGGCAAAATAGTGCCCCTGGAAGTCGCCGAGCATCTTGAAAATAACGTTGCCCGTTGCATTGCCATGGATTCGACCTTGAATATTCAAAATAACAGCCCGGCGAAAGTTGTCGGCACCACGCTCAGCGTACCAGTAGGAAAGGGTCTTTACGGAAGAATTATAAACGTTCACGGCCAACCGATAGACAGAAAAGGACCGATAGACTCGCAGGAGTTTTCTCCTATACGAAGGGACATATCTTCAATAAAGGTGAGTCCGGATGATCTCGGAAGCAGGGAAAGTAAAATACTGGAGACGGGAATAAAGGTAATAGACCTGCTCTTTCCCTTTGTGGTGGGCTCAAAGACCGGCGTCCTGGGCGGAGCAGGCGTGGGCAAAAGCGTAATTACCCTGGAGCTCATTAACAACATAGTCAAGAAACACAAAGGCGCCTGTGTATTTATTGGAGTGGGCGAGCGGATAAGAGAAGGCAACGAATTGTACCTGGAGATTGAAGAACAAGGCCTTCTGGATAACGTAATGCTGGCCTTTGGCCAGATGAACGAACCTCCCGGGGCAAGGTTTTCAGTGGCCCTTAGCGGCGTGACCCTGGCAGAATGGATTCAAAAACAGGGTAAAAATGTTCTTTTGTTTATTGATAACGTATACAGATTTGTCCAGGCCGGCGCGGAGATATCCACGCTTTTGGGCCGAGTTCCCTCAGAAACCGGTTATCAGCCCACATTGGCCTCGGAGATCAGTGAATTTCAGGAAAGGATTCGCACCACGGATAAAGGTTCGATTACCGCGGTAGAGGCGGTATATGTTCCGGCCGACGATTTTACCGACCCGGCGGTAGTCACCATCTTCAGCTTCCTTGATTCGGT
>CAYYWX010000083.1:0-10630 GCA_964475405.1 uncultured Verrucomicrobiota bacterium
CAATGCGGCTGGACGTTGGCGTGGTCCGCGCCGAAAAGCTGCTTGGCCCGGTCAATGGCCAATTGCTCGGCGTTGTCCACGAACTCGCATCCGTTATACCAGCGTTTGCCGGGGTAGCCCTCGGCGTACTTGTTGGTCATCAGGCATCCGGTCGCCTCGCGAATTGCCCGGCTGGCGTAGTTTTCCGACGCGATCAGTTCAAGATTTTCGTCCTCGCGCGTGTTTTCGTTCTGGATCGCCGTGTAAATTTCCGGGTCGGTTTTGGCGATATTGGCCGCCTCGTTGGCTTTGCGGGCGTAGGCCTCTATTTTTTTCACGCGGCGCGCATGGCGTTCGCCGCCGTCAAAATCGGCGGCGAGCCAGGCGTCGACAATTTTTTTGGCGTCGTCATCGCTCAGCAGGGCGCCGCCCAGGGAGAGGACATTGGCGTTGTTATGGGCCCGGGCCATCTTGGCCATGTGCGGCGTCAGGCAGAGCGCGGCGCGCACGTCCGGGAATTTATTGGCTACGATTGACGTCCCGATGCCGGTAGTGCAGATGACGATGCCGGAATCCGCGCGCCCCAGGGAAACTTCATTCGCGGCCCGCGCCGCAAAGTCAGGGTAATCAACCGAGTCCTTGCCGGGGCAGCCCAGGTCGTCCACCATGACTTTTTTTTCCGCGAGATATTTTTTCAGGGTTTCCTTCAGGAGGAATCCGCCGTGATCGGAACTTATGACGATATGCATGTTTGCCCTTTGATTGGAGGTGTTTATTTTTTATGAAATGATCGCAGGTAGCCGATCAGGCCCTCGATGCTTTCGGCGATATTGCTCAGGGTCCGGCGGTAGGTTTCAAGCCCGGCGCCGACCGGATCGGGTATTTCTTTTTCCTGGGCGTGCTTGTTGAATGAGCCGAGCAGGTGCACACGGTCGCGCGCTTTTGGAAATCGCTGTTTCAGTTCCGCGGCGTGGGCGCCGGTCATGACGAGGATAATCGTCGCCTTGTCAACCAGCTCGTTGGTCAGGGCGCGGCTGGAATGTTTTCGCATATTGACCCCGATTTCATCCATGACGTCAATGGCCGTCTCGCTCGCCGCCAGGCCGGTTATCGCCGAAAGGCCGGCGGAGCGGGCGGTCCAGGGCGAACCGGAGGGCAGGCGGCTGAGGAAAAGGTATTCCGCCATCGGGCTCCGGCAGATATTGCCGGTGCATACAAAAAGAGCGCTGATTTTGTTGCCGGTTGTCATGGTTTTATCCGCAAGCGTCATAAATGGCGCGGGCGGGGATCGCCCCCTCGCGCAGGACGGCAATTGTTTCGCCGGTTATTTTAACCACCGTGCTCGGGACGCCGCCGGGCGCCGGCCCGGAATCCACCGCCAGCCGGACGCCGCCTTCCAGGGCGCGCACCGCCTCGTCCGCCGTCAGGGCGGGGGAGTGCCCGCTCAAGTTGGCGCTCGTTACCCGCAGGAGTCCGCCCGCGGCCCTGATAATGGCCAGGGCGACGGGATGGTTTGGAATGCGGAACCCCTCCCAGAGGCCATTCACGGGCAGGACGATGGTCAACGGCCCGGGCCAGAACCTCAGGGCCAGTTTCCCCGCCTTATCTCCGAAACTGATATTCATGTTTTCAATTATTTCGCGGTCGGAAGCAAGTATTGGTATGGGCTTGTCGTCCGGCCGGTTCTTGACGCGGCGCAGCATTTCAACCGCTTTTTTGTTTTCCCAATGAGCGGCCACCCCATAGACGGTGTCAGTCGGCATAACGATCAGGCAGCCCTGCCGCAGGACGTCCACGGCCGCGGAGATGACGTTTTGATCAGCAAGGCCTGATGCCGTCAATTTCAATATGCGTGTTCTATTCAACGTCCCTTGATGTTGAGGGCCTTGAGCCCAAGCAGGATATCGGTCGCCCTTTGCAGGACGGCGTCGCCCTTTGTGCGGCGCAGCAGCGCCCGGTTAAGTTTTTCCTCGTCCGATAATTTCGTGAACAAGCCGTTTTCCTCGTCGGGGGTTGCTTCCTCGGTTTTGACCGGATCGTTGGCTTGCGTGACCGGCACCTGCGGATTGACGCCCGTCCGGTGGTAGGAAGCGCCGTGGTTGATTTCAATCCGGCGGGTGGCGAGATAGACGATGCGCCCGTCCGCGAGCGGCACGAATTCGCGCAGGCAGTCGTCGCCGCGCGTCGGGGTGCCGATCAGGAGGACGCCCTTGCCGGTGCTGAGCGCGGCGGCCAGCGCCTCGGCCGCGTTGCTGGTGTCGTTGTTGATCAAAACCATGAGCGGGGCGTTAATCGCCTTGCCGGCCTTGCCCGTGTAGGAGGAAACAACCGCGTTGTTTCCGTCGCGGACGTTCATGATGGGCGCGGAGGCGGGAATGAAAAGGCCGGCCACGTCGGCGGCCGCCTGCAAATCGCCGCCGTCGGCATTGCGCAAATCGAGGATGATGCCGGCGCAATTGGTTTCCGCCCAGGTCACCAGCTGGCTGACGATGTTCGCCCCGGAATTTTCATAAAGGCCGTTGACTCTTATGAAGCCCATCTTGTATGGCCAGTCCTCGGTCACGCCGGCAACCGGCATCTGGACCATGTTCCGTTTCAGGACGCATTCGTTCGTTTCCGCGTTTTTGTCGCCGGACCGGATCGTCAGGCGGACGGTTTCGTCCTTCGCGCCGCGGAGCCTGGCAACGACCGCCTCGAGCGGCATGCCTTCCGTTTTCTGGTCGCCGATTTTCTCAATGATGGTCCCGTTTTTAAGATTGGCGGCTTCCGCCGGCCCGTCCTTGAGGACGCCGGTTATCGTCGGCAATTTGTTTTTAATCGCGATTGTCAGACCGACGCCGTAAAACACCCCGCGCAATTCCTCGGCGCGGCGGTCGGCCTGTTCCCTGGTGAGGACTTCGGCATAAGGATCGATGGCCTTGATGATCGTCGCGGTAATGTTGCTGCCGGCGGCCGGGTCAAAAACAGCGTGTTTTTTCTGGAGAATATCGCCGAGCTCGGTCACGTCGCGCATGATGCCGGCGACGGCCGAGGGCTGGTCGGCGGCGGCCAGGAGGGCGGCGGTCAGCAGGAAAATATTAAATCCGAAAAGTATCGCACCCGGCTTATTCATTATTTTTCTCCAGAATTGACTGAATTTTTTTATTGGCGCGGACAACCTTGCCCGTGAGGTTGCGCTTGTGCCGGCGAAGTTTTCCGGCCAGGATTCTATTTTGCAGCGCCAGGATTTGGACCGCCAGGATGGCCGCGTTGACCGGGCCGGACGAGCCGAGGGCCACCGTGGCGACCGGCACGCCGGCCGGCATTTGAACGGTGGCCAGCAGGGCGTCAATGCCGTCCAGCGCGCCGCCTTTTACCGGCACGCCGATGACGGGCAGGATGGAATGGGCCGCAATCAGCCCGGCCAGGTGGGCGGCGCCGCCGGCGGCGGCGATAATGACTTTTATGCCGCGCCCGGCGGCGCTTTCCGCGTATTTTGCCGCGATGATCGGCGCGCGGTGGGCGGAGATGACCCGCGTTTCGCTCGGCACGCCGAACTCGCGCAATGTTTTGACGGATGCTTCCAGCAATGGCCAGTCCGAATCGCTGCCCATCACGATGCCGACAACGGCCCGGGTTGTTTTTTTGTTTTTCATGATGTTAAAAAACAGAGTCGTGAATGGTTAGGCATTATATTTATTGTCCCTCCCGGATCAAGCTTTTTTGTGAATTCAGTGCAGTGCGGCCGGGCGCCTCGGGCGTAACGAAGGTGGAGAAGGGAGGAGCAAAATCAGGGATGGACCTGGCCGTCCGGCATGATTGTGCCGGCAAAAATGGTGCCATTGGTCTTGACCCCTTCCATCGTTGCCCCGGTAAGATTGGCCCCGCTGAAATCGGCGCCGTTGAGAACGGCCTTGTCCAGGTCCGCCCCGATCAGCATGGCGTCCTTCAGGTTGGCGTTTATCAGCTTGGCGTTTTTCAGGTTGGCGTTATTGAGCTTGGCGCCGCTCAAATCCGCCTGGTAGAGGATGGCGCCTTCCAGGTTAGCCTTGGTAAGGTCGGCCCGGGTGAGCTTGGTGCCCTTGAGAATTGATTTTTTCAGGCTGGCCTCCGATAGATCGACGGAAACGAGGCTTTTGCCGGAAAGGTCAACCTCATCCAGCTTGGCGCCGCGCAAGTCCTTGGTAAGGCTGACGCTGTCAATTAGTTTCAGGCATTGTTCCTTGGTCATGTTGGCGCCGCTTATCTGCTTGGCTTTGATGGTTTGCATCGCGGCGAAGGCCGGCGGGAGCACCAACAGCAGAAAAGCAGCAAGAAGAAACCAGCCGATCGGATGCCAGGAATGGTTGAGGTTATGCCTCATTGTGATCTTCCGCCTAGGTTTTGATGTCAAGAAAACCTTCCAGTTTCTGCAGTCTTGTCGGGTGGCGCATTTTCCGCAGGGCTTTTGCCTCGATCTGGCGGATACGCTCCCGGGTGACGTTGAACATGCTGCCCACTTCCTCCAGCGTCCGCGGGCATCCGTCCAGAATGCCGAAGCGCAGGTGGACGACCTTCTGTTCCCGCTCGGACAAGGTATGGACCACTTCCTGGAGCCGCTGGCGCAAGAGACTGTAGGCGGCCATTTCCGAGGGGTTTTCGGCCGACTTATCCTCGATAAAATCGCCGAAGGTCGTGTCGTCGCTGTCGCCGACGGAGGCCTGCAGCGAAATCGGCTGCTGGGACATCTTGAACACTTCCCGGACGCGGTCAACCGGCAGGTTGACTTCGCTGGCGACTTCTTCCGGGGTCGGCTCGCGGCCGAAGTCCTGCAATAACTGTTTCTGGACCCTGACCAGCTTGTTGATTGTTTCAATCATGTGGACGGGGATGCGGATGGTGCGGGCCTGGTCGGCAATGGCGCGGGTGGCCGCCTGGCGGATCCACCAGGTGGCGTAAGTGCTGAACTTGTATCCGCGCTTGTACTCAAATTTTTCCACCGCGCGCATGAGGCCGGTGTTGCCTTCCTGGATAAGGTCGAGGAACATGAGCCCGCGGTTCATATATTTCTTGACAATGCTGATCACGAGGCGCAGGTTGGCTTCCGCCATTTCCGTGCGGGCCTTCTGGCCCTTCTTCAGCCATTCGCGCAGTTCCTTGCACTTGGCGTCGAATTGGCCGCCCTGCATCCAGAAACTTGTTTCAAGTTTTTTCAGCTCGGTTTGCGCCGCGCGCACCTCGGCCTTATGCGCGGCGTTATTCGGGCGCTTGCGTTTTTCGAGCTTATGCAGCCGGTTGGCGCATTCCTTGTAAAGCAGGTGATATTTGTCCACGACCGTGATGAAATCCTCGATTGCTTTCTGCTTGAAGTGAAAGCTGTCCAGGATCCGCGCGTAAGCGTGATGGTGCGCGCTGAAGTTTGCCGCCAGGCGTTTCAGTTTTGCCTGGCTGGCGCGCTTGCTGTTCATCTTTATGAAAACTTTCGTCAATTTCGCGTGGACCCCGCGGACTTTCTTCTTGAGGGCGGGCATGATCCGGAAGTATTTGTCACGGCCCTCGATGTGCTTGTCCATGATGATGCGGTCAAAGCGTTCTTTCCCCTCCTCGAGGTGGTCGGCCAGCCCGAAATGGGCTTCAATTGAAAATCCGAACTCCTTGAAAAGGGCGCGGGAATGAATTTCGGCCTCCTCGATCCGCTTGCAGATCTCGACTTCCTGGGCGCGGGTGAGGAGGGGCACCTGGCCCATCTGGTGAATATAAGAACGGATCGGGTCGTCCATCGCGTCCAGCGACTTGGCCTGTTCCGCCCGTTCCGCTTTTTCGGCCTGCTTTTTGTATTGTTCGACGTCCGAGGCGTCAATTATTTCAATGTCCATTCCCCGCAAGAGGAGGATAAATCCTTCCAGTTCGTCGGGATCAATCAAATCGTTCGGCAGGCTTTCGTTGATGTCCGCGTAGGTAAGGTAGCCCTGCTCGCGCGCGAGCTTGATCAATTCCTTCACCTTTTCGTGAAGCTCCTCGCTGCTTAATTTTATGCGCAGCTGCGAGCTGATTTTCAGGGCCTCGGCGTCCTGCTGGGTCTGTTCGGCCTTGGTAAGGGCGGAGATTTTTTTCCCGGCGGGCGGGGGTAATGCGTTTTTTTTGCCGGTTGGCGGCGCCGGCCTGGATTTTTTGCCAGGCAGAGATTTTTTATGCGCCTTGACCGCGTGTTTTTTTATTGTTACCGGTTTTTTCCGGGACGGCGTTCTTTTCTTGATTTTTTTCATAAATCGGCTGAATTCACAATGAAATTGTCGTTAACCTGTAACCGAGCCAACGGTCGGAATTGAACCGACGACCCGCGCATTACGAATGCGCTGCTCTACCAGCTGAGCTACGTTGGCAAAATATACAAAACAATCAATAATATATCATAACGCCAAGGTGTCAATATCTCATTTGTCGTCATTATTTTGGCAATGACGATGATATTTTCAGCCATTTCAATGTTTAATTTCTTGTGAATCGGGAATATCCGTGCAATCATGCCTTCCGTGCGGCAAATCCGGGGAGGGTGCTTGGACGTCTTTCTCTCTATAAGAAAATGAAAGAAAAAACAATTAAGACCATCCGCAAGTTCAGCGGAAGACTGATCAAGCTGGACTTGCTTGATGTCAGGCTTGAGAACGGCCGCGTTGCGCGGCGCGAGATAGTGCGCCATCCCGGCGCGGTGGCCGCGCTGTGCCGCCGGCCGGACGGGCGTTTCGTGTTCGTGCGCCAGTTCCGCAAGCCGGTTGAAAGCGCGTTGCTGGAAATTGTGGCCGGCACCCGCGAGCCCGGCGAGGCGCCAGCGGCCTGCCTGCGCCGGGAAGTCCGGGAGGAGACCGGATACAGGGTTATCGCGCTCAGGCGCTTGGGCGGCATCTATTCCGCCCCGGGGTTTTGCGATGAGCGCATTGAAATTTATTTCGCCGAAATCAGGGCGGACGGGGGTGAAAGTCGCCCCGAGCCGGACGAGCAGATTGAAGTGGTCTGCCTTGAAAAGAAAAAATTTGAAACCATGCTTGCCTCCGGCCGGATAAAGGACGCCAAGACCCTCGCGGCCTGGGCGATGTTGCGCCTTCGGTCCAACTTGAAGAATTGCAGATGACCATTGATTTTGAACGCGATCTTAATGCCGAGCAGGTTGCCACGGTCCAGGCGCCCGACGGCCCGCTGCTCGTGCTGGCCGCGGCCGGCACGGGCAAAACCCGCACGCTGGTCTATCGCGTGGCGAACCTTGTCGCGCGGGGCGTTGAGCCCCGCCGTATACTGCTGCTGACCTTCACCAACAAGGCCGCGCGCGAAATGCTGGAGCGCGCCCGGCTGATCGTCGGGCCTGAGGTCAGCGGGCTCTGGAGCGGGACATTTCACCACCTGGCCAACCGCCTGCTTCGGCGTCACGCGCATCTCCTCGGTTACTCCGTTGATTTCACGATCCTTGACCGCGATGATTCCGTCAGCCTGATGAAGGCCTGTGTCAAGGAGCTCAAGCTGACCGACCGGGAGTTTCCCCGCGCCGAGGTGCTCCTGTCGCTCCTGAGCGGCGCGGTCAACCGGCGGCGCGCCCTGGCGGACGCTGTTGAAGGTTATTTCGGCGAACATGCCGTGGATGTCGCCGAAGTTTCCGCCGCCCTGAAATTATACGGCGAAAAGAAACGGGGGCTGAACGCGATGGATTTTGACGACCTGCTCGTCAACGGGTTTGAGCTCCTGAAAAATAACGGGGCCGAGCTCGCGCAATACCAGGAACAGTTTCTTTATGTCATGGTGGACGAATACCAGGACACCAACATGATCCAGTCCGACCTGGTGGATCTGCTCGCGGCGAAGCATCGCAACGTGATGGTCGTGGGCGACGATTTTCAAAGCATTTATTCCTGGCGCGGCGCGGATTACCGGAACATCCTCACGTTCCCCGAGCGTTACCCGGATGCCCGGCAGTTCAAGCTGGAAACCAATTACCGCAGCGTGCCGGAAATTTTGACCCTGGCCAACGCCTGCATCGCCGGCAACCCGCGCCAGTTTCAAAAAACCCTGCGGGCCACGCGCGCGGCTTACCGGAAGCCGACCTTCGCCGTGCTGCGCGACGGCGACCACCAGGCGCGGTACGTGGTTGAGCAGATCCGGCGCCTCCATAATTCCGGCCTGGCCTGGCGCGATATCGCCGTGCTTTACCGGGCGCATTATCACGCGCTGGAACTCCAGCTGGCGCTCGCGCGCGAGCAGATCCCGTTCGTGGTCATGTCCGGCATGAGATTTTTTGAGCAGGCCCATGTCAAGGACGCCTGTTCGCTGCTGCGGATCATGCACAACGCGAAGGATGAGTTGGCCCTCGAAAGGCTTTTGCGCCTTTTGCCGGGAGTCGGCGAGAAAACCGCGGAAAAAATCTGGCGCCAGCTGGGCGGCAACTTTGACGCCCGCCAGGCCGCCCAGCGCCTGGCCCTTGCCAAGGCGTTGCCCTCCGCGGCCCGGGCAGCCTGGAAAAAAATCGACGAATTACTGGAAGACTACGCGGGCTCATCGGGCCAGGCCGGGGCGGCCGGGCGCGACCCGGGCAAGGTGATCCTGAACTTTATCAGCCGGTTTTATGACTTATATCTGCTGGAAACCTACGATGACTATGAGCGGCGGATGGAGGATTTGAAGGGGCTGATCGGGTTCCTGGCCGAGTTTGATTCGGTTGAGGAATTCCTGAATGAAGTGGCGTTGGTGACCAACCTCGATGCCGACGCCGACCGCATGGACGGCGTCGCGGCGGATTCTCTGCGGCTGAGCACGGTGCACCAGGCGAAGGGCCTGGAGTGGCGCGCGGTTTTCATCCTCTGGGCCGCGGACGGAATGTTTCCCTCCGCCCGTTCCTTGAAGGAGCCCGGCGGGGACGAGGAGGAGCGGAGGCTCTTTTATGTGGCCGTTACCCGGGCGAAGGACGATCTTTATTTGTGCATGCCGACCGTGCGCCGCGACCAGAACGGCGGCGTCATGTTCCTGACCCCTTCCAGGTTCCTTGTGGAGGTCCCGCCCGACAGCTTGAAAACCGAGCAGATCGGGTTCATTGCCTGAATGTGACTAAAAGGCGGATAGGCTGAAGACTGAAGACGGTATCGTGTGTCAGATAATTAAGTTCAGGAACCGGAAACGTTCAACACTCAACATCCAACGTTCAACTGCTTTGATAATGTTGAATGTTTTCCGCGTCTGAATTGTTGCGTTATTCAACTGGACAATCTATGGCCAGGTCAGACTGAAGTCGGGCTAGGGAACAATCAGGGCTGATTCTGGCACGGGCGGATCTCGATCCGGTGGCGGACGGGCTTGACCGCTTTTTTAAGGTTAACCGCGTTATCCATCTGCCTGGCAAGCAGGCGCTCGCGGAGCGTTTCCCTGGCCTGCGCGAAGGCGGAATCGTCCTTGAAATAAAGATCCGATTGCCGGAAGCCGGTGAACATTGTCTTGACCATGAAAGTGTCGTAATTTTGTTTCTGCCCGACGGCGGCCAGGACCTCGGCAAACGGCTTTGAAAAGGGATTGTCAAGGAATTCGGCCGCCAGGTTGACGCCCTGTTCCAATTGTTCGCGCGAAAACTTCTTGGTGTTCTTTCCCCATTGGACTTCAGCCTGCTCCGTCGGCAGTTTCCGCACCACGAGCGTGAATTGGTTCAGGTCCTGCTGGAACGGGACAAAGGGCAGCATGCTGACGGTTCCGGCATCGTTGCTGCCGCCGGTGAAACAGAAGGGATAACGGGAACTGGCCACGTCCACCGCGCCGCTCGCGCAGTTCTCGATGGCGTGCCCCGCCGTGGCCGAAGCCTTGGCCGGGAAATTCAGGGTGATCGTCCCGATCTTCCCGTCCAGGCCGAGCGTGCGCAGGAAAGCGTAAGCCATCGGCAGGTGGCCGTTGGGCGAAGGATGGACGCCGTCCCCGGCTATGGCATATTGAAGCCCGTAGGCCGCCTTGGCATTGGTCATGGCGGACATCATGACGCCGTACACATCGGCGAACGGGCACTTGTATTCTCCCGCCAGGCCGCGCTCAATCTCCCGCAATTTGTCAAGGGTATCGTTGTAGGCAACGGCAACCTCCGGCTTGGTTTTATTGAAGGTCTGGGAGTCAACCACGCCCGGCGCGCCGACAACCATCGTGGCGCCGGAATTCATGACATTGGTGATAATTTTGCGCATCGCGTTTTCATAATCCTTCTTGGTGCAACGGGCGGCGTCATTCATGCCGAAACAGGTCGTGACCACGGTCGGTTTCCACGACAGCAGGTCGCTGTTCATCCGGGCCGTAAATCCCGGGGCGGTCTCGCCCGACCAGCCAAGCTGGATGACCTTGACATCCAATTCCGGCGCGCAAGCGACGAGGTAGGTTTCCATATAGGCGCTGTAGATCTTCTGCTCGGTGATGGAGTCGCCGACAATCGCCAGGCGGTCGCCCTTTTTTAATACCTGTTCCGGGTTGGCATTTGCCGCCATGGAATTTAAGAAAAAGGCGGCCAGCGTCATAAGCAGCAGTTTAAAATAAATATTCATGGTCTGGTTTCCTTGGTTTTTATTATTGCGTGTTTTTACGGTCGCGACAAGTTAGTGTGGTGTTTCATTCAGATGTTGATTTATATAGGTCCATGGATACGCGCAAAATACCCACCCCCCGCTTCCCCCTTCGCGAAGCCGCT
>CAYYWX010000084.1:0-10620 GCA_964475405.1 uncultured Verrucomicrobiota bacterium
TGTGCTGGCGTCTGTCGTGACGGTCACATGCGGCCCCTGTTTCGGCTTGATCACCACCTTGCCGCCGGCTGTGTCTACGCTGACGACCTTTCCGTAGAGCACGGATGGTTTGCCAGGTTCAGCTGCGTTTGTTTGCGCCGGGAAAGCGCGGAGGTCAGCCGCCGTGCCTGATGCGGGACTGACGCGCAAGGTCATGTCGGGTTTAATATCGCCCAAGGTGGCATCCTTGCCGTCCACCTGGACTTTCGTGCTGGCGTCTGTCGTGACGGTCACATGCGGCCCATGTTTCGGGGCGATCACCACCTTGCCGCCGGCTGTGTCCACGCTGATGACTTTTCCGTAAAGGCGCGAGGGGTTTTCTTGCTCAGCCGCCGCGGTCAAAACGAATCCGACAAATGCCAGAATTGCTAGAACTGACGTGACTGGTCTCATGTGTGTTTCCTTTCTGTTGTTTCTTTCCCCGGACATGATCCTCTTCGTTCATTGCATCGTCGCGCCGTCAGTCGGGACGGCATGCCCGGCTCCAGTTCGTTCTTTGACGTTGCCGGCGTATATTCGGCATATCTTTTCTTTCTGCAGACTAACACGGTTTATTAGAACAAATTCAGATCATGTAATGAAAAAAGGTTGTTCAACTTTTATGGAAAACTAGATATCTTCAGACTGAATGTCAAGGATTGATAGGCGGTTTGGGCAATTGCCAAAAATGAATTATTGAAAATTAAGACCTTGTCATAATTCTTTTCTGATTTTAGGAGGCGATTTGGTTTGTTATTTACTTGATTCATCGACATGGAATAGGTGGAGGATTCTGTGAATGAGCGGGGTGAAGAGCAATCCCGCTACCGTGATGAAAACCAGGCCGCTGAAGAGGGCATAACCCGAGGCAAAGAGCTTCGCCGCCCTGCCGTGCAGTTCGCCGACCGGTCCCATTCCGCCGAGGATCATGGAGGCGTTCAGCAATGAATCAATCAGGCTGAAGCCGGCGATCCAGTGGTAGCCGGCAACCCCAATGCCCAAGGCGAAGATGATCAGTACGCTGGCGGCTCCGGCAAAACCGGCTACACGCCAGGCAAACTGCCGGGAGGGCAGTAATCGTTCGTGTTTCTTTTCTAACATATATCAACCAGACTCAACGTCAGCCATCAGGCGCGCTGGCAAGCGACGCCTGCATGATTTGTTTGGCCGTGCTTTTCGATCTTCCAACAGTTAATCCATCCGGCAATAAAAGCCCCTTGTTTCTCGCGAATATGCTCGTGGAAGTGGACATGATCGCAGTAGAGATCCCGCGCAAGGTTGCACGTAAAGGCGTGCAAATCAATTGATGGCACACCGGTTTCGCTCATGACACGATCAGCCACGGCATTGTAGGCCGCGCAATCGGCAGAGAACCGGTAAAAACTCATGCCGGGGCGGTTGTGAACTTTTTCGTCACATGGCGTGGTTCTGATCCAGGCCAGGTCGGTTCGCATGTTCCCGGCAACGGAGACCAGGGAACGCAGGTTGTTTTCGTAGTCATCGATGGAGACTCGCGCTTTCCCCGTCTCCGGATTCCTCACGATGTCATGGAGTCCGCAATTTACTAGGAGAAGGTCGGCGTCAACACCTCCGGACTTGGCGAGGGCTTTCATGAAGGAAAGCACCATGGAGGAGTCGCCGCCGTTAGCTCCTTGCGGGTTGTCCAGGTTTAGGAGCGCCTCAGTCTCTCCCTCTTTGCGGGCATAGTCCATCACGCCGGCCAAGTACTGCTTCAAATATGGGCCGTAGTGGATGGAGATGCTGTCGCCGATGATATAAATTTTCATGACTGTCTCTCTTCCGGCCAGCTATACTTCCGGCATGTTGGCATCACGAATAATGAGTAGAGTATTTTTCCATCGCATCCATGAGCGCCTTCGCATTGGCGAGCGGAATGCCCGGATACATGCCATAGATCATCGTCAGTCCGCCCTCGCGGCTTCCGAGCGTCTTGACTTCGGTTTGGATCAGCGCGTCCACCTCGGCCGGAGTCCCGAAACGCGTCACGGTCTGCCGGTCAATATCGAGGTCGATGCAGACCTTGCCCTTGAAGCGCTGGCGGATCCACTCAATGCCGTTCACAAGATCCTGGAGGTTCACGACCTGTACTCCGCTGTCCACCAGGTCCTCCACCAGGTCGCGGATGTCGCCGTCCGAATGCATGTGGATGATGCAGCCGGCGTCGCGCGCAGGTTTCATTAGCCGCTGGTAGCTTGGCTTGATGTATTTCCGCAGGTGTTCCGGCGAAAGCATCGGGCCGATCTGCATGCCGAGGTCTTCGGGATACCCCATCCACTCCGCTCCGCGGAGCAGGGAGCAGCGCACCGTTGCCTCGTTATGCTCCTCGATCATCTTGATCAGCCGCCAGAGGCGCGGCTCATCGTCTGCCATGTCGCAGGTCAGCGCCTCGTATCCGCGCAGGTCGCACAATCGCAGGAAGGTATGGCCGTGTGGCAATCCGCCATAAACCAGAGTGCCGGCCGCGATCGCATCCCGGCGGTTCTCCGCTGCCAGATCCGGCCGCTTTTTCTCTTCCTCCGTCAGGTCAGGCAAGGGTGGCGGCGAATAGCGTTCGAACGCGCTCCAGTCCGCGAAGGGATGCCGGACCGCCACCGGCGCGATGCCTTCCTCGGGGCTTGCCATGGTGACGCCCCATTCGTCAACATATGAGCTTTGCATTGGCGGCGTGGGAGCGGTCGGCGGCGCTGATGAACGGCGAAAGCCGGGGAACAGGTATGGATGGCTCTCCTGCAGCTCGTCGAGAGCGGAGCGCGGGTAATGATTGTTACAGGAGGGGTTGATCCAGAACCCCATCGGGATGCGTTCCGGACGCTCAAAGCGGACCGTCCGAAGAATATTTTCACGCTGACTCATCATAATTATTATTCCTGCGGAACGCCACAAATCAGTCTAAACCGGGCTTCCCGGCGATATGCTGAATTTGCTGGTTTAGGCTCACGCCCATAATCAATTCCCGACATGCAACACTAATCGCGAGAAGAAGTGCCACAAGTGTAACGGGGAAGAACCCCATGCAGTGGTTAGAAACTGTGGCAAGTCGAAACTTGAGTCATGATGAAGGCAGATTGGGCCGGTGAAGGATAGAAAACAGAAACAGAAAGCCGCAACCCATGAGATCAGGCCCTGTGCGCTGACACCTGCGACTAAATAGGCCCGGCCTAATTCCGGTCTGTTTCGAGATAGCATAGCCGCCAAAAAACCAACTATGCAGATGAGCACCACGAAGACAAGCGGGAAGTCACTGGCGAAACGTGTGACAGCGGGCATAATCAGCCGGATACTTGCGTCTGTTTCTTTGTGAAAAAGTGCATGGTACACGATTGGGACAAGTCTGGCACCGGTCCAGACGGCGTGGGAAAATATGACTGCCGACGCCAGTAAAACTGTATCTGTGATGCGTAGCCTCATTTATTTTGGCTCAACATGGTTTATTAGAACAAACTCATGAATTATGAGAAATTTGTTCGTTATTTTTGCATGTTAGAGAATCGCCAGGCAGAATGTCAAGAATTGATCGAGGGTAGGGTGGATTTCCAGAATGAATTGTTGAAAATGGAAACTTGGTCCGGATTCTTACTGTTTTATTTTTATCGATTCGACGGTCCACCCTTGGTCAGATTCTTCCGACTCCAAGTATGGATTTCCCGGCTTCTCCGTACTTGGATGCACTTTCTCAATGTGCACCAGATACTCGGTTGCCTTTTGACCTTCCTCCTTTGGAGGCAACTTCCAGACTAACATGCTCGTGCTTCTAATCTTGTTTGTATCGCCTTCGACCGGCAACGACCACATATCCATGGCTGTGCCACTTGGCCGGCCAAGAATGGTTTTTACTTCTCGGACCGACATTCCAGTCTTAATCGGTGACGACTCGGAAGCGATTGGATGCACGCAGCCAGTCAGACATCCGATCAGTACCATGATTATGATTATCTTCATTTCTTACGAACGTCCGTCTTGAAGGTTTCGGTGACCCGTCCGTGGGTGACGGATGCCTTCCGAGGTGTGGCTGGAATCCTACCTTTAACTATTTTCATGGAAAATAATCTGCATAATGATGAGCGCTAGAAAAATGAGTGGGCCAAAGACTGAGAATATAAGTGTCCGAACAAACGCTTTTCGATCCACGCCTGACGCGTTCTTGATGCCAAAGATCGAGAAAACCATCCCGACAATTCCTCCAGTCAGGGCAAGGATAAGGAAACTTGGCATGCATGCAAAAAGGAATTTCGGTGCACTATTCGTAAAAAAGCACATAGAGCCCCATGCCACGCCAAAGAGCGCGAAAGCGGCATACTCGTATGCAATCCAGCGATACGTTTCGCCGATGCGGGGGATATATCCAGTTTCATTCATTTCTTAACCTTCGGATACGTCCAATATAGTGTATTGGAACAAACTCAAAATATAAGACGGAAAGCCTGTCAGATTTTTGAATATTAGAGAATCGTCAGGCTGAATGTCAAGAATTGATAAGCCGTAGCGGCGATTGCTAAGTGATTAGCTCAAAAAATATAGACTTACCCTTGATTCTTCGGGGTTCGCGGCCGTGAGTTTTGCGAACGGTATACTGAAGTCGTTGGTTCGGAATTTGCAGCTCATTTCCTCATTTGCTTCATAGCCGATTTCAGGAAACGCCCGAATGTTCTGTCTTTCTTCCGTTTCTCG
Organism: uncultured Verrucomicrobiota bacterium; assembly: GCA_964475405.1. Classification (GTDB taxonomy): domain Bacteria; phylum Verrucomicrobiota; class Kiritimatiellia; order JAAZAB01; family JAAZAB01; genus JAQUQV01. Next base: position 4,708 of record CAYYWX010000084.1, read on the forward strand.
GCATAAGAGAGATCATGGTATTCAGTTTCTTTCTTTAGTTTTATGTAATTTTGGTATTGGTCCTCGCTTAAGTCGCCGCTCTCCACGGCCATCAAGACCGCGCAGCCGGGCTCCTGAGTGTGCGTGCAATTTGAAAAACGACAGTTCATTGAAAAGTCGCCAATCTCCGCGAAGGTCGCGTTCATCCCGTCACTTGTTCCAAAAAGACCCAACTCGCGCATTCCCGGCGTGTCGATCAACATGGCTCCATTATCAAGGATGAGCAATTGGCGGCGGGCGGTGGTGTGGACACCTTCTCCAGTTCCGCTGACGGCGTTTGTGTCAAGCGCGTCGCGGCCAATCAGCCGGTTGATGAGAGTGGTCTTCCCGACTCCCGATGAGCCAAGCAGACAATGCGTTTTGCCTGGAACAAGGAAAGTTTGGAACTCATCCAGCCCGTAACCCGTCGTATTGCTGAGCGGGAGAATCTGGGCGGAAATGCCGGCGCGCCTGATCTGCTCAATCGTCCGGTTAAGTTCTTCGGAGGAGATCAAGTCCGTCTTGCTCAGGACGATCCACGGTTCAATCTGACCCTCGTTGACCATTACCAAGTATCTGTTGAGGCGCGGTATGTTGAAATCATACCGGCAGGCCTGGACGATAAAGGCAACGTCAATATTCGCCGCGATCATCTGGAAATCTACTGTCTTGCCGGGGCACTTGCGGCGCAGGAACGTTTTCCTCGGGAGGATGCCATGAATTATGGCGGGGCCGCCCGATGCGTGACGCTGCACACACGCCCAGTCGCCCACACACGGAAGGTCAATGGCGGCCTCAACTACGAAACGGAATTTGCCAGCCAGTTCCGCATACGTCTCGGCGTCCTGATTTTTGACGAGGAATGCGCCCCGATCAACGGCGGTGACGCGCGCAATGCTGTGTCCCGGTTGCAGGAGGGCGGCGGAATGTTGTTCAAACCATTCGTCAAATCCTAGATTGCCTAAGTCCATGTTTGCTTCTCACGTCCAATGTCTCGATTTACTTTTCTCGCGGAACGAGCGATAAAGTGCAACCCTTGGTTCGGCATATCTCGTTTGTTACCAAACATATTGCTGGCCTGTCACTACCCACCACAGTGTATATCCCGCAAAGAGCAACAGCACAATGGCGTAGCAAATCAATATGGCGAGCACAACTGGGCGGCGAGGTTTTGCGGTGAACGCCGCTATAAGGATACAGCCTGAGAATATAAGGGCCGTGCGACCGTACCATTCATGAATGAACATGTTGTGGGTAATAACTATCGGTTCGTAAAAGATTTGACCAAGAGGTATGGCCAGCAACGGCAACAAATACATGAGAAGCATCAACAACCATGGCAGACACACAATATGAGCTAGGGAACGTCTTAGAGCATTCGTTTCCATATTCTTTTGCCAACATGGTTTATTGGAACAAACTCAAACATGAAATAAAAAATTAGTTAAGTTTTTTTTCATGTTAGAGAATTGTCTGGCTGAATGTCAAGAATTGATCGAGGGCAGGAGCGATTGCCAGAATGAATTATTGAAAATTGAGACTTATCCCTCATTCCTTCTTGATTCTACGCCGTAAGTACCGTTGGCTACGAAGGCCGAGAGCCACAAGGCTTTCTGGCGAAGAAGGGTGCTTAACTCAAAAAATACATTCGTTTTAAAATGTATTGTTGGAAATTTAGTCCACTATCTATTCCGGTGTTGTTAGAAGTTTCTGAGTCTGATGTAGAGTCTCAGAATGGGGTTCAGAAATTCATATACTCCTTGTTTTCCTGGAACCTTATCGAGTATCGGCCCGAACTTCGGGTCCACAAGTCGCGGAAGGTTCTGGTCGATGTACTTAAGATCCAGGTCTTCTGCCTCTGCGCGAACTCCCTTGAGAAATACTTTCCCCGCCTCCGTCGATGCCACTGCAGCGTCCTCAGGTTGTTCTGCAAGAAGGTGGAGCAATACCTTGCGGTCTTCAGATCCTCCGATGCCTCGTTGGTATGCGGACTCCAAAGTCGGAAACGCGCGGCCAGACTTGATGTCTTCAAGTACAGCCTGATAGAGTTCGGCGTCCAGATGCGTGACGTTTCTCTGGTTTGCCTTCTCTACAGAAGCTCTTCCGATCATCTGGACAAAATATGGGTAACCAAGTGCCACTTCAACCACTGGTCGCACGAAATCATCTGCAAATGTAACTTCACCGCCGAAGAGCCGTGTTGCACGATTGAAAATTTCCCAGACTTCGCCATCAGACATAGTTTCGACATGAACTGCGCCTTGCTCAAGAAGGCGCTCGACAGAGCCGTGGTCTGTGACCAAGTCAGTCAGGTCCCTTCCAATTCCACAGATTCCAAATTTAATCTTATCTGAACTGATAGACTTGATAAGCGAACCAATCCCTGATTTGTCCTTGATTATGTCAAACTCGTCCAAGAGGATTAACAATCCATCTCTTCCTCTCTTTTCGACTTGGTGTGTAATGACAGACTGGATGAAATTTCTGAATGTTTGGACCGAGTCGCCAGGAACGGTCTTGACGTACTTGGATGTCTCAATGCCCTTCGCTCCCCATTTTATTACCTTAAGATCCTGCCCGCCTTCAATTTCCTTAGATCGAGAGAATTCCACGAGTTCCTTGCCATCATTGGGGACCAGTCGCAGAAGTCCGTCTTCAGCGTCCTGATCGTTTATGAGACGCTGTACAAGTTCGTCACAATTTCCAATCAGATTGTCGCACTGGTAGTATACTGTGAAATACTTGCGGGGGTGTTTTGGGATCTCGTTTGCGAGGCCGGAGTTCTTGACTAGTTTATAATCGCCCACCGCTATCTGTTGAACCTGTCGAAGAAGAGACGATTTGCCGACTCCACGTTTGCCATAAACAGCAATGAGACCATGCTGCGAATTAATGGAACGTATACATGAACGGATCAATTCGGTACGTCCCACGAATCGATCGGGGTTCTTAATTATACCTGACGTGAATCCTCGATCAGGATCTATCATTAATGACTCCATCCAGTATTGTTTATTAGAATAAACTCAGATCAAAAAATGATCATTCGCTTTTGTTGAATTCTTACTTAATATAAGATTAAATGTCAAGAATTGATGCCGTGAACGTGTCGTTTTTTTCAACATGTCATTTTCTCCTTGAGCGGGAAAATGGAAAATGAGACACTTATCGAATTAATGAGGCTGTAGTTGTATAGCCTGTAGACTGTTAGCCAAACGATTGAAGATAATCCAGGACAGAGATTTGATAATTTACTTTGCCTAACGGTCTATAGCCTACAGCTTGTCATCCTTTATAGGATAAGCGAAAGGTTAATCATGCCGAAAACCAAGGATATGTATGCGGTCATACTGGCCGGGGGTTCCGGAGAGCGGTTCTGGCCGATGAGCACCGCCAGCCGGCCGAAACAGTTTCTTTCAATTTCGTCCGGAAAGCCCCTGATCTGCGAGGCCGTTGAGCGGATCGAAAAATTAATCCCGCTGAAGCAGATATTCATCATCACCCGCAAGGATCTGGCCGGCATGGTCCGCCGGGTAATGCCCAAATTCCCGGTCCGGAACATAATCGGGGAACCGTTCGGACGCGACACCGCGGCGGCCATTGCCCTTGGCGCGGCGGTTGTAAAGCGCAGAAACCCTGAAGCCGCATTTTGCGTCCTGACCGCCGATCACGTCATCGGCAACCACGATGTTTTCCTGAAAACACTGCGCGAAGCGTTCCGGCTCGCGTTGGCCTCCGATAACCTGGTCACGATCGGGATAAAACCCGGATTTCCGAGCACCGGGTTCGGATATATAGAAGCCGGCCGGAGTTTCCAGCGCAAAGCCGGAATAAGCTTTTTCAGGGTCAAGGGGTTTGTTGAAAAGCCGGACAGGAAGACGGCCGTCAAATATTTACGGAAGGGGAGCTTTTACTGGAATTCGGGGATGTTCATCTGGTCGGTGGTTGCCTTGGAAAAGGCCATCGCGGAGCACCGTCCGCAATTGCTGGGTTTGATTCGTAAAGTCAGCGAAGCGGGTGACAAGCGCGGCGCGACAGGCTGTCGCGCCCTGCCCGGGAATAAAGCAGCAGGAGACCTGAAAAATTTTGATGATATTTTAAAGCGCGAGTATGCCAAGCTTGAGAAAATATCGGTTGATTACGCCATCCTGGAAAAGGCCGATAACATCATCATGGCCAGGAGCGGTTTCTTCTGGGACGACGTCGGATCCTGGGCGGCCCTGGAAGAGCATTGCCGGAAGGACAAGAACGGCAATATAATCCTGGGCGGCGGCGCTGCCCTTGATTCGAGCAATAACATCGCCGTGGCGGAGGACGGCATGGTGGCCCTGATCGGCGTCCGCGACCTGGTTGTTGTCAGGTCGGGCGCGGCGACCCTCGTTTGCGCGAAGGACAAGGCCCAGGACGTGAAAAAGATGGTCGCCCTGCTCAAAAGCGGCAATAAGTACAAAGGCATTGTCTAGTGGCGCGTTTCCTCGGCATAGACTTCGGCTCCAAGCGCATCGGGCTGGCAATCAGCGACGAGACCGGTATGATCGCCTTTCCCCTGAGCGTTCTTGAAAATTCCGGCGTGCGAAAGGTGTCCCAGGAAATTAACAGGATTGTCTCCGAAAAAAAGGCGGAGAAAATTGTGCTCGGTTTGCCGCTCAACCTCGACGGATCAAAGGGAATCGCGGCCGAGAATATCGAGCAGTTTGCCGCCATCCTCAAACAATACGTCACAGTCCCCCTTGTGTTCTGGGACGAACGCCTGAGCACCAAGATCGCCGAGCGCTCCATGATCGAGGGCGGGATGCGGCGCGAGCGCCGCCGGCAGAGCATTGACCAGGTAACCGCGCAGATTATTTTGCAGTCCTATCTGGATGCGCAGGGCATGAACTTGAATCCAAATCCAAACCCGGACGACGAAGAACAGCGGGGATTTACCACGGAGGCGGACCGGAGACGGTTTTAGATCATGCACAGATACAAACTATTGATCGCCTACGACGGGTTTGACTATGCCGGTTGGCAGATCCAGCCGGGCATGAAAACCATCCAGGGCGAGTTGGAAAAGTGCCTCTTAAATTTGACGGGCAAGCCTGTCAAGGTGCATGGCAGCGGGCGGACCGACCAGGGCGTGCATGCCGCCGGTCAGGTGGCGCACGTTGATCTGCCGGCAAACCTGCCGGAGGACAAAATTGTCCTGGCCGCCAACTCCCGTTTGCCGCCGGCCATCCGGATCCTGAAGGCCAAATCCGTCCCGGTTGATTTTCACGCGCGCCGGGACGCAATTTCAAAGGAATACCGTTATTTCATCTGGAACGGCGCGATCGTGCCTCCGGTTCTGTTCCGTTACCGCACTCCCGTGCGTCTGCCGCTCAACGTGGCCGCGATGCAAAAGGCCGCGGACCTGCTGGTCGGCAAGCATGATTTCGCCGCCTTTACGGTCAATCCCCGCCGGGCGGTGGAAAGCACTGTGCGTGACTTGACGCTCCTGGCGGTGCGGCGGCGAGGGAATGACGTCACCATCACGGCGCGCAGTGAAGGGTTCCTTTACCGGATGGTGCGCAGCTTGGCCGGCTTTTTGATGAGGGTGGGGATTGGCGATCTTGCTCCCGCGGAGGCCAAGAAAATACTCGATAAGCAAATAAGGACCGCCGTGGTCCCGACCGCCCCGCCCTCCGGACTTTTCTTGTGGCGGGTTTATTATCGTTCATAGTTCGTGAAGCGTATACCATGGTGTGCTATGGGTACGGATTGATTCTTAATCCGCACAATCCCTATTTTAAATCGGGATTGTGCGGCAAGGTCGCAGGGCGAATTTCGCTTCCGTACGGCAGGATTTTCCGCCACGGGCGGATCCGCTGGTGGCGGAGAAAAAGCAAGGCAATCCGCCGTATCGGCGGACCAGGC
>CAYYWX010000085.1:0-10456 GCA_964475405.1 uncultured Verrucomicrobiota bacterium
GAGGTCATTCTGCATTGCGTGTTGGGCAATGATCAAGTCAGGTATGCCTACTTTATTGATGCCATTTCGAATGCAGATCACTTGCAAGTTGATGATTCCCTCCCAGTCAAGGGCGAGAGGCGAACGTTCGATGTTTTTAAGGAGCGTGATGAGCTTTCGTTCCCCGCGCACGAGAAGAGGGGGCGTCAATTCCGCTAGAATGAGGTCATTGGTAACTACCAGATCCTCTTCAATCAGCAAGTCCACCGTTGAAAAATTGCCTGTACCGCGGAAATAAGCCACCCATACAGAACTGTCGATAAGGACTTTCATGAGCGTTTGCGAACAACATTTAGATCTAAATCTAAGTTAACTCTGCCTTTGAAGTTTCTTAACTCCTGTAATCGGCTTTTTCGAACAAGATATTGAAGGGCCGTGATGATTACAGCGGTCTTTGTTTTTTGGTGACAAGCCTTCATCGCATCTTGTATTAGGAAATCAGGCAAATCTAACGTCGTTCTCATTGTCACTCCTTTCAATATGCATAATCGCCATGAAACGTGCATAGAATATATGCTTTATCCTTTCCGTTGTCCATATTATTTTTCCAGCCGAACATTACTTCTCATGCGGTTTCGGCGCCCGCGCTGTGCGGGTCGTGAAATCGCATGCAGGAGACGGTTGGCTTTCTGCTTTTCTGGTCAAGATATCGACAAAGAACTCGACGGCCAGTTCACGAGTCTTACCGAGTTCGTGCCCCTCGTCTGGTCTCATGGCGAGATTCCACACGGCCCCGGCTTTATTTCGCCACGGCGTTGGTTATCGTGACGACATTAGTTCTGGGCGCATTTGCCGCCACTTGCGGCACGGGGATGAATATATCGGCGAGCGGTTTGCCAACCCATCGCTTATCCGCCTGCAAGCCAAGCGCGTAAACGGCGGTTGCAGCCGTGTCACACGTGCTGACGGCTTCCTCGATCTGACCGGGGCGCACGATGTCCGGACCGTAGCAAACCCATGGAATCGTCATGTCACGCACATCCGAGGAGCCGTGAGTTTTCCCATGACCGCCGTGGTCGGCGGTTACGATGAATATCAGCTTGGCGACCCGGGCGTCTTGCGCGGCCTTGCGCAGCACACCAATGCCCTGGTCGCAAAGTTCAATGGCGGCGCGTTGTTCTTTCGAACCCCATCCCCATCCGTGTCCCGTTTTATCGAGATCATTGAAATGCACGAATACTGATGCAGAACTGTCCGACTGTTTGACCGTCTAACCGTCTGACGGTATCCGTACCATCCGTGGTTCCGCCTGTGCGGATCCGCCGGGGCGGAAATTTCCTTGTTTTTCATAGCGGTTTCTCATGGATCAGGTACTATTTGGACAACTTCAGGATGGCGTCACTGAGTTTGGTCCGGTATTCATGGGCCTTGGCCCTTGAAGCTTCGGCATCCAGGCCCTTGAATCCGCCGCTGTTCCCGGGCACCATGCTGGCGAGGATCTCGTCAATCAGTTTCTGCCCCTCAGCCGCCGCCGGGGAATCCTTCTTGGCGGCAATGAGCTTGCGCAGGGTTGTCATGTGACGGTAGTCGCAGACGCCCTCGCGGATGCGGTCAAAAAGAATATCGTTGATCACCTTGCCGCCCGGGGCCGGGAACGCCATGTCATGGTCCTCCTCGCGCCCGTCAAGCGAGTTGTAGGGGTCGCCCTGTTCAACCTGGTAGATCCAGCCGATACATCCCCCAACCCCAAGTTCCTTCGCCTTCGCGGCGTAAAACCCGTAGCCGAAACGAGTGGTGGGCGTGCCGTAGCTCCAGCAAAGTTTGCCGGCCGCCTTAACTTTCTTGATGAATTCCTCCTTCAGGCCGCCGCCGATGGAGACTTCAAAGTAAGGGATAAGCTCCTCGATGTCGCTGTAATAGCCGCTGGTCATCAGGCCGGGAATGCCCTGGTACAGTTTCAGACGCTCAATCGTTGTCTTGTAGTATTCGTGGACCCCTGCCTCGGCGGACTTTGAAGGCTCGTCCGCAAGGCTGAGCATCAGCTTCGTCCGGCCGAGTTCCGCCAGCCGCTTGCAATACTGCGTATAGGCGTCAACAATTTGTGCGCGCTCCTTGACCCCATGAATTCCACCGCTGCCGTAGGCCACGAACATGTTGCCGTCAAACCCGGCATCATGGTAGAGCTTGACGAACTTTTCCACGCCTTCCATGTTCAGTTTCCCGCCGGAATACGTGGCGTAGCCCGGGCCGCCCGACGTGGTCATGCCGTGCTCGCGCAGGTTCTTGAGGTTCATCAGCGTGTCGCCGGCGCCAAGGCCGAAGAGCGCGTGGTCAAAATCGCGGTCATCAACCAGCTTGAACGGCAAAACTTCCAGTTTGACCGGGATGGATGCCGGCTTCCCCTTCTCCGGGGTGATGGTCACCGTGCCGGAATAAACGCCGGCCATGTCGTCCGCGGCGGGAACCTTGATAACAACCTGGAAAGTCCGCGTCACGCCCTTGGAGACCTCGGCCCAGTTCTCGTCGTCAAGCAGGCGCGGTATGACCGAATACACAAAGCGCGTGCCGGTCTCGCGCCGCTTGATCTTGTAGCGAACGCGGTGCGCGGTCGCCGCGCCGTCAGCCAGCATCTTGCCGTCCTGCCTTTTTAGCTGGCTGACGGTCACGGTTGTCTTGCCGAGATCCTTGTTGGGGAATATGCCGATGGCGGCGGAGGCGTATTCGCCGATCGGGGTCTTCAGGCTGATTTCCTTCACGTCAAGCTCCTCCTTGGAGGGGACGCTTGCCGGGTAAATGTCCTTGAAATAATCCGGCACAAAGACCGCGTAGTCCGATGCGGTCAGCTCGGCGGGCAGTTGGGCGGGACGCGGCGGAATCGGCGGGGGCAGCTCGTGATACTTGAGCGCGAAGATGCGCTTCTGCTCGGCATTCAGTTCCTTCAGCCAGGCTTCGCCCTTGGCAAGGTCTTCCGCCGGGAATATGAGCATGCAGTTCAGGGGCCACTGGTTGCCCGACGGGAAGTTGTCAAAATTTTTCGGATCGTCAAACTGCAGGCTCAGGCGCTTGTCCGTGACTTCAACGTCAAACGCCAGGGGAACCCAACGGGGCGTGACGTATTTATCCCAATGGTCGTCGCCCGGCAGGTCTTCCGTCAGGTAATTGCGATAGAGAAGTTCCTTGTCATAGCGCTCCTCGGTCCAACGATCCTCAAGCGCGAGCTTGCCGTTGGCGATGATCTTGCGGTCGCCGTGATTCGGAGGAAACTCCCAGTAGCAGGCGGTCTCGGCGTAGACAACCACGTGATACTTGCCGTTGGGGAGTTCGGCGACGAACTCATGCCCGGGAATGAATGAACCGAACAGGTCGCTGGGATATTCGTAATTGCCGCACTGGGGGTCGGAAGCCGTCTTGCCTTTCCAGCCATAGCCGTAGGCCGGGTCATAGGCGGTGTAATTGTTGACCGGCGTGAATCCCGGGAAGGCCGAGCTCGGGGTCCGGCAGAACTGGAACTTGCGGATCCGCTCGCCCGCGAATTGCGGGAGGGGACTTTTATCAAGCCGGAAGTTGTCAAAGTAAAGGACCGTCTCGGTCTTGCGCGGCGGGACCCCGAGGTTGAACCGGACGATATTGGCGCGGTTCAGCGCCTCGCGTCCCGGGCCCGACATTGCCGCCTCGCCCTTCAGGAAGCCGGAGAGCGGGAAACGGACGACGTTCTGGCCGGGCAAAAGCATCAGGCCGGAGTAGTTGTAGCGGTTCATGTATGAGGCGGTGGCATAGTCCCTGAACCAGCCGCTGAGCTCAATGGTCTCGCCGGTGTCGTTGTAGCAGTCAAAAGTCAGATAGTCATACTGGCTCCAGTCCTGGAAAAATCCGTAAACCTGGAGGTTGCCCTGGTCCGGACGAAACGAGCATTTGAGCGAGTTCTTGCCCTGGGTGACGTGCTCGGCTGAAAGTTCCATCTTGGACTTGCCGGGCTTGTCCTCCGGCCAATCCTCAATCTCGTATTTGCCGGCGGTTGAGCCCTCCTCAAAATCCAGGATGGGCATCGCGACGGGCAGTTTCTCCTCGGTCCCGGGTTCAATGCGGAAATTGTCAAAATACAGGACGCTCGCCGGCTGGCCTTCGAACGGTCCCATGCAGAACGCCTGGATGTTTTTTTGATTGAGCGGGAAGGCGTTGCCCTTGACGGCCTTGGCGAGCCAGAGGCGGAGGGTGTTTTTGCCGGGCTCGGCGATCAGCCCCCGGTAATTATATCTTGAATACAAGCCGCCGGTCGGGTCATCTTTTACCCAGCCGGCCAGTTCAACGGCTTTTTTGCCGGGATTATAAACGTCCACCACGAGATATTTCACCCCGGACCAGTCCTTCGGAAAATCCGTCACGAGAACCGCCGCCCAGCCCTTGCCGCCGCTTTCAAGCTTGAAAGCCTTCTTGCCTGCCGTGGCGTTCTCCGTGGTGAGAGTGCCGGTGGCTCCTTCCACCGCCTGGAACTTGCCGATGCCGCTAAAATCGCAAACCGGGAAACCGGCGGCCCCGAAACAGGTCGCGCGGACCGCGAGGAGAAACACGCCGAGGAGCAAAATCCGGCCCAGCTTCATTCCCGAACATCGCGCCGGGCGGCATATATCCAACCTTTTCAAACTTTTCCACGTTAATTTTGACAGCATATCATCATTCCTTTCTGGTTTTAATGTAATCGGCGTTTTTTACTCAAAACGGCAAGTTGATGCAGGGGGCTCATATAAGCGAGGAATATATTCTCCTCTTCCGTTTAATCAAACAATTATTGCGCATTAATTGCCTGTTGCCGGAGGTTTCCGCCGTCCGGCTTTCAGGATGTTTGCGCGATACTGCGACGGGGTGCAATTGAAATATTTATAAAATACTTTCCCGAAATAAGCCTGATTGCCGTATCCGACCCGATCAGCCACCTCGGCGATGTTATTATTCAATTCGCGGAGCAATTCAGCCGCGCGCTCCATCCGCACCTGGGTAACGTAGGACGAAAAAGTGAACCCGGTCTCCCGGCTGAAAATATGCGAAACATAATACTCGCTCAGCCGGAGATGCCCGGCGATATCGGCCAGCGAGAGGGGGCGGCTGAACTGGCTGACGATATACCGTTTCGCCTCCTCGACGACCGCAAGGCGTTTTTCCTCCGCCGGCCGGCCGCTCCGGCCGGATTCAAGTCCCTTCCGGACCGCGCCCGCGCAGTAGAGGAGCAGGTTATACAGGCTGGCGTTGATCATCTCCCGTGTAAATAACCGGTCGCTTTGAAATAATTTATACATCTCATTCACCATCTCCCTTATTTCCCGCTTTTCAGCGGCGGGGATCAGGGCCAGTTTCGCGTTGATCCCCCTTGGAATAACATCCCCGTATCCATTCCATTTGAAGAGGACGTGAAACACCCGCAAGGAAGATTCGTGAAGAAATTCATCGCGGTGAACGGTCCCCTTCTTGAGGAGCATGGTGTCGCCGACGCCCGGGCGCCTCCCCCGCCTTTTTCCGGCCCCATCGTGAAGCGCAGTCTTCCCGTCAAGGATATGGATGAATTCATGTTCCGTGCTGGTGTGGAACCGTTCGGCAAAAAACGGGTCCCAGATAGAGACCCCCATTGAACAGACCCGGGGCAAAACACCCGCCGCCGCCTGATGCTTTTTTTGTTCTTTTATTTCCCGCCGCGCCATGTCTTTTCATCCCCGGCAATTCAATCAGGGTCAATACTTTTTCATGCAACTGGATGACAACAGTGCAAAGAAACAGCCCCAAGTCAAGGGATGACCCGGTCCCATATCAGTATGCCCCGAATTCATGGCAGGCCTGGACCATTGCCAGTACATTTTCCGGCCGACAACTGGAATGGATGCTGTTGGAACTGCTCAGGATGAAAGCCCCGTTGGCGCCGCCGTCCGCGATCGCCCGGCGGACCGCCTCCCTGACCTGGGAGGGCGTGCCGAACGGGAGCAATTGCGCGCAGTCAATGTTGCCGGAAAGACAAATCCTGTTTCCCACCTTGCTTCTTGCCGTCTTAAGGTCCATCCCGGCCGCAGGCTCAATCGGGTTGAGGCCGTCCGGTCCGGCCGAGACGATCATTTCCAGCAAGGGGTAAATGTTCCCGTCCGAATGCTTGACGCACAGGGCGCCTTCCGCGTGGATCGCCGCCACCATCTTCCCGAGGCGCGGCAGAAGAAATTTTGCGAACAAATCCGGGCTCATCATCGGGCCGAGATTGTGCGCGTAGTCGTCGCCCAGCACGATTACCTCCGCGCCCGAGCGGATCGCCCGGCGGATAACGGCGATGTTGGCTTCCAAGACCTTGTCCAGCACGATTTCAACCTTCTCCGGCTCCAGCAAAAAATCAGCGAGGATGTTGTCCATCCCCATCAGGTAGGCGCTCCACATGAATGCCGCGCGGTGATGGAAGCAGATTGCCCGGCGTCCCTTGTAACGCCGGACCAGGTCCGCCAACTTCCCGAGGCGCAGGGGCGAGGAAGGATCGGGCGGCCGGTACGACTCGGCGTCGGCCAATGTTTTGACCGGGCCCTCCAGCGGATGCGCCACCGCCTCCGGGCCGGCGAGGTAGGTCACGCCCCACTCGTCAACATAACGCCCGTCCGGAAACTCGCGCACCTTCGCGAACTGCGCCCCGCAGGCGACGCCGTCAAACCCGGCGCGGTCCATGAAATCGGCCGCATCGCGGCAATCGGGCATGGCGGCGCGGGCCACCCTCTCGTCCACCACAAATTCAAGGACCGGCACGCGGTCCGGCTTGCGTTTTTCAAGGGCCGTCCGGACGCGTTCAACCGATGTCATCTCGTTCATGCCCATGTTAAAATTCTCTCACAGTCTCCAGGTAGGCGCGCAGGTTTTCAAGCGGGGTATCAGGCAGGATGGCGTTGCCGGCCGCGACGACCAGGCCGCCCTCCGGACGATAAAAGGCCTCCAGGCGTTCCCGCACGGACTTGCGCACTTCATCCGGCGTTCCAAACGGAATTACCTTCTGGACGTCCATGCCGATCCAGAAACATACCCGGCCGCCGTAGCGCGCGGCAATTTGCCGGTCATCCATCGTGCCGGCCTGGATCGGGTGCAGGCAGTCCACTCCGCAGGCAATGAGATCGTCCATCAATTCCGTTACATTGCCGCAGGTATGCAGCCAGAAATCCAGGCCGTTGCCGTGCAGGATATCGGCCAGCGCTCGGTAATACGGGAAGTAGAGCTCGCGGAAAGTCTCCGGCATCATGAAAAGGCTCTGCTGCGTCCCGAGGTCATCGCCCGCCCATACGCCGTCCGCGCCGGCCGCGGCCGCGCGCCGCGCCCAGACCCGGTAAAGCCCAAGCAGGCGGTCCATGACCGCGCGCAGTTTGTCCGGCGCGTCATAAAAATCATAGAGCAGCCGTTCAATCCCGCGCAGGTAGGCCAGGCGCTGGTGAAAATAATGCCCCCAGCCGGCGAGCACGTAGCGCTCAGGATTATCACGCCGCGCCCGGACAACGTCCGCCGTCGCGTCCGGCCGTTCCGCGTCCGGGAACTCGGCGAGAAAGCGGTCCAATTCCGCCCAGTCGGCGATCACCGGGCAGGAGTCAACGGCCGCGCCCGGCGGCTTTGTTTTCGCGCCGAAGGCGAAACGGTAAGCCGGGTCATCGCCGGGCGCCTGCCAGTAATCAATCCACATTGAAGTCATGACCGGGTCGTCCGGATAATCTTTCTGCAAGGCGCGGAACGCGTCGCCATGCGCCGCGATGGTCTGCTCATTATGCCAGAGCGCCATGGCCCGGGGCGGGCGCGGCGGATTTTTGAACCGGATGGCCGCGCGCACCTCCCGGCGGTTGAGAAGATAATGCGGATCGTTTTTCATATCAGCGCATCCTGAAAATATATTTTCCGGCGCTCATAGTAAAGACATAAATGGATGCATTATATTAATTTTCAGCGAAAACCGTAAATGCTGCCCGACCGGATGTTTTCAAAGGCGCCCATGTCAACCGTGCCGTAGCGGATGCGCTGCCTGTAATCCAGATCTTTACTCGTAACGCTTCCGTCAGTCATCCAGGAATAGTTCGTCCCGGCGTTGATACACGGCGAACGGGCTGAAAGGCGGTAGTTGCCGGCAACATGACTCAGTCCATAGCTGCTGCCCTTGTCAATAAGCATAGGATCATCCGCTATATTCCCGGTTCCGCCGGGAGAAGGCGTTGTGCAACTATATGTGAATGTGGCTACAGTCCAATTTGAAACCACTCCGGATACATAGTTATAGCAGACGATGCAGTTATAGAGCGTTCCCGCATATGCCCCGCCGCCATACCCGCTTCCCGACTGGTTGCCGGTCAGCGTGCAATTATACATGGTGCAGTTGTACTCTCCGCCGCCGTTGCTCGCCGCATTGCCGGTCAGAAGGCAGTTATACAGGGTACTGCCGGTCGCTCCGCCTCCGCGCCAGCTTGAATTACGGGTCAGGATGCAATTATAGAGGTTGGCGCTGATCGCCCCGCCGCCCTGGCCGTTGCCGGCGGTCGTCGAATTGCCGGTCAGCGTGCAATTGTACAGGGAGCCGCCGGACACTGCGCCACCGACACTTAATGCTGAATTGCTGGTCAGCGTGCAGTTATACATGGCGGCGCCATACGCCACTCCGCCCTGCTCGCCAGCGTAGTTGCCGGTCAGCGTGCAATTATACAGCGTGCCACCATACGCCACGGCGCCGCGGAAATCCACCGAATTGCCGGCCGCCGTGCAGTTGGAGAGGATGCTGTAGTAGGTTCCTCCGCATGAGTACGCGCCTCCGAACACCCTGTTAGCAGTCAGGGTGCAATTTAACAACGAGCCATAGTTCACGGCGCTGGCATAGGAGTTCGCCGAGTTGCCGGTTATAATGCAGTTGGATATGGCCGGGGTGGTGATTGACGGACAATACACGCCGCCGCCGTATTTATTCAGATCCGTTCCCGTTGTCATCGTGGAGCCATTGGTCAACGTGAACCCGATCAGCGTGGAATTGGCGGCCATGTAAACGCAGCGAACCGCGTCCGGGCCGTTGGTGTTGCCATCCGACGCCCGCGCGCCCTTGATGATCGTATTGGTCGGGTCATTGTCCTTGCTCCTGACCGTGATTGCTTTCCAGATGGCAATCCGGTTGGTGAGAATCGTGCCGGCGGGATAATTGGTAACCCCGCCGGCGTCATAGACCCCGTTGCTGACCCAGATCGTGTCGCTCACCGCGGAATTATTTATCGCGCCCTGGAGGCTGTTGGTGGCGTCGGCCCAGCCATTCGTGCCCCACCCGGCTCCATTGTTCGCAACGTACCAGTCAATCGCCCGCGCCGGCCGGCACGGACCAGAGATCAATAACGTCAAACCAACAACCATGCTGAAGCATTGCCTTTTCAAAGTTGAATTTCTAATTTTCAATTTTATTCTCTTCTTCAGCATCCGACTGTCAAAGCAACTCTACAAAGCTAAAAATAAGCAACAACCGCAACGACAAGTCAATTTTATACCTCTTAACTTTCCCGGAACGCTTACTTCTTCTCAATGCAATACAGATTTGCGTCCCCGCGGCAATAGATGCGGTCGCCGTCGAAAAGCGGACAGTTTATGAATACCTCCTGGTGGATTGTGTAATGCTTCGGGGAGATGACGTTCTCAATGCGGTTCTTCGCCACCTGCTCGTATTTCCGCCCCGGCTTGATCACCAGACAGGCGCCCTGGTTGCCCCACAAATATATGTACTCGCCCGCCAGCGCGGGACTGGCGCCAATCCCCCCCCTGCGGGCGTCGCCGACATGAGACCACCATACATCCAGATCCAGGACTTTCTGGTATGCGATCTCGCCAGTGGCCGCGTCCATAACCGTCAACAAGCCGTCCACGCTGACGCAATACAGCAAGCCGTCATGCAAAAGGGGCGATGCTATATATTCGCCGCGGTAAAAGAATGGTGATTTTCTGGCGGCCGTGGAAACGCTCCAGATCATTCTCGGCTCCGCCTTTTCAGGACCGATCGCCGGAAAATCAAAAACCTTTACGACATCCTCGGGTCCAAACCCGGCCCCATTGGCATAAATCCGGCCGCCCTCATATACGGGACTGGTGACGTCCATCCTCAATTTGAGATAATCGAAAAAGAGCGTTTTCCCGTCGCTCGCGCGGATCAACGCGCCCATCGGCTCATAAATGCAGTCCAGGTCTCCCTGCCGGATAACACAGGGCGTGCCGTGGAATTTCGGCCCGCTTGTACCCCGCCCGGAGGGGATATAGTTTTCCCACAACTGCTTGCCGGTCTTCTTGTCAAAGGCGAAGGTCCGGTTCCAGTAAACGATGACCTTGTCGCCGACGAGGATCGGCGAGGTCGTGTGACCGTGCTCGTGCGGGTCGTAAGGAGCGCAGGCGATCCACTGCCGGTTGCCCTCAAGGTCATAGCAGGCGAGCGCGCAATTCCCGAAGGACGCGTAAACATATTTGCCGTCGCTTA
>CAYYWX010000086.1:0-10126 GCA_964475405.1 uncultured Verrucomicrobiota bacterium
GATGGACGCCCTGCGCCTGCCGCCGGGAGATGCTTCCGTGAAAACGTTGTCCGGCGGCGAGAAGCGCCGGGTGGCCTTGTGCCGCCTGTTGATTTCCAACCCGGACGCCCTGCTGCTGGACGAGCCCACCAACCACCTGGACGCCGAATCGGTCGCCTGGCTGGAAGAGTATCTCCAGAAGTTCAAGGGCACGGTTGTGGTGGTGACGCATGACCGCTATTTCCTGAACAACGTGACCGGCTGGATCCTTGAAATGGATGGCGGGCATGCCTATCCTTATAAAGGCAATTACGAGCAATGGCTGGTGCAGAAGCAGGCCCTGATGGAACGCGAAAACAAGCAGGCCTCCTCGCGGAACAAATTGCTGGAGCAGGAGCTGAGCTGGGTCCGGATGAATCCTTCCGGCCGGCGGGCGAAAGGCAAGGCCCGTCTCAAACGCTACGAGGAGCTTGCCGTCCAGGCGGTGGACACGCGCGAGGACAACCTTGAAATCCAGATCCCGCCCGGGCCCCGGCTCGGCGACGTGGTGGTCCGCGCCGACAACATGAGCAAGTCGTTCGGCGAACGCCTGCTCATGGAGAACGTCAATTTTGACCTGCCCCGCGGCGGCATCGTGGGGGTGATCGGCGGCAACGGCGCCGGCAAGACGACCCTGTTCCGCATGATCCTCGGCCAGGAGCCGGTGAGTTCCGGGCGCCTGAGCGTGGGAACATCGGTGGTGCCGGCCTATGTGGACCAGAGCCGCGACGCGCTGGATCCCAACCGCACGATTTACGAGGAAATCACCGGCGGGCAGGAATTCCTGGACTTGGGCGGCCGGCAGATGAACGGGCGCGCTTACTGCGGCCGGTTCAATTTCAAGGGAACCGACCAGCAAAAGCGGGTCGGCCATATCTCCGGCGGCGAGCGCAACCGGGTTCACCTGGCGAAACTCCTGCGGGGCGGGGGCAACCTTTTGCTGCTGGACGAGCCGACCAATGACCTGGACGTCAACACCCTGCGCGCGCTGGAGGAAGCGCTGACCAATTTCGGCGGTTGCGCGGTGGTGGTCAGCCATGACCGCTGGTTCCTGGACCGCGTTGCGACCCATATCCTTGCCTTTGAGGGCGACAGCCGGGTCACATGGTTTGACGGCAACTACGAGGCCTACCACGAGCATCGCCGGAAACTGCTCGGCGACGCCGCCGACCGTCCGCACCGGGTCCAGTTCAGGCCAGTGTCACATAAATGATGCGCACCGCCGCGGCGCGCTCGGCCCTTCTTCGCCCTAATTGTTTCCACCACGGCGGATCCACCAAGTGCGGAAAACGAAGCGCATACTACGGGCTACACAGGGCAGGCGATCGCGCCCTACCAATTTCAACCTTCGTCACTAAGGTTACTTAGGGAAAAAGGTTGATTAACTTTGAAAAATTCAATAGGCTTCCAATAATAAAATATTTCTTACATGACTTCTCCTGATGCTTCTTGAGACGGATGAAAAAAAACCTGCTATGGCTGAAAAGGGAGTTGGAAGCCTGGGTCTCGGAGGGCATCATCATGCCCAATCAGGCCGAGGCGATCCGCAAGCGCTATCCCGAGGAAACACCCGGTCTTCCATGGGGAACGATAATTTTTTCCAGCCTGGGCGGGGTCATCCTCGGGCTGGGAGTCATCCTGTTGTTTGCCTACAACTGGGCCAAGATCCCGCACCTTTGGAAGCTGGCGCTGATTTTCGGGGCCCTCGGGATAGTGCACTCCGTCGCCCTTCTTCTCCACACCCGGAGCGAAAGATTCAAGGCGCTTGGCGAGGCGCTCGGCCTGCTTGGCACGATGTTTTTCGGCGCGGGCATATTCCTCGTCGCGCAGATATACCATATAGACGAGCATTTCCCGAACGCGTTCATCATCTGGGCGATCGGCGCTCTGGCGATGGCCTGGGCGATGCCTTCCATCGCGCAGGGCATTCTCGCCGCCGTGCTTATTGCCATCTGGTGCGGGTCGGAATCGATTTCCTTCGACAGCGCGATGCACTCCGGCCCGCTGATAATTGTCGCGCTCCTTGGCTCGCTGGCCTATGTCAGGCGTTCAAGCGTCCTGCTGGCGGTGTTGATCCCGGCCTTCATTGCCTCCCTGCTTTTCGTGCAGTCCGGATTCTATTGTGATTCGGGATTGCTTTTCGGCACCACGCTGAATGTCGCGGTTTTGATGGTTGCAGCGGGCATTCTCGCGCGGCGTTATGGCGGCTTCCCCGGATCATCGCCGATATTCCTTTTCTACGGGTGGGTCATTTCTTTCATCATCCTTTACGTGCTGACCTTTCCCGATGCCGCCAGGCATCTGCTTGTATTAGGACATGACAAATTATCTTACGGATCAATGGCGTATTGGATAGGGGCCGGTGTTCTGTGCCTCGGCGCCTGGGCGCTCATTGCCTATGCCTCCCTTGTCAGGAAAACGAAGGTCGGGGCAACCATGGATGACTACCTGCTTCCGCTGACCGTAATCCTTGCCGTGTCTTATACGCTCTTCAAGAACAATATGACCGGCTGGAGCATGGCAGCTCCATTCAATCTTGTCTTCCTCGCGCTCGCGGTTGCCATGCTGGCAAGGGGGGCCAGGCGGGCCATGCTCAGGCCGACGGTTATCGGCTCATTCCTTATCCTGGTTTACGCGTTTTCCAGGTATTTTGATTTATTCCACAACCTGCTTACGCGCGGGCTGGTATTCATCGTGGTCGGCGCGTTGATCTTCGGACAGGGGATTCTCTATTCGCGGTCAAAAAGCCGGAAGACGGAGGAAAAACAATGAGAGCGCGTTTCATTGTCGCGGCGATGCTGATCCAGTTCCTTGTTCTCGCCTGGATGGCGGGAGAGCGGGAGCTGGTTTACAGGACCGGCCGCGTCGTTTACCTGCGCACCATGCCGGTTGATCCGCAGGACTATTTCCGCGGCGATTACGTGCGGTTGAATTATGAGATTTCCAGCATCGGACAAAATCTCTGGCGGGACGGCCTCAAGGACCGGAAAAAGGAAGACGATTCATATCGCCGCCATAAGCAGAGCGTGCGGATTTATACCGCCCTGAAGGTTGGCGATAGCGGGATAGCGGAGCTTCAGTACGTGACTGACCGCAAGCCGGAAAAAGATTTCTTCATCCGCGGCAAGCTCCAGCAGAATACCTGGGGCGCTTCAATGCAGGCCCTATACGGCATCGAGGCTTATTTTGTCCAGCAGGGCAGGGGGCTGGAGATTGAGAAAGGGATGAATAGGGACGGCATCACTGTTCCATTGGAAATGGAGACGGCAATTTCCGGGAGCGGCATTGCCGTCCTGAGAGGATACCGCTGGAGCCCGATCGGAATCGGGCTGACGCTGAACACGGCAAATGCTGAAACCAACAATCCTTTCAGGGCGAGGATCCCGGTCTCGGCCGATATCAAGCTCCTGAACGTTTCCAAAACGGACATGGCCATCGTGGATTTGCCGAACGCAACGGCGTTTACCCTTGAGCCTGATTTCACGCGGAACTGGTCGCAGAACGACTGGCGCTGGGTCGGCGCGAAGCCGCGCGCGGCGCTTGGCGATGAAAACGTGAAAGTTCTCAAGCCCGGCGAGATTTACAAGGCGCACATTGACTTCAGTGATCCGGCCTGGTTTGTGGTCAAGGGCGCTGAACAACCGAAATCGTTCTCGGCTTTAAGCAACAATACCTGGAACGTCAGGTTCCGGCTGGTTTACCGTCCGCCTTCAAAGGAAGAATGCGCAAGCCTCAAGGATGCGCCGATCATCTGGCACGGCTCCATCGCCTCGCGCGCCTTCAACGGCGGAAGAATTGATTAAATCCGGCGGTTCGGAGCGGGCTAGTGTAACTGAATTAAATGAACATATGATAAAGAAAAACGCCTTAAAATCATGAGTTTGTCATTCCGAGCCGAGGCGAGGAATCTCGTTATGATGGAGATGCTTCGTCCCGATCGCGAAGCGCATCGGGACTCAGCATGACATGCTATTAAATACATATCTGAGTAAAACACTCCGCTAATCCTTGCGCCGGATCAAGACATCGCGTTCGTAGGTTTTAATTTCGCTTATCCATTGTTCCCGGCAGGGGACCGCCTGGCGCAGGCAATGCATGTCCCACACGACGCCGGCCGGCATGGTCTTGAGCTCCTCGAGCAGCGCGAGGCGGGCGGTGTAATCGGCGGAGCGCTCGATTTCGCGCAAATTGCCGTCCGGCTCAAGCAGGGCCATCAGCAGGGCTTTTAATACGGCGCGCGCGCCGATGACCCAGGCTGCGACCCGGTTGATGCTGGCGTCAAAGAAATCAAGCCCGATATGGACGCGATTTAAATACTGGCCGCGCACCAGTTCCTCGGCCAGCGCGCGCAGGTCGTCGGTCAGGGTGACGACATGGTCGCTGTCCCAGCGCACCCCGCGGCTCACGTGCAGCAGCACCCCGTCCAGTTGACCGAGCACGGCCGAGAGCTTGTCGGCCACCGATTCCGTCGGATGAAAGTGGCCGGTATCCAGGCAAAGCAGTTTGCGGTTGGCGACCGCGTAAGCCAGGTAAAAATCATGCGAGCCCGCCACGTAACTTTCGGAACCCACCCCGAACAACTTGCCTTCAACCGCGTCAAGCAGGTATTTCGGGTTGAACCGTTCGGAGAAAATCCGGTCAAGCGATTTTTTTAATATTTCCCGGGGAGTTTTGCGGTCATAGGGATTATCCTTGAAACCGTCCGGGATCCAGATGTTGGTTACGCAGGGCGTCCCGAGTTTTTTGCCCATTTCGGCCCCGATGCGCCGGCAGGCGACGGCGTGCTTTATCCAGAAGCGGCGGACGGCATTGTCCCGGCTGGCAAGCGTAAAGCCGGTGGAAGCCATGGGATGACCGAAGAAAGTGCCGTTGAAATCCAGGCCCAGCTTGTTTGCGCGGGCCCATTTTATCCAATCGGCAAAATCCCGCGGCTGGAGCTCGTCGCGGCTTGTTTGCCGCCGCTGCGGCTCGGCGTATATGGCATGGAGATTGACCCGGTGCTTTCCGGGGATTAAACCGAGCGCCTTGGAAAGGTCGGCGCGCAGTTCACGGGCGTTGCGGGCCTTGCCGGGATAGGACCCGGTGCAGACAAGGCCGCCGGGGTTGCCGGTTTCGTTCAAGAAGCCGGTCACGTCGTCGCCCTGCCAGCAGTTGAGCGAAATGCCGATTTTTCCCAGCCGGGCCAAAGCCTGTTCGGTGTCCACGCCGAGGCGGGCGTATTGCGCGCGCGCCAGCCGGTAGGCCTGTTCGATTTCTTTTCCTGTTTTTTTTATCATAGTTATATTTCCGTAAATTTTAATGCGTTTCCGGGATCAATACCGGCCGGTGGTCCTGGACGGGTTAAAACAAAAATCACTGGTTGCCCGGGAGGGTTGGGGTGCCTTCCCACGGCTGGGGCACGTTCCAGGGAATATCGGAGGAATCTTTCGTGGAAGAGCAGCCCTGAAGGGCGATTAACAGGCCGCAGGCCAGTATGACCACGCCCCGTTTAATATAAGATACCATCGCCATTTTGAGGCACCGATTGCTGCCAGTCCGGCATGATCTCCGCCACCGCCAGGTTGTCAACCACGCTTGCAATGCGGACTTTTCCGACCAGCTTGTCCATGCGGTAGATCATCAGCTCCAGGTTCGGCTTGGTGCTCTTCAGGCTGTTGGGCTCCAGCCGGATTATTAAAAAATTCCAATTGGGGTTCACGTAGGCCACGGTTCCCTGCTGTCCTTTCGGAATGGCTTTTTTCGCAAGCTCGGGGAAGATCGAGATTTCGTAGCTGACAAGCCTTTCTTCCAATACGTTGTTCTTGTCCGTCAGTTCCTCGTTTTCCACCTGCATTTCCAGGATCTGGGTTTTAACGGCCTCGGCCTTGGTGACTAAGTCGCTTTTTTCAGTCTCAAGTTTCTTGATCGCCGTTTCCTTCTCGCTGATGGTGGTGTTCTTGGCTTCGATGACGGTTTCCTGCTCCTTGTTTTTTGTCAGGGCGGAAGCCAGTTCAGTCTTGGCGGTTTTAAGGTCGTCCTGGGCCTTGACGAGCGTGTCCTTGGTCGTCGCCAGCTCGGTACGCGTGTTGTTCAGGCCAACCAGCTGGCTTTGCGCCGAGGTAACCAGCTGATTCAGGGGGGCATCCATGGTCGGCGGTCCGCCGGGCAATTGCTTGAATGTTTTGAGCTGGTCGTCCGCGATCTTGAGCATCGTATTGGTGGCGCCATCCACCTCGATGGATGCGGCCACTTTATGGATGGCGGCCTCAAGCTTCAGGTTGCGCCCCTTGAGGGTTTCCCGCTGCTGGAAAAGGCGCACGGCCATGACCAGGGCGCCGATGCTTAGCGCCAGGATCAGGACGATGGCTATCCTTGTGATCATTCTGAACATTTCAGTAAATTGATAGTAAAATGACATGCCAAAGTCAAATATTAATTGAAAAAAAATTGGGATAAACACGGTTCATAAAATAACTGGTAATTTCCGGCCTTTTGTATAGAATTGGCCCCATATTCCGGATAATGGAACCTGGAGGCTGAAAATGGCGTCGGTCAGCGAATGGATTGCGCGGGAATATTTTGAAATGCTCGGGTTTATGATCGTCCAGCCCTGCAAATATTCCGTTACCGGTCGGCAAAAAAGGATAGAGGAGGAGACCGACCTCATCATCCTCAACCCCCTTACGACCGAACATGTTGTGCCGCAATCCCTTTTGTGGACGAGCGGTGATATGAAAAAAATCGCGCGGGCGGTGGTTGGAGTTTACGGCTGGCACAGCGAGCGTTTTTACCCGGCCATGCTTGAGAATCTGCCGGAAATTGTCCGTTTTGCCGGGGACGAATCGGTAAAAATAGCGGCCCGCCGGCTGGGCCAGGATCAAATCGCGAGAATTCTCTGCCTGCCCCAGCTCCCCGTGGCGCAAAAACTAAAGGATGAGACCCTGCAGGTCTTAAAGTCCAAGGGCATTGACGGCATCCTTGAATTCCGGACGATGCTCGTTGAGATGATCAAGCGCATTGACAAAAACCGGAATTACGAAAAATCGGACGTCCTCCAGATCATCCGCATTTTAAAAAATTATGATCTTTTCAAGGAAGACCAGCTTGAGCTTTTCACCGGCAAACGGGCTGTCCGGCGCGGGAAAAAACAAGAATCTTAACCACGTGCGCCACGGGCGCATCCGCCAGTGGTGGAGATGGCACGGATACCGTCAGGCGGTTAGACGGTCAAACAGTCGGACAGTTCTGCATCAGTATCCGTGAAATCAGTGTTCGCCTCGGCATAGCCGCCTACGGCGGAGCATGGGTCGGCGCGACGACGGCTGGCGGAGCCTGGGTAATCAGTGGTTTTCGCTCCGTCTGCGGAGGATATTTTTCGGGTCGCGGGCATACCAAGATTGGGTCTAACACCAGTGAACGAGCGCGAAGCATATATCGCCCTGAACATGATGGAAGACATCGGGCCGGTCGGGGTGCGCGCCCTGATCGCAAAACTCGGTTCGCCCCAGGCCATTTTTGAGGCTGATCGGGACAAACTGATTGGAGCCGAAGGCATCGGTCCGGCGGCGGCGGAAAGAATTATCGAACAGCGCCGTGGCATCCGGCCCGACGAGGAACTCAAGCGCGCCGCAAAGCTGGGGGCGGAAATAATCACTCCGGTTGACGGCGGCTATCCGAAAGACCTTGCCCGGATCCACGACCCACCACTGGCGCTTTACGTTCTCGGCACGCTGCTCCCCGGCGACCGCCGGGCGATCGGGGTGGTCGGCTCGCGCCAGACGACGTTTTACGGGAGGGAAACGGCCGAATCAATGGCCTATCAGCTGGCCCATGCCGGCTTTACCGTTGTCAGCGGCCTGGCCCGCGGGATCGACACCGCCGCCCATCAGGGCGCGCTCAAGGCCAAAGGCCGGACGCTGGCGGTCCTCGGCGGCGGGCTCGACTGCATTTATCCTTCCGAAAACGAGCAATTGGCCAAGGAGATTTCCAAAAGCGGCGCGGTTTTGAGCGAATTTCCGATCGGGCGCAAGCCGGATAAGACAACCTTCCCCATCCGTAACCGCGTGATCAGCGGCCTTTCCATGGGGGTGCTCGTGGTGGAAGCCGGGTTGGCGAGCGGGGCGCTCATTACCGCCAACCAGGCGCTTGACCAGGGCCGTTGCGTCTTCGCCGTCCCCGGCCGGATTGATTCGCCGTCCTCCAGGGGAACCCACCGGCTGATAAAAAACGGCGCCCGGCTCGTGGAAAGCGTTGACGATATCCTCCAGGAATTTGAATTCCTCATTCCGCGGCCGAATTCCGCCAAACCGGTTTCGATGGACGATATCCCGCTGATGCCGCTGGACCAGGACGAGGAAAAGATTGTCCAATGCCTCAGTGACGGTGAAAAGAATATTGACGAGGTTATCCGCGCGACCGGGATCGGCGCGAACCGGCTTGGATCGATAGTGCTCGGCCTTGAAATGAAAAGGGTGATTCGCCTCCAGCCGGGCCGGATGATTCATCTTGTCAACAAAACAGCGCCAAGGGAGTGATCAAATGCCGGATAACTGCTCACCACGGATTACACGGATAACACCGATGTTAACCGTCCGACTGTCTGACAGTTTAACCGTATGACTGTATCCGTATCATCAGTGTAAATCTGTGGTAAAAATATCCGTCTGGTATTGGCAAGGCGCTACTATACTTGAGTAATAACAATGCCGGAACCATTCACCCTGAAACTTCGGAACGAGAAGGGCAGCATCAACGCGGTTAAGGGCGACAAGGCCATAACCCATTTCCTGCGCTATCTGGAAGGCGAGCGGAACGCGTCGCCGCATACTTCCGGCAATTACCTCCTGGATATCCGGCAGTTCACGGCCATCATCTGGGGCGCGGATGCCAAGCCGCCCTATGCCTGGTCGGCGGTCGACAAGTTCGCCGCGCGCAAGTTTGTTGTCCAGCTTCAGAAACAGGCGGCTTGCGCCGCGACCATCGGCCGGAAAATATCCAGTCTGCGTTCTTTTTATAAATTTCTGACGCGCGAGGAATACGTGAGCAACAATCCCTTTGCCGGCCTGTCGTCGCCGAAACGCAAGAAAAGCCTGCCGAACGTGATGAGCGTCGGGGAAGTATCCCGGCTTTTGCTCGCCCCCGCCCAGTGCGGGGCCGCGGCGATCAAGGATGAAAAGGACGGCGGGAAACGCGCCTGGCTGGAATACGCCGCTGCGCGGGATACGGCCATCCTTGAGGTATTATACAGCACCGGCATGCGTATCAGCGAGTTGACCAATATGGACGGGAAAAACATTGATCTCCTCGCGGGGGTGATCAAGGTGCGCGGCAAGGGCAACAAGGAGCGTTTCTGTCCGTTGGGCAAACCGGCCGCGAAAGCCCTGTCGGCCGCGCTGGAAAAGAGAAATGAAATTATTCCGTTTCTCAATGGAAAGAAAAGCAGTCTGCCCGTCCGCAATGCCGCGGGCGGGCCCTTGTTTCTCGGCCACACGGGCGGGAAACTGACCCCGCGCTCCATTGAGCGGCTGATAAAAAGGTATTTGATCCAGGCCGGCCTTAATCCGGCCGTCTCGCCCCACGCCCTGCGCCATTCATTTGCCACCCATCTGCTGGATGCGGGCGCCGATTTGCGCAGCGTGCAGGAACTGCTCGGCCATGCCAGCCTTTCAACCACCCAGATCTACACCCATGTGAGCGTGGAGCACCTCAAGAAGGTTTACAACGAGGCCCATCCCCGGGCTTGAGTTTTTGGGCTAATATTTGTCGGGAACCGCCGACCAGAACGGCTCGCCGCCCGAGCCGCACAACGTCACATTGGGAAAATTATCGCGCATGCCCAGCCGGACGCGCTGTTTGCCGCCCGCATCCATTAATGACAGGAGAGGATTGGCGCTTTCTATTTTCAACTTGACCCGGTCCTGCCCGCCGGCGTCGGCCAGGATCAGGCCCGGCTGGTCATCGCGCAGTTCCAGCTGGACGCGCTTTTTGTCGTTCGTGTCCGAAAAAACAAGCTGAGCAAGGTTTCCATGCGCTTTCATGCCGATCTGCTCCCTGCCGTTCGCGTCGACAAGGTGCAGTCCCTGGCCGGTATCATCCGCGTAAAGAACCGCGCGCGGTTTGCCGTCGGTTC
>CAYYWX010000087.1:0-9408 GCA_964475405.1 uncultured Verrucomicrobiota bacterium
AACCGCCTGCGAGACATGCGCTTTTGCCGCAATCCGTTGCGGCAAAAGTTTCGACCTCCGCCACTGGCGGATTGCTCAAGGTTGTGCGTATGGGCGTATGGACGTTTGAACTCTATCAAATGTGATTGGGTAAGCAGATCAACAGGAAGGAGCATATTACGGCTGACGTCCTCGACAAGTCCGGCTCTTTCTTTATCAGGACTGACTGGTTTGCGGCGGGAATTGTCGTGGCGTTTTCCTTCCTTCTCTATAACATCACGCTGGCGCCGACTGTTACGCTTGAGCAATCCGGCGCTTTTGTCGTTGCCGGTCAGCATTTAGGAGTCGGACGTGTTCCCGGATATCCCGTGTGGCATCTCCTCGCGAAATTATTCATTTCGTTGTTTTGGTTTGTCAGATACCATGGGCACCCCAATCCTGCGTGGGCAACGAATTTTATGTCAGCTTTCTTCGGGAGTCTCTCGTGCGGCCTTGTTGCACTTGTCGTGAGTCGTGTCGGTCGTGCCCTGAGCTCAACATTTCCATCTGAAATGCAACCGACCAACGCCGCGATTGCGGCTGTCGGCGCCGGCACGTTGTTTGCGGCGAGTGGCGCGATGTGGTCTCAGTCGGTCATAACCGAAACACATACGCTGACACTTTTCTTCGTCATGATGTTCCTTGTGACGACGCTGATGTGGCTTAACTGTGGTGACAAACGCAAGGCATACCTTGTTGCTGCGGTTTTTGGAATTGGTCTGGCGCAGTCGCATTTTTTCTTCCTTTTAATCCCTTCGTATCTTCTTGCCATGTTCCTTGCAGACAAAGCTTTGTTTCGTGATTTCGTATTGACCATTCTGCCGGTTCTTGCTGCCCTGGGTATCTTCCTCCGACAGTCAATGCCCGATCCGTGGGTTGGCATGGCGGTTGTTTCTGGAATTGTTCTTTCCTTGACGTTGGCGATACGGTTTCTGCCGCAAGGACGCGTGGTTGCGCGTTTGGTTCTCATTATTCTCGCCGGTCTATCGCTCTATGCATATCTCCCGATCGTGGGTGAGTGGCGCCCTCCTATGTATTTCGCTTATCCCCGGATATGGGAGGGGTTCAGGCACTGCATTACGCGCGGGCAATACGCAGCCATCGTGCCGTCGGACGTCTTCGGATCCCCGCTTGTTTTTTTCGATCAATTGCATGGATATTTCGAGATGCTTTGTCGCCAGTTTGTGTTCCCTTTTGTCCTTGCCGGTTTTATCCCGATCATTCGGCTGTCCCGTTTCCAAGGTTCATGGCGCGCATGGTGGGGAGTCTGCATCTTGTCTTTCTTCATGTTCAGCGTCGTTTTGATCATTGGATTGAATCCAAGTTGGGATGTGCAATCCGCCTTCATTAATCGTGTTTTTTTCATTCCGTCTTTTGCAGGATGGAGTATTCTCATCGGACTGGGTATCTTGATGGTCTTTGAATGGCTTAAGAAAAGTCCCGGCGGGAAAACGAAGACATAACCATCAGTTTCATTCTACGTTCTGTGTTTTGATCTTGATCAGCGCTTAGGATCGCGGCATCATGGAAACATAGAGGCGGTTATTTAGGCGCTTTCCGCAGGTCATAAAAAGCGTCTAATGGCCAGTAAATGTAAACTTGTCATATGGAATAATTCGGCGAAAGAAATATGAGCCGCCAGAAATATGATGATGGGACCGAAATCCATGTCGGCGAACGTGTCTTTTACCACGGTCAAGCGGGAAGAATCGTGATCGTCGCCGCGCACGGTGAATACGCTCCGGACTACCCGAAGGAGGAATGGAGCACTATCACCACCGGGCTGATGATCCACTTTGACAACGGCGCCATACTGCATTTCGAATTGCCGGACAACCATTTCGCCAAGAACTGGAAAGATAGCTGGGATGGGACGAAGAACAAAGGCGTCAAGCCTGATCGGTGAACCCGCGGCGAGTTCATTTCAGGGTTCACGCCGGACGCTCGTTTAACAAAAGGAGGCAGAGATGAACAGAGTGATTATCGCAGCAATGGCGGTGGTTTTTATCGCGGTCAATGTTTGGGCGCTCGATGACACCCCCGCGAATCGCGCCAAGGAGGCGGATCGCTTCCTGGCGGCGAAGCCTATTAAGGAAATGATCCCTCAGATGGTCGCCCAGATAGCCGCCAGGATGCCCGCTGAAACGCGCCCGGCATCAAATGAGGCCTTGATGAAGTATCTTGACTTCGCTGCCCTGGAGCGAGGGATGAAGAACACATACATCAAGGTCATGACGGCGGATGAACTTAAGGCGGCGGCAGACTTCTACAGTTCCCCGCTGGGGCAGTCCTACAACAAGAAGCTTGGCGCGGTCGCGGCGGAGTTCGTGCCGGTGGTGCAGGCTGAAGTAGCCAGGGCCCAGTCACGGGCCAAGGCAGATCGGGACAAGGAACAAGCGCAGCCGAAACAATCACCGGTCAAACCGTCCGGCCGGACGCGGTAAATTGCGCCGGTCAACGGCACTGTGTGCCATGAGATCATGAAGACATTTAGATCGTTCAGTTAAGAGACGACACGTATTTGCGGAGAAGTTGAAACATATAAGTCGACAATAATTCTTATCCCGTCCGGCCGCTGCGGTTGGACGGTAGTATCGCAGGGCGAATTTCGCTTCCGCCAGTTTGTCCGCCATAGTCCGCTCATGGCGAGACGACGGCGGACGGCGGATTTGAAAAAAACAAGGCAAGTCTGGTTCAGATGCGGGTGCGCCGCGCGACGCATCAGACTCGATTCTATGCGAGCGCGGGAAGCCCGCAGATGAGCCGGAATCGCCGCCGCCTTTTTCAAACGAAATTCGCACTGCTATTTATCACGCCTTGAAGTGTGATGAACAACGTGCGATAAATATCCAAAACGCAAACAAAAAAAAAGGACAACCTGATTAAGAAAACAATAAGAACTTCATTCATGCTTGTGGCGCTGCTTATGGTGTTCGCAACGGCGGGCGCCCGGCAACTGATGGCTTACGAAACCATACACGAGGCCGCAGCGCAAGGCAGCCTTGCTGACGTTAAACTGCTTTTAAGTTATGGCGCGGATGTAAACACAAAGGATAAGGAAGGCCAGCGGCCGTTGTCCCTGGCCGTGTTCAAGGGTCATCTGGAAATTGTCAAATTCCTGGTGAGTAAAGGCGCGGGCGTAAACGCAAAGGATAACGACGGACAGACGCCATTGATGCTGGCTGCGTTCACCGGAAACCTGGATGTGGCTAAATACTTGGTGGATTATGGAGCGGACGTGGAGTCAAAAGACAGGAAAGGTTGGACGCCGCTGATGGATGCGGTGGTTGCCGGAAAATTGGATATGGCCGAATATCTGTTGGATGAAGGCGCGGACGTTAACGCCATGGCTAATGACGGCAAGACTCCGCTGATGCTGGCTGCCATGCATGGCAAACTGGATGTGGCCTGGTTCCTCAGGCAATACGGGGCAAGATGACAGACTCCGCGAATGCGGCCCCTGCCTGCCGCTACAATTCTCAGGAACACTCCAAGGGCGAAAAGTAATTAAATGGTCCTTTCCACGGAAGGTCCGTCAACCGGCCGTGACGATCGAAATTATTTTCAATGAACGCTTTATTTGCTTGCCAGAATATTTCAGATTGGCATAGTATTTTTTGATTTTGAAACGGAGAGATCGCCACGGGCGAATCCGCCTGTGGCGGAGTGGGTGCCTGTCCCGGCATAGCCCTAACGGGCGACGCCGGAAGCGGCTTGCCACGCCACGTCGGCCCAAGGGGCCAAGTGGTCGCTTGTCCCGATTAAATATCGGGACGACGCGAAAGACAGTTTGTAAAAGTGTGAGAGAGGTGGGTGCCTGTCCACCGTAGTCCCAGGCGCGAAGCGCCTCGGGACGAAGGCGGAAGTGGCTTGCCACGAAGACAGCTCGTAACGAAGTGGAGAGGTGGCTGAGTGGTCGAAAGCAACGGTTTGCTAAACCGTCGTACCGCTAACGCGGTACCGGGGGTTCGAATCCCCCCCTCTCCGCCACTTTTTGCAAAGTAAAAAGTAGTGAGATCCGTTGATTTCCTGAAATCCCCGTCTTAATATGTATAACTCCCGCCGCGGTATGAGGCGTCGTGCGTGCCGATAACGACCGTGGTGCCGGGTTGGACGTTAAACGTGACGGTGTAGGTCTTGTTTTTGCTCTTGAAGAAACGCTCCTTGCTCCACGTGTAATAAACCTGCCCGTTTTGGTCCACGGCGGCCACAAAAGCCACGCTGATCTTGTAGCGGCGCATTTTGATTGTCACGGCGACAGTGCCGGGCGCAACAACCTGGTATGCGTTACCCTCGCGAATGGTGAACCGCAGCCCCTTTATCTTCTTGCCATATTCCTTGGCAATCTGCAGCCCTTCGTAGATCGGCGGCGAGAGATAGGTTGTGGCATCGTCGCTTGAGCTTACCAGCAGGAACGAGAAAAACTCCGGCGGGTTTTCGAACTTGGCCAGCTCGCCGTTGAGCGCGTCAACGCGGAAAAAGCCCAGGCCGGGGCGCAGCGCAGAGGCCGGGATCACCGCGGTATTCGCGGTGGGAGAAACCGTTTCCGTGTAGAGGCCGATATCGTCGTTCAGGTCGTTGTCGTCAACGCCCAGGTAGGTTGCCTGGTAGGCCCGGGCGTCCGACGAGGGTGTCCACTCCATCGGCACCGGCGAATAGGTTGTCATCACCGCCCCGTTGGTCGGCCAGACAAGCTGGGTCGGTGCGGGAAAGGTATAGGCGGCGGTGGACAGGAGCATGGAGCCGTCTTCGTCGCGCACCGTGGCCGCGACCGGGGCACCCTGGTCAATTGCCGCAAGCGATCCGGAGAAGATGGGCAGGGTTGGCCCGGCTATGCGCAGATTATCGTTGGTGAAGCTCAGGTCCATGCCGTATTGGAGCTGGATGTTATTGATCCAGACCGACGCGTTGGGGATTGGCTGGTATGGATCGCCAACCCAGGCGTAGGCCATCCGCTCGCCGGCAAGGTTTTGTTCGGTCAAAACGGCGGCCGTCGGCGTGCGCTCGTAAGGGGTGCCGGTATAGGAGCCGCCCAGATAGTTCACAAATAATGTGGATATTTTAATAAAGGTGTTTTCAGGAACCGCGAATTGGAAAGTTAAGTCGGGTTTGGAGTTGCTCATCGCGCGGATGGCGCTGTAGATTCTATTGCCCTGGATGTCTGTTGCCGTGACCAGCACTATGCCAAGCCGCGCCGTGCATTTAAAAGGAAGAGTGACGACTCCGGGCGCTTCTATTTGCAGGGGATCGTTTTCATGGATCGTCCATCGTAATGGCTTGCCGGCAGGGGTCGTAATTATTTCATAGATGCGGGCAATCTGCAATACTTCTGCGGCGGGTGTAATTGTGATGTCGCGCGGGGTTGCCCCGGCAACCGCCTCCGGCGCTACGATTTCCACCAGGTCAAGATGCTGGAGCAGGGTGAAAGACGCTGCGTCCACTTCGCCTGTTACGGTATTCATGTCGCCGGCAAGGGCAGCCACTTGTACTATTCCCGTGCCTGAAACAAGGCTGCATCCTGCTAAACGCCATTGGTTGGCGGTGGCCGGGAGCACTTCCATCAAAGCCCCGTTACCTTTCGGGTCGCCGGTCTGCGCAAGGTAAAAGACGGAGAACGCCTGCGCGCCTTCGCCGCCGGTCCATATGACATCATTGTCGCTGCTCCGGCTCAACACCTGGCCGTTGGTCGGCGCGGTCAACCGGACGGCGCCGGGCATGAGATGGGAAGCGGAACGGTAGAGTTCATTTCCGTCGCGGTTGACGACCGTCACCTGGACCGGAACTCCGGCGGTGATGGCCGGCAGTTCTCCGTAATAGACCGAGACAGCATCCAGGTTGGTAATGCCGTACAAAATATTGGTGGCATCAAACGGCAGGCCGAAGTTGAGCCGCGTGCCGTTCACCGACACGGCGGCGTCACGAACTGTATCCTTGCCATCCGATACGTCCACCAGCGCAACCGTTTGGTTGGATTGTGCCAGGATCAGGGCTTGCACAACAGGTTGCGCGGCGGCGGACAGCGCGAATGGTCCCGATCGTGAGTAGCCGTCAGCGGATTGCCACAGCCACCACCCGCCGGCGGAATCATACATGGCGATATCATCGCGGGAGTCGCCGTCAAAATCCGCAATCGCCGGCAGTCCCCACGCGCCGAGATTGACGGTTTCCGGGTTGGCCCAGCAGCGGCTGGAATAAAATATCTGCCACCACGAATCGGCCGCGAGAATCAGGTCGTCCTTGCCGTCCTGGTCAAAGTCGCCGGTCACCGGCAGGCCGAAGATCCCGAGCTCAAGCCGGGTGGGACTATAGTTCTGGCCGGAGAGGTAAGCATGGAGAACGCCGTCGTCCACCGAGGCGGGGTCGGCTTTTCGGTCGCCATCGAAATCGCCGAGCACCGGTTCGCCGGGCAGGTCAAGGTAGTATGTAACGCTGTTCGCGTACCCGGTGGATGAAAACCAAACGGTCCAGGCATTGGCGGCCGACATGACCGCGTCCGGACGTCCGTCGCCATCCAGATCTCCGGCCAGGAAAGTGCTGCCGCAGAGTCCAAGATCAATCTCGGGAATATGGGCATAGTCAATTGACGATGCCCATACATGCCATACGCCGTTGATCACCAGTACCGGGTCGTCCTTTCCATCGCCATCATAGTCAAATCCCATGGCGCTTGCCGGGTTGGGGAGCGGGACGCTGTCGGCTGCCTCGCGCTTGCGGATGACAACGTCGCCAAGCATGACGCCGAGGCGTCCATCCTGCGGCACAGTGTAACAGTCAAAAGAATTGTTAAGCGCGCGCCCGGCGGCATAAACGCTGTTGTCGCGGTCAAGCGCGTCAAACTCCGCGCGAAACGCGCGCGGATCAAGGGAAACCTTGTCACCCTGGCTGACGGCATAAAGGTGTGCATAATTGGCCTTCGGTTCGGATAAAGCCGCGTGTCCGGCTGCCGCCATGGAAATTGCCAGGGTCGCCAGCAGGGCATAACGAACAGGACGGAGTGAAAAAGTTTGCATAAAATGTTCCTTTCTTGTGTCGCCGGTCAATTCCGGCGATGTTTGGCAACATCCAGGCTGTAAGGTTTATGGCGCGCCGGGGCGCCATAAACCTTTACAACTCTTAATGTGTGGTTGAGCCCGGCAAATATCAGGAAATGGCAACTTCCCGGCCGGCCTTGCCCGAGGCATAGACGGCGTCGATCAGTTTCATGACCGTCAGGCCTTCTTCCGCCGTTGCGGCCGGTGCGCCCTTGCCCTTGCAGGCGTTGAGGAATATCCCGGCCTGGCGCTGGAAACCGTTGACGGATGTGTCAATCAGGGGTGAGATGTTCACCACCTTCTCGTTGTGCTCGGTGTAGATGATCAACGGCTTGTCGCTGAAGAGCCGCGCGCCGCCCTTGTCGCCGAGGATGTCAATGAATGCCACGTCTTCGGTGTTGCCTGCCCAGGCGATCTCAAAGCTCATGGTCGCCTTGTTGCCGAATCGGACGAATCCGGCCGAATAATCTTCCACGTTGCAGACCCCGTTGTATTTCGGCGGACCGGCCCACATGCTGACGTAGCGGTAGTTCCGCATATCGCTGCCGAACTTGGCGTAATTACTGGCGCTGACATGGGTCGGCTTCCAGAGTCCGCTGACATACATGGAGGCGTCAAACCAATGAACGCCCAGGTCGATCAACGGGCCTCCGCCGGAAGCGGACTTGGTGGTGAACCAGCCTCCCAGCCCGGGAATGCCGCGCCGCCGGATGAGGACCGTGCGCAGGTGGTAGATTTCGCCGAATTCCCCATTCTTGATGTAGTCCTTGACAACCTTCACGGCCGGGTTCTGGCGGTTGACCATGCCGATCTGGATGACTTTCCTGGCCTTCTTGCCGGCCGCGACGATCTCGGCCGCTTCCTTGGCGTTCATCGCCATCGGTTTTTCAAGAAGGATGTTTTTGCCGGCCTTGAGCGCGGCGACCGCCACTTCGCGGTGCAGGGCGTTGCCGACGCAAATGCTGACGGCCTCAACATCGGTCTTGAGCAGTTCACGGTAATTGTTAAAGCGATGCTTGATGCCATGCTTGTCGCCGATCATGCTCAGTCTCGCGTCGGAGACGTCGCAAATGGCGGTCATTTCCGCTTCGGGCGTGGCCGCATAGGCGTCGGCATGCACGGCGCCGATCGCGCCCACGCCGATGATTCCGATTTTAACCTTGTCTTTCTGCATTGATATTTCCTTTCTGATGATATTTTAGTTTATCGACTCACCACTGACACTGATTTCACGGATATTGACTGTCCAACTGTCTGACCGCTTGTCCTGCGTAGCCTTGGCGAAGAAGGGTCTAACAGTCTTACGGTATCAGTGCCATCCGTGATATCCGTGGTAAACATCTTTTGATATTATGCCTGAGCAGTAGCCCTTTAGTTTATGATTATTTCCTCAGTTTTTTCAAGAAGCCCGCGATGCGGGTCATGACTTCAACTTCGTTCGCGTCCGCGCCCTCGTATTCAACCGAGAGGAATCCCTTGAAGCCGGCTTTGTTCAGGATGCGCCGGATCCTCATCCAGTCAAAATCGCGGTCGCGTCCGTCGGGTTCGACGTTGAAAAACTTCGCGTGCACGATTGAGGCGTAGGGCGCGCATTTCTTGATGCTCTTGTAGGTGTCCGGCCCGACCTGGCTGCTGGGCGGGAAGTTGCCGGTATCGAGCGTGAATTTCAGCCAGGGGCTGTTCACGTCCTTGTGCAGGGAGAGGAGCTGTTTGGCCGTCGTGCCGCCGTGGTTTTCGAGCGCCATGATAATTCCGTGTTCGGCGCCGATCGCGGCCACGGCCACCATCGCGTCCTTGACCTTGGCGTAAAGCTCCTTGCCGCCGGCCTCAAGCTCGGCGCCGCTGCCGCAGAAGAAACGGACCCGGGGCGCGCCCATGAATTCCGCGATTTCCACCCATTTCCTGATTTCCTCCACGTCCTTCTGCCGCTGGGCGTCATCATTCGTTGTCAGGTGGCCGCCGGCGGAAAGCTGGGCGATGGTGAGGTAATTGTCGGCGCAGGCCTTTTTAAGCTCAATCAGGTAATTGCGGTCGGTTTTCGGGAAATGGTAGCCCAGCAACTCAACGCCGTCCAACCCCAGTTTGCCGCATTCCCGCACCCAGGCGAGCTGGTCCATTTTGCCGGCCTCAAAGGTCCTGTGATAACTCCATGAACTGCATGATGTTTGCATTATCTTCCTTCCTTGGTTTGCGGTTTATTGATGGCGTTTGGCTGAAAAAAACGTGCTTTCTGTTTTTTGCCGTGTGATCTTATTAGGTTCCTCCGGTTTGTCAATGGGTTTAGCCCGGATTTCTCACAGGGAAAATTCACCTGCGAGAAATCCGCTTGTGCCGCAAAAGATTGCGGCACAAGTTTCGG
>CAYYWX010000088.1:0-9001 GCA_964475405.1 uncultured Verrucomicrobiota bacterium
TGGATTCCGAAACCCGGCTCCAATTCACCGGCGGATTGGCGCCGGGAAATTTACCGGACCCGTCGCCGCGCCATCCGACCGGACGCTCCGGGGACGGACGGAAGTCCGCCGAACCCAACGGTTTTTCTCCGGCCGCAACAGGGGAAACACCAAAGAGTAGAAAAACCAGCGCCAAGCCGGTTGCCAAGATTGTTGTCTTCTTCACGCTCATTTTTACTTGTCGAGTAGACATATCTGTTTTCCTCATTTAGGTTAGGTTTGTATTCCCTGTTTCTTTTCTCTTCCGATATGAAAAATGTCACACTATTAAACCCTGTAAGGCAACCATTATGCCCCTCACAGAACCGGACAGGCACGTTTTATGCATCCGGCTCTTCAGATATTCTCCGTAGCTTTTCCCGCTGAACTGGTGGCGTCCGCCCAGCCGTTCGTCTCCCACCCGGCCCCGTTGGTCGCAAGGTACCAGTCAACCGAACGGGATGCTTGGACAAAGGCAATCAATAAAAACGCCGCCAGGCATGTTTTCCAGCACCTGATAACCTTTGTTCTCATTTCCATTGATTGGACGATTTTATCAAATATTACTTCAAGGACATCTCGTCAATCTAATTCAAACCAAACCTACGGCAGATAGTTGCCCTTCCATATTCCGCCGCCAAAGGTGGAGACATACATGATCTCCTGGTTCGCCGGGTCAAACGTCACGTTGCTGCATGGGCCGAACGGCAATTTCTCAAATCTCTTCCAGGTCTTTCCCGCGTCCTGGCTGGCCCAAAGGCCATGGGTGGTCGTGCCGATGTAAACAAGGTCGGGCTTGGTCGGATGAATGTTTACGTAGAGGCAATGCACGAAACCGCTCCCGCCGCTTTTGGCAAAATCAGCATCCTTCATTAAATGCGTCCAGGTCTTGCCGCCGTCGGTCGTGCCATAGACGCCGCCCTGCGGACCATCGGGGAACGTGGCGGCCGTCAGGTAGATAACGTCCGGATTCTCCGGATTAACCGCGAAACTGGCCGGCCAACCGAGATTAAGAGCCTTGGTCAGGTCCATCCACGTCCCGCCTCCGTCCGTTGATTTCCACAGGCCGCCCGCAACCGGAAAACTTCTCGCCCCCACCAGACAGGCCGTTATGCTGCAATAGACCGCGCCCGTTTTGGGATGCACCGCGACCTGGAAGACGTGCATATTGCCGGGATTGCCCAAGCCATTTGACTTCTTGACCCACGTCTGGCCATTGTCCGTTGATTTATAACAGCCGCCTTCATACATCGTCGCGTAAAACGTCAAGTTGTCCTTGGGCGATTTGGGATCGATGCAGATTGACGTGCACGGCAGGTTGGGGAGTCCCGTGCCCAAAACCTTCCAGGTAACCCCGCCGTCCTCCGACACGCACACGCCGCCGGTGCCCGGCGGCGTTCTTTTGTCGATGCTCGTCCATTGGGGAATATCGTGCCGGTTGCTGGTGGCCGCGTACATCTTGCCCTTGATAAACGGGTCAAAGACGACCTGGTAAAAAGTGTTCCCCCAGGGACATCCCCGTGTGGAATGGCTCCAGGTCTTGCCGGCATCCACGCTGCGGGAAAAGCCGATGTCGGTGTAGGCGATATAGCGGCGGTCCTTGATCTGGGGATCAAAAAGGAATGCGTAGCAGGTCGTTACTTCCAGGCCGTTGCATTCGTAGCGATTGCCCGGATCGCCCGGCAGGACGCCGTACGCGATGTTCATGAGCTGTTGCCAGGTGTTGCCGGCGTCGCGGGTGATGTAGAAGTCGCCCTGGGTGCTGAGCAACGCCACCTTCGCGTCCGTGGGAGAAGCGGTCACGCCAAGGGAGGTGATGTAATAACCCCAATGCAGATCAACCTGCACCCACGATTTTTCCACGTTGGCCTTGGCGCCGTCCATGCGGAAACATTCCTCCCAGGTCCTGCCGCCGTCAAGCGTGCGGAAAAACGCGGTTGCCCCGCGATCAGTCGGCGAGGCATAGGCCACCTTGGTCTGGTTGGTCGCCATTATCACCTCCTTGCAGTCCCGGAATTTGTCCACGAGCTCCCAAGTCTTGCCCTCGTCCAGCGACTGGAGCATCCCCACCTTGAAGACCAGGCCAAAAAGAACGGTGCTTCCATTCGCCGATCCGCCAGCCAATGATAGAAATGTCCGGCCAGCGGCATCCGGCACGCTGGCGCTGAGGTCCACTTCCTCCCAGGTCGCGCCCTTGTCCTTGCTGATCAGAAACTGCGAATTAACCGCGGCATATAATTTCGCGCCCAGGCCGAGGACGGCATGCACCTTTCCCTTGCGTGATAAATCCCAGGTCTTGCCTCCGTCCGCCGAGCGCCACAATCCGCCGGCGGTGCCGAATAAAAGCACGGAATTATCGGATGGATCCGTCGCCATGGTGGTAACCGCGCCGCCCCATGGGCCATTGCCTTCAACAAGCGCCGTCCAGGTCACGCCGTTGTCGCGGCTGATCTTCGGCCTCCCCCTGCTGGCCCATACAATCGCATCTTTCAGGAACAGGGGCCGACAATGCTGGCTCTGGTTCATTTGTTTATAGTGGATCATCTCCCAGCGCTTGCCGCCGTCGGTGGAGCGGTAAGTGCCGCTCATATCGCAGGAAATGAACATCAAGTTGGGATCATATGGCGATATGGCCGGGTTGAACATGCCGCCCGCCCCGCCGATGCCCAGGACCTCAAACGGCTTCTCGGCCGCCGGGGCCGACAGGCAAAACAAACCGCACAAAGCAACAACCGGCATTATTTTCCTCGTCATCACCCGCTCTCCTTTCTGTTTATTTACGGCAACCGATTCATCGCCCGCAACCTTGATCAAGCGACGAACCTATTTCGCGATTTCAGTCGTGAGCGCGGCCGCGCTCTCCGCGGCATCATCCGACTCCAGCCTGAAATTGCTTACAAAAAGCACTGTCCCGGCCCGGGCGGCCTCCGCAACCTGGGAGATATTCCATTGAACGACGGCCTTAGCGCCGTCAATTTCTTCCGGCGAGGTCGTCGCGTTGACAATCGGCGCCTCAAGCTTGTTCGCTCCCGGCTTCAACACGAGGATGCGGTCGCACCGCTTGTCGCCCTGTTTCACGCACAGGTTGACGGTCATCAATTCCCTGCCGGGGTTGAATGCGTCAAACACAAACCTGTCATATGCACCCCACTTGCTCTGCTTGGGCTCATATTGGCCCGTAAACCAGTAGCCCTTGATTTCTATTTTCATTGTCATCTTCCCGCCCTTGGAAGCATTCTCCCCGGAAAGACTGACCGAACAACCGGCATTGACGTCGGTGGGCAGCTCGCCTTTATCGGTATTGATCAGGAAAAGGGTCCGGGCATGCGAGCCGCCCGCCAACCCCATGACAAGCACGGCCATACCGGCCATCATCGCGATCTTTTTCATGACTTATTATCTCCTGTTTATTTGTGATTAATTCAGCCATAAAATCATCATGCTTCATAAAATGCATTTTTCACTATAATATTGCAAAAACAACAAAACAATGGTGATATTAAATGGACTTTGGTGACGAATGAAAACGATATTGAAATCAATTTTCCGCGCCACGCCCCACCCCGCCGCCAACCTGCCTTTCGGCGTCATGGGCACCGGCCATTACCGGATGGCCCCGAAATTCAACAGCAGGATCCTCATCACGCACTTTGTCCAAATATTCTGGTGCGTGTCCGGCAGCGGGACAATCGTCATCAACGGACGCGAGCATGTCCTGCGCGCGAATCAGGCGGCGATTTATTTTCCGGACATGGAACATCGTTTTTTCTCCACCGATTCCGAATGGGATTTTTACTGGTTCTCCATGGACGGCGCGCTGGCGCCGGTCTGGGCGTCCGCGTTCGGTTTCGGCGCCGGCATTTATAACACCATCGGACCCGCGCCGAAATTATTGTTTCGCCGTTTGTTCAAGCATCTCCGGCTGACGACCTGGGCGGGCGAGTGCCGGGCCATGAGGACCGCAATTCATTTGCTTGAAGAAATGCGGCTGAACACGTCGCGGATCGAGCGCAAGCCGGTCGGCGGAATTGAAACCGCCGTTGAAAACATCCACGCCAGCTGGCGCAACCCGAAATTCAGCGTCAAGAGCCTCGCCCAGGGCTTAAAGACGCATCGCTCAAGCCTGTCGCGGCAATTTAAAAGGGCTTTCGGCATCCCGCCCAGCGAATATATCACCCGCATTCGCCTGCAACATGCCATGGCAATGCTGCATGAATCGCGCAAGCCGATCACGGAGATAGCCGCATCATGCGGATGGCCGGATCAATATTATTTTTCGCGTTTGTTTAAAAAAAGATTCGGCAGGCCGCCGTCACATATACGAAAATGACCAAATCTGGCACTGACGGTTTTCCTTATTTTTTATCTACGCCGTCTTTCGCCGCCGGAGCGGCGCGCTTCCCGGCCGCGGGCGCAAGGACATCCCCGGCCTGGAAACACCGCAGCTCGTTATCGCAACGGACATAGAGCCGGCCGTGGGCCAGGACCGGCATCACCCAGCCGGCATAAACAGGCGCGGAACCGGCATTGTTCTGCAACTCCACGCGGCCCTTCTCGCGATACTCATCGGGCGCGGCCTCCAGGAGAATCAGATTCGTCCGCGAGCGTACGAAGAGCAACCCGTCCGCGGCCATGATCGAAACGCCGTGCGGTAGATTCTCCTTCTTCCATGTTTCCTTCCCCGTCCGCAGGTCCAGGCAGGCCAGGCGCAGGTCGTTCAACTGTCCGCTGCCGTGGATGGATGAGTTATTCATGTAAAAAAATCCGTAAAGGTAAGTTCCCATCCGGACCGGCAGGGAATACATGTACGCCGAGTAAGGAGGCGCGGCGTCCCATATCGCCGGCCGGGTCTGGAACGGGGCTTTCTCCCGGTCAACCGCCAGCAGCCGCCCCTGGAATATCCAGCCGCCCATGACTTGGGGCGTGATAAGCCAGGCGTAATTCCGCTTGTCCGGACACTCCCAGACCTTTTTCCCGTCCGCGGCGCGCAAGGCAATCAACCCGCTCAGGACGGGCCAGACCACGCACCGTTCGCCGGCAAAATCCGCCACTTGCGGCGTGGCAAAGAGGTTGCCGCCGGTGACCAACGCATCCTTGGATTCCGCGACGCTGACATATTCCCAGACCGTCTTCCCGGTCCGGGCGTCCAGGCCGACGAGTCCCACCTCGTTCCGCCGCGGCAGAGAGTAACTATGCGTAACCGGGAGAATAACGATGTCTTTCACCACGACCGGCGAGGCGCACCAGCCCTTCCAGTCGTTATGACTTGGCTTGTAATCCAGGTCAAGATCACGGTACCAGACCTCCTTGCCGGTCTCGCGCTCCAGGCAGTACAGCTCGCCAATCTCGTTGATGGCATAAACATACTTGTCGGTCACGGTCGTCGTTGCGCGCGGGACGCCCCCCCAGCCGGGTTCCATGCGATTGGCGGCGGCCTTGTCCGCTTTGCGCGTATCGTACTTGAATTCCCAACGCGCCTCGCCGGTAATCGCATCCAGGCAGCAAACGCACCAGCCCTTGGGACCGCGGCCATGGAGATAGACGCTGCCCCGCGAAACCGAAGGCGAGCCATAGCCCGGCTCCATCGGCGCTTTCCAGAGCAGTTTCGGGCCGCCCTCGGGCCACTTGCGCAGCAGGCCCTTCTCGGGCGACCAGCCGTTCCGGTCCGGGCCGAGGAAATGCGGCCAATCGGCGCCGGCGGAATCGCCCCCGGTCTCGGGGGGAAGCCCCATCGTTCCTTCCGGCACCGCGACCGGTTTTGCCGGTATCCCGAAGCCCTCCGGCATCCCGCAGAGCCGGCCGAACTGCCCCGGCTGGTTCGCATGGCCATCAGCCACGGGCGACCAAAAGACATACTCATCGGCCTTTGACCGGAAGCGCGTGACATTGAACCCCCACTCGGTTGACGACTTCCCGCCCTGGTCGAACATGTCGAGCGGGAACGCAAATTCCGCCACCCAGCTCTCCGGGCCGACCTTCACGGCCGACGCATAGCGCGGTTCCCACTTCGTCTCGGGCGCCTCGCCCGGCACGTCGTGATAAGCGTCAAAGGTTGTCCCCCTGGAATTCACTATGACCTGGTAATGGGTCCGCCGTTCGCCGGTCGGGTCGATGAACACCTCAACATCGTCATCATTCCAGACTCCGCCGTCGTGCTCCAAAACACCGGCCTTGAGGGAGGCGAGCGTCTCGGGTGACTCAAAACATTCCACCGCGATGTAAAGAGTCTTGTCGTCGCGCATGACCAGCAAGCGCGTCCGGGACTTCGGCGCCTTACCGTCCGCCAGCTTGAAATCCCCGGTCGCTGTCGCCGTTTTCCAGGCCGCCTCGTCCAGCACGCCGTCCACCTTCACGGATTCTCCCGCTGCCGGCGCCTTCGCCGTCAGGCGCGGCCGGCCGGCGGATGAGGTTTCAGCGGCTGCGAGCCTGGAATCCAACGTGGTTGCATAACAGATTAACACCATCAACATCGTCTTTGAAAAAGCACCCATCTTAAAACCTCCGTTGCAATGCAAAATTGATCATCAATCTCCCGCTCAGTAATCACTCAGCCTCGCTGGGTGGTAAACGGTAGGGCGGTTTCGCCGACTCGCCTTGGCGTAGCGCTTCGGCGGAGCCAGGAACCGACGCGGCGCGCTCGGCGATCGCGCCCTACCAGTTTCACCACAATAACTGAGGCAGTGCCCCGCTCAACCGTCAATGCGCTTGAGCCATTCCGTTTCCGGGCGGGCAAACAATCCTTTCCTGTCGCCCCGGAGACTGATCGCCTTGCGTCCGTCATCCCAGGCGATATGGACCAGGGTATAGTCACCTTTTTCGTAGTTGTATGTCACGCCATCGTCGTCATACAAATCAAACGTGGAATCGCTCCCGGCATAGACATGGAGTTCAATCCTGGCCTGGCGCTGGCCGGTGTGCTCGATCGGTTCGCCGTGGGGAATGATCGCGCCCGCGCGAACAAAGAGCGGCAACGTGTCCAGCGGGGCGGCTGCGTTGACCGTCGCGCCCCCCTCATAACGGCGATTGGTCCAGTAATCGTACCAATCCGTCCCGGCCGGCAGGTAAACCTCGCGTTCGGTCAGGCCCTGGGCCGTCACCGGCGCCACGAGGAAGGCCGGCCCGAACATGTACTGGTCCTTTATGTCGCGGACGCGAGGGTCATCCGGAAAATCCATGAAGAGCGCGCGCATGAACGGCGCTCCGTTTTGCGAGGTCCGGAACGCGAGCGAATAAATATAAGGCAGCAGCCGGTAACGCAGTTTCAGGTACTTGACCAGGATTTGTTCCGCCTCCGGGCCGAATGACCAGACTTCGTTTTCGCTCCGGGTGCCGTGCGCGCGGAAGGTCGGCGAAAAAGCGCCGTACTGGAACCAGCGGACATACAATTCCGGGTAATCGCGGTGCGCGCCGATGACATTTCCCGCGCCCTTCGTTTCAATGAGGAGCGCCTTGTAGGATTCGTCCGCCGGCTTCCGGTCGGGCAGCGCCTGCCAGCCGCCGATGTCCGCTGACCAGTAGGCCAGGCCCGAGGCGCAGAAGTTGAGCCCGGCCGGGACCTGGCGGCGAAACACATCCCAGGTGGGATAAATGTCGGACGACCAGAAAGTGGCGCCGTATTGCTGGGCGCCGAGGTAAGCCGAGCGCGAGAGGATCAGGCACCGATCCGCGCGGTCGCGGCGGTGGCCCTCGTAAATCGCGCGGCTGTGGAGGAGCGGATAAATATTATGGATCCGCGCGCCGGTGCCGGCATGGAGATAAAACCGGTGCGGGCAAATATCCGGCTCGTTCTCGTCGGTCCACCACGACGAGAAGCCGCGCTTGCCGTAGCCGGCCTGGATCGTTTCCCAGTACCAGCGGGCGCAGTCGGGATTGGTCGTGTCAATCAACGCCCCGCGCTGGTCTTGCGGCGTGCCGTAGAGCGTCCGGCCGCTCTCGTCCTTCATGAACCAACCCCGCTCCTCCAAAAAAGAATAATGACGGCTTTCCTTCATGAAGCGCGGCCAGCAGGAAATCATCACTTCCATGCCCATGCCTGCCAGCTCGGCGTTCATCGCCGCCGGGTCCGGCCAGGACTCCGGATCGAGGTCCAGGTCGCCGAGCACTTTCCAGTGGAACCAGTCCACTACAAGCAGGTCGCACGGATATCCCTTTTGCCGGTACTTGCGCCCTACCTCCAGCAGTTCGGCCTGGCTGGCATAGCGCTGCTTGCACTGGATATAGCCAAGGCCTTTTTTCGGCGGCAGAGGCGTGGGACCGGTGAGGAAGCGGTAGCCCTCATATATCCCGTCGCTGGTCGCGCCCTGGATGATGAAGAAGGATAGCGCGTCGCCAACCTCGGCCTGCCAGCGGGTCAGGCCGTCCGCCCCGCCCGGCAAAACCTTGAGTCGCGATGGATTGTCAAAGATCAGGCCGTAACCGCGGTTGGTGACAAGGAACGGCACCGCGGTGATCTCCCCGCCTTCGGATTCATAATCGTGCCAGAGCAAAACCTCGCGCCCGCGCTGGTCCATCCATCCGAGCTGGTGCTGCCCCAGGCCGTAATAACATTCGTTTTCCATTGCCTTGAATGAGGCATGGATATGATAAGTC
The DNA here is from genome assembly GCA_964475405.1 of uncultured Verrucomicrobiota bacterium. Taxonomy (GTDB): domain Bacteria; phylum Verrucomicrobiota; class Kiritimatiellia; order JAAZAB01; family JAAZAB01; genus JAQUQV01. The sequence continues at coordinate 8,608 of CAYYWX010000088.1, forward strand.
TCCTCGCCCGAAACCCTGGCCGGCTCCAGGCCGTAAGCGGTTGATTCCAGGAGTATTGTCCCGGCACGATTGCGTACCGCCAGTTGCCCGGAATCGCGCTCCAGCGTCACGGCCAGGTCCGGCGTCTCGGCCGTGACCCACCCCGGAGTTTCACTGACGGAGACCTTGAGATTGGCCTCCGGCCCGGCGCTGATGCCCCACATCGGCAGCGGCGCGGGCGCGGAGCCGGGGAAATAAGCGAAATGCAGGATGTTGTCGCGATAGAACCGGAGGCGGATGCAGCCCTCCCGGCAAAGCATTACAATGCCGTCGCCGTCCTGCCGAACGCGGGTTATTTTTCGGGGCTCAATCAAAGATCACCTTTTTATTTGAGTTCACGCCGTTTATTATTCTG
>CAYYWX010000089.1:0-8956 GCA_964475405.1 uncultured Verrucomicrobiota bacterium
CCAATTCGTCGTCGTTGATATACGCGATGCACATGTCCAGGCTCATGAACGACGGCGGGGGGAGGATGACGTTCTCGTCCCGGCCGGCGGCGCGGATATTCGTGAACTTTTTGCCCTTGGTCGGATTGACCACCAGGTCATTGTCGCGGGCATGCTCGCCGACGATCTGGCCGCGATAGACTTTTTCGCCCGGCCCCATGAAGAGCCGGCCGCGATCCTGGAGATTGAACAGGGCGAACGCCACGGTCTCGCCGTCCTGCATGCTGATCAAAACGCCGTTGTGCCGGTTGCGCATCTCGCCGGCATGCGGCCCGTAGCCGGCGAAGATATAATTCAAAACGCCCATGCCCTTGGTGTCGGACATTAATTCGCCCTTGAACCCGAACAGGCCGCGGGTCGGCATCTTGTAGCGCAGGCGCACCATGTCCGCGTTCCGGACCATCTCCTGCATCTGGCCCTTGCGGCCGCCGAGCTTCTCGATGACCGCGCCCATGTATATTTCCGGCACGTCCACGGTCACATCCTCGTAAGGCTCCATGATTTTGCCGTTCTCTTCCTTCGTGATGACGTGCGGGCTGGAAACCTGGAATTCAAACCCCTCGCGCCGCATCTGCTCCACCTTGATGGAAATATGCAGCTCGCCGCGCCCGGAGACCTTGAAGCCGATTCCCTCGGGCAGTTCCTCCACGTGCAAGGCGACGTCGCAGAGCGCCTCGCGCCGGAGGCGCTCGGCCAGGTGGGTGCTGGTTGAATAAGTTCCTTCCCGCCCGGCAAAGGGCGAGTTGTTGGGAATAAAATTCATGCTGACCGTGGGCGGGTCCACCGGCAGCGGCGGCAGCGGGCAGGGCTGTTCCGGGTCGGTGTAAGTGTCGCCGACCATCACGCTTTCAAGTCCCGCGACGGCCACGATATCCCCCGCCTCGGCGGCGCCGGTCTCCACCTTCCGGTTGCGCTCATAGCGGTAGATTTTCGTGATCCGGGCGATTTCCTGCTTGCCGGTGGTTGTCGCCAGCATGACCGATTGATTCGGGACCAGGCGCCCGGCCGTGATCTTGCCGATCCCCAGTCGGCCGAGGAACGATGAGTGATCAATGCTGGCCACCTGGAGTTGGAGGGGGGCATCGGGCGAACCCTTTGGCGGCGGAATGTATTTCAAGATGGCGTCAAAAAGAGGCCGCATGTCCGGGCCGAAATGGGCCGGATCCAGGCTGGCATGGCCGTCGCGGGCGGAGGCATAGACCACGTGGAAGTCCAGGATCCTGTCGGGCGCGCCGAGCGTGACAAACAGGTCGAAGACATGGTCCACCACCCAGCGGGCGCGGGCGGCCGGTTTATCAATCTTGTTGACGACCAGGACAATCGGCAAATGACGCGCCAGCGCTTTCTTGAGCACGAAATAAGTCTGGGGCATGGGCCCTTCCTGGGCATCAACGAGCAGGAGGGCGCCGTCGGCCATCTGCAGGACTCTTTCCACTTCCCCGCCGAAATCGGCGTGGCCGGGCGTATCAATGATGTTGATGGTATGGCCCTCGTAGATAAAGGCGCCGTTCTTGGAGCTGATCGTGATGCCCCGCTCGCGCTCGATATCCGAGTTGTCCATCAGGCGGTCGGTCAAAGCCTCGTTCTCGCGGAACGATCCGCTCTGGCGCAGAAGCTGGTCCACGAGCGTGGTCTTCCCGTGGTCCACGTGCGCGATGATCGCGATATTCCTGATTTTGTCCGTGTGCATAATTGCCCGATGTTCCTCCCTGTCAACGAAGCGGCGCATGTGTATAGCAGAATGCCGGGCGGATGCAAGCAATCATCTCCTCCGGATCGGGAAGCGAGGAACCGGTCAAGGCGGATTTTGAGACAAGTTCACGGGTGAACCTGATTTATTCATCTTGCCGCCGGATGCGCGGTATACTCTTGGGACCGAAAGCCTATCCGCGTTTGAAACGTGAAGGCGTTATATCTATGGCGTAATGATCACGCTGGCGCTTTCATAAATCACATCCGGATCAAGAATGCCATTGAGGGGGTCCACTCCAAAATAGAAAGTATAGGTTCCCGCCGGCAGGGCGGCGGTATCCAACACCACGTGCGGTTGCAGGGCAAAGAGACCGCCCTGATACACCGGATGCAAAGCGGACATGCTGCCTGCCGTGGTCCAGGCCAATACGCTGTTCATATAGTAGAGGCCGGCGGGCGTGGACGCCACCATCCACAAGTCCACCGGATAATTTTCATATTGCGCCGGACTCAAACTGACCGTCACCGCCAATTCGCTCCCCTCGCTCAGCGTCAGCGGACCCTCGGATCCGTTCAGGAGCACGTCAAGGCCAAACAGCGCTTCCGTGATGGTCACGACGGCCGAGCTTGCAGAGCCAAGCACGGCGCCGGAAGCGCCGCTCAGGTTCACGGTGAAAACGCGCTCGGCTTGCGTGCCGGAACGATTCAGGATTGGAATTGTGACTGTTTTGCCGCCGGCATCCCCGTCGGCCCAGGTTAGCGTGCCGCTGGCGGCGGTATAATCAGTGCCGGCCAGGGCCGTGCCGTCGGCGGTGGCGTAGTTCACGCTGGCCGCGCCCGAAGCGCCATTTGCCCGCGTTACGGTCAGGATTATGCTGCCGGCCGACTCGCTGACGCCGTAAGCGGAGGGACAAAATTGCATAATGCTGTTTGCAAACACATACGCCGCGCCCTGATTCGCGTTCCCGCCCACGGTGGCATACGCAGCGCCGGCAATGGCGGTGTTCCCGTCACTGCTCAGCGCCACTGACGCGCCGAATTGATCTCCCGCCGCCCCGTCGGAGGCGGTCAATTTTGCCTGCTGGGTCCATGCGGCGCCGGAGCCGGAGAACACATAAGCAGCCCCCTGGGTCGCATGCCCGTCAACGGTAACCAACCCAACGCCGAACATGGCGACAGTGCCGTCATCGTTCAACGCCACGGATCCGCCAAAATTATCATTCACCGCCCCGTCGTTGGCGGTTAACTTGAAGTCCTGAGTCCAGAACGAACCGGAACGCGTGAACACATAGCCGGCGCCCTGCGCGGCATGCCCGTCCACCGCCGCGTTACTCGCGCCGACGACGGCGGTATTTCCATCGCCGCCCAGCGCCACGGATGAGCCAAAAAAATCGCCTGACGCGCCGTCGGTGGCGGTTAGTTTGAAGTGCTGCGCCCAATCCGCGCCGGAACGTGTGAAGACATACGCCGCCCCCTGACCCGCGTTCACGCCCACCGTCGCGTTATTCGCGCCGACGGCGGCGGTGTTCCCGTCACTGCTCAGCGCCACGGATCGGCCGAAATAATCGTTAGCCGCGCCGTCCGAAGCGGTCAGTTTTTTCTGTTGGCTCCAGTCCGAGCCTGAACGCGTGAACACATAGGCCGCCCCCTGATTCGCATTCCCGCCCACCATGGCGCTATTCGCGCCGACGATGGCGGTATTCCCATCATCGCTCAGCGCTATGGATCCAGTAAAATTTTCGCTGGCCGCGCCGTCGGAGGCGACCAGTTTTACCTGCTGGGTCCAGTTTGTGCCGGAACGCGTGAACACATATGCCGCGCCCTGGTCTGCGTTTCCGAGCACGTCTGCCCATATCGCGCCAATGATGGCGGTATTCCCGTCGCTGCTCAGCGCCACTCTGAAACCAAACAAGTCAAGCTCCGCCCCGTCGGAGGAGACGAGTCTGCCCTGTTGCGTCCAAGTCGTGCCGGAGCGCGTGTAAACATACGCCGCCCCCTGATCCGTATTCCCGCCGACAGTGGCGCTGAACGCGCCGACGACGGCGGTGTTCCCGTCGCCGCTCATCGCCACGGATAAGCCAAAATCATCGCTGGCCGCCCCGCCGGAGGCGGTCAATTTTGCCTGTTGCGGAAGCGCGGCCAATGCGCTCAGGCAAATGCCGCCGACCAATATACACAGCCATTTCGTTAACGAGTGTGTTTTCATAGTTCTTGATTTGCTCCTTATACTCAGACGTTCGGACTTGAGTTAAAAGCTGCGGATTAATCGACTGCTCTGGATATTATCCATCTTGGCCCCGGTTTTCAATAATAAATATGCGTACAAATTAGCCCGCGTTTCTCACACTGTGCGCGAGAGACGCGTCCTTGATTTTTTTTCTTTTCCGAGAACATTCTAATATTCTGCAGAATGTTAGAATGTTATTTTGGCGATTTATGAAGAACGAAAACGTGCGCATGGTCTTTATTCTTCAACTGGGTGATCCCGAAGATGCTGGCTATCCAAGGCGGAATATCAATCGTCAATGACTTCGTGAGAATACCAAGATTATGGACTCTTTTGCCGCCAGAATTGGCTACGCACTGCGTAGCCAATCTCCGCAACCGAAATCCCATGCACAGCGTGCGGAGTCGATGGAATATCTGCGGCAGCCCCCGTGGCAGAGGATTTCCGAGGCACCGCGACGGAACCAGAACAGATTGTCCTTCAAGTATCCTAGGCGGAAATATGAAAGAATGTCGGTTTGTGGCGTCATGATGGTTTTCTCTTTGAAAGTTCGGCTTCAATGGCTTCAATTGTCGGCAGGCTGGGCTTGAAGCCCTTTGGCAATGCGCGGGTGAGCCGATATTGCGAGATGCCGATCGGTTTCTTGAAGTCCCGGAGGGCATATTCCAGAACCAGTTTGTTCCCCACTTTGCTTTTGCAGAGGATGAGACCAATTGATGGTTTGTCGTCGGGATGCCGCAGAAGATCATCTACCGCGCTGAGATAAAAGTTCATCTTGCCGGCATATTCCGGGATGAATGGCCGCATCTTGAGATCAATGACAACATAACACCGTAATTTCAGGTGATAGAAAAGCAGATCCATATAGAAGTCGTCATTGCCAACCTTGAGATTAACCTGACTCCCGACAAAGGCAAAGCCCTGGCCAAGTTCCAGCATGAAATCGCGCAGATGCACCAACAACGCTCTTTCCGTCTCTTTCTCCCGGGCATCATCCGCCAAGGTAAGAAAATCAAAAAGATAAGGGTCCTTGATGGTTTGTTGTGCCATGTCGGACTGAGGCGGCGGCAGTGTCAGGCTGAAGTTCGTCACCGCTTTGCCCTGACGCCGGTGGAGTTCCGACTCCATTTGCATCTCCATGATACTGCGCGACCAACCATGCTCGATTGCCTTGGATGCATACCAGAAACGCAGTCGAGGGTTTTTCATCTGTTCAACAAGAGCAACATTGTGCCCCCAAGGAAGCCGGGTGAGAAGTTCAGGCGTTCTGTACCGCTCGATTTCTCCCACAACTTGTGGGAGTTTTGCCTTCTCGTCCGCTGTTCCTATTTCTCCCGCAGGTCGTGGGAGGTTTCGCCAACCAGGAACGCGTCTCAACTTGCAACATCTGCCGATCAAGTTTCTGTCCAGTCACATCACGCCGCTTATTATCAACCTTCATTTGTTATATGACGAGACGTCCTTGATTTTTTTCTTTTCCGGGAACATTCTAACATTCTGCAGAATGTTAGAATGTTATTTTGGCGATTTATGAAGAACGAAAACGCGCGCATGGTCTTTCTTCTTCAACTGGGTGATCCCGAAGATGCTGGCTGTCCAAGGCGGAATATCAATCGTCAATGAGTCCGTGAAAATACCAAGATTCTCGGATCCCTGTGCCTGCTGTGCAAGCGGCCGGCAATGGCATTAACTTGCGGCTTCATGCTTTACCTCCACCCTTTGCATCCGTTTCCAATACCCTCACCTCGCGTTTAATTTCCGCCCGGAGTTCCGCCACGGACGGCACATAGAGTTTGTACCGGCTGGCAAATATCTTTCGCTGGTCCTCGCCCAGAGTATAGCGGACTACCGCGTCATTCTTGTCGGCGCAAAGGATCAGGCCCAACGTTGGATTATCACCCGTCGCGCGCTTTTCCCGGTCGTAGTAATTCACGTAGAGCTGGAGTTGCCCAAGGTCCTGATGCGCCAGCTTGCCGGTCTTGAGATCAATGATGACATAGCACTTCAGAATCGTGTGGTAAAATACCAGGTCAATGTAGAAGTGGTCTCCATCCAGCGTCAGCTGTTCCTGCCGCGCCACGAAGGCGAATCCCTTGCCCAACTCCAACAGGAACGATTGCAGATTGTTGATCAGGGAAGTCTCCAGATCGGTTTCGACCAGTTTGGGCGACTCCGGCAATCCAAGGAATTCCATTACCACCGGGTCCTTGAAAATATCCGTCGGTTTCTGCACCTCATGCCCCTTCGTAGCCAGGCGCATCAGTCCTTTCTTGTCTTTGCTCAAAGCCAGCCGCTCATATAGCAGGCTGCATATCTGCCGCTCCAACTCGCGAGCTCCCCAGTTATTCTTAAGCGCCTCTATCTCGTAGAACGACCTGGCTTCCGGTTTATCAACACGGAGTAATGTTCGGTAGTGGGTCCATGATAGGTTTGGGTGCAGTTTTCCGGGCACCCAGGGTTCTCCACGCGCTGCGTGGACAATGGCCGGCATTAATTTATCACGCACTGCGTGTTGAATTTCAGAACCATTTAACTGCGCGCCTGTTATGAATTTGTCACGCAGTGCGTGCGATTTCTGAGGAGAAATTTCATCCGTCCCCGTTTCTCCAGAAATCCGAGGCATTGCGTCGGAAATCAAAACCGGGTACTCACGGTATAAGCGGCGGAATACTTCCAGATTGTCCACCGAATAGCCGTTGCCGTACTCGGATTGCAGCCTATTAGATATCTCCTGCAGGACCTGTTTGCCATATCCTGCTCGCCACTTGCCATCCTGTTCCTCCTCCACAATTTCCCGGCCTACCAACCAGTTTGCCACCACTTTTTTATTGGCCATCCGTGGTGGCTTGCCCGATCATACAACCGGAAAAGTTTATGAGGTTATCCGGGAGTTATAAATTCAGAGGTGCCCGTGCCAATAGTTAGTGAAAAGTGAAAATGTGACCCTTATCTTACGGGGAACATTCTAACATTCTGCAGAATGTTAGAATGTTATTTTGATTTATGAATTGCGAAGACGTGTGACTGGTCTTTATTCTTCAACTGGGTGATTACGAAGATGCTGGCTGTCCAAGGCGGAATATCAATCGTCAATGACTTCGGGAAAATACCAAGATTCTCGGACTGCCCCCTTTGCTGCATTGTCGCTGAAAAAATAATTAAATCGGAACTTCCACTCGTTTTGCCGCCACGCCGTAAGGTGCGTGATTTGACATATCCAATATTCTTGGCCATTTGGATTTCCTCTTTGGGCGACCGTATGGCGCCGTTGGGTCCACGAGCATTATCATTTCCTTGCTGGATTTCTTCAAGCGCTCGGCTTGTTTGTTCCGCGTTGGCTGTTTTATCTTCGCCTGGTCTTTGTGGGCAGCATGGCTCGTAAGCTTTTTCTGTTTAAGAGATTTAAGATGTTCGATAACGCTTTTTCCGCCGTGTGTCTTCCTGAATTCCCTGTCTGCCGCCTGTTGAAATTCATCGAAATATTCTATAAATGTCACATGAGATGGGATTTCGTGTGCTTTTTGGCGTGTTTCAAACTCTGCTTTCAATTTAAAGAGGAGCGGTTTTAATCTTTTAACAGAAACGTCATAAATAATTTTAACCTTTTTTGGGGGCATTGCGCGCATCAGCTTTACAAACCGTATATATCTTTCTCTATTGTGTACAGGGAGCTGCTTGTAAAACTCTTTGCCTTCCGAAAGCAATGAATCATAAATATTATCTTTTATTTCAACTTTTTTGCCAGATTTTTTCATTCGTTATTTTCCTATAGAATGGTACCGGTTTATAAAACAGATTTCATTCGGTAAGCCCATGTTGTATTTCTTGTTAAACCATATTCGTCACACATTAAAAATTAAGAATAATTACGCCATCGGTTTAATTCAATTACTGTTTGCCAACATGCTTTTTCATGAACTCCCGGGTAATCGTTCCCATCCGTTCATCCAATGCGTCATAGACCCGCATCTGAATTAATTCCGGGACGCCACCGTAGAAGGCTTGCGCTATGCCCCCGGTAATGCATGCCAGGGTATCGGCGTCACCGCCCAACGACACAGCATTTCGAATGGCATCCTCGAAATCGGTAGAATCAAGAAATGCACGGATTGCCTGGGGAACCGTTTCCTGGCATGACTCGTTAAATTTGTAGGCCGGCCTGATTTCATCACAGGACAATGAAAGATCGTATCCAAAAACATCTTCTATATGCTTTTTAATTTGTTCTTTGCTCTTCCCTTGCCTGCTCAAAAATATCGCCGTTGCTGTTGCCTGGGCTCCTTTGATACCCTCGGGATGGTCATGGGTGATTGCGGTGTATTCCTCTGCATTGAACATTATCTCGTCAAGCGTATCAAAAGCATACTCATAGAGTTCATTACGCCTATAATGTCGCCATGCATAGGCACCCATTGAACGGATTGCGCTCGGATTTGGCCATCTTCGGTGTTCACAGATAGAATTGACTTGCATGAAACCGGAGTCATAAATGAAAATTCACTTTGATACCAAAATGATTTCAATACATAAGTTTAATATCACCGATATAGCAAACAAGATCAGTCTCAATCAAATAACCATCCGCGATTTACATTGCTGCCATTGCTCTAAACCTAAGCCCGCTTTGGCGAGACTTTACCAAAGGCGAACCAAACATCCAGTTTGACTTGGCATGATTAATTTAAACTAATGATTTACAAAATCAACATTAATCCAAACCAAGGTTAAAGATTCAAAGTTCATCGAATACCAGAGGGAAACCAGATCAAAGCGACGTAAAAGCTGGACATACTTTCCTTCCGGCACCGGATTCTATAGCAGACCAAGTCATACGAATGCACGACGTCACACGGCCGTCGCCAATTCCCGGAGTCGCGTTTTGTCTTTATCCGTTGCCGATCCGGCCGCAACTTTTCCGGCACAGGCCAAGCAATAATGGGGTTAGGGTCACCCATTAGAGGTGGACGTCAAGAGAAAATAACATCCCTATGGAAGATT
>CAYYWX010000090.1:0-8824 GCA_964475405.1 uncultured Verrucomicrobiota bacterium
GAACATTGCCTGCCGAGCAATGTTTGGATGGTGATCGTTCCGCCATCAACCGGCAGAAAGCTGACGCGCCGAGTTCATCGCGGGTAATACCAATGACGTAAATCAAGTCCCCGGCGCGTTTGAAGTCAAGCGTCACGGCCTTGCGGACGTCGTCAATCAGGGCGATCGTGGAGAAGAGCAGGGTGGGCGGGATGGATATTTTCTTCCCGCCGCGGGTGGAATCGTTCTTGCAACTGTCCTTGCCGGAAATGCACGGGACGCCGTAGGCGGTCGTAATGTCATAAAGCGCCTTGTTGGCCCGGACCAGTTGCGCGAGCTTGTGCAATCCATCGGGCGTCTTTGCCGAAAGGACCGGGTCGGGCCAGCAAAAATTGTCCAACCCGGCGATCCGGTCCGGCCGCGCGCCGGCGCCGACCGCGCGGCGGATGGCCTCGTCAATCACCGACGCGACCATGTGGTAGGCGTCCAGGTCGGAATAAAACGGATTGATGCCCTCGGCGAGGACTATGCCCTGGTTGCCTTTATATTCAACCCGCATCACGGTGGCGTCGGAGGGCACATCGCACATTACCCCGACATAGGGCTTTATCACGCTCAAACCCTTGACCTCGCCGTCATATTGGCGGCTCTTGAATTCCTTTGAGCAGACATTCAGGTCGGAGAGCATATCGCACAGGAGTTGGTTCCGGTGCATCTTGGCCCCGGGCGGCGGCAGGAGCTTGCCGGGCTTGGGCGGGATCCAGCGGGCTTCAAGTTGCAGGGTGGGGCAGCCGTCATAAAGAAAATCCATGTCCAGGCGGCCGACCACGCGATCGTTGTAACGGATGATGTATGCCGCTGAATCGGTGAAAGTCCCCAGGACAGTGGCTTCCACGTCGCGTTTTTTCGCCAACTCCATGAACGAGTTGATTTTGCCCGGTTCGACCGCGAGCGTCATCCGCTCCTGCGCCTCGGAGAGCAATATTTCCCAGGGTTTCAGGCCCTCATATTTCAACGGGGCTTTTGCCAGGTCAAGGTCGGCCCCGCCGCTCATGCGCCCCATTTCGCCCACCGAACAGCTCAGGCCGCCGGCGCCGTTATCGGTGATGCAGCGGTAAAGGCCGAGGTCGCGGGCTTCCATCAGGAATTCATACATCTTGCGCTGGGTGATCGGGTCGCCGATTTGCACCGCCTGGACGGGCGATTTCTCGCGCAGTTCCTCGGAAGAAAAAGTGGCGCCATGAATGCCGTCCTTCCCGATCCTTCCACCCAGCATGACGATCGCGTCGCCCGGGAAAACTTCCTTGCGCTCGGAAGGCCGGTTGCCGACCTTCACCGGCAATGTGCCGACTGTGCCGCAGAAGACGAGCGGTTTTCCCAAATAGCGCTCGTCGAATACTTCAAAGCCGCGCATCCAGGGGATGCCGCTCTGGTTGCCGCCTTCAATCACGCCCTGGTGGACCCCGTTCCGAATCCGGCGCGGGTGCATCAGGCCCTGCGGCAAATCACCCTTGTAAAAAGGCGATCCGAGACAGTATCCCCAGACGTTGCAGAGCAGGTTGGCGCCCATGCCGGTCCCCATCGGGTCGCGGTTGACGCCCACGATGCCGGTCATCGCGCCGCCATAAGGGTCAAGCGCCGAGGGGCTGTTGTGCGTTTCAACTTTATAGACCAAATGCAGGCGCTTGTTGAACTTGATGATCCCGGCGTTGTCGGTGAAGACCGAGACGAGCCAATTGATGGACTTGCCTATTTTGCCGGTTGAAGCGCGGACGTATGTTTTGAAGAGCGAGTCGATGTTTTCAACCTTGCCGTGTTCGTCGGTATATTTGATTTTCGCTGAGAATATTTTATGGCTGCAATGCTCCGACCAGGTCTGGGCGACGCATTCCAGCTCAACATCGGTCGGCTGGTCGGGGAGTCCCAAAGATTTGCGCGCGGATTGGACTTCCGGCTTTTGGAAATAACCGCGGATGGCGCGCATTTCATCCAGGGAGAGCGAAAGAATATTGTCATGGCTCAGCGCAAGCAAAGCCTCGTCGCTGCCCCGCAGGTCATATTGTCCGACCTCAGCCGCGTTTTTCTCGTGGATCGCCGGGACAGTCGTGTCAACCGGCGCAAGGGCCCATTCCCGGGCGGAATAGATCGTGATGGTCTGGATCAGCTGGTTGGCCAAGAGGTTAGCCGCCAGTTCCTGCGCGCCGGGACGCTTCATGCCCCGGGATTGGATGAAATACTGGATAGAGGTGTAAACCTGGGAATTTTCTCCGGGATCGCGGCTGATAATGTCCTGCAGTGCGACCCGGGCGGTATGGCCCACGTTATCGGTCACGCCTGGCTTGTAGCCGATCTCAATCATCCAGTCAAATTTTGCCGGCGCCGGTAGGCGGTCGGGGGCGGCAGTTTCAATGACCGGGTCGCAAAAATAACGGCAAACCGATTCAACCTCGGATTTGGTGATATCGGCGTCAATTTTATAGACTGACCTGGTTCGCGCCGCCTGGATATGCATTCCCAGGACCTGGCGTGCGCCGATGATGACGCCTTCGCCGCGCGCGTCGCGCACCCCGTTTTTAAGTCCGATCTCTATGCGGTGTGACATGTTGTCTTAAATGTTAGGAAAAATTCTTTTATACTCTAACTTTCCGATTGCAGTATTGCAAGCGATTACTTGTAGCGCGCCACGGCTCGCCTCGGCGGAGCCTCCGGCGAAGCCTGGGTGTGGCGCGGAAGTTTGAGGATTTTTCCGCCACAGGCGGATCTGCCATAGGCATGACAGGATTGCCGCATGACTGTCGTTATTGAGGAGGACTTCGTCCCGATGCGCACCCGGCTCCGCCGGAAACTTCGCCGAGGCGAGTCGCGATCGGGAAAGCCCCTACAATTCATGGAAGGCCTCACGCAGAGTTTTTAAGGCTCGGTCACGGTGGCAACTGATGTCATTCCCGTGAATACGGGAATCCAGATGAGATTTGTGTTTGCCGCAACAGTGACCCTTCTTTGATATTCGTCATTTCACACTCTCTGTGCGGTCCAGCTGCGGGGTGCGAGGTAATGGCGCCCTTTATTGGGCTGCTATGATCTTGATTCTAAGGCACTGGCAGACATCATTCTTCCAGCTTTCCCAGGATGGTGTCCCGGTCGTAAAACTCGACCAGTAGACCGCCATTGAACTGTTTGTCCCCAGCAACCGCGCTTCCGCAAACTGCGCCTCTGTCACAGGTTGGAGAGGCACATAATCAAGTGGCAAACACGTAACAGGATATCTTGACCTCGTTGATGATCCGGATTGAATTTTTGCCAACAGCTTGGCAGGCGGCGCGTCCGGTCGACCATTCGGGGCTTTCGTTCGCCTTCATAATAAAATGCCTTCTCTTTCCACGTTAATGAACAGCGGACTGTAGCGTCGGCGATTAATGGTCGCTTCGGAAACCGGGAAGGCGGAAACCACGATGCCGTAACGGTCAAGCGTTTCGCCGGCCGTTTCATCAACGCGGTCGTTAATCCGGTTGGACATCCGGTCAACGACAATCAGACAATCAAAATCCGACTGCGGATGAGCGTCGCCGCGCGCTTGCGAGCCAAAAAGAATAATCCTTTTAAATCGACGGCCAAGCCTTGCGCGAACGCCATCGGCAAAAAAACTTAAGGGCTTATTCAGTTTTCCGTTCACCTTCATAATCGCATGCCTTCTTTCCGCATGTTAATCAGCGTATGAACTTTATTCTTTGATAAGCTTTATTTGAAAATAAATCAACATAAATAGCATTGATCTGCCCAAGCATCGGCCGGGGAAGTATATCTCGATGAATTCAGATGTAAGACTCTGGATTCCCTCTTTCGAGGGAATGACAGAATGACATTGATTCTGCCTGCTGACTTCTGACCGCTGACCTCTTCTTCAAATCACTCCCACTCAATTGTCGCCGGGGGTTTGGAGCTGATGTCGTAAACGACGCGGTTGATACCCTTGACCTCGTTGATGATCCGGCTTGAAATCTTGGCCAGCAGGCGCGAGGGCAGGCGCGCCCAGTCGGCCGTCATCCCGTCCTGGCTCGTGACCGCCCGCAGGACGCAGACATTTTCATAGGTCCGAAAATCGCCCATGACCCCGACCGACTTGACCGGCAAAAGGACGGAGAAAGATTGCCATAATTCATGCGCGCGATTGTAGAGGGCGATTTCCTGCTGGATGATCAAATCGGCTTTCTGAAGGACGGCGACGCGCTCGGCGGTCACTTCGCCGATAATCCGCACGGCCAGGCCCGGGCCGGGAAACGGCTGGCGGCTGATTATCTCTTCCGGCAGGCCAAGTTCGCGCCCAACCGCCCGGACTTCGTCCTTGAAAAGCTCGCGCAAGGGCTCAATAAGCTTCCATTTGAGATTCTTGGGGAGCCCGCCGACGTTATGGTGACTTTTGATGGTGGCGGAAGGCCCGCCGGTCGGGGAAACGCTTTCAATCACATCCGGGTAAAGCGTGCCCTGCGCCAGGAAGTTAATCTTCCCGAATTGCTTCGCCTCGGAAGTGAAGACGTCAATGAATCTTTTGCCGATGCGCTTGCGCTTGGTTTCCGGGTCGGTGACGCCCTTGAGGTCATTCAAGAACTGTTTTCCGGCGCGGACGACGTGCAAATCCAGGCCGAAGCTCTGGCGGAAGGTTTTGTCAACCTGTTCAACCTCGCCGGCGCGCAACACTCCGTTATCGACAAAAACGCAGTGCAGTTGCGGCCCGATGGCGCGGTGAAGGAGGATGGCCACGACGGACGAATCGACCCCGCCGCTTAACCCGCAGATGATATGCTCCTTGCCGACTCTTTTCCTGACGGCGCGGATGGCGTCCTCAATGAATTGGGCCGTCTTCCATTCGCCCCGGCATTTGCAGGCCGAGAAAATAAACTGGCGCAAGATCTCCGTCCCGCGCGGCGTATGGACGACCTCAGGATGGAACTGGATCCCGAATATCTTTCGCCGGACATCGGCCATGGCCGCGTTCCGGCAGGTGGGGGTGGTCGCCAGGCACTTGAAGCCGGGCGGCAATTTGACAACCTGGTCGCCGTGGCTCATCCAGACCTTTATCTTTTTCGGCAATCCCTTGAACAGCGGTTGACCGGGCAAAACGGTCAGATTGGCCGGACCGTATTCCCTTGAATGCCCCGGCTTGACTTCTCCGCCCAGCATTTTACCGATAAGCTGCATGCCGTAACATATGCCGAGCACCGGGATGCCCAGTTTGAGCAAATCGGGATGACAGGCGGGAGCGTTCGGGTCAAAAACACTGGAAGGTCCGCCAGACAAAACAATCCCGGAAGGTTTCCGCCGCCGGAGCTCGTCCGGGGCGGTCTTGAACGAAATTATCTCGGAATAAACCTTCTGCTCCCGGATTCTCCTGGCGATCAACTGGGTGTATTGCGAGCCGAAATCAATGACGGCAATCCATTCACGATGAATTTTCTCAACCACGGGCTGATCCGCCTGTGGCGGAGATTGCCTCAGCCGCGGGCTGATCCGCCTGTGGCGGAGATTTTGGATTTTAGATTTTGACATGCGCAAATACCATTATTTTTTACCGTCCTGGATAAGACGGCGGAATTGTTGGAAGAGATAGGAGGAATCGTGCGGGCCGGGAGAGGCCTCGGGATGATACTGCACGGCGAACATCGGCATTTTTTTGTGCCGGATGCCTTCAATCGTCTGGTCATTGAGATTGAGATGGGTGACTTCAACCTTTTCAGGGTCCAGCGAATCGGCCTGGATGGAAAAATTGTGGTTCTGCGACGTGATCTCCACCCGGCCGGTCGCCAGTTCCTTGACCGGATGGTTGCAGCCGTGATGCCCGAATTTCAGCCGGTAGGTTTTGCCGCCCACCGCCAGGCCGAGGATCTGGTGGCCGAGGCATATTCCCATGAGCGGGACTTTTCCAAGAAGCTCCCGCGCCGCCTCAATGGCGTAGGTCACCGCGGCCGGGTCGGCCGGGCCGTTGGAAAGAAAGACCCCGTCGGGCTTCATGGCAAGGACATCCCCGGCGGAAGTGGTTGCGGGCACAACCGTCACATCCATCCCGCTGCCGCGCATCCGGCGCAAAATATTCCATTTGATGCCGAAATCGTAGGCAACAATTTTCAAATCGGCCGCGGGCAATGAGTCGGCGATTCCCCAGGAAACGCTCAACGCGCCCGATTCATCCCAGCGGTATTTCTTCTCGCAACTGACGCGGCGGGCGTAGTCCTGTCCGTCCAGCCCGCACCATTCGCGCGCCTTTGCGATCGCGCCCTGACCGTCAGTCGTTCCAGCGACCGCGAGGCATCCTTTCATCGTTCCTTGCGTGCGCAGCTTGGTGGTCAAGGCGCGCGTGTCTATCCCGGCGATGGCCGGGATGCCGGCTTTTTTGAGGGCTTCGGCCAGGGAAGTTTCCGACCGCCAGTTGCTCGGCTCGTTGATGTTATGGACAATGAACCCGTTGGCGTGAAACTTGCGCGATTCCATGTCGGAGGCGTTGATGCCGGTGTTGCCGATTTCCGGGTAGGTCATGGTGACGAATTGCCCGGCGTAGGAAGGGTCGCTCAGGATTTCCTGGTAACCGGTTAGGCCGGTGTTAAAGACCACCTCGCCGACTTCATCCCGCTCGGCGCCGAATGAAATCCCGTGAAAAAGAGTCCCGTCCTCCAATGCCAGGATCGCCTCTTTGCCGCCCTGCTGTTTACCTGATGGCTTTGAATTCATTTAATGACTTGATTTTGCATCGCATAAGTTTGCCGTAGATGCGAGACGCGGAAGGCGCCGCTGTATAAGCATACTGCAAGCCTTTCGCAACGCAGCAGATGCGGCAAAATCATGCGACTTCTTCCCGGCAAACAAAAGCAAATCTTTAAATATTTTGAACTGCATGTAATTAACCAGGGGGGTATTATCATGGCAATATGACACAATTATCGGCCGATCGGTTTCTTTCGTATGCATCCTGCTTTTGTTTGTGCAAAAATAAGGCAGTGACTGCTAATTGGTGTCTTGCATATCAAAGTTCGATTGATTCCGCAAGCGGATTATGATGGCGCAATTGAAATATAAAATATGATAATTAATCTTGTATAACTGAAATAGTTTGTTAACTTAAAGCTCCGTGAGTAAAGTCACCGCAACCGCCAAGAAACATGTCTTCATTACCGGCGGCGTGGTGGCTTCACTTGGAAAAGGCATAACCGCCGCCTCGATCGGACTCCTCCTTTCCCGCCGCGGCTACCGGGTATGCATCCAGAAGATGGATCCTTACCTGAACGTCGACCCGGGTACCATGTCGCCCTACCAGCACGGCGAGGTATTCGTCACCGATGACGGCACCGAGTCCGACCTTGACCTGGGGCATTACGAAAGAATCGCCTCAGTCGCCTGCAACCGCAGCAGCAATTTCACGACCGGCCGGATATACAGCGCGGTCATCCAGCGCGAGCGGGAAGGCGGCTACCTCGGCAAGACGGTCCAGGTCATCCCGCATATAACCGACGAAATCAAGGCCGCGATCCGTTCGGCGGCGACCGATGACGTGGATATCATCATCACCGAGATCGGCGGGACGGCCGGCGATATCGAGTCCCTGCCTTTCCTGGAGGCCATCCGCCAGTTCCGGCAGGAAATCGGGCGGGGCAACGGCGTGTTCATCCATTTGACCCTGGTGCCCTTCATCAAGGCCGCGGGCGAATTCAAGACCAAGCCTTCCCAGCAGTCGGTCGGGATATTGCGCACGATCGGCATCATCCCCGACATACTGGTCTGCCGCTGCGAAAAACGGCTTGAGCGAGAGCACAAGGAAAAGCTGGCGCTGTTCTGCAACGTGGAAAACGACCTGGTGATCGACGAGCCCGACGTCCAAAATTCAATCTACGAGGTGCCGCTCGACCTGGCGGAGCAGGGGTTGGACGTCTATCTCCTTGAAATGCTCGGCCTGCACGTCAAGCCCCTCCAGATCGAGGACTGGAAGGCCATGCTCGCCGCCCATGTTCATCCGGCCAACGGCGCGGTTGAAATCGCGGTGGTCGGCAAATACATAAGTTTGCGGGACGCCTATAAAAGCATCTACGAGGCCATCAGCCACGGCGGCATCGCCAACAGCGTCAAGGTCAACGTCCGGATGATAGAATCCGAGGAAATCGAGGCCAAGGGCGCCGCGGCGCTCCTCGCCGGGGTTGACGGCATCCTCGTCCCGGGCGGATTCGGCAACCGCGGCATCGAGGGCAAAATCCAGGCCGTGAAATACGCGCGCGAAAACAAGATACCGTTCTTCGGCATCTGCCTCGGCATGCAGTGCGCCGTGATTGAATTCGCCCGGAACGTCTGCGCCATGCCCGGGGCGAACAGCGCCGAGTTTGATCCCGCCACCGCCTACCCGGTGATTGACCTGATGGAGGAGCAGAAAAAAATAAGCGCCAAGGGCGGGACGATGCGCCTCGGCTCATATCCCTGCGCGCTGGGCAATGACACGCGCAAGACAAAGTCGCGCGCGGCTTATGGCGCGGATGACATCGTCGAGCGGCACCGTCACCGCTATGAATTCAACAATGTGTTCCGCGAAAAGCTGGAAGCCAAGGGGATGACCATTGCCGGCGTGTGCCCGCAGGGCAACCTGGTTGAAATAGTTGAGTTGGCAAATCATCCCTGGTTCGTGGGCTGCCAGTTCCATCCCGAGTTCAAGTCCCGGCCGTTGAAGGCCCATCCGCTTTTCAGGGAATTTGTGGCGGCAGCGGTGAATTTCAAGAAATAGAGAAGTCGGTAGCCCCTGGCCGACGTTTTGACAGGTAGGAGCCAGAATACAGAAAGTGTGAATTTAATTTGACTTTTGATCTTTTGTCTGTCG
>CAYYWX010000091.1:0-8488 GCA_964475405.1 uncultured Verrucomicrobiota bacterium
TCGCGCTCAATCTCGCGGATTATTTTCGTCATGGCCTGCCCGATCAGGTCCAGCTTGCGCAGGGCGGCAATCCGCGGCTTGACGCGCGCGAGTTCTTCGGGTGAAAGAATTTTTTCAAAAAGTCCGCTGGAATTCGCGATGCCCACCAGGACCGCCTCGCGCGGATCGGGAATTTCTGTTCCCAGGACAAGCTCCCGCAGGCGCGATTTTAACGCGTCCAGGCCGCCGGCCGCGGACGGAAAATACCGGCGCGACTTGAAAAATAACAGTTTTTTTTCTTCCTTGATTTCCAGGTCCTTCGCGGCCGCGAGCCGGGCCGCGACCCGTTCGCGGATCCTGATCTTCTTGCCGGAAAAATGGATCAACCAATCGCGGGTCGGGCGCGGATCGGACTTATGGCGCAGTTCCTGGAGGACTTCGTCGAGGAGAGCATCGCCGGTCGGGGACTTGTCAACCACCCGCAAAAGCAACGGATCGCGGGATTCCTCGTTCGGGTCCTGCCGGATGCAGGTCAGGTCGGTATCCACGCGGTTTTGAACGGCCAGGTCCATGAGGAGGGCGCCGGCGAGCGCGTAATCGAGGCTGCGCTCCATCTCCGGCCTGACGATTCCGCGCCGGGCATCGAGCGCGAGCAAAAATAGCGTTTCGGCAAAATTCATTTCTTAAACCGCGCAGGCGTTGACTGCTTCCTCAATCGTCTTGAAAATCGGGAGGATGCTGGCGAATCCGGCGATATCCAGGATCTCGCCGACCTGCTGGCTGGGGCTGCCGAGCGTCAGCTTGCCCTTGGCCTGTTTCGCCTTCTTGGCGGCCGAAAGAATCGCGCGCAAGCCGGCGCTGCTGACGTAATCAAGCTTCGCGCAATCGAGCGCGATGAAAACATTGCCTTCGTCAATGAGCTTGGCAAGGTGCTTGTCAAAGGAAAGCGAGCTCATCGAGTCCAGCCGGCCTTCAACGCTTATGACGCTCACCTTGCCCTGTTTTATTTCTTGTATATTCATTTTCATCCCCTCCAGGAATCATCGTATTTTATCCGAACCATTTATTAACCGGCATTTTCTAACAAAAGCATCCATTAAAGCAACTCTTTTTATTCGCCTTCGCCACGGCCGGCCGCGATGCGGCGGGCTGATGCGGCTGAAAGGCGTGCGCGCGCAGGCATGGATTATCAGCCGAGGATCCGCTTGCCTTCGTCCAGGAATATGCCCTGCAGATTCATCTTGAGCGCCTCCGGCCGGGGGGAATGGGCCATGCCGACCTCCTCGGTAATCGCGCCGCTGCTGATTAATTTATAAAGGACCTGGTTGAAGGTTTGCATGCCCTCCTCGGCCCCGGTTTCAATCGCGGCCGGAAGCGTCTCAAGCTGGTTTTCCATGATCAGCTTGCGCACGGTCGGGGTATTGATCATCAGCTCCACGGCCGGCATGAGGCCGCCCTGGATCGCCGGCACCAGGCGCTGGCAGATTGCCGCCACCAGATAGTTGGCGAGGGTGATGCGCACCTGTTCGCGCTCATCCTGCGGGAAAAAATCAAGGATGCGATGGACGATATAGGCCGCGGAATTGACGTGCAGCGTGCTCATGACCAGATGTCCGGTCTCGGCGGCGCTCAACGCGACGGAAAAGCTGATATGGTCGCGCATTTCGCCGATCATGATGATATCCGGGTCCTCGCGCACGACATGCTTGAGGGCGGCATGAAATGATATCGTGTCAAGACCGACTTCCCGCTGGGTAATGAGGGATTTGTCGTCCTTGAAGACATATTCCACCGGATCCTCCACCGTTATGATCCGGTAGCATTCGGTTTTGTTGACCAGGTCAACCATGGTCGCCAGGGTCGTTGACTTGCCCGAGCTGGTGGCGCCGCAAACCATGATCAGGCCGCTGTCCGCCATGGCAATCCGGCGCAAGACCGGCGGCAGGTGAATTTCTTCAAGCGAAGGGATCTTTTCTTTGACATAACGCAGGGAAAGATTAGGCAGATTCCGCGAATTGAACGCGTTCACCCGAAACCGGCCGACATTTTCCTCAATGAATGAAAAATCAATTTCCTGCATCGAGGTCTCTACTTTTTTCAGATGGGCCGGCAGGATATTGTTGAGCAGGGGCAGCATGCCGGAGGCCGGAATAAGGGGCAGACCGCTGTCAACCAGCTGGCCGTTTACCCTGAAAAAAGGCGACTTGTCGGGCTTAATGTGAATATCGGAAGCGTTCAACGACACCGCCTTCTTGAGAATATCCGCCATCATCGACATATTGTTTCCTCCGGAAAGGTTTTCACCTTTTCAAGCTTCAGCCGTTTTGCCCCGGGTTCAGGGTAATATACGCGGTCTGGTTGCCATTGAACATCTGCAGGCTGTCGCTGAACTGCCCGAGAAAATGAATGGAATAGCTGCGCCAGAAAACATAGACCGGCAGAAGAATCACGGTGCCGACATACGGGATGAGGACGGTGCAGCACAACAGGCAGCAGAGAAGCAGGGCGATGAACCCGATCACGATGCTGAGGGCCGCCCGGAAAAGCAGGTATAAAATAAAAATTCCGGCCTGCTTCCTGAAAAGATCAAAAAAGATGCTCCACCCTTCCATGACACGGCAGGTCCTCAGGGCCATGATGGGAATCACAAAATCCTCCAGGAACGCCCGGGCGCACATCACGGTTACCAGGAAACATATGAAGAAAATACTACCCAGCCCGATCGCCCCGAACGCGTACCAGCCGAACTGCGAACGCGACAAATCAGGCCAACTGACCAGGATGGCAAGCCCGGCCCCGAGGATCATCACCGCCGCCGCGGCCAGTCCGAAACAGATTAGAAACAAAAAACAGGAATTACCCTGCGCGCGGAACCTGTGCCAGGGCTCAACAATCTCACCCCGGTTCCCAACCACGTTGTCCAGGAACATGAATTTGCCGCGGCAACTCAGCCATAAAACAAGCAACCACGCCACCAAGCCCACGGCCACAAGCAGAATAACCAGCGGTATTACAAAAAACAGATGAGCCAGAATCCATTCCCACGCAACCCGGCCGCACTGTGATGCCTGTTCTTTCCCGCCTTGTCCTAACCCGGAATGACCGCCGCTGGCCATTCCGCCTTCCAGCATGGCCAGCCAGGCCGTGAAGGCGATTGCCAGCCACTTGACCAGGTTGAAAGGCTGGAACAAAATACGGCGCACGGTTTCCAAGGCCATGCCTACCGGGGCAAGAACGGACGGGTTGGTCATATTTTTTCTCCCGAATTCGCAATTACTCGGCTTGTCAGGTTCAAAGTCAACAGTCCGCGGTCCATAGTCAACCGTGAACTGTCGACTGATGATTATTTTAGGGTATTTCGCAATGCTTGCAACATCTTAACAATTGTTTCCGCCTCTTTATATAATCTTTGAAAATCACGATCATTTTTCAAACTTAAATCCCATTCTTCTTTTTCCTCATTTATCGTTGACCGTGGACGGTGGACCGTCAACCGTGAACTGTCTTCTGCCTTTGTTAAGCGTCATCATAACCCGCGCCGCAGTCAAAGCAAGATTTTTTTCAGCGTCCCGGAAAGCCTGCGCCAATGAAATGCCGGGCGGGTTGATGCACCGGCACCCGGCTATCCCGGCCGACCCCAGGTCAGTTCCCTGCTCCACGGAACCGCCAAGCGCAATCGCGCTCTTTCCGTGTTTTTTCGCCAACCGGCCGACATACTCGGGTATTTTGCCGAAACCGGTCTGCGAATCAATCCGGCCTTCGCCGGTAAAAATGACATCGGCCCGCGCGACCGCCGCCTCAAGGCCGATCTGCTGTCCGACCCATTCCGCGCCGCCCCGGGGCATGGCGCCGAAAAAAGCGGCGCAGCCGGCGCCGGCGCCGCCCGCGGCTCCCGCCCCGGCAATATCCACGACGTCAACGCCGAGGTCTCTTTTGACAATGCCGGCCCAGCGCGCGAGGTTTTTTTCGAGCAATTCCACCTGTTCGGTCGTGGCGCCCTTCTGCGGGCCGAAAAGGCGCGCGGCGCCGTGCGGACCGAGGAGCGGGCTGCGCACATCGGTCAGACAGATAATTTGCGCCTCCCGCAAACGCCGCTCACAACGGGTAGTGCCGATTTTATCCAGGAAGCCGAGGTTGCCGCCGCCGCGCAAAATTGGTTTCCCCTTTTCATCCAGCAGGTCAAAACCAAGCGCGGCCGCCATGCCGCACCCGGCGTCAACCGTGGCGCTGCCCCCCAGCCCGATGACAATTTGCCGGCAGCCGTTTTCCAGGGCGCGGGAGATCAAGCGGCCCGTGCCGAATGTCGATGCAATCAACGGATTATATTCTTCCGGTCCCTTGAGCCGCGCCAGCCCGGAAGCCTGCGCCATTTCAATCACGGCCATCTTGTCAATTTTGAGCCAGGAGGCCCTGATCGGACGGGAAAGGGCGTCAAAAGTTTCTTCTTCGATGTAATCTCCGGGAAAACAGTGCGCGCAAACTTCCAACAGGCCGTCCCCGCCATCCGCCAGGGGCAGGATTTCAATGACCGCCCCCTGGCAGGCGGAACGGACGCCTTCCGCGATCGCCTTTCCGACCCGCGGCGCGCTCAGGCATTGCTTGAAACTATTCGGGGCGATGAGGACATTCATGTTTCACAGCTGATCGGTTTGTCAGGTTCATAGTCAACCGTCCACGGTCCACTGTTGACCACGGACTGTCGACCGTCGTCTATAAACTTTCTTCCCGGCTCACCTCATCCGCACCATCAAGAAAATGCCGACGAGCATGAAGAAAATGTTGGGCATCCAGGCGCTGGCCGCCGGATCAATCATCTGGTTTTTGCCGAGCCATTGGCCGAAAGTCATCAGGAAATAAAATCCGAAAAAAGTCAGCAGGGCCGATATCACCCCGACCAGCGCCCCCTTGCGAGCCGTCCGCACGCCGAACGGTATCCCGAAAAGGGCGACCACGAAGCACGTCCAGGGCATGGCCAGCCGCGCGTGCATATCGACAAGATAACGGGCGCGGGTCTTGTCGGAAAGATTTTTGCGCGCCGCCAGGAAATTCCACAGATCCCGGGCGGAGAGAAACTCCCTGTTGGTCACCTCGTGCGTAAAATCTTCAGGGGTCTCGTCCCACTCGCTCATCTGCCGCAACGGTTCATTGTCCGGCGCGCCGATCGGGCTGTTGTAAAAATCATACTTCTGGATGCTCACGTTGAACAGCCACCATGTTCCGTCAAAATATTTCGCCTCTTCGGCGCGAATGGCTTCCAGGTCGGAACCATCCACCCGCTGCTGGACAACCTTGACGCCCTGCATGTCATACGAGGCAAGATCAAATTTACGGATCATCCAGATCCGGCGCTGATCCTCGTTTTTATATGGCAGGTCGGAGGCGTAACGCATGGAAAGGGCGCCGCCCTTCTTCTGCTGGTTGATGAATTGCCAGGCCCAATTGGCCAAGCGGGGCGCAATCGTTTCCTGCATGACGCTGATCGCCAGGCTGAAAACAAGGCCGACAATCAAGACGGGCACCGTGATGCGGTAAAAACTGATGCCGCTCGCGCGCAGGGCGGTCAGTTCGTTGTGCTTGCTCAACTGCCAGAGGCTGTAAAGCAAGCCGAGGAGCAGCGAGATGGGCGCGATATATACCAGGAGCGACGGCATGATAAACGCATAATACCGGAACACGTCCAGCAGCGCTGTCCGGGCGTCAATAAAATCGGACAAGTGGTCAAAGAGGTCAATGATCACGAACAGCATGCTGAACGTGAGCAGGCAATAGACCAAAGGAACCATAAACTGCCTGAAAATATACTTGTCAATCAGTTTCATTGCTTTGAACCATATCATTTTAGAATCTTATTGCAAAAGTAAAAATTTCGGGGTATCATTTAAAAAAGTTAAAAATCGTGACTTAATAATTTTGGAGCTTTAAATGAACAAACGCGTGCGATACGCCGCCCTGGCTGTTCTTTGCTTCCTGGTTTTACCGGCCGGCGCGCAGACAATAGCTGACAGGTTCCGCCCCAATCCCAACGACGAAGTGCGCGTTATCGCGCAACAAAGCGACGGCCGGCTGATTGTCGGCGGCTATTTCACCACGATGGGCGGCGCGGCCCATAATTGCTTAACGCGGCTTTACGTTGACGGCACGGTTGACGCGACCTTTAACGGCTTCGCCGATATTGGGGTGCGGGTAGTCGCGATTCAGTCGGACGGTAAAATTATCGTCGGGGGCGATTTTGACAACTTGAACGGAACGGCCAGACCGCACCTCGGACGCCTTGACTCCAACGGCAACCTGGAAGCCGGCTTCAATCCGACCGGGGCCGATGACGACCTGCGGGCAATTACCATTCAACCCGACGGGAAGATACTGGTGGGCGGATATTTTGCGACCCTGGCCGGCCAGGCCAGTAAGTATATCGGCCGGCTCAACGCCGATGGCAGTTTTGACTCATCCTTTACCGCCCAGGCCGACGGGGCCGGCGGCATGGTTCGCAAAATAAGCGTGCAACCCGACGGCCGGATTATCATTGCCGGATCATTCACGACGGTGAATGGAACGGCGCGCAACAACATCGCCCGCTTGAACGCCGACGGAACTTTGGACGCTTCATTTAATCCGAATGTAAACAACATGATCTGGGAACTCCTTCTCCAGCCTGACGGCAAAATGGTCATTGCCGGGCAATTCACCCAGGTCGGCGGGACGGCATGGAATTATGTCGCGCGGCTTAATGCCGATGGAAGCCCGGACACGTCGTTTGACACCGGGAGCGGAGCCGATATAGGCGTTTATTGCGGAATCCTACTGGCCGACGGCAAAATTCTTCTCGGCGGCGGATTGACCCAGTTTGACGGCGGCGTTCATAAATATTCGGTCCGGCTGAATCCTGACGGCAGCGTGGATACAACCTATGACGATGGCATCGGTTTTGACAACGTTGTTTCCAGCCTTTACCAGCAGAGCGACGGCAAAATTGTCGCCGGCGGATTATTTTCCAAATTTTATAACGATGCCATAACCCGCCCCTATATGCTGCGAATGTACGCGAGCGAGGGATATCCGGACGCGTCTCTTTTTCTTGACACCCCGCTTAATCAGATCGTCTATGCGGCGGCCATCCAACGCAATGAACGCATTCTTATCGGCGGCGATTTCACGACCGCAAACGGAGTTGCCCACCTGCGCATTGCGCGCCTTGGCGCCCACGGCTACGTGGATTCCTCCTTCACCGCCAGCGCGACCGCCGACAGCGTGCAGTCCATTATTGTCCAACCCGATGATAAAATTATTATCGGCGGTTTTTTTACAACGGTCAACGGCGCGGCCCACGCTTATCTCGCCCGGCTTCTTTCTGATGGAACCACTGACCCGGATTTCACCCCCGGAATAATCGCCGGGGGAGGCGTTGAGGGCATGGCGCTTCAACCGGACGGCAAAATTCTCATCTGCGGCAGATTTAAAACAATAGGCGGCGCAAGTTACAAAGGCATCGCCCGCTTAAACACAAACGGGATAATTGACGCTTCATTTAATCCGGGTGACGGCGTGGGCAATGTTGATTATATAAATTCCGTGGCTTTACAATTAGACGGCAAAATCATTGTCGGCGGCACATTCACGTCGCTCGCCGGTCAACCGCGCAATTATATCGGAAGGCTTAACAGCGACGGAAGCCTGGATACAAGTTTCAACCCGAACATGAACGATGATGTCTATTGCATTACCATTCAGCCGGACGGCAACATCCTGGTTAGCGGCCTATTTACGACCGTCGGCGGAGCGGCCCACAGTAAAATCGTGCGACTTGACACCAATGGCGTCGTTGATGCTGCCTTCAACCTGCCCGGCGGAGCAAACGCTTCCGTTCGCAGCATGGGTATTCAATGCGACGGCAAAATTGTCGCCGGCGGCGCGTTCTCCTCCATCGGCGGCGACGCCACCCGAAAATATATCACCCGCCTGAACAGCGACGGCAGCCTTGACGCGTCATTCGCCTTTGCCGAATACCCCAATAACGCGGTCTACGCCGTCATGATTCAAAGTGACGGCAAAAGCATCTGCGGCGGTACTTTCTTTGATTGGACCGATGCCTTGCAGGACTATTTCGCGCGCATAGCGACAACCGAAGCCGCCTTGCAGTCGCTTTCGGTTTCGCCCCTGGGCGACTCCATCACCTGGCTCAGGTCGGGGCCATCGCCCGAATTGACAAGATGCATATTTGAATATTCGCCGGACGGAACCACCTGGTCTGAAATTGGAAACGGAACGCGCATTTCCGGCGGCTGGCAACTCGCCGGCCTGGCCCTGCCGCCAAACACGAATTTCTATGTCCGCGCCACCGGCCTTTATTGCGGCGGATATTATGGCGCCAGCGGATCGGTCCTGGATTCCACCCGGAGAGTCTTCCTCACCACGCCAAAAGTTTTCGTCACCAATGCTTACGGCGTCATCACCGGTTATTACGGCGCGGCGAATTACACGCTTTCCGGCACGAACAACATCAATGTTACCG
>CAYYWX010000092.1:0-8280 GCA_964475405.1 uncultured Verrucomicrobiota bacterium
CGTAGTCGCGCCACGGGCGGACGAAGCCTGGGTCGACTGTCAGCATCAGTGCTATTCGTGCCATCCGTGGTATATTCTATTCTTGTTTTTTCTCGTGTATCAGGCGCTAACTGAGCGCCGTGTCTTGCCTGATCATCCATCGCGCATACAGGTTGCTTTCAGTCGCCTGGATGCACCAGAAATCGTCGGAAAGTTCCCGGCTTTCGGGATAAGCGTAGGGCAGGGAACCGTAGCCGGACTTTCCCCACGCGGAGCCCCATGAATTTCTGAAAAGCAAAGTTTTCTTCGCGTTGTCGTAACCGATGGCCATGACGGCGTGGCCGCCGATCATCCTTTCATCTTTCCGCGGAAGGGCGATAACGCCGCTTTTACGAACCGTTTCAGTCATGACATGCTCATAGACCGCAAAGCCGAAGACGAAGGGCAATCCCATCGCCAGGCAGGCCTTCATTTCGGCCAATGTGTGGAGTCGTTGATAGGCGGTAATCTGGTGATTCTCCGCCTCCCGGTAGCATTTCTCCGGCGGTTTTTCGGCGAAGCGCGATATCTTATAGGGCCAGATTTTCTCGCGGCAGACCCCGAGTTTTTTCAGGGTCTTGATGCCGGTTCTGAGCATCGCGCCGGAATCTTCCTCCACCGTGCCCATCGCCTTGCGCTCGTTGTAATAGACAAAGAGGCGGCTGAGATCGCTGAAATAATTTTCAATCCCGCCTTCGGCGGGACAAGTTTTCAACTTGCCCAGCGCTGCGCGGGGTTTTCGGGTGTCGATTTTGCCGGAAGAAGACGGAAGAGAACGGAGCTCCAAAAATTCCAGGGCGCCGACCAGGGCCTGTGCCGTGCAGGATCCCAGGTCGCCCTGCTGTTCAACGGCCGGACAATTTACGCGCAGGTCAACTTTTTCGGGTACTTTTGCCGGTACGCGGAAGATGGAGGTAAAGGGAATGTCGCGTCGGTCAGGCAAGTCCGGCAGCCAGCCGAATTTACGGGGCATTTGAGAAAGATTCCGAATTCTCATGGCCGACTTTTTATCGCATTCCAAATGTTAAGTCAACGGAGATCCGTGTTGCGTCTTTGCGCTCCAAAAATGGATTTATCCGGCGGTCTTCGCCCGTGGGAAATACCGGTTATCGGACACCGTAAATGGTGCCTGCCCGAATATGTTCATATGTGCCCATGTCCACGACCCCGTACCGGACGCGCTGCCGGCCGTCCAAATCTTTGCTGCGCGCGTCGGCGGAATTTGTCGCCCAGGAGAAATTCGTCCCGGCGTTGATGCACGGCGAGCGCGGGGAGAGGCGGTAGTTTCCGCCGGCGCTGTTGACAAATAACGGATCATTCGTGATGTTTCCCTCTCCGGTTTTGGCAGGCGTTGTGCAACTGTATGTCATGGATATAGGGTAATAGTCGTTTGGTTCCTGGTTTATGGCGGTATTGCCATAAACGATGCAGTTGGTAAGCGCGCATTCGCGTTCTCCGCCACCGTAGGTCGCCGAGTTGCCGGTCAAGGTGCAGTTATACAGCCTGTATCCTCCGGCCGCGCCACCACCGCCGCCGGAGCCTGGGGTGGCGGTGGCCGAGTTGCCGACCAGCAGGCAGTTATACATATCGCTTCTATAATTCCCTCCGCCGCCCGTTGTTGCCGAATTGCTGCTCAATATACAGTTATAAAATACGGTGCCATACCCTCCGCCGCCGCCCCCCGCCGAGTTGCCGGTTAATAGACAATTATACAGGGTGCCAGCGTACGCGCCGCCGCCGCTGGGGGAATAGTTGGCGGTCAAGAGACAGTTGCGCAGTGTGCCGTTATGCGCTCCGCCGCCGTACTCGTTTGCCGAGTTGCCGGTTATTATGCAGTTGGATATTACCGGGGTGCCGTCCGGACAAAATACGCCGCCGCCGCGCCTATCATAGGACGCCGCCGGTAATGTGGCGCCATATGTGGCTCCATTGGTTAAGGTAAACCCGACCAGGGTGGAGTTGGCTGCCATGGACACGCAACGGACCGCCGACGGGCCGTTCGTGGCTGGATCCCATTTGCCCTTGATGATCGTATTGGCCGGGTCGTTATTCTGGCTCCTGACCGTTATGGCCTTTGTGATTGCAACCCGGTTGGTCAGAAGATAACCCGAATTAGTAATGCCGCCGCTGGCATACAGGCCGTTGCTGACCCAGATCGTGTCGCTTGCCGCGGATTTGTCTATTGCGCCTTGGAGACTGTTGGTGGCGTTCGCCCAGCCATTTGTCCCCGGCCCGGTCCCGTTGGTCGCCACGTACCAGTCAACCGCCTGCGATGCCTGGATCAAGCCGGTCAACAAAACGGCCATAACAAATATTTTCATTCGCGGCTATCATATAAAAATCGCCCTTGCGATTGCAAGGCATTTTAAAAATTCACAACGGACTTTTCGCTGCCCGCGCGAAGTGATATAAGCATTAGTGGAAACCGTAGATGCTTCCCGACCGGATGCTTTCATAAGCGCCCATGTCAACGACCCCATACCGGATGCGCCGGCGGAAGTCCAGGTCGTAAGGATAAGTTGTCGTCCAGCTCATGTTTGTCCCGGTGTTGATGCACGGCGAACCCATTGCAAGGCGGTAGTCCCTGCCGGCGCCGTTGATGAATTTCGGATCACCGGCGATATTACCGGCCGCCCATCCGGCCGCGGCGGGCGCCGTGCAGGAGTTTGTAAATGCGCTGCTTTGGTAATTTGAGTAGCTGGAGCCCGAGTTGAGATAAACGACACAGTTATGCAGGACGCCCGCGTACACTCCTCCGGCGTTCCCGGCTGTCACAGAGTTGCCGGCCACCGTGCAGTTATACAGGTCGCTCCGGTAAGTTCCGCCGCCCCCGCCCGCGCCGGCTCCGGCCGTATTGCCGGTCACCAGGCAGTTAAAGAGGCCGATACCAAAGCTGCCGCAGTCCATCACGCCGCCGCCGCCCCAGCTTGCGTAGTTGCCGGATATTATGCAGTTAATCAGGGTGCTTTGGTACGCGGCGCCGCCGCAGGTTGCCGTATTGTTGGTGAAGGTGCAATAATAAAAGGTGCCATATCTCGCTCCTCCGCCCCATGCGGAGGCCGTATTGCCGATCAGCGTGCAGTAATACATGTTGACGGCGACTGCCGCGCCGCCGTGATTGGCAGTTGTCGTGTTGCCAATCAGCCTGGAGTTGCGCAGTGTCCCGTAATACATTCCGCCGCCCCCGTAGTAAGACGAGTTGCCGGTTATTATGCAGTTGGAGACGACCGGGGTGTTCTCATACATCGGACAATACACGCCGCCGCCGTAGTTATGGAATGCGTACGGGTCGGTCGACACCATCGTTGCGCCGTTGGTCAGCGTGAACCCGATCAGCATGGAATTGGCTACCATGTAAACGCAACGGATCGCCGCCGGGCCGTTTGTGGCCGGATCCCATGCGCCCACGATGATGGTATTGGTCGGATCATTATTCTGGCTCATTACCGTGATGGTCTTGGTGATCGCAATCCGGTTGGTCAGAAGCGTGCCTGAGGGCCAATTGTTGGTGCCGCCGGTGGCATAGACGCCGTTGCTGACCCATACCGTGCCGGAAGTGATTTTGTCTATGGCGCCCTGGAGGCTGTTGGTGGCGTTTGCCCAGCCGCCGGTGCCCAGTCCGGTCCCGTTGGTCGCCACATACCAGTCAACCGCCGGCGCAGTCCGGATGAGGACGATCAATAAGAATGCTGTCGCGCAGGTTTTTAAGCGCATAGGAACCTTTTTCGCCCTTTTCGTTTTCCTCGGTCAGATCGCTTTTAAAATATTGCTTTTTTCTCTTCTTGTCAACCAATTCGACCTTCACTTGGCGGGCGGAGGCGCGGCGGGGGCCCCGGTTGAGACGTCGTAATCCACGACCGGGCTGCCGTCCTTGTCCACGAAGCGCGCGCAGATGCCTCTTGTTCCGTAACTGGTCATGATGACTTGCGCCGTCAGGACGTTGCGGCCTTTTTTCAACGTGACGGGCGCGGAGACGCTCTGGTCCCTGGTCAAGCTGCGGTTGGTATAAGTCCGGATAACTTCCTGCCCGTTGAGGAGCCAGAGCGAGCTGTCATGCGAGCCGCCGATTCTCAGCAGCACGCCGGGAATATCTTCGTTGCAGGTGAGATAAGTGACGCAAAAGTACACGACGCCATATCCTTCATAAAGCGGGAGCAAGGCGTCATTACCCGATCGGACAACTTTCCAGGCCAGTTCCTTGCCGCCCGCGCTGATCTTTTCGCCTTCATTCGGAGCGCAGGTCTTTTGTCCCGGGAAATACTCCTTGTCGAAAACGTCCTTCCCGCCCGTCGTGTCCAGCTTAACGGAGGGCAGTCTCAACCAGCTTTGGATGTAACCGTCCTCGTCAGGCGGGGAACGGAAGCGATAGAATGACTGCCGTGATTTGGCCTTGATCATGTTTGGGTTGCGTGCGCAATCCTTGACATTCTTGACCGTCAACTCATGCTTTACGTCCTCCGCCAGGGGCGTGGTGATGAGGTTGATGGTGGAGGCGTCCGATGCAAGCGACCCGGAAATGACTTTCACGTCCCGGCTGATCGCGTAGTTGGCAGAATTTTCGGCGGAAGTTTGCTCCACCGGCTCGCTGAACCGCACGACCAGGTTGGTTTCGCTTTGCACCACCGCTGATTTTATCTCCGGCGGGACCGTATCCACGGGCGTCACGGTGATCGTGGCCTGAGCTTCATCCGATACGCCCTTGTCGTCCGTCACGGTCAGTTTGGCGATATATGTCCCCGCGGCCTTGTAAGTATGCTCGGCCGCCGGCCCGGAGCTTGCCTGCACTGAGCCCTGTCGAAGTGTCGAACCCGCCTGTGGTGAGCCTGTCGAACCATCGGAAAAGTCCCATGCGTAGCTCGCAAGTTTTCTCCCCGGCATTCCATGGGATTTGCCCGCGTCGAATTTCACTGTCAAGGGCGCCTCGCCGCGGGAAACGTCCGCGGATTGGAGCGCCCATACATTCTGCTCAACGCAATACAAGCTTTCCATGCCGCGATAATACATCCGGTTGCCGTCAAAAATGGGCGTGCTGGTCATGGTGCAATCCTGATATTCCGGACAATGAGGCACATAATATTGCTGATACATGTAAGCGCCCATCGCCAGGCCTTCTTTCGCCAGGCAGTGGATCCTGTTCCTCGCCACCTCCTCATATTTGCGGCCGGGTTTGATGACGATCATGACGCCGGTGGAACCCAAGAGGTAAATATAGTCCCCCGCCTGGGCTATGCTGGCCCCCATGTATGCCCGGTGGTATTCAGGCCGAAGCAGATCAATCGGCAGGACCTGCTCGTAGAGGACCTCCATTGTCGCCAGGTCAATGACCAGCAGGGAACCCCAGCATTTCAAAATATAGGCCAACCCTTCGTGAACGAGCGGGGAAGCTTCCGAAGTAGATTGGCCCTGGTAAAAGCTCGGCACAATAGGGCTGTCTTTCGGCCATTTTACGCTTTTATTGATACCCTTGACCGACACGTCGTCATTGGTCGTTGATTTGATTTCGTATATGCCCCACGGGAAAAATATTTTATTGTTATCAAAAACAACCGGAGTCGCAGTGCCGCTGGAATTGGCCGGGCCAAACACCTTCCCGTCCGAGGCGCGGAAAAGCGTCCCATCCGGATAGAGAACATATTCCTTTCCGCCGAAGACAATCCGGCTCAGCGAGGCAAACACCATGCCTTGCTTGGTCTTGCTCAGGTCAAAGGACGTCTTGACCGAGCCGTCGGCCAAATCCAGCCCGGTGACTCGCCCATCCAGGATAAAAAATTTACCGTCAGCAATGACGGGCGAGCCGAAAAAACCGTGATGCTGGTGCAGGAGCTTTTCGTACCGGATCCAGCGCCGTTTGCCGTCCAGGTCATAACAGGCCGACACGCCTCTCTCCAGGAAAATGCAAATGTTCTTTCCGTCCGAGGCCGGCGTGGGGATTTCCCACCAATTCGGTTCGCCCTGTTCCTTGGCTTTCTTGTACCGGTCGTCGACTTCAGTCATGAGTTTATCCATTTCGTCTTCCAGAGCGATCTCCTTCGTCGCCGTCTGGTTGGTTGCCAGCGTGCCCGCCACGAAAGCGTCGTAATAGGCCTCCCGCTTTTTCGCCAGGTCATCCAGCTTCACGAATAATTCCGGCTTGCCCTTCCGATCCTCTTCGGTCGCCGCGTCGTAGGTGCCGTTCTGGCGAATCCAGATAATTTTACCGGTCTTCTTGTCCAGGCAGACCAGATTGAAGGGGTGGGCGGTGGTGAAAATCTTGTCGCCTACGATCACGGGCGTGGCTTCCGAAAGGCCGGGCATCGTTGTAATCCAGGCGATATTCTTCTCCGTGTACTCGCGCGGCTCATCCGCCGGCCAGAATCGGCACAGCAAAGCGCAGGATTCTGGAAAATCATCGCGCCCGTCCTTCTGGGGCGTGAATTTAAACACGAAACGATTCCACCCGCTTTTCAGGTCCAGCAGCAGGAACGACCCGTTTATGTCGCGAGCTTTGTTGGCAATGGCGTGTTTCCGCTCGCCGTTTAACCATAAAACCGAGCTGATCGAGCAGTTTATATGAAACCAGATTTTTACGGGCTTTTCGCTATACAGGCATGACTGGGCATATGCCGCCTGTTGTGTTGTCATAGGCCAGTGCATCTTCCCGATGTCCAGGATTGAATCCCCGGTCTGGACCTGCTTCCATGTCACCTCGCCGATCTTGTCGCCTTCCTGCGGCGCCAGGGATGCTTCCCCCAGCGTCAGCTCCTGGTTGATCGCGTTGGTCACATGGGCGCACGAAATCGGGGCGGCCACCAGCCATTCGGTAAAAAAACCGGCTCCGGCCGGGACAGCGTTGGCGGGCGATTGATTCGTTGGAATCGCGAAAGAACATTTCAGGGCGGCGGTCTGCTTGCAGATCCGGCTCCAGTGTATTGGCGGGGTGGCGCCCGGATATTTCCCGGTCCCGTCGCCGCGCCAGCCGACCGGTTGTTTGGGCGACGGCAGAAAGTCCGGGGATCCCGGCAATGTTTCTCCGGTCGCAAGGCCGCAGATTAACAAAAACAGAGCTGCGCACGTTGCCAGGATCGTCATTCGTATTCCATTCCAGTTGATATTCATTTCTGCGCTCCTGCTATTGTGATGATTTGACGCCTCGTTGTTTGCATTGAAATATTCATCGGACACCGTAGACAGTGCCTGCCCGGATGTGTTCATAGGCGCCCATGTCAACCATTCCGTAGCGGACGCGCTGTTTATTGTCCAGATCGTACGGATAAGACGTGGTCCAGGCGCCGTTTGTCCCGGCGTTGATGCAGGGCGAGCGCGCGGAAAGGCGATAGTTGCCGCCGGCTTCATTAATAAACATCGGATTGTCAGTGATGTTTCCCTCTCCCGTAATGGCGGGAGAGGTGCAGGTATAGGCTACCGAGCCGGGGGCATAGTTATTTGATCCCGAGCTTGAGGCGCTATTGCCATATACGATGCAGTTTGAAAGCGCGCATTCGCGTTCTCCGCCGCCGTAGGTTGCCGAGTTGCCGGTCAAGGTGCAGTTATAAAGCCGATATGCTCCGGCCGCTCCGCCGCCGCCGCTGACAGTTCCCGAGTTGCCTACCAGCAGGCAATTATACATGTCGCCCCGGTAGTACACTCCGCCGCCCCAGGGGGCAGTGTTGCTGATCAGTGTGCAGTTATAAAAGGTGGCGCCATGTCCTCCGCCACCCAGGGAGCTGGCCGAGTTGCCGGTTAATAAAGAGTTATACAGGACGCTGCTCGCCACCCCACCGCCTTGGCCTGCCGAATTGCCGGTCAATCGGCAGTTGCGCAGGGTGCCCCTTGCCGCTCCGCCGCCGTTCCCAGCCGAGTTGCCGGTTATTATGCAGTTGGATATGACCGGCGTGACGTCAGGACAATATACGCCGGCGCCATAATCATGGTAGAGCCACCAGTCCGATGCCGGCGCGGTCGCCCCGTTGGTCAAGGTGAACCCGATCAGGGTAGAATTGGCGGCCATATAGACGCAACGGATGGCCGCCGGACCGATTGGGCCCGAGCCCATGATGATCGTATTGGTAGGATTGTTATCCTTGCTCCGGACAGTGACGGCCTTGGTGATCGCGAGGCGGTTGGTAAGGAGCGCGCCGGCCGGCCAGTTGTTGGTGCCGCCGGCGGCATACAGGCCGTTGCTGACCCAGATCGTGTCGCTTGCCGCGGATTTGTCTATGGCACCCTGCAGATTATTGGTGGCGTTCGCCCAGCCGTTTGTCCCCAGGCCGGTCCCGTTGGTCG
>CAYYWX010000093.1:0-8101 GCA_964475405.1 uncultured Verrucomicrobiota bacterium
GTGGAGCCATGTCTTGGGCAAGTCGAAAAGGCGCTGAATTTGGGAGCAGACTCGCGGAACCCCATGCCAAAAAACCTGTATTTGTTTTCACACTTGCCTTGATTGTAATTGGACTTGGCGGATGGCTTGCCTGGAGTTTCAAGTCATCTTCAAATGGGCCGTTCTGGATCGGAGTCAGCTTGATGGTATTTGGAGGAATCGGCATTATCAGGGGCATCCTGCTTACACGGGGAAAAGATTTTGAATAAATGAAGCTCCCCGCTGCAAGCAGCGGGGTATCTTAGCGGAATTCCGCCGAAGCCAGATGTCTTCGCTCTTCCATTCATCCCTGTAGCCAAGCTACAGGGGATTCTGGCGTAGGCGAATAAACATGACAGGATCAGTGACTTGTCTCATGGGCCTGCTGCTGAAATCACGCATACAAATGATCCAAACAATGAAAGACAGCACAGTGCTGCTGGTTCAGAGTGTTGTCCTCCTGCGGAGTGCTCAACCAGAACCGCAAGATCGCAAGCAAAGGAAAAACCACCATGATAAAACTGATAGCGCAATTTGCTGATAATGGGATCATGATCCTGGCGGCGTCACTGCTGCTCTGGTATTATTTCAAACCCGAGGCGAAACGGTTGTATAAGAAGAAATGGGTCCTGGCAGCATGCGTTTTATTGATTCTTTACAACGTAATTGAATTCGGGGCGGCCTATCGCGAGCACATGGCATCCCGACTTCCGTCACGCGAATCCGTTGAAAAGACAATCCAGAAATCAGGGCAAATTGCCGCCGAAGATTTCGCGTTCTCATCCAAGGACGGATTCCAAATCCTTGTCCCCTCCGGATATACTTACCTTTCATCCCAGGCGGGAGGGCTTTCGCTGACCGCAACCAGGGATAATTCCGCCTTTCTCGTCCTCAAGATGCAGGACCCGGCAAGTCTTGACATGATCGCGGACAATACTTTGGCGGCCATGCGGAAAAGGAATTCAACATTCAAAATTGACGACCGTCGCATGCTTGTCATCAATGAATCACAGGCCGTCAGGATTGAATGCAGCCTTGCGAAGAACGATGTCCCGGTCAAGCTGGTCCTCGTCCTTGTTCGAAAAGGCAACAACCTGTTCCAGCTAATCTTCTCGTGCCCCCAGGAACTGTTTGCCAAAATGAAGCCGGAATACGAAAAGATATTGACGTCATTTAAGATTAACTAAGGGCGTCAGGCAAAAAAAAAGAACATATCTTGAATCATTGCAGCGGAATTTTAATCCGAAACTCATGGGCACACTTTATAAAGTGTGCCCATGAGCAGATTGCTCCCGGGGCACGAAAATTGGGCCGGAATTTTCAATAATGCTGAACAAACATTTTTTCAACTATCTGAGCCTCTGAGTAAAGTTCGTTTGAAGAGTTAGAAATGGAAAAGAAATTGACATGGATTTATCTTGGGCTGCCTATCGCCATCTTCTTGTGGGTTACAACCGCCTGGATACTCTGGGCACAGTTGCCGGGAGAAGGTTGGCAGATTTATATGGGCGTCTTTGTCATTCTAACCGTAGCAGAAGGAATCGCAACATCAATGTCCGGAAAACGAATCTTGCATTGCCCTCTCCTGCCCGTCGTGGCACTCGGATCACTGGTTGGGGCGATGGTCATCATGACGGTCATCTCTTTCATGCTTCACGGCCTTGAGGGAGTACAATGAAAACAGCGGACATTCGCATGCGCGATCCATTTGTTCTTCCGCAGCCCAAGGAGAGCCTCTACCACCTTTTGGCACAATGGACAGGAATTGCTGGAAGGTGGACGGAGAAAGATTCGGCTGCTACCGGAGCAAAATTGAAATCAAGGATACGGACGACGGGATACGACTGAAAACATAATTCTGCAGCAAGGTAAATAACGGAAAGGAAAATAACAATGCCCCTAATCAATTGTCCAGAATGTAAAAAATCGGTATCTAACGAAGCTCACTGTTGTCCATCATGCGGCTATCCAATTAAACCAGCGCCAGCCCAAGAAAAGAAAACGGGGTTATGGTGGGGGCTCGGCTGTCTATTGGCGGTTCCGGCGGTAATGGTGGTCATTGCGATCGTGGGAATACTTGCCGCCATCGCGATTCCCTCCTTTATAAAGGCACGGGAAACGGCGCAATTGAACGGATGCATACATAACATGAAGACAATCGAGACAGCGAAAGAAACGACCGCCGCGGCGCATCAATACCGCGCCGGCGCTGATATTCCCTCAGCCGAATTGTCGCAGTCCTTAAAAAGAGACCTCAAAAGCCTTGCCTGTCCGGGGGGCGGGTCTTATACCGTCAATCCTGTCGGCCAGGACCCGGCATGTTCAATTCACGGAAGGTTGTCCGAGGCCGGCAACAAGAGAATCACACCGGGCCAAACACCCGGAGATATCGAACCCGAAGCCGGACCTCAGGCAGAACGCTGACGCTCGTCAAGGGCCCAGATGAACCCGGATCAAGAAAAATCGCAATTAGATGGCAGCGCAGAATGGAAAAGAGAAGGACGAATTGCGTTCTGGAGCCGGCTAATCCGCTGGGGCCTTGCCATTCCCCTTGTTCTGTTCTCAATTCCACTTTTTGGATTCTGGTTCGGCCCGTTCTTTGTGGCTTTGGGCGGCCTGCTCGTCGCCTGGGACGTTACCAACTACTTTGCGCAATTCTTCGGACGCTTGCTGTATCCCAAGTGCGAAATTGAACACCACCCGCTCTACAGCATTGCGCAAGCACTAGCCGCAAAAGGTAAATATGTGGAGGCGGAAAAGGAATACGAGAAGATCATCCAGGAATTCCCGAACGAGGCAAAACCTCACCTTGATTTGATCAGAATCGCGGCCGTGCGTCTGAACGACGCCGAGCTGGCGGAAAAATTATATCTGAGAGGAATGCAGCTCCTGAAGGATGCCGACGCCCGGCAGACTCTAACCAGGATGTATGCGGAAACCCGGTCACAACTCACTACCGGCGGCGGAGAAAAGAATAAGGTTGTTTCTCGAGAAAAAATGGATGAAATTAGGGACCGGTTGGCGCGCGACCGGAGTAAAATGTGGAAATGACTTTTGCCAGGTTATGCGCCTTGCAACGCGCTTGCCTCACCAGGACATCAATGCTAAGTTTCGATCTCATAAATTTAATCTTCGAAAAATCACAAAACAATCAGGAATAATATGAAAAAAACCGGCAAGAATCCCATCCCCCGCTGGCGCGGGTTCAACCTTGTGGAAATGCTCGGCGCGAAAAGCAAGGCCGAATTCAACGAGGACGACTTCCGCTGGATCTCCGACTGGGGGTTCGATTTTGCCAGGATCCCGATGTGCTACCTGCTCTGGGTTGACGGGGACTGGCGCCATATCCGCGGATCGGTCCTGGAAAAAATTGACCGGGTCGTTGACCTGGGCATAAAGCATCGCGTCCACGTGGATTTGAACTTCCACCGCGCGCCGGGCTACTGCGTGGTAATGAACGAGCCGGAGCCTTTCAACCTCTGGAAGGACAAGGAAGGCGAAGACGCCTTCTGCTTCCACTGGGAAACGTTCGCCAAGCGCTACAAGGGAATCAATTCCGACAACCTGAGCTTCAACCTTGTCAACGAGCCGCCCCTGCCGGATGAGATAATGATGACGCGGCAGGATCATGAGCGCGTAATCCGGAAGGCGGTGACGGCAATACGCACGATTGATCCACACCGGATGATCATTGCCGACGGGATGCAGTGGGGAAACGCCCCCTGCCCTGAGCTGGCCGACCTCGGGATCGCCCAGAGTTGCCGGGCATATTATCCCATGGGCGTAAGTCATTACCAGGCCGAATGGACCTTTTCCTGGATGGACCCGGCAAAAGTACCGGCGCCGTCCTGGCCGGGAGGCTGGCATTATGACGGGACAATATGGACCCGGGCCGACCTGGAAAAACTCTATCAACCCTGGATTGACCTGGCGGCCAAGGGCGTGGGAGTGCATTGCGGCGAAGGCGGGGCATACAAGAACACGCCGCACGATGTTTTCCTGCGCTGGCTTGAGGATGTTCTCCAAATCTTCAAATCGGCCGGCATCGGCTGGGCGTTATGGAATTTCCGCGGGACCTTCGGCGTCCTGGATTCACTGCGAAAGGATGTGGACTACAAGGACTGGCATGGACACAAGCTTGATAAAAAGCTGCTGAAACTTCTGCAAAAATATTGATTAGGAAACCAAAATGACAGGGATTATAAAAGCCCCGACTGAAATAAAGGCGCACGGGAACAAGCCGAAAATCATCCGGGAATTCATCGGCCGCCTGAATACGAAGACCGAAAATGCCAGCATCGCGAAAATGAACAGTCCGGAAGGCTGGATTGAACCGGGACAGACGCCTGAATTTGATGAATATACGGTTGTCCTGGCCGGTACTCTTCGTGTAAAAACCAAGAGTGAAACATTTGAAGTAAAAGCCGGGCAGGCCTTTGTCGCTTCCAAGGGAGACTGGGTTCAATACTCCACGCCATATGCCGGCGGGGCCGAATATATCGCCGTATGCGTCCCGGCATTCGGCCTGCAATTGGTTCATCGGGATGAATAATGAAAGAACTTTGCGACATTGTTGATCCATTTTTCGGCCTGGGTGAAACAGATTTTCCGCCCAAGGAAGGCCTGGCCGCCACCTGGTTCTTCCCGAAAGCCCAGACCGGCAACAACCATCCCGGTGCCTGCCTGCCCTTCGGGATGGTGTCGGCCTGCGCATATTCCGGCGCCTACTCAACCGGATACGGCGTGAACGCGCCGAACTACCATGGCCGGCCGGCTAAACTCTTCGATAAACTTGAAGCAACCGGGTTCACGCACTTTCACCATAGCGGCACCGGCGCGGTCGGCACTTACTACAACTATTTCCGGGTTGTTCCGCAGCTCAACACGGTAAATGGTCTCAACCGCCGCTATACGCTTGCCGATGAAGTTGCTTCCCCGGGTTATTATTCAGCCACGCTGAAGGAATGCGGCATTCGGGCCGAGTTGACCGTGACGCCGCGCGGGACCATTCACCGTTACTCGTTCCCGGCCTGTCAATCGCCCTCCCTGGCGATTGACTTTTCAGCCGGCGGACTGGCAATCCCCGGTTTCCAGACAAAGCCATCCGCGGCCTCGCTCCACGTTTCGGGCAGCGGCTTTGAAGGACACGTCGTCATGGAAGGACTTTCCATCTTCGTCTGCGGAATGGTCCGGTCCCATTCTTTTGCAGGCCATCTCTTTGCCGACGGCGTCAACCTTGCGGAAAATCAAATCTCTTACCAGGCCGGATCGCCCCTGCCCGCCTCATTCGGCGTTTGCTTCACTGGAAAACCGATTGATGAAAACGGGATGAAATTTGAACTTTTAATGGCTTTTTCCTTAACGAGCGTGGATCGCGCAAAAAAGCATCTGGAATCATTCCGTTCGGAGCCGTTTGAAACGGTGCGTCTCGCCGCGAGTAATTCCTGGAACGAGCACCTGGGCAAAATCGTCGTGGAAGGCCCCGAACATGAAAAATCACTTTTCTATTCCTGCCTTTATCACAGCCTGATAAAACCATGCGACCTGGCCGGGGAGAGTCCTTTTTACAACCGGCCGGAACCGTTTTTCACGGACCTGATAACGCTCTGGGACCAGTACAAGACTGCTCTGCCCCTGATTTTTACGTTTTACCCGGAAACCGGCAGGAAAATCGTCGGCAGTCTCCTGGCGATGGCTGAACATATCGGGGAATTCCTGAATGGGACCATTATGAGCCGGGACGATATCATGCGGTTTGAGATGCAATCCCGGGGCTTAACCCATCATATCCTGGCCGATGCCATCACCCGGCGATTGGAGGGAATTGACCGGGCCAGGGTTTTGCGCTTAATGGTGTCCGACCTGGAAAAGGAAAAGAATTCGGACTTCCATAAAGGCGGCATAGCCCACCCCTTCACGCATACGCTTGACCTGGCGGATGCCTCATTCTGCACCGCGCTCGTTGCCGCGTCTGAAAACAATTTGGCCGTCCGTGACCGGGCACTGGAATGGGCAGGGCGCTGGAGAAATGTCTATGACAAATCAACCGGCATCCTTGGTAAGTCCACATACTACGAAGGCGTGGCCTGGAACTATTCCTTCCGGTTATTGCACGACATGGAGTCGCGCGTTGCATTGCATGGCGGCGACGCGGCCTTCGTGCGCGACCTTGAACGATTCTTCGGCTATTTTTCCGAACCGGTCCGGCAACCGGTGGATCCGGCCGATTCAAAATATATGAACTGGGGATTCAGCCTGAACAGGTTTGAGGGATTTAACAACGAGCCCGACATGGAAACGCCCTACGCCTTCATCTATGCCGGACGCCACGACCGCACCTGCGAGGTCATCAGGGCCGCCTTGAAGCACCAATTCCACGCCGGGCGCGGAGGGCTACCCGGCAATAACGATTCCGGCGGCCTGACTTCCGCCTATGTCTGGAACGCGATCGGGTTATTCCCCGTTGCCGGCAAGCCCTACATGCTGATCGGAAGTCCCATTTTTGAATCAATCAGTTTAAGGTTGCCCGGGTCAGAATTTAAAATCGTCGCCAAAGGAACATCCGCCGACAATATCTATGTCCGCGGCGCAACGCTGAACGGCCAGCCCCTGGACAGGGCCTGGCTGACAATGAAAGAGTTCCTCCGGGGAGGCGAATTGATCCTGGCCATGTCTTCCCGCCCGGAAGGTTGGGCCGTGCAAAACCGTCCGCCGTCATATTCAACGGCAATGCAACTGGGCAAGGGCGATTTCTGAAAAAAATTCATCATAAAAATCTAAACAAGTGAAAATCCCCGCTCCACGACAAGTGGCATCTTAACTGAAAGGCAATGGCCTCCGGGCGCAATACGGCGGTTTCGGCCCTTCTTCGCTGAAATAGCTACGCAGGGCAGGCAAAACCGCCCTACCGTTGATCACCCAGATAACTGAGTGGTTGTTTTAGATATTTCTTCTTGTCGTCACTACCACCTTCAACGTATCTTCATTGTAATACGAAGGGATGTAACCATGATGGCAAAGGGACAGAAGAGGAGAAATCGCCAAGCGGCTCACAACGTGCAGGTCGTCATCGCACCCGCACAACAACAACGATTTAAACTCAACGAGTTGCTCCGTGGAGTTACCGCGCGAAACAGGCATGCCGAAATCGCATCAGGCAATGCTGTCGGACAGGAGACGTGCTAAATGTCAGCACCCTATTGTCCAAAACGGGGAGAGATAGCCTGGCTCACATTCTATTCATTCAGCCTGTAAATCCGGC
Organism: uncultured Verrucomicrobiota bacterium; assembly: GCA_964475405.1. Classification (GTDB taxonomy): domain Bacteria; phylum Verrucomicrobiota; class Kiritimatiellia; order JAAZAB01; family JAAZAB01; genus JAQUQV01. Next base: position 7,280 of record CAYYWX010000093.1, read on the forward strand.
ACAGGCCGCGGAGGGTCAGGAAAGGATCGATGCTGATTCCCAGGCCGGATTTCGCCAGGATCATTCCGGCGTAGCCGCCGGTGGCGCACAAGCGCGCGTTTTCCAGGCCCTTTTCCCGCCTCAGGCGTGAAAATATCTCTTTTACCATCCCGAGATAACCCAGGCGCAATCCGATCAGCATCGCCCGCCGCGTGTCCTTGCCGACCACCGGCAATTTCCCTTGCGCGAGCATTGACCGGCGGATGGCAGGCAAAGTCAACCGCGGCAGCAAGGCGGTCTTGTCCGCCAGGTAGTCGGCAAAAAGCGACGGGCCTGGCGCGATGATCCCGCCGACATATTTTCCGGCGGAGGAAACGATGTCAAATGTCAGCGCCGTACCAAAATCGGCCACAACGACCGGCACGCCGTATTTTTCCGCCGCGGCCGATGCGTTGGCCAGCCGGTCCGCGCCGATCGTCGCGGGGCACGGATAGTCAACCTTCACTCCCAGATTCAACTTATGGTTCACGAGCAAGATTTTTCCACGGACAACTTTCCTCAATTCATCCAGCCAAATCCTGTTTAGCCGGGGCACCACCGAGCATAAAACCGCGCCGCCAATCCCGGACTTCTTGCCGGCATAAATTTTTAATAGCCGGCGAATAGTTTGGGACTGCGTGGCGGAAGACGGAATGCGTTTTGTGAACAGGAAACGCCCGCCGCGCCCAAGGGCGACATGCGTGCTCGTGTTGCCGATATCAATTAAAATTACTGAAGACGATTTCATGAAATTAATTCCGTGCTTGCACTAACAATCTTCTGTTTTATGCCTGCTGACTTCTG
>CAYYWX010000094.1:0-6952 GCA_964475405.1 uncultured Verrucomicrobiota bacterium
TTGATATATTTGTTCATTTGCGGGTTCTCCAAATCGGTTCCTCTCGATAGATCCTTACTCATTCTGCGTCACAGATTAATAAACCCGGAATCGCCGTCAAGATTTTTTTAATTATTTTTGACATTAAATTCTTTACCAATCGCGGCGGTGAACTACAATGCATTCGTTTTGAGTTTCAGGCAATCGAGGATAATTGAATACATCAAACAAACATTTGCCGAAAACACTCTGCGATCCTGGCCGGGAACGCGGCAATTGCGGCGTGGGGTTTGTCGTCAACCTCAACGCCGTCAAGTCGCACGAGATCGTCCGGCTCGGGATAGAAGTGCTCTGCAATTTATTGCACCGCGGCGCGACCGGCGGCGACAAGGATACCGGCGACGGCGCCGGCATCATGATCCAAATCCCGCGCGATTTTTTGCTGAAATCGGAGGCCGGCCGGGCGGCCGGGCTGGATTCGGTCGAGGACTTCGGCGTCGGCATGGCCTTTTTTCCGCCTTCTTCGGACAAACATGACCTTTACAAAAGACTAATTGAAGAGTCCGCGCGCGAGGATGGAGTAACTTTCCTCGGCTGGCGGGATGTGCCGGTTGACCATAAGGCGCTTGGCAAGACCGCGGCGCGCGATTGCCCCTCCGTGAAGCAGTTCATGGTCGCCCTGCCCCGCTTTTCCGACGAGGCCAGGGAACGCAAGCTTTATGTCCTGCGCAGGAAGATTGAGCAGAAAGCGCTCCTGATATCCGGCGGCAACAATCAATTCTACATTGTCAGTCTTTCCTCGCGCGTGATCGTCTACAAGGGACTTCTCATGGCGACGCAACTGCCGGAATTTTACCCGGACCTGCATGATCCGCTCCTGCAAAGCGCGATCGCCGTCGTGCACCAGCGCTACAGCACGAACACCTTCCCTTCCTGGCACCTCGCCCAGCCCTTCCGGAACCTGGCCCATAACGGCGAGATCAACACCTTGCGGGGCAATATCGCCCAGATGAAGTCGCGCCAGAGCGCCCTGACCTCCGATTTATACGGCGCCGACCTGCCGTCCATCCTGCCGATCATTGACGAAAGCGGCAGCGACTCGGCCTGCCTTGACAATGCCCTCGACCTGCTCGTGAACGGCGGGCGCGACCTGCCGCACGCCATGATGATGCTCATTCCGGAGGCCTGGGGCGCGAAATATCCGCTCGGCCCGGACCAGCGCGGATTTTTTGAGTACCACTCCGGGATAATGGAACCGTGGGACGGACCGGCGACGGTGGTTTTCAGCGACGGACACCGGGTCGGGGCCATCCTTGACCGCAACGGCCTCAGGCCGGCCCGTTACACCATCAGCCGCGACGGCACGATGGTCTTCGCCTCGGAAGCCGGAGTCCTTGATTTCAAAACCGGCGAGATTGAGGAAAACGGCTCACTGCGTCCCGGCCAGATCATCCTGGCCGACCTGCGCCAGAAGCGCCTTTTAAAGAACGGCGAGATCAAGGGTTATTATTCGCGCCGCCAGCCCTATCGCCGCTGGGTTGACGAAAACAAGATTTCCCTGCACGGTTTCTTTGAATCGGTCGCGCCGATCGCGCCCGACTACAAGACCCTGCTTGCCCGCCAGAAAATATTCGGCTACACGCGCGAGGACCTGCGCCTTGTCCTTGAGCCGATGGCCGTCAAGGGTCACGAGGCGGTCGGGTCCATGGGCAACGACGCTCCCCTGGCTGTATTTTCCGAAAAACCGCAGTTGCTTTACAATTACTTCCGCCAGCTTTTCGCCCAGGTGACGAATCCGGCCATTGACCCGATCCGCGAGGAGCTGGTCATGTCCCTGATGACCTTCATCGGCAACCATGCCGATATTCTCCCCGAAATTCCCCAGAACAGCCGCCTGATCAAGCTGCGCCATCCGGTCCTTTCCAACGAGGATTTATACCGGATTCAAAACCTTAATTCGCCGGACTTTTCAACCCATGCCCTGAAAATGTTTTTCCCGGCCGGCGGGACCGGTAAAGACCTGGAAAACGCCCTGGAAGACATTTGCGCCCTGGCCGAAAAGGCCGTCAGGGACAAGCACAATTTATTGATCCTTTCCGACTGCCATCCGCCCGAAAAAGGAAAGATCCCGATCCCTGCCCTGCTCGGCGTCTCGGCGGTCAACCAGCATCTTATCGCCCGGGGACTGCGCACCGGGGCCGGACTGGTAGTTGAGACCTGCGAGGCGCGGGAAGTCATGCACCTGGCGCTCCTGCTGGGCTTCGGTGCGACCGCCGTCAATCCCTGCCTGGCCTTTGAATCGGTGGCGGCCATGGCCGCCACGGGCGAACTCGGAACGCCGATGAGCGTCACCCTGGCCATGGAAAATTACACCCAGGCCCTCTGCCGGGGACTCTTGAAAATAATGTCCAAGATGGGCATTTCGACCCTGCGCAGTTACCGCGGCGCGCAGGTTTTCGAGGCGCTGGGCCTCGGACCGGAGCTGACAAAAAAATATTTCGGCAACGTGTCGTCGCGCATCGGCGGCATCGGCCTGGAAGAAATAGCCGCCGAGGCGAACGCGCGCCACGCTCTCGCCCGCGGCGAAACGGCAAACAGCCGTCCTTTCCTCCCTTCCGGCGGTAATTATCAATTCCGGGCCGACGGCGAACGGCACATGTGGACGCCGGAGAGCATCAGCAAGCTCCAGCAGTCCACGCGCAACGGCGATTATTCGCTCTTCAAGGAATTTTCGAAGCTCATCGACGGCCAGGCCGAGCATCTTTTCACGATCCGCGGCTTGCTGCGTTTCAAGGCAAGCCGGCCGGTGCCCATCGCGGAAGTCGAGCCAGAGGAGGAGATCGTGAAGCGTTTCGTGAGCGGCGCGATGTCCTTCGGCTCGATCAGCCGCGAGGCGCACGAGACGATCGCCATCGCCATGAACCGGATGCATGCCATGAGCAACAGCGGAGAGGGCGGCGAAGACCCTGCGCGTTATCGTCCCCTGGAGAACGGCGATAATTTGTGCAGCGCGATCAAGCAGGTCGCCAGCGGACGCTTCGGCGTCACGACCGATTACCTGGTCAACGCAAAGGACCTGCAAATCAAGGTCGCGCAGGGCGCGAAACCCGGCGAGGGCGGACAACTCCCCGGCCACAAGGTGAACCGCGAAATCGCCCGCGTGCGCCATTCCACCCCGGGCGTGACGCTGATCTCTCCCCCGCCCCATCACGATATTTATTCCATCGAGGACCTGGCCCAGTTGATCCATGACCTGAAGAACGTCAATCCTTCCGCCCGCATCTCGGTCAAGCTCGTCTCCGAATCAGGAGTCGGCACGGTCGCGGCGGGAGTCGCCAAGGCGCGGGCGGACGTCATCCTCGTCAGCGGCGGCGACGGCGGGACCGGCGCGGCGCCATTGTCATCAATCAAGTATGCCGGCATGCCCTGGGAGCTCGGGCTGGCCGAGGCCCAGCAAACCCTTGTCCTCAATCAACTGCGCGACCGGGTGCGGCTCCAGGTTGACGGCCAGATCAGGACCGGCCGGGACGTGATGATCGCCGCCCTGCTCGGGGCGGAGGAGTTCGGTTTTGCCACCGCCCCGCTCGTGGTCTGCGGTTGCGTCATGATGCGCAAATGCCACGCAAACACCTGCCCGGTCGGCGTGGCGACCCAGAACCCGGAACTGCGGAAAAGATTTTCGGGCAAGCCGGAATATTTGATCTCATTTTTCAGGATGATCGCCCGCGAAGTCCGCGAGTTGATGGCGGATCTCGGCTTCAAGACCCTGGATGAGGCCATCGGCCGGGCCGATCTTCTGGAAACGGCCGGGATGATGAAATTACGGAAGGCCGCAAATATCGACTGTTCCGCCATCCTCCATAATCCCGGTAAATGGTCGCCGCTGAACAGGCGGAAGGACAAAAGCGGCGAGGATCAGTTAAAGGACGCCCTGGATAAAAACCTGATCGGGCCGGCCGAATCCGCCCTCAAGGAGAAGAAGCCTTTCAATATCGAATTGCCGGTGCGCAATATCAACCGCTCGGTCGGCGCGATGCTGGCCGGCCACCTTGCCAGGAATTTCGGTCCGGACGGAATCTCCGCGGACATGGTCAACCTGAATTTCACCGGCAGCGCCGGGCAGAGTTTCGGCGCCTTCGCCGTGAAGGGCATGAAGCTCGTCCTGACCGGAGAGGCGAACGATTACCTGGGAAAAGGACTTTCCGGCGGGAAAATCATCGTCAAGCCGCCTGAAAAAATCAACTTTAAACCCGAGGACAACATCATTGCCGGCAACACCATTCTTTATGGCGCGACATCCGGCGAGGCCTTCATCTGCGGTCGCGTGGGCGAACGTTTCGCGGTGCGCAACAGCGGCGCTTTGGCCGTGGTGGAGGGCGTCGGCGACCACGGTTGCGAATACATGACCGGCGGCCGGGTGGTCGTTCTCGGCGAAACGGGGATCAATTTCGCGGCCGGCATGAGCGGCGGGCTGGCCTATGTCTATGACGATCACCGCAATTTTGACATCCGCTGCAACCTGGACATGGTTGACCTGGAGTCCATGGAACATCCGGACGATATTGCCGAATTGCGCGGCCTGATTGAAAAGCACATGGAAAACACCGGCAGCGCCAAGGCCCGGTATCTGCTGGCGCACTGGGAGGCCTGCCTGCCTTATTTCGTGAAAGTGTTCCCGATGGAATACCGCAGGGTTCTGGGACAAATGAGCCGCGAGGACGAAGCCACCCAACGACAGGAGCTCATCCATGGGTAAAATGGGTAAAAAATCAGGTTTTCTTGAATTCAGCAGGAAAGATCCCGGCTACCGGCCGATTGCCGAACGAACCCGGGATTACAAGGCCGCCGAACTCACGCTCACCGAGGATCAAATCCGCGAACAGGCGGCCAGATGCATGTATTGCGGGACCGCTTTCTGCCACGGCGCGGGGTGCCCTTTGAAAAACGTCATCCCGGAACTCAATGACCTGGTCTATCGCAACCGGCTTGAAGAAGCCCTGGAACTTCTCCTCTCGACGAATAATTTCCCGGAATTCACCGGCCGGATTTGCCCCGCGCTTTGCGAGGCGTCTTGCGTCCTGGCGATCAACGACAACGCGACCGCCGTCCGACAGATTGAACTCTTCATCATTGAATCGGCTTTTGAACGCAAACTCATGCGCCCCCGCCCGCCGGCAGTCCGCAGCCAGAAAAAGGTGGCCGTGATCGGTTCCGGCCCGGCCGGACTGGCGGCGGCCGACGTGCTGAACAAGGCCGGTTACCACGTCACGATCTACGACAGCGACCCTAAACCGGGCGGAATTTTACGCTACGGCATTCCGGATTTTAAGCTGGAAAAAAACGTCATTGACCGGCGGATTGAATTGATGACCGCCGAAGGCGTTGCTTTTGAGATGAACGCGAACATGGGCGACGACATTTCCGCGCGTTATTTGCTCAGCCGCTATGACGCCATATGCCTGGCGGGCGGCGCGCGCGAGCCGCGCGACCTGAAGATTGAAGGCCGGGAACTGAAAGGGATTCATTTTGCGATCGATTACCTTGTCCAGCAGAACAAGCGCAACGCCGGCGAACCGGTTGCCGGCAAGGACATCCTTGCCTCCGGAAAGACGGTGGCGGTCATCGGCGGCGGCGATACCGGCGCGGACTGTATCGGCACGGCCGTCCGCCAGGGCGCGCGCAAGGTGTACCAGCTTGAAATCCTTCCCAAGCCGCCCCCGACCCGCGCGGCAAACAACCCCTGGCCGGCCTGGCCGGTCATCCTGCGCACATCCTCCAGCCACCAGGAAGGCGGCGAACGTTTCTGGAGCACGACCACGGTTTCTTTTGGGGGCGAAAACGGCGAGGTGAAGACCATGCGCTGCGCGGAGGTGGAATGGATCGCTGGTTCGGACGGCAGGAACAGCCAGGTGAAAAAGATGAATATAAAGCCCGGGACGGAATTCACGCTCAACGTTGACCTGGTATTGATCGCCATGGGGTTCACCGGCCCCAAGAAGTCCAAACTGGTTGACGACCTTCAGGTCCGGACCGACGAGCGCAACAACGTCATCCTGACGGACAACGGCTGCGTGACCAACGTGAAGAATGTTTTCGCGGCGGGCGACATGGCGCGCGGCGCGTCGCTGGTTGTGCGGGCCATTGCCGACGGCCGCCGGGCCGCCGAAAACATCATCCGCTACCTGGGATAAAGCTTTTCTCCACAATACGCAAACAATCATCGGCGTGATTCGACCTTGGAACGAGCAGTATCCTTGATACCTAGTGGAGTGTATCACGCAGACGTGTATTTATAGGTTGTCATGCTGAGCGTAGCGAAGCATCTCCATCATAACGAGATTCCTCGCACGCTCGGAATGACAATCCCGTGATTTTTCTAGCGTTTTTCAGTCTTATAAATTCATTTAATTCAGTTACATTACACTAGAGGGTCTAGGTATCATGAAATATAAGGCAAGGGCCAGTATGCGCTGCCGGACACTGGAAATCCTGAAAATTTGCAGACTGAGCCGATCTCGCCTCTATTTCATTCTTTACAAGAATAACAAATGAAGTAGATTTTTATTATTGAAACTTTATAAACTAAAAATTAACCGACTGCCTGGTATGTGATGAAGAAGCCATCTATAATACAACTTTTCTTTGCTCATCATTGGCCGATGAAACTCTGGCTCTCAGCCTGGACGCTCGCAACCACGATGATTGCGATTTCAACCTGCGAGCCAAGCCGCGCGCTACTCTCCGATTGGCGTATTTTATTGGCCTTCGTTATGGTTGTCATAATATCTCCAGTACTGGGATTCTTCCTGGGCGTTCTTGCGGGATCCGTGATGCTTCCGCCATTGTACGAACTGCGAGAATGGATGAATGGCGGGCCATTCAAGACAGGCGATTCTGTGCAGATATTGATTGGGCCCTATAAGGGTCACCCATTAGAGGTGGACGTCAAGAGAAAATAACATCCCTATGGAAG
>CAYYWX010000095.1:0-6232 GCA_964475405.1 uncultured Verrucomicrobiota bacterium
GTCCGGGGTATGGGAACGGACTTATCTTAGCATCATCCCCGGTCAAGCCTTGATCATGGCGGTGAACTGGTCCTCGCTCAGCACCGTGACCCCGAGCTCATTCGCCTTTTTCAGCTTCGATCCCGGCTCGGCCCCGGCCACCACGAAGGAAGTCTTTTTCGAGACGGCCGAGGAGGTCGCGCCGCCGAGTTTCCGGATAATTTCCTCCGCCCCGGCGCGCGAATAATTGACAAGCGTGCCTGTCAGGACAAAAGTTTTCCCGGCCAGTTTGCTGTTTTCGTTTTTTGGCTTCGCCTCCGCCCGGCAGCTTACCCCGGCCTTCCTCAGTCTCTCGATCAGGCGCAGGTTTTTTTCAGATTTAAAGAAGGCGACGATGCTTTCGGAGGCCACCGGCCCCATGTCGTGTATTTTTTCCAGGGTCTCCCGGTCAACGGCCATGAGCTCGTCAATGTTATTAAAATGGGTTTCGAGGGTTTGGGCCATCTTTGCGCCGACCTGACGGATGCCGAGCGCGAAAATAAGCCGCCACAAGTCGCGCTTCTTGCTCTCCGCGAGCGCGTTCATGATGTTGCCGGCTGATTTGTCGGCCATGCGTTCCAGTTCGGAAATCTGTCCGGCTTCCAGGAAATACAAGTCGGCCGGGGACGCCACCAGGCCCTTGTCGACGAGCTGGTCAATGATTGCCTCGCCCAGCCCCTCGATGTCCATCGCCCCGCGCGCGGCGAAATGTTTCAGCCAGTTCTTCAACTGGGCCGGGCACTGCAGGTTTTCGCAGCGGAAGGCCACCTCCTCGGCCCGGCGGGTTATTTCGCCGCCGCAGACCGGGCATTTCTTCGGCATTTTGAAGACGCGTTCATCGCCCTTGCGCGCGGCAAGGTTGACTTCAATCACCTCCGGGATGACCTCGCCGGCTTTCTGGATGAAAACACGGTCGCCGATGCGGATGTCCTTGCGCTGGATTTCTTCCGCGTTATGCAATGTGGCGCGGTTGATCGTTGAGCCGGAAAGGAAGACCGGCTCCAGCTCGGCCACCGGCGTAAGCACCCCCGTGCGGCCGACCTGGACGGTGATGGCCTTGAGCGTGGTTTCGGCGCGGTCCGGCTCGTATTTGAACGCGACCGCCCAGCGCGGGCTCTTGGCCGTCGCGCCCAGCTGGTCGTAAAGCGCGCGCTCGTTGACCTTCAGGACACCCCCGTCCATTTCAAACGGGAACGAATCGCGCATGGCCTGGAGCTCGTCCAGGGCCTTGAAAACTTCCTCCATCGAAAGGCATTTCCAGCGCTTTGGCGGCGTCTTCAGGCCGAACGTCCCGAAGCCCGCGAGCATTTCCTCGTGAGTGGCGAATTCCAGGCCGGTCATCTCGCCCGCGCCGTAGATAATGGCGTCCAGCGGCCGCTTGCTTACCTCGCGCGGATCAAGCAGTTTCAACGAGCCGGCGGCGGCGTTGCGCGGGTTGGCGAAAAGTTCAAGGCCGTCCTTCGCCCGTTCGCGGTTCAGGGCCAGGAATCCCTTGCGGGTCATGAACACCTCGCCCCGGACCTCAAGCGCCGCCGGCGGCTTGCCGCCGGAAAGCCGGAGGGGGATTGACTTGATCGTGCGCAGGTTGACGGTGATGTCGTCGCCGGTCGTCCCGTCGCCGCGCGTGCTGCCGAGCGCCAGGCGCCCGTTTTCGTAGCGCAGCGCGATGGCCAGCCCGTCGATTTTAGGCTCAAGTATGTAGCTGAATTTTTTTTCCGGCAGGAGGCGTTCGAGCCTTTCATGAAAGTTCGTCAACTCTTCGCGGCTGTAGGTGTTGGCCAGGCTCATCATCGGAACGCGGTGGCGGACCTGGCTGAATTCCTTCAGCGGTTCCCCGCCGACCCGCTTGGTGGGCGAATCGGGCGCGGCCAGGGCGGGGAATTGCCTTTCCAGTTCCTCGAGTTCCGCGTAAAGCCGGTCATATTCGCGGTCCGGAATCTCGGGGCGGTCGAGGACATAATACAGGCGGTTGTGCCGCTCAATGGTTTCGCGCAATTGCCGGATCTTTTTCCCCGCCACATCAAGGTTCATGCCGTTATAATAACAGGGCGAAAGAAAAGATAAACAATAATCAGGCGTGTCAGGCTGAAAGAAAAGACGGCGACAGGGCCTGTCGCACTCCAATTGATGTTGGATTTCATGGAAGGCGGCTGGGTTGCCCGGCGAAGCCGAGCCACAGCCGCCGGCCCGCGGCTCGTTTGCTGCCGGTTTGAATTTCTGCCCACCCCCGTTGGACGGAAAATCTGTGTTCTTGTTTCTTGGCTGCTGATATGGTATAAAATATATCATGAAAGTTAGGATTCAGATTGGATATTTCATTTGGACATTGGTCGTGCTATTTGCAGGATCGTTGTCTTTATATGGGGAGGAAAACAGCATGAGCGCGAACAACAAGAAAATAGTGCGCGAGGCATACGGGGCGGGGCGTTGGTTCCCGGCCGGCAAGGCGGAGCTTCAAAAGATGGTGAACGGCTTCATTGACAAGGCCGAGGTCGGCGGGCTGAAAGGGAAGATAGTCGCGGTGATTTCCCCGCATGCCGGCTACGTTTATTCCGGCCCGATCGCCGGCTACTCGTTCCGGGCCGTCAAGGAACAGGCGAAAAAAGGCAACCCGCCCGAGACGGTTGTCATTCTCGGCTTCTCTCACCGTGGCAGTTTCCCTGGGGTGGCCTTGATGGATGGCGATGCCATCGCCACGCCGCTCGGAGAGGCGGCGCTTGACCGTGAGGCGGCGGCGATCCTGGCGGCTGGTCGCGAGGCGATCAAGCTTGATTACCGTCCGCATGCCGGCGAACACTCGGCCGAAAACCAGATCCCGTTTGTCCAGGCGGCGTTGCCTAATGCAAAGCTGTTGGTGGCCCTGATGGGCGACCACGCTCCGCAGTCAATCAACCAGCTCGTGAGCGGTCTTGAGGACCTGGCCAAGCGGAAGAATATCCTGGTGGTGGCCAGTTCCGACATGCTGCATGACGCAGATTATGACCTGGTGACCCGCACCGACAAGGCGACCCTGCAGATTGTTGAGACGATGGACGACAAGAAACTCCTGCGGGAATGGGGTTATGACCGGCAGATATTCTGCGGCATGGCGCCGGTCACGGTCGCGATGCGCTTCGCGGCCGGGCAGGACTGCAAGCGGGCGACGGTGTTAAAATACGAGAACAGCGGCGACAAGCATCCCGAAAGTCGCGGCCAATGGGTTGTCGGCTACGGCGCGGTCGTGTTCCTTGCGCCGGGAAAATAATTGCCGGATAGTGCTGATACCGTCAGACAGTCCAACAGTCGGACATCAGTGTTATCCGTGAAATCGGTGGTGAGTAGTTGTAAAAATAAATTTACGATCCGCCCGATTTACGGCGCGCGGAAAATTCGGGCGCCTCGCTGATGCATTGGCCGAGGACTTTCATCGCCTGCCGGAAATGCTGCTTGCTTTCCAGCCGGTGATCGGGCCTGATTTTCCCGGACTTTGAGCCGACTTCCTTCCAACCCGGCGTAGCCAGGTCATCCGGCGGCAAGGCGAGTTGTTCCCAGTTATTGAACAGCCGGCCCCAGTCGCTTTGCAGGGCTTTTTGGAGAAGCTCCTGGTGGGTGGGATACCAGAAGAAATCGTGATACAAGACGCTGGCGATATATGACCAGGGCGCCAGGAATGTTTTCAACGACCATTCCAGGGGCTTTTTCAATGGCCCCCAGTAAATCTTATGCTGCATCCGGCTGGCAAAGGTCATATTCCGGAACGGGCCGTCAAAATGCCAGTTTTCCTTCGCCGCCTCAATGTCGCCCCTGATTTCAATGTCGGCCGGGTTGCCGCAGCCGAGTCCAAGCTCGTGCGCGAGGCGGATGAATTTTATATCGCGCAGAGGGTCAAACCCCATCAGCTTCGCGGCAACGGCGTCAATCGCGACCTGGTCGGACGAGGCGAGGATGATGTTTTTGGAGTAGGGGATCATGCAGCGCGGTCCGGGACCATCCCCGGCGAACGTTCCGTCCATGACCGCGAATATTCCGGAATGGATCTTCTGCTGGATCATCAGCAGGTCAACCAGGGTTTCGTGGATCACGGGATGGGTCCAGTGGCGCTTTTCGTTCAGCAGCCCGCCGAAGGCGTTCTTCATCGCGCCGGTGGTGGTGGTGAAGACATGGGTCTTGACGGTCGGCAGATGGATGATGTTCTCGCCGATAAATGACTTCGGGATCATGAAGCCGTCCGGGTAAACCTTGTTCAGGACGAGGAACTTGTCGGCCAGCGCGCCGACCGCGTCCCGGACGTTGATCCATTCATTGTCCTCATCATATAAATGCTTGTTGGCCAGGTTATGGGACTGGACGACGTTGACCTGCTTGTTTTCGCGCTCGCCGAGATGGGCGTCAATGACCACGGTCCGGTTGTGGCAGGCGTGGATTTTTTGCGGGTCGTATCCGTCGCGTTTCAGGGCGCGGATCACGCCGTCCAGCTGCCAGGGCGTGGTTGAGGCGGCGGGGAAGAAGAAATGCCAGCTGATGTTTATTTTCAGGGCCGTCTCGCTGGTCTTGGGCAGGAAGGACTGGTAGTCGGCCAGGTTCATCAGGCGGTGGTAGTCTTCCAGCACGGTTGCCGGAGATGTTTTCAGGACGGCCACGACTGGTTTGCTTGATTTCATTGCAGCAAGATAATAGAAAAATTCCGCCGCCAGCGCAAATAGAAATATGGAGATCCGGCAATGGCGTAAGTTATTTCGGGGGGATGCCATCAAATCCCATGGTCGACGATTGGGCAGATTGTAGCGCGCCACGGTGTGGCGCGTCCCGAGCGTGAAGTGCTTCGGGGTCAGGATCGCCGCACGCCGTGCGGCGCTACAACGATATCAACCCAGCTATGACTGAAAACGTGCGAAAAATTAGCAAAGAGCGCCGAAACGGTGCTCGGCTGCATTTCTTCAGCTGTTATTGGATATGGACACACTTTATAAAGTGTGTCCATGGCAATCTGTTTATATTTGCGCGGGAATAGGCGTTGTGCAATATTAATCCCGGATTATGGGTTATAAGCATCGGGATTAACCCGCCCGTGGCGCCGTCTTACGGCAAATTTTGCGTTTTACTTTTTTGCCGCGGGCTTATCGATTAAGCTTTTCAGAGTGCGCTTATAAAGTTAAACGCAAAATTTGGGTTCATTTATGCCATTACGTCTTGTCTTTTTGCAGCTCCCGCGCCTGGATAACGATCTTTCCGGCTCGCACGAGGAATTGCGCCTGGCGGAAGTGTACCTGCGCCACGCGGTTGAAAAATCAGTTGAGAACAGGCATTGGACCTGCGCCGGACTTAAGAATGCCGACTATTTTCTTGATGACGCCCATCTGGTGGAAAAAATCATTGCCGGTAAACCCGATGCCATCGCGGCGACGCTTTATCTCTGGAACGTTGAGCGTGCGCTGGATGTCCTGCGAAGGGTTCGCGGGATTTTTCCCAAAGTGAAAATCATTGCCGGCGGACCGGAAGTGGCCCGGAAACATCCATTCCTTTATAGTTCCGGCCTGATTGATGTCGCTGTCTGCGGGGAAGGGGAAGTTGTCCTGCCCCCGGTTTTGAAAGCGATCCGCCGGAAGCAAACAACCGATTTTTCATCCGTTGCGTGGCGGCATGGTAAAAAATATGTCTGGGGCCGGGACAAACCGGACGAGGCGCATCTGGCGACATGCCTGCCGGGGCCTGATTATCCTCATTATCGGCCGGACGCGAACGGCATGGCTTACCTGGAAACAACGCGCGGCTGTCCCTGGCGTTGCGTTTATTGCCGCTACGGCCAGGACCGGCGTAAGATTAGCTGCCTGGAGGTTGAAGATGTATTAAGCCGCGTCAAGGCCTTGCATCGCAAGGGCGCGCGGGAAATCAGGTTCATAGACCCGAGTTTCAACGCCGGACTTTTTTTTAATGAAATCATCAGGCGCCTGGCCGCCTGGAACCGGTCCGGCAAAGTGCGCTTCTTCGCGGAGCTTAACGGCGGGTCATTGACCGGCGAACAGGTCAAATACCTGAAAGACGCCGGATTTGAGGAGCTTGAAATAGGCGTTCAAAGCCGCAGTCCGGAAGTGCTGCGCCGCGTACGCCGTCCGGGTGATACCGGCCGGATTGGCCGGGCGATCGGGATGCTGCTTTCCAGAAAAATAAAGGTCACCCTGGACCTGATGTATCCTCTGCCGGGAGACAGCAGGGATGGAATCATCGGCGCAATCAA
>CAYYWX010000096.1:0-5957 GCA_964475405.1 uncultured Verrucomicrobiota bacterium
ATAAGGCTATCCCGCCCTACCATCTGAAGCAGATAAAGTTGCCCGCCGCAAAATGGCAAGGCTTAATCCTCAATCGACTTCCGGAGTGTGATCGTCATTCAACGAAATATGTTCCACCGGGCATTCGGGGATCGAGCGCAGGAAATATTTTCCGTACCAGCGCCTGATGATCCTTGAATCCAGGATGGCGATGATGCCCTCGTCGGTCGCCGTCCGGATCAGCCGCCCGACGCCCTGCCGGAATTTCAAAATCGCCTGCGGGAGCGAATATTCGCGGAACGCGTCCTTGCCCTCGGCCGTGAGGCGGTCAAGCCGGGCCTTGACCAGCGGCTCGTCCGGCACGGCGAAAGGCAGGCGGACGATGATCACGTTCGAAAGCGCCTCGCCCCGGACGTCAACCCCCATCCAGAAACTGTCCAGGCCGAAGAGGACGGCCTTGCTAATTTTAGATTTTTCCGCCACAGGCGGACCAGCTCGCGGCTGGTGATTTTCGATTTGCGATTGCGAATCTTGGAACGTGGAATTTGGAGTTTGGAATTTGGCATTATCCGTCTCGTCGTTTTCCAGTCCGTTGTCTTCATCCTGCATTTCCTCATGCGTTTCCCTGAATTTCTTCAGCATGGCGTGCCTCGGCAAGCCATCGCCTTGGACGAGCGCCAGCAGACCTTCCTCGGTAAAAAATCCTTCCAGGCTTGCGGCCACTTTCCGCATCAGTTCCGCGTTGGTGAAAAGGACGAATGCCCTTCCGGCCGATTTCCGGACAAAATGCGCGACGGCGTTCGCGACCGCCCCGGGAAATTCGGCGTCCTTCGGCTCGGGCATGTTTCCCACGATAAAAAGCTTCATCTGGCGCTGGTAATCGAAGGGCGAACCGACCACCAGATCCCGGCAATGTTCAACTCCGATCCGGTTTTTGAAGAAATCAAGCGAGCCGCCGACCGAGAGCGTGGCCGATGTCAGCACGACCGGCGCAAATGATTTAAAGAGCAGGTCGTTTAATAACGGCGCCACGTCCACCGGCGCGGAAACCAGCGCCAGGCGCGCCGGCGCGCCGCCGGATGAACCGCGGGAAAGGCGCGCAAAACCTTCGCGCTCAACCCAATAGACATAATTTTTTTCCTTCTCCTTGAGGAAAAAGTCAATGGCCAGCCGGATTTCATCCCCGCGGCGCGTGATCGCGTTCAATTCCGCCTTGACGGCCTCGTCCTGGGTTGCCTCCCGCAGTCCTTCCAGGCGGCGGACGAGCGCGGCCACCTGCTCCATGAGCATCGTCTTGAATGAGTGCTTTTCATCCATGATGCGTTTGGTGTTGTTCCGGCTGCCATCCAGGTTGGCCCAGGAAGCGACTTCCATGAAAAAATGATCGACGCTCTCCCATACCCGGCCGGCTTCATCGGCAATCTCAAACTCCTTGAGGGCCGCGAGCAGGCCCTTGCCGGTCGCGGGCGTGTAAAGGCGCCGGAGCCAGTGGTGCATTCCGCCCTGCGAAAGGCGCAGTCCGAGATGTTCCCCGGCGACGTCCTCGAGGTTGTGGGCCTCGTCAATGACGATTGCGGAAAATGCCGGCAGGATGCCTCCTCCGCCCGCCAGGCCCGACTGGCTTTGGCGCAGGGCAAGGTCGGAAAAGAACAGGTGATGGTTGAGGATCAGGAGATCGGCGTCGGCCGCTGCGGCGCGCGCCTTCATCAGGAAACAGCGCGTGTAATAATTGCATTTCCGGCCCAGGCAATTGTCATGTTCCGAGCAGACCTGGCGCCAGACTTCCGGGAAAGGGAGAGGCGCTCCCTCCGTGAAGTTGGATAAGGATCCGTCCAAGTTTTGTCCGGTGCCGTGGGCAGGAGGGTTTTCCAGATGGCGAACCCATTTGCGGATGCGGGAAAATTCCTTCTCGCGGCCCTTGTTGAACAAGTCGCCGCTCATCAGGTTCGCGCTTTCCAGCCGGCGCAGGCAGATGTAGTTGCCGCGGCCCTTGCAGAGGGCGGCCCGGAACTCCACGCCCATGTGTTCCATCAGGAAGGGAATGTCCTTGAACATCAATTGTTCCTGCAGGTTGATGGTGTGGGTGGATACGGCCACGCGAGACGCGTGGCAAGCCAGCCGGCGGTTATTTTCAACGGCGGAGAGGATGAGCGGCACGAGGTAGGCGAATGTTTTGCCGACGCCCGTCCCGGCCTCGACCGCCAGGTGTTCCGAATCCGTGAGGGCCGCGGCTACGGCCGAGGCCATCTCCTGTTGCTGGGGACGGATTTCGAAGGGGAAGGGGGTGGAGGCGCAGGCCCGGGCGAACGCGCCGTCTTGCGCGAAGAAACCGGCGACGCGGTCATGGAACGAGCCAGGCGCTTTTTTCTCGGTTTTCTTGTGCATTGCTTTCAAAGTAAAAATTATTATTGCATAGAGCAGGGAAGCATGATATCAATAAATTACTTTTTTACTACTGCTTCATATGCGAGCGTAGCTCAGTGGTAGAGCTCCACCTTGCCAAGGTGGGTGTCGAGGGTTCAAATCCCTTCGCTCGCTCCCTCCTTCGCTCTGCGTCCGCATCAGGCGGACTTGAGCTACGGAGGGCAGGCCCTCCTACGTCCTAATAGTGTCTTAACCATCGAGAATAGCGAAAAAAACAATGCGTCACACCGCTCGCCTGGGCGACTTGTCCGCCATAACCTTGGCGACGGCGGAAGCGCTTCCCCCTACGCGAAGCCGCTCTCGCCTCGGCGAAGCGCTTTGGCGGAGCCCAGGTCGGCGGGACATGCCGGCGGAGCCTGGTGACGCACTACAATTGTAGCGCCGCACGGTGTGCGGCGAACTTGGGTTGCGGGTATAGCCAGGATTAGTTCAAGATGGATAATGCTTTCTTCCTCATCTCACGCATCCGTTTCCTTTTTTCATTCCTTTTTCCCGCCTGCCGGGAGGGTGAACCAGAAAGTGCTCCCTTTGCCAGCTTCGCCTGCCCTGGGCGGAGCCGAAGGGCTATTGATGCCGATTTGTCCGCCCTGGGCTTCAACCGCCATCTTGCAGAAGGTCAGGCCAAGCCCCGTTGAATACTGCTTGTTTTCCTCGCGGGATTCTACCTGGCCAAACTTCTCAAAAATCCGTTGGTGGTACTCCGGGGGAATACCTGAGCCCTGGTCGGTCACCGTGACGCGCACATTCTCACCGGCGGAGGAAATCTCAACGCCGATGTTTCCGCCCCTGGGAGAAAACTTGATGGCGTTCCCGATCAGGTTGACAAAGATACGATGAGTGATATCGCGATCCACGACGCCGCTGGCCGAATCGCCCGTCACGTGGAGAGCGAGCGCCTCATCCCGGGCCAGGACGGCCATTGACTCAGCGGCCTTTTGTGCGATGTCCCGGATATCGCATGGAGCCCGGTTGATGGGCATCTGTCCCGCTTCAATCCGGCTGACATCCAGCAGGGTAGTCACCATTTCGATCAGCTTGTGGCAGGCGTTCCGGCCCACGGCCATCAGCGCCTTCTGGGTCGGACTAAGATTGATCGGAGTTGTCGCGATTATCTCGTAGGACATGTTCACAACCGTCAGCGGCGCGCGCATGTCGTGGACAATCATGTCGGTCAGGTTATCCCTTAAATCCTCCAGCTTCCTGAGCTGACAATAGCTCTCCTGCAACTGGCGGTTCTGCCTCTCCAGTTCAATCTGAAGCCGGCGAAGATGCAAATGCGTCTGCACCCTTGCTTCCACTTCTTCGAACTGGAACGGCTTCGTGACATAGTCAACTCCGCCTGCCGCAAAGGCCTTGATCTTGTCAATCGTCTCATCCAGGGCGCTGATGAAAAGGACGGGGATCTCTTTCAATGCGTCATCCGCCTTGAGATGTTCACACACCTCGTAGCCGTTCATTTCCGGCATGTTGATATCGAGCAGGATCAGGTCGGGTTTCTCATTCTGAACCGCCTGGATCGCCAGCTTTCCGCTAGGAACGGGCCGAACCCTGTATCCGTGTTCTTTCAGCATGCCTGTAAGCAGCTGGAGATTTGCCGGAGTATCATCCACAACAAGGATATCCGGAATTTTTTGATGAATTTCGGGCGTAACCTGTTCCATTTCAACTCCTCTTTTTCTTATAGTTTAGCGTTCTTCTTCGTCTTCAGGATGAACAAGATATTGTGCCGTCTTCTCCTGTTCCGACTCAGCCGGAGGCTTCGTCCTTCTGCCTGGTTGTCATTTCCAGCAAGCTCTGATAATCAAAATCTTCAGCGAGGATTCTCATCCTCCCGGCAACATTGACATCATGTTTCTCAATATGATGAATTAACACCAACATCCGGTCCTGGTCCGCGGAAAGCGTGGCATCGTGCAGCTGTCTGATGAGAGTTTCCGGCAAGGCCGCCAATTTCTCTTTCACCAATTCATCCGCGGCATCCTTTTTGGGCCTGGGAGCAGAGGGCTCGTGGGCGTAAACATATTCAACCTTCAATAACGCCTTGATTTTCTCAAGCAGGGCTTCCTCGCGGAATGGCTTGCCGAGAAAATCATCCGCGCCGATTTCCATGGCTTTCTTGCGGTCCTCATCAAAGGCGCTGGCCGTCACGCTGACGATCTTGACCTTTTTTCCGCCGGCGCTTGACCGGATACGTTTGATCGCCTCCAAGCCGTTCATGACAGGCATGCGTGTATCCATGAGAATCAAATGCGGCCGCCATTTTCCAAATTCCCGGATAGCAAGTTCTCCGTTTACGGCTTCCCGGACTTCAAAACCGATGCTTCCCAGCATCTGGGAAAGCAATACGCGGTTATCGTCCTTGTCGTCGACAATCAACACGCGGCGCATCTTCTGGCCGGGCCGGAGCCCCGCAACATGGCGCGACTCTGCTTTCTTCGCCATCGCCCTTTCCGGACCTTCCTCAATATTCATTTCAAATCGAAAAATGCTGCCCTTGCCAAGCTGGCTGGTGACGCTGATGTCTCCTCCCATCAAGCGAACGAATTCCCTGCTGATGGCAAGGCCAAGCCCTGTTCCCGCTTGAATCTTCTTGCCGCCCTCGGCTTGTTCGAACGGCTTAAACAACTTTTTGATTTCCTCTTCGGCAATACCCGTGCCAGTATCCTCAACCTCTGCCATCAGCCGCAACGCCGTCCCGGACCTGGCCTTGATGCCAACCCGGACACAAAGCCCTCCTTCACTCGTGAACTTTACGGCATTACCAATCAAATTGATAAATACCTGGCGCACTTTATTCTCGTCACCAACCGCAAAGCCGGGAAAATCTCCGACTCGTTCCACGAGGAAGCGCAGATTCTTCTCGTCCGTGCGCATCCGGAACATCATTTCAATTTCATCAAGCATGCCGTTCAAGTCAAATGCCACCGGGTTCAGGGTTGAACGGCCCGCCTCGATTTTGGAGAGCTCGAGGATATCATTGATAAGCGCAAGCAGATGTTCGCCGCTGCGGTTGATGGTCTGCAGGTGTTTCTTCTGTAAAGGCGTTAATCCGGCGTCACGCATCATCAACTGCGAAAAACCCAGTATGGCGTTCATCGGCGTGCGGATTTCATGCGACATATTCGCCAGGAATGCGCTTTTTGCTCTGTTAGCGATTTCCGCGGACTCCTTGGCCTTTTCCGCCACGGACCTGGCACTCTCCAATTCGACATTCTTTTCCTGCAGCACCTGGTCCAGGCGTTTGCGCTCCGTGACGTCGCGCGCAGCGGCGAACACGCCCTGCAGCCTCCTGTCACGATCGTAGAAGGTGGTCGCATTGTAGGACACCACGGTTTCCTTGCCGTCCCTGGCGAGCGCGGTTAGCTCGTAGTTGGTGACCTTCTTCTCGCTCAGCACCAGCTTGATGCTCGTCTCGGCCCGATCCGGATCGGTGAAGTAGCTCTTGAACGGAGCGCCGATCAATTCATCGCGCGTGCAACCTGTGAGCGACTCCATCTGTTTGTTGACGTCGGTGATGATGCCGGACGGATCGGTGGTCATCAGCGCGTCGATGT
>CAYYWX010000097.1:0-4031 GCA_964475405.1 uncultured Verrucomicrobiota bacterium
GAGCGGAGGACTCATAAGCCTTAGGTCCGGGGTTCGACTCCCCGCGTCGCCACCAGATTATGAACAGCCAGGGGACCAAACAGGATACATTACTATGATTGAAATAAAAAATTCAGACCACGCGAACATGCACCCCGTCATCAACATGCTTGTCCAGCTTCAGGACCTTCTTTTGATCCGTTCGGAGCAGGAGGCCATCATGTCTTCCAGCCGCCTGTCGCAGCTGGACACGGCCATCCAGTCCCTGCGCACAAATTTACCTTCCGAGACCAATCTCCTTTTCCAGAAAATTGAAAAGAAAGACCTGCTGATCATCGTGCCGGTTTCAAACAATGTCTGCACCGGCTGCGGGCTTATTTTGCCGGTCAGCCTGGTGCATGCCGTGCGGGCCGGGGAAAAGCTGCAGCAATGCCCCAACTGCGCGCGAATCCTCTATCACCAGAACTTCCTGCCCCGCCGGGTCAGCAAGAAAATGGGCGGACGCTTCGCGCCGCGCCGCACGGGAATCGCGCGCTTTTCCGCCCAGGAACTGATGCTGCCGACCCTGAAGGCGACCGAGCGCGACAACGTCATCGCCGAGCTGGCCGGGAAGCTGGTCGAGGAGGGCTTCGTGGATAACGGCGCGAAGCTTCTTGATGAGGCGCTGAAACGCGAGGCGATCATGCACACCGCCGTGGATAACGGCCTGGCGTTCCCGCACGTGCGCGGCGTCGAAGGCGGCGGGTTGACCCTGGCGCTCGGCATCAGCCGCAAAGGCATTAAATTTGACCCCTCCGACCGCGCCTTGAGCCATATAATATTTTTTATCGTCATCCCGACCGCGGCGAGTGTTTTCTATCTCCGGCTGCTCGCCGGGCTTACGCAGTCTTTCCTGAAGAAGGAAGCGCGGGAAAAAATGATCGACTCCGAGACTCCGGAAGAACTCTGGAACACCCTTCTCAAGGCGACGAAGACCGCCATTAAATAAATGCTCCGCAGCGGGCCAGGCGGTCAATTTCAGTCAAAGTAGACGCGCACGTCATACTCGTCGGATGAATAGTACCCCTTGACTTCAAGAACCGTGAGCTGCCCTTCCAGGATGTCCAGGTCGCCTGAATAAGAGTGATACCCGTGCTTCTCGTCAATGACGACCCGGTAATAACCCGGAGCCAGGTCAACGAGCTCATGGTCATAATCCCCGGCGGTGAACACCGACCGGCCGTTGACATAGACCAGCAGATCGTCCGCGGTGAGGTTGTCGACGATCAGGGTCCCCTGCCCGGCCGGGGGAGTGTGGTCAAAGCGGTCGTTGTCGCAGCCGGCCTGGCACATGACCAGCGCGCAGATCAGCGCCGTAAAAAAGGATCTGGACTGTAGTTTTGTTTTCACGCCCGTATTTACGTAAAATAAACATCGGCCGCGGCAGGCGGCCCGGAAAATTGTGTTTATCTGATTTCCTGTTCCAGCCGGCGCAGTTTTTCGTCCAGGCCGAAAATAACGATTGTGTCCCCCAGCTCAACGGTGTCATCCGCGTCCGGGCTGACAAGGGTTTCCTGCTTGCCTTCATCGGGCTGCGCCCGTCGGAGCACAAGCACGGTAACGCCGTATTTTTTCCTTATCTGCAGCTCGCCCAACGTCTTGCCAATGAATTCCATCGGGGCGGCGATTTCCAGGACGCTGATCCCTTCCGCCACTTCCACATAGTCCAGGACGGAAGGCGAAACGAGCGAACGGGCAAGGCGGGCCGCCACGTCGCGGTCGGGATGGACCACCCGGTCCGCGCCGACTTTCTGGAGGACCTTGCCATGCACATCGCCGGCCGCCTTGGCGATCACGCACGGAACTTTCATGTCCTTCAGCATGAGCGTGGTCAGCACGCTGCTTTCCATGTCGGACCCGACGGCCACCACGGTAATATCGCAATCGCGGAACCCGGCGGCATCCAGCGTGCCCTCCTCCGTCGCGTCACCCTCCATGGCCTTGGCGACGATGCCCGCCATGTGATCAACGATGTCACGGTTGCGGTCAAGGATGAGCACCTCAATCCCGCGCTCCACGAGCGCCTGGGCAAGGCTGGAACCGAACTTGCCCGCGCCGACAATGCCGACTCTTTTCATACAAACCCCCTAACCGATAATAACGTCTTCTTGGGGATACCTTACCAGATCCCTCTGCTCTTTCATACCGATAAATAAAGCCAGTGTCAAGGGCCCCACCCGGCCGATGAACATCAGGACGATCATGATCATCTTGCCGCCCGCCGACAGCAAAGGCACCGTGCCGGTGGACAACCCGACCGTGCCGAAAGCCGACACGGCGTCAAACAACAGATTTTCAAAGGTAAAGCGCCCCGTCATCAGGTTGCTCTGCTCGGTCAGCAGCATCAGCCCGAAAAGGCCGGCAACGATCAGGAGACTGACCAGGAAAACCGACAACGCCACCCCGACCACGCCGGAAGAGATCGTGCGACCAAGGATGACGATGTTACGCTGGTTGCGGATCATGGCGATTGAAGTAAATATGAGCACGATGGCCGTGGTTGTCTTGATGCCGCCCGCCGTTGACCCGGGCGAGCCGCCGATAAACATCAGGACCACCGTCATGAACCTAGAGCCCGAATGGGTTTGCGCCATGTCAACGACGTTGAAGCCCGCCGTGCGCGCGGTAACCGACTGGAACAGGGCGCAGACCAATTTATCGGATGATGAGAGCGAGGCGAGCGTGTTGCCCCACTCCAGCACCGCGAAACCGATCCAGCCGGCCATGACCAGGAAAATGGTGCCGGCTATGGCCATCCGGCTGTGAAGCGACAAGATCATGTGTTTCTTTTGCCGCGTTCGCCATTTATAATACAACTCGCTTAAGACCAGAAACCCGATTCCCCCCAGCACAATCAGTACAATTATGGTCAGTAAATATGTTTTATCGCCTGCCGCCCCGATCAAATTGTCCGGGTAAAGGCTGAAACCGGCGTTGCAGAAAGCGCAAACGGAATGGAAAAGCCCGTGATACAAGGCCTTCGCCACGGTAAAACCGCGCTCCGCCATCATGCGCGCGGCCAGGATAATGGCCCCGGCAAGTTCAAGGACAAGCGACAGCACCATCGTCCTGAACAGAAAATGCTTGATTTGATAAGAATCCCGCAGCCCCATTGAGAAGGTAATGGCCGTTTCGTTCCGCAGGCTGAGCCGGTGGCCGGCAACAATCAGCAATGCCATCGCCATGGTCATAAACCCCAGCCCCCCGATCTGGACCAGGACCAGCATGACCAACTGACCGAAATGGGAAAAATATGAGCCGGGGTCAACCAGCGCATGCCCCGTCACGCACATTGAACTGGTGGCCATGAAAAGCGCGGTCAAAGGACCCGTCCATTGGCCCGCCCGGCTGGCCCAGGGCAACATCAGCAAAAAAGTGCCCAGAAGTATCGGGATGCCCACCGCGCCGATAATGATCAGGTGGGGACTTGTCAGCCTTTTTATACCGCTGGTGGTCATGGGCGTATAATATTTGTTTTAGCTTGATTTCGTCAAGTATTAGATGTAACCCTTCAAATTTACTCAGGCAAACGGAAAGGAAATTCTTATGTTTTCACGAAAAAATGCGCTGTTACTGGTCATTGACATGCAGGAACGCCTTTTGCCGCAAATTGAGAATTCAACAATCGTGACCAATAATACCCTTATCCTCATACAATGCGCTAAAATTCTCAACCTGCCGGTGATAGTGACGGAACAATACCCGGAAGGCATCGGGCCGACGACGCCCGCCCTGTCGTCCGCCCTCGAAAAATGCCGTATAATCAGCAAAAGGACTTTCAGTTGCTGCCGCGTACCGCTTTTCATGGAGGCGCTTGCGGCAACCGCCCGGAAGCAAGTCATAATAGCCGGCATTGAAACCCATGTCTGTGTTTTCCAAACCGTCGCCGATCTCGTTAAAAAAGGATACCAGGTCCAGGTTGTCCATGACGCCGTCGGGTCCCGGACGGCGGCCAACAGGGAAACCGGCCTGAACCGGATGCGGGAGGCGGGCGTTGACATCACGAGCGTTGA
>CAYYWX010000097.1:4131-5842 GCA_964475405.1 uncultured Verrucomicrobiota bacterium
AAGGGCGAAAGCCGCCTGGCGCAGGCCCTGGCCAATATCCGCATTGTGCTCTGCCGGCCTATCTATGGCGGCAATATCGGGTCCGTCTGCCGCGCCATGGCCAACATGGGACTCTCCGACCTGACACTCGTTGCCGCCAAAAGCATCAACTGGGAGGATGCCCAGAAAATGGCCTGTTCGGCGCAGGAAATCCTCGCCAACCGCCGCGAGACCGCCACGCTTGATGAAGCGCTCGCCGATTGCGTCCTGGTCGCGGGCGCCACCGCCCGGCTGGGCTTATACCGCCAGCACGCGACCACGCCGCGCGAAGGCGCGCCCCTGATCCTGGACGCGGCTTGCAGCGGAAAAGTCGCCCTGCTTTTCGGACCGGAAGACAACGGCCTGGATAACACGGAACTGGCCCTGTGCACCCGGCTGATCCAAATCCCCTCCACGAGCGAGTACCGTTCGCTGAATATCGCGCAAGCCGTCATGGTCTGCGCTTATGAACTTTTCACGGCCGCGGACATATTTGAGCCGGCCGGCGAAAAATCCCCCCCGGCCGATTCGCGCACGAAGGAGCATATGTTCAGGATGTGGGAAGAGTCCCTCCTGAAAATCGGGTTCATGGAACCGGACAAGGCCCGGCACATGATGCTCGGCGTGCGGCGCATTTTTTCGCGCGGCAAACTGACCGAGGACGACGTCCGGATCCTGATGGGCATCGCGCGCCAGACCTTATGGTGCGCCGGGCACGCGGGCGAAAAACAATAAAAATAGCGAGCCGCGCCTGATATAATACATTAATCGAGGCTGGAAGAGGTTATTCAGGAGGACTGTAGCGCGCCACGGCGTGGCGTGTTTGCCGCACGCCGTGCGGCACTACATAATTATTGAACACCACATTCATGCCGCCCCCCGTAATGCCTCAGTTATGCGGGGGCGAGAGACCGGCCAATTCAATTATCATCCACCCACATAACTGAGAAGGCACCGCCAGCCTGACTTCACTCTTGTCTGCTGCCGCCAAAACAGTTATTGTTTTCAGCATACAAATGAAGCCACGCCTTGGAATATTCGGGGGGACTTTCAACCCGGTGCACATGGGCCACTTGATAATGGCCCAGGACGCGCTTGAGGCGTTTGACCTGGAAAAAGTGCTTTTCGTGCCCTGCGACCTGCCGCCGCACAAGGACTCCTCGCGCCTCGCCCCGGCCGCGCACCGGGTGGCGATGCTGGAAAAGGCGATTGAGGACAATCCCGACTTTGAAATTTGCGACATTGAAATCCAGAGGGGCGGGACAAGCTATTCGATTGACACCGTCCGCCATCTCCGGAAACAGCACCCGCGGAATGACCTTTTTTTCATCATCGGCTCGGACAGCCTCATGGAACTGCACCTCTGGAAGGACATCAAGGAGCTGTTGCGGCTTTGCCGGTTTGTGACTTTTGTCCGCCCGGGCTTTGATCCCAAAAAAGCCTCCGGCAAGTCGTTGAAACTTGAAACGTCCATGAGCCGCGATCTCGTTAAAAACGTCGCGGCGGTCCATCAAATTGATATTTCGGCCTCCGACATACGCCATCGCATAGCCGAGGGCATGAGCATCCGCTACCTGGTTCCGGCTTTCGTGGAAATGTATATTGCCGAGCATGATCTTTATAGGATATAGTGAGTTGAGTTCACGGTTCACGGTTCACGGTTCACGGTTCACGGTTCACGGTTCACGGTTCA
>CAYYWX010000098.1:0-5792 GCA_964475405.1 uncultured Verrucomicrobiota bacterium
TCGGGGCGGTGGGATTTGAACCCACGACTTCCAGCGCCCAAGGCTGGCGCGCTACCAGGCTGCGCTACACCCCGCGATATGACACGGATAAGATGCAAAAAGCGAAATTAGAAATTTGAAATTCGAATCATTGCCAGAGGCGTATATAACATGATTATTTCGCTTATGACAAGCGGCTTGTCATTGAATCGGAAGGCAAATGACCTGGCTAATGAGCACGCCAAGGTCCTTCGGGAAGTTCGACAGGCCGGGATTCCAGGCCGGGATTGTCTCAATCGTCAGCCAGCCCATGTCATTGGCAGGGCCGGATAAGGCGGGCGGGATCAGCCAGGCCTGCCATTGCCATTCGTTGGGATTTATCTCGCGCGCTCCGCCGAGCTTGTCATCGCCCCTTGCCAGTTGAATCGTTACGGATCCGGATCCATCCGGATCGGGCGCCTTGAAATAAACCATCAACAGGGCCGAATATTTACGCGAGGCGGGTAAAAGCACTTCCGAATGCGCCCGGGCCCAGCGCGCCTGGATTGTCTTCTGCGGTTGCAGGGTCATCAGCGCCTCCGCGCTTTTTCTCATATCATCCGGCAAAGCGGTGAACCTTGATAAAACGGACGGCGGCGGATTGCCGGCCGGTCCCGGCCAGGGCTCATTGCGCAAGTTGGCAAAATGACGCAGGCCCATGTTCCCGGAATCGGGCTTGATGATCATCGGCGGGGGGATTTTTTCATCCTTTTTCTCCGGCCCGGGTTGCTTTAATTTCATGCGGTAAAGCCGCAGGGCCAGTTCCGATTTGCCGACTTTGGTCGGCAGACTCTGGCGGGCCTGCTCAAGGCGCCGGTCCTGGAATGAATCCGTAAAGACCGGCGTGAAGTCAAAATAAACGCTGGCCGGGGCATGGAAGGGAGTGATGAAAAAGGCGGGACGTTCCGGCTCGGATTTCATTATGTCCGCCCAGGCTTTCTCCATCGGGCCGTAATCCGTGCGCCGTTCGTTGTCAAGGCCAAGGGTCGGCACGCCGAAAAAGTGTTCCAGCGGCGCGGCAATCCTTGAATATTCGCACAATAATATGCCCTTTGAGGTTTTAATGACCTCGGCATATGGGCGCAGGAAGCGGCAGAAACCCCTGTGTTCCGTGGTTGTGACCAGCGCGGATCGCTTGTTCACGCCGACCAGGCATACCAGCGCGCATAAGATGACCGGCTTCCAGACCCCGGTTTCCTTCGGTAATATCGACACCAGGAGCGCGGTCAGGAGCAGGGCGGCGAGGGGGATGAAGGCCACCATCAGGTAACGGGTCATCATGAAATTCTCTATGTTGCCGGTCAGCATCACGGCCGGGAAAAGGACAATGATGAATATCACGCGGTAAATTCGCATCGCTTCCCGACCGGTCAGCCAGGCGACCAGTCCGGCCAGGACCAAAATCATCATCGGGATGGAGAGCATGTTGGCCAGCACCTTGAAATCGGTCAGGTAGAGATAATGCCGTATCGGGCGCCCGAGGACCGGCAAATCGCCGTAGATCTGGCGGCAAAACACAAGGCTCAGCAGGAAAGCGACCAGGACTATTGCGGAAGACAGGCCGAGGATGAGGGAGAGCCGGGATTTTCCCGGCGTTTCCGCGGCTTCCGGGGTTTTGCGCGAACGCTGAATTCTTTTTGAAACGAGCGCCAGGAGGGCCAGGAG
Organism: uncultured Verrucomicrobiota bacterium; assembly: GCA_964475405.1. GTDB lineage: Bacteria > Verrucomicrobiota > Kiritimatiellia > JAAZAB01 > JAAZAB01 > JAQUQV01. Next base: position 1,684 of record CAYYWX010000098.1, read on the forward strand.
GAGGAAACCGACCGCGATCAGGAGCGGTCGCTGGAATAGCAGGTCCAGGAAGCGTTTGACGGTGTAATAATCGCCGACGTGGATTGTCTGGCCGTAAAATGCCGCCGCCGCCAGGCAGATAATCGCCAAATACGCGATGAAATCCAAACGGTCCCTGAAAATGACCGCGGCCGCCGCCACCACGACCGCAGGGATCACGAGCAGCCAGGCGGTGATATGGAAAAACGGGGCGGCGCCGATGCATAATGCTCCCAGGGCCAGGTCAATCAGATTGCGCCAGGGACGTCCTTGCCAGGCGCGGATGGTCAGGGCGCAGCCGGCGAAGAACATGAACGAGGCGATTATCTCCGGCCGCGCGCAGCGTCCGTGCCAGATAGTCAGGGGCGCGCATATATACAACAGGAAGGCGATCATGCCTGCCCAGCGGTGGGGCGTCATCTGGAAGGCGAGCGCGCGCAGGGCCAGGCCGGTGAAGATCGCGAAAAGCGGGACGACAAACAGCGCCCAGGAGTTCAACCCGTTCCGGACCGCGGACGCGATCAGGAGCGGGTAGGCCGGTTGGAAATGAGGGCCGACCATCGCCAGGTCGGCGTTGCGGATCCAGAGACAGGCGTCCTTCGTCTGGCCGTACCCGGCGTGGCCGTAATAAAATTCCGGCCGGACTTCATAAGGCACCTTTGAAAGGAGCGGGTCAATGTAAAACAACTGGTTCTGGCGGTTATAGGTTATGCCGGAATTGATGTAGGAGCCGGGATCTTCGCCGCCAAAAATGTCCTCATGCGGACGGAAAAGCAGCAAAAGGGAGAGGGAGAACAGGACCAGCAGCTCCAGCCAATGCAAACGGATCTTCCCGTCCCCGATGAGCAGGAGGCGCGCGACGGCCGCCAGGGCGATTATCCAGAATATTGCGCCGATTAGTGCGATCATTGCTGATACCAGTTAAAAAGCGACAAAGCGCCAAAGTTAGTTAGAGTGACAAAGCAAATCATCATTATTTGAGACGTTCAATCCGCTTGCGGCGCGGCATAACTCTTTTATATTAGGAAACAGCTTAGCCGTTGCTTTCGCGCTTGTCAAAGCCAGTTATGTGTAATATATTCCCAGCCAAATGAAAATACTTGTCACCGGTTCGGCCGGTTTTATCGGGTTCCATGTCGCATCCCGCCTCCTTGCCAGGGGGCACCGGGTCGTCGGCCTGGATAATTTCAACGATTATTATTCCCCGGAACTCAAGCGCCGCCGTGATTCTTTCCTCCGGAAAAATCTAAACTTTACGCTGGCCGAGCAGGATTTGTGCGATTCGTCCGCCCTGAACGCCCTGTTCCGTAAACACCGTTTTGACCGCGTCTGCCACCTGGCTGCCCAGGTCGGCGTGCGTTATTCACTCATAAATCCGCTCGCATACCACAAATCAAACAGCGAGGGCTTTTTCCACGTTATCGAAGCCTGCCGCCGGGCGAAGATCAAAAGACTGGTATACGCCTCCAGCTCAAGCGTCTATGGCGCCAACCGCAAGCTGCCTTTCAGCGAGTCCGACCGGGTGGATAATCCTATCAGCCTTTACGCCGCCACCAAGAAGGCGAACGAATTGACCGCCCATGCCTACAGTCATCTCTACGGCATGCAGGCGATCGGCCTGCGGTTCTTCACGGTCTACGGTCCGTGGGGACGGCCCGACATGGCCTGCTGGCTTTTCACGGAAGCGATGCTGAAGGGCAAGCCGATCAAGGTCTTCAACCACGGCAACATGCGCCGTGATTTCACGTATGTTGACGATGTTGTCAGCGGAGTTTACAGCGCGCTCTTTTCGAATGGATTGGCAAAGAACGATATCTTCAATATCGGCAACCACCGTTCGGAAAACCTGATGGTATTTATCAGGACCATTGCCGCCGCCCTGGGCGTGAAGCCCAGGATGGAATTGCTGCCGATCCAGCCCGGGGACGTGCCGGATACCTTTGCGGATATCAAAAAAGCGAAGAAGGCGTTGAATTTCAAGCCGGTAACTTCTCTGGCAAAAGGGATTCCGAAGTTTGTGGAGTGGTTTCTTGAGTATAAAGGGAAAGGCACAAAGGCACAGAGGCAGAAGGCACAAAGTGACAGAGTAGGAAAAGGAGTCAGTTGTCGGAGATGAGAATTATTCTTTAAGTCTTTGGTCTTTTTCATGCTTTGTGCCCACTGCCTGCTGCCTTCTGCCTTGTGTTAAAACATGTACCGCGCAATTATCGGCATAAATACTGATTTTGGCGACAAGAACTACCGGATACTGGACGACTATGTGGATTGCGTAATCGCCGCCGGCGCTTTGCCGTTGCTCGTGCCGTGCGGCGCCGGCCGGAAACTGCTGGATGAATATGTCGGGATGGCGGACGGATTTCTTTTTATCGGCGGAAAGGATTACCCGTCCGGCTTGTACGGCGAAAAACCACATCCTAAATCGGAGATAATCCACCCGCGCCGCTCGGGCGCCGACCTTTACCTGGCCCGCGCGGTTTTGCGCCGTAAAATGCCGGTGCTCGGCATCTGCGGCGGCTGCCAGTTGATTAATATTGCCTCGGGTGGAAAAATCATCCAACATATTTTCAGGGCGGAGGGGCATCAGGGCGCCATATCCAAAAACGGGAAAAGGAAAGAGATCAGGCACAAGGTCAAAATAGCCGGGAAATCCATCCTTGGAAAAATATTCGGTCAAAAGGAAATGACGGTCAATTCGTATCATCACCAGGCGGTTGACGCGGACAAGCTCGGGCGCGGTCTGCGGGCGGCGGCCTTTGCCGGCGACGGCGCGCTGGAGGCGGTTGAGGGTGCCGGGGGGAAATTTTTATTGGGGGTGCAGTGGCACCCGGAGCGGATGCCGTGGAAAAGTCACGGCTCTAAAGTATTCGGCGCCCTTGTCAGGGCGGCGGGGGATAAATCATGAAACCGGGAGATTTTGGAAGGGGAATTGACCTTGTTTTGCGGCTTACGGCGCATGATCTGCGCAACCGCTGCCTGGGCTCCACGCTCGGATTTGCCTGGGCCTTTATCCAGCCCTTTGTCATGACGATTATTTTATACCTGGTGGTCGGGGTGGCTTTCAAGGCCAAGCCGGTCGAGGGGATGCCGTTCATCGTCTGGCTCCTGGCGGGGATGAGCGCCTGGTCGTTCTTTTCCGATGCCTGGAACCAGGCCACGAACGTCTTCTGCGAATACGCGTTTCTGGTCCGGAAGGTCAATTTCCGGCTCTTCAACCTGCCGCTTGTCAAGATTCTCGCGGCGCTCGCGGTCCAGTTTGTCTTCCTGCTGATCGTTGCCGCGGTCCTGCTTTTCAGCGGTGTGAAAATTTCCTGGAGCTGGCTCGGGGTAATTTATTATTTATTTGCGGCGGTTTTCCTCCTGGCGGGGTTGAGTTACCTGACCGCCACGCTGCAGGTTTTCTCGCGCGATGTCGGCCAGGTTGTCAACGTCGGGCTCCAGTTCGGATTCTGGGTCACGCCGGTATTCTGGAATTTTTCCTTGTTCGGCGAAAATTCAATCCTGGTCAAGGTCTTGCGCCTCAACCCGGTGGTTTACCTGGTGGAGGGGTATCGCAACAGCCTGTTGTTCGACGCGCCGTTCGCGTCCGGGTGGGGGGCTTCCCTTTATTTCTGGCTTGTTACGTTTGTGATCTTCATTGTCGGGGTGGTTATATTCCGCAAGCTGAAGCCGCATTTTGCCGATGTGCTCTGACTAAAGTTCACAGTTCAGAGTTCACGGTTCAAGGTTCTCCGCCGGGGTGAGAGGGGCTACCGTTCGCAATCACCGGAAACATTCAATGGCGCGAAACGCGCCACAAGCACTTGTCCCGCCAGAAGCGGGATTCAACGCTCAACGTTCTCCGCCTTTGGCGGACTCGTGCTCCCGCCTTCGCGACTCGCCTTGGCGTAGCGCTCCGGCGAAGCCAGGAGCCCTCGCTTTGGTGGGCGTAGGAAGGTCGTAGCGACTCTTCTACGCCCTGCGTAGCGGCTTCGCAGAGCAGGGAGGTTTACTTCGCAGAGTAGCATCCGCCTCCGGCGGAAACGTTGAAAGTTGGAAAGAGCTAGTGTAATGTAACTGAATTAAATGAATTTATAAGACTGAAAAACGCTAGA
>CAYYWX010000099.1:0-5742 GCA_964475405.1 uncultured Verrucomicrobiota bacterium
TTAAATTCGCGAACATTCGGGTTGTTTGCTTTGGTAAAATCGGCAATCATTTTTTTACAACAATGGCAAAAAAAATTATTTTTTCCCCCCCAATTTTCTATTTTCAATTTGCGGCCCCCCCGCCCCTACCCCCCCTCCCCCGCCCGCTTCAGCCGGCGCGGACCGCCGCTATGGGTCTTGGACCAGTCGCGCGGCGCGGCGATCGCGTTCAAATCGTCCAGTTTGCCGAACGCCTTCAGCCGGTCGTGAATCAACTGCCAGCCGCACTCTATATTGTCCGGGTCCACCTCGCACCTGCCGTCCTCTGACCCGCCGCAAGGCCCGTTGCAAAGCGACTTGGAACAGCGCGTCACCGGGCATATCCCGCCGAACACTCCGAGTTTGCAGTCGCCGCAGGCCAGGCAGTTTTCGGCCCATTGTCCGGCGGCCTCGTTGGTTCCCATGAACTTGGTGTTGAGCGCCGGGAAGACGGGCTTTTCCGGGAAAATACGGGCGCACAACTGCACGCCGATCCCGCAGGCCAGCGAAAGGATCGCGTCGCATTTTTCCGCCTCGGCGCGCACCGCCTCAAAGAACTCGGCATCGCACTGCCTCTCGATGGTCTTCGCATTTGCATCCATTTTCGCGCCCAGGCGCAGGATGGAGGCCAGCTCGACCGCCTCCCGCTCGCCGCCCGCCAGGCAGACCGTCACGCAGGTGCCGCATCCGAGGACCAGCACTTTTTTGCTGTCCCGCAGCAAGTTTTTGACTTCATCCAGCGGTTTTTGCTCGGCAACGATCATTTTATTCCCTTTGCCAGGAATTGCTTGGCTGATTCAACGGTGTTATAGAGCAGCATCGTTATTGTCATCGGTCCCACGCCGCCGGGGACGGGCGTGATCAGCGACGCCTTTTCCTTCAGGCCCTCGAAATCAACGTCGCCCACCAGCCGGAAGCCGGCTTTCTTGGAAGGATCGTTCACCCGGTTGACGCCCACGTCAATCACCACCGCCCCTTCCCTGATCATGTCGGCCGTGATCGTATTGGGACGGCCGGCCGCGGCCACGACCACGTCCGCCTGCCTGGTAAAATAGCCGATGTCCTTCGTGCCCGTGTGGCAGAGCGTCACGGTCGCGTTCGCCGTTTCATTTTTCTGGACAAGCAGGTTGGCGAGCGGCTTGCCGACGATGTTACTGCGCCCGACCACGACGACATGCGCGCCTTTCAGCCGCACGCCGGAGCGGACCAAAAGCTGGAGAACGCCATGGGGCGTGCAGGGCAGGAACGCCTTCTGGCCGAGCACCATCTTGCCGATGTTCATCGGGTGGAAGCCGTCCACGTCCTTATCCGGGTTGATCGCCATCAAAACCTCGTTCTCGTCCAGGTGTTTCGGCAGAGGTATCTGGACGAGGATGCCGTGGATTTTCGGATTGGAATTCATGCTCTCAACCAGGGCGAGGAGTTCCTTCTGCGTGGTCGTGGCCGGCAGGCGGTTGTCGTCGGAATACATCCCGGCCTCTTCGCACGCCTTTTCCTTCCCGGTCACGTATGATTTTGAAGCCGGATTATCGCCCACGAGGATCACTCCCAGCCCAGGCACGACGCCTTGCGCCTTCAGGGCCGCGACTTCCTTTTTGAGTTCGGCGCGGATATCCGCCGCGACCTGTTTGCCGTCAATTATTTTCGCCGCCATATTTTTCTCCTGTTTGAACTAGGCCTGCCAACTGACAGGCAACTTTATTTCCGCTTCCGACAGGTAGGGCGAACCCTCTGGGTGAGCCGCTCTTCCCCAAACGGCTCGGCAGGGACGCCTCGCCCTACCAACTTTTAAAATCTTATATGCATTGAATTAATTCAAAACTTATTCCATCGCCTTCACATATTCAAGGAAACGCCAGGACTCAAATTCGGTCATATTGCCGGTTGAAAGGTTCTTTCCGTCAAACCCGGCCTGCGCCAGCCGGGCGCGCAGGCGCTCGATGCGCTTGGCCGCATAATCGGCCCCGGCAAGGTAACGGCAGTTTTCACGGTGACACCCGAGCAGGAGGACCTTTGAGGCCCCGTTTTCCATCGCGCGCAAAATCGCCTTGGAATCCGTCTTGCCGGCGCAGGGGACGGGGACGACCTGGACCTCGGCCCCGTATTTTTTACGGTTGAGACCGGCGAGCGTTGCCGCGCGCCAGGCCGAGTTCTGGCAGGCGAATACAACCGTTTTCCCGGTCCGCTCCAGTTCAGCCTCCGCCTGCGAATCGGTGAAGCGCGGCAATTGGATGGCCTGCGCCGGACAAAGCGCCGCGCAGATTCCGCACCGGCGGCAGGCGCTTTCGCTGACTTTTACTTGCGGGTTTAATCCGGCCTTTTCGGATGCCGGTCCGAGCGCGAGGGCTGTATGCGGACAGGAACGGACGCAGGTCAGGCACAAGACGCATTTGTCGGTGTCCACTTGCGCCTCATCCCGGGGAAATGCCGCGCGCCCCGATCCGAGCAATGAATGGATGGCGCCGGCGGCCGAGGCGGCATCGTTGAATGCGTCGCGGAAATCGTTGTTGCCGCGCGAGGCCCCGACCACGTAAATCCCGGGGCGCGTGCTCAAGGTCGGCTGGAGCCAGACGTTGTCATATTGGAGCCCGTCCTCCGGACCGTACCTGACCTGCGCCTTGCGTCCCATGCTTTTAACCGCCTCGTCCGCGGCGGAATCGGCGAAGACCGCCAGGTCAAATTTTTCAGGCTGTCCCTCCCCGCCGTCGCTCAGCGTCACGCCGGTTTCGTCAACGGAAACGGACGGAGATTTTTCGGAACGGACGACAGCGACCCCGGCGGAACGCATGCGCCGATACATGTTTTCCAGGCCGGTGGCCGCGACGCGCGCGTGATGGCAGTATAATTTGACATTTTTTTTGTATTTGCGCGCCAGCAGTTCCGCGGCGCCGAAGGCCAGGGCGTTGACGGCGCGCGTCTGCTCGCCGATGATATCCATGAGAATGGCGATTTTTTTGCCCGGAATATCCTCACCCCGGTTGATTATTGAAGCCAGGGAAATCAAATCAATCGCATTTGTCGAGGGCTTGATGTCGGAAGAATTAAACGGAAAGGCCGCGAAAGATCCTACCGCCAGGACCACCGCGCCGGCAGAAATGCTCTTCCTTTCATTGCCGCTCAGCACATTCACCGTGAAATCTCCGGAGGTCCCGTCCACGGAAAGGACTTCGCTGTTGGCCAATAGGTTGATTTGCCCTGATTTTAAGACCTGGGCAACGGAGCTTTCCAGGGCCTCCTTCATGTCGGCGGCGCCCTTAAGGGATTCATCCCTAAGATACCCGAAAAACGGCGCCATCATGGCCGCCGTGCCGCCCAACTGCGGCGCGCGATGGACAAGCGTTACCCGCCGTCCAAGGTTTGCCAGGCGCAATGCCGTCTGGATACCGGCCATCCCGCCGCCGAGAACCACCACTTCTGGATGCATTTTCCTGACGGCGGCCTTGATCGACTCCTGCGCCCGGGCGCGCGCCACGGCTGAAGATAGGAGCCTGACGGCCTTATCGGTGGCTTTATCGCGTCCGGAATGGGCCCAGGCGCAATGCTCGCGGAGATTGACCGAAACGGTCAATGCCTCGTTGAACTTTTCTTTTTTCAGGACGTTGTTCAGCGATGAAAGATATCTTTCCCGGTCACACGCCCCGATAACCAATCCAGTGACTTTTCCCCTCAAGGCCTTGTGAACCGTCTTCGCGCAGTTTTTTAAACCGCAAAAGCCCGACGTCATTTCAATTGAAATCGAATCGCCGGCGACCGCCTGCAGGTCATGCACGAGGCGCTTGAAATCGATATTTTCCCGCAATTCCCCACCGCAATCGCAGAGAATCAAGGAAATATTTCCGGCTTTGCTGTCTTTTTTCATAAATCAAACCATTCAGCAACTGACCACTGATTACACCGATAACACTGATGTAAAATCAAACTGTCCGACCGTCTAACAGTCCAACAGCCTGCCCTGCGTAGCCTTGGCAAAGAAGGGGCTGACCATATCCGTGCCATCCGTGATATCCGTGGTATAAATTCATTTTCCCTTCCCCACAATCCTAGCGCTGGCCGCCTCCGCCTGGTCAATGCAGGCGGCGATGTCCCTGGGAGAATCACAGGCGCCGATCACGAAAATATTTTTCCGCTGCGGATCGGAAAGTCCATCAGCGGTCTTTAACCCGAAAAATCCGGATTGGTCCGCCGCCAGGGCAAGTTGATCGGCGACGTTCGCGGCGTCAGCCGCCGGCCGCATGCCGATTGAAAGCACCACCAGGCTGAATTCATCACGGCAGACAATGCCCTTGTCCTGGTCCTCGTATTGAATCAGGGCGTTCCCGTCGTTTCCCGGCAAAACTTCCGATGGGCGCGCGCGGATAAATTTCATTTTCTCCCGGCACTCCCCATAAAACGCGGTAAAATCCTTGCCGAAATTCTGCAAGTCCATGTAAAAGACCGTTATTAGCGAATCGGGATGCGCGTGATTTATTTTGCGCGCGCAGCGCATGGCGTAGGCACAGCAAACCGTCGAGCAATAATCGGTGTCTTCCGGACGGCGGTGGGCCTGCTCGCTCCGCGAGCCGACGCACTGGATAAAGGCGATCTTCCCGGGAATCTTGCCGTCGGAAGGACGGAGGATCATCGGTTGAACCGCGAGCTGGCGCTCCGCCTCAAGCCCGGTGATGACGTTCGGGATCTCCTTGTATCCGTAAACCGACTGAAGCCCCGGATCGAAGGGCTGGTAACCGGTCGCGACCACCACCGCGTCAACCGCCAGGTCAATTTCCCGCGGCTTATCGTCCAGGTTGATCGCGCCGCAAGGACAGGCCTTGGCGCAAATGGAACATTTTTTTCCGTTTTTACCAACTGTCCGCCGGCATTTTTGCAAATTAATCAGCGGACGGCCGGCGTAAATCCCGGGATAAGGCAGGTAAATGCACTGTTCCGGACAGGCCTTCAGGCAGGCACCGCAGGAGGTGCATAAGTCATGGTTGATGAACTGGGGATTCTTTACCAGCGTTGCCCGGTAAGCCCGGCCGTTATTACCGGCCTCAAGCCGCAATAAATTGCTGTCAGTCAAGACCTGGGTGTGTTGATTGGAAAAAACTCTCCGGAAATGATCATGGGCGACGCAGACGTTGCATTTCAGGCAGACATCCGCCGCCTTGCAGCCCAACTCGGCCGCGTAGCCGCCGATAAAGGGCTTGCGTTCGACCAGCCATGATTCAACGCCGTGTTCGGCAAATTTATTGGCGGCGCACACGCCGGACACACCCCCGCCGAGAATCAAAACCCGCATTGTTTTTCGATCAACCGCCGCCACAGGCTATCCCCCTTCCGTCAATTGATAAATGGGATTCAATTTAATTCGTCCCCCCGCAATGTCAACTGAAATTGAGCAGCAACCCGCAGGGGTGTCCAGGTTGTCAGCCTGCATTGAGGCTGGCGGTCGAAACATGGTTACGCAAGGATGAATGGAGGACTCGAAATGACAGTAAGTTTTCGAGGCCCCCATTCTTTGCTGCGACGGCGTCTTGTGTTTCTCATATGCATTAGCAATACTTGAATGGCCACCAAGGCATAACCACAGCAAAGATTCCCCAAATGGTCAATACAACGTCAGGCTTCTCCGTTTGCGAACCCGCTAGTGTCGAGCAATACGGTGCGAGGTTTGGTTGGGACCGATTATTTTCCCTTTTCGATAATAAACCCACTGAAAGACAATATACCCAATAGAGACGACGA
>CAYYWX010000100.1:0-5411 GCA_964475405.1 uncultured Verrucomicrobiota bacterium
AGGCTTTTTGCGGGCGGCCGTCCGGATCGGTTGCCTTAACACTGACAACATGCGCGTTGCCTTCACCCTCCGGCGCTGTCTGCAGGCTGACCGCGAATGAAGCGGTTGCCCCAACTTGCGCCGGGTCCGAATTCCGGGGTGCCACCGTGATGCCGGTGACCCGGTAGGGCGCCACGGCCAGCAGGGTTTGTGTCTTGGGCGAAGTTTCAAATTCCGCCTTGTCCACAAAACCGATGTAGCGCGGCTGGTCAAACAATACCTGGTAGACGTGGGATTTTTCCTTCAGCGCCAGAAAGGCCTTTTTGCTGCCGTGGTCTCCGGCTCCGCTTGATTCCCTGATAATGGCGATCAAGGTTGCCTTCCCCAGTTTGCGGTAATAGGTTTTAACCAGCGGGATTCTTTGCCCCTTTGCGTCCATAACCGATCCCCTTAACGGCACCCCCGCCGTCTTCATGATTTTTTCGGCATTTTCAAGGATGCTGCGGGTCACGGGGACGTGCTTGGCGGTGTATTTCATTTCCTTCCAGTTGCCGAAGGATGAAAGCAAGTCGCAGCCCAGCAGGATTGCCCGGCCCTTACCGAGCTCGTTGACAATAATCGCGGGATGCGCCGCGGAGCCCTCCTTTACCGCGGCCAGGGCTTTGCCCGAAGAAGGCCTTATCCCGGTCTGGAAGCGGTTGACTTCAATCTCCGTGCCCGGCAATTCCCCGGCGGAAAGGATGGCCGGCGCATTTTTGGTTTCCGGGTTTTCGATCTTGATGCCGAAGAGCTGTTCAAAGGGGCTCTTTTCCAGCTTGCGGCCGTGCGCAGTCCAGCCGCCGGGCAGGAAGTCTGCCACGACGGTTCCGCCTGCGGACACGAATTTTTCAATGGCCTTGAATTCGTCTTCAGAGACCGCCGACGCAACCGGCAGGAAAAGGAGCTTGATATTGTCGGGATTAATCCCTTCCTTCCGGAGCTGTTCATGGGCTATGTAGCGGTAGTTCTCGCCAATGGTTTCAAGGACGTCCTTGGCCCCCTCGATTTCGGATTTGTAGGCATCGTGCAGGTTGTAGAAGCTGTTGACGTGCACGGAGGCCGGCGAATAATAAAAGGCGATCGGGCTGAACTCATTTGCGGCCCGTATGATCAACTCGGCCCGCCCTTCGGCCAAATCGTCCTTCAGCGTGGCGAGATCCCTGCCGGTGCTGTGCATGGACCAGTCCGGGTTGATCGAAACCATCGCCAGGATGGTATAGCCACTGGCGTTATCGTTGAACATGCTGCTCAAGGTCCGTTGCCTCAGGTAATTCAAGTCTGTGCCGTACCCGACCCACGGATAGCAGGCATAGTCTTTAAGGAAACTGCCGCGCAGAATGTTCTGCTCGCCCGCGTAGGCGGCGTAAGCGTCCACTTGTTGGGCCAGGCGATACCAGTCGTAGGCGTTGTAGTTGCGGGTTTCCTGCGTGCCGCACATCATGATTTTGCGGTCAACCCCGCCTTGCTTGATGCCATCGTTCATCAGCTTGAAGGCGTTCGCGTAGTTCCATTCGTTGAAAGTACGGTGGTCCAGCCAGGGTGCGATGGATTTTTCTTTATCCGCTTCCGTGTCAAGCTTTGCCTCGACCTCGTCCCAGCTCTTATAATCGGAGCCCCATTCCCCGTTCAATGCCTTTAGCGAGCCGTATTCGCCTTTCAGCCAGGTGCGGAACTCTTTCCGGCAATGTTCCGAGAAGCAGCCCTGCCAATTTCCAATTGAGTTGGCTTCGTCGGGCATCAGCCGCAGAAAAGCGCCGCGGTCCTCGCCTAGTGCCGGCTGGGCATGGTTTTCGACAAGTTGTTGCCGGTATTCCGGATCGCTCAGACACGGATTCCTCAATAGTCCGTACTTGCCTTTACCCGGGACGGTCGTGGTCGGGTTTTTAGCACCGGCACCCATGGATCCACTGGAAGTCATCAACGGAATACCGCATTCGGCGAACATATCGGCCTCCTGTTCATACATTTGTTTTGCCGCCCAGGAGGCATTCCATCCCCAGAGTTCAACCATCATCCGGTAAAAATACGGCACCATGAAAAGATTGCCGCGGTAGAGCCGTCCCGGCCACCCGATCATGATGTTGAACCGGTCCAGCGCGGGCTGTTCGTAAATTATGCCATAGCCACGCGTTTCATCCATGACGGCGCCGTCGGCGCCGACTAATTCGGCCATGATTTTAAAATAGGGACCGAAACTGCCGGCCAGGTTCAGCGCGCATTCATTCGTGCCGGGCACGGCGTCTTTTTGCGCGGTCGCGAAACGCCGGCCGTGACAATCCAGCGCGGCGATACGGATCACCGCGCCAGCCGGGGCGGTTCCATCCAGGTTGACTGTCACCTGCGCCTGCTCGGTGCGCTTGAATATTTTTTTGTTCAAGGCCGGCTTGGCGAGCATGGCGGGGGCGGCGACATTGAACGCCGCGCTGCCCCACCAGAACGTTTGGGTATCGGCCAGCAGGCGGGTATCGGCCAGGTGCAATCCCGCGAAACTTAATTTTCCGAGCGGGATATTGATCGCGTTCGGGCCTTTTTCCAAGATCAGCGCAGTGATGTTGGAAGATGCGATGCGGCAATATTTATCGCGCACGATTGTTTCCAAGTTGACTTTAAAGGATTTGTCCGAGCTGTTAGTTATGCTTATATTGAGATTTGCGCCTTCGGATCCGGAAATAGTGACTTTGATTCCGTCCGGGCCGACGGCAGGCGTCATCTTGGCCGCGTAATAAATCATTTTGGCCAGCAGTCCCAAGTGGTATTCCCAGTAATTAAATTCACTGCCGCCGGCGCCGATCTTGCACAGGTTTGGCAAAAGGGAATTGCATCCGTAAGTATAAAAATACCCGGTTCTGTCCATCGGCCCCCCATCCCAGGCTGCCGCAACAATGCGGCCTTGTCCCAGCGCGGCCGTGGAAATCAGCGGCTGGCCGTTCGCGGATGCGATAATGTCGCCGCTGTTGGTGCACGGGAATACCGGCGTGGCCGGCAACACTTCGAACGGAATGCCGGTGGTGATAAAATGGTCCTTTTCCTTTTTCCACGGGGCATTAAACCGTTTTTCATCCTGGACTTTAAGCGCCCCGCAAATCTTTTCCGGCGCCCCGATCGGATAGAGGAGCACAAGGCCCGCGCCCTGCTTAACCCGGGTTATGATGTTTTCCTTCAGGCCCTCGTCTAATATTTTCCAGAAATTACCCGCGATAACCAGCACGTTGTATTTTTTATCAGCTTCAAGCATCTTCTTGAGATGTTTCAAATAGTCTTCCGGGCCGATGCTGTATAGATAATCGGCAAGCATCCAATAGTTCGCCTTGTTGTCCACCTGCGGTATCAGGCTGTTATGGCACTGTAAGTCAAAGCGTTGCGCGAGTTCAACCGTTTCCCTGGTAGGGAATTTGTCGCCCTGTGTCAGAAACAATACCGAGGGCGAACCGCCGGCATATTGCTTGGCCCATTTCACGTGGGGCGTTTCATATTCCCGGGAATGAAAGTCCAGGTCGGCGACCTTTTCTTTTTTACCTTCGGGTTTCAGGCGGGCGCAGGGCGCTGCCTGCACGAAATCACCCGAGGAAGCGCCGACTACCAGCGGCCGTTCCATCGCAAGCACGTTTTGTCCGTCTCTTGTTGCCGTGACCCGCACGACGTAAGTTCCGGATGGTTTTGCCCCGAACGGTATTTTAAAAGCGACGGGCTCGGACGCAAGTTCGCGCGAAAGGTCGGCGAGTTTTTCCCGCTTGTCACCGGGCAGGCGTCTGGCCTCGGCGGAAAATGAATAGTTCCCGGCTTGCGCGGCTTTTACTTTTATTTCGATTTCCGCCGGGGCATCCTTGTATACTTCCGGCGCAGACACTATCTGACCGACCATCAGGCAGCCGGCGCTGTCCGGGACGCCCAGCCCGTGGAACGGCACAAACCAGAGCGTGGTGGCGAAGCTTTCCCCGGCTTTGACGGGAAACTGCCCGAAAATCACTTCCACCGACGAGTCGTTTTGAACCGGCCAGAAGTGGTGCGCCGCCATGCGTTGATATTCATGGACAATCATCGCGCCGGCCCCGGAATCGGTCACGAACCCCGCCCAGCCGTTGACGGGATCATGGGACCAGACGTTTTTCGATTCATGGGTTTTGCAGGTTTTAACGCCGGAGGCCGTCGGCCAGAAAATGCGCCCGGGCTCGCTGGCGGACCCGAACGCGTTAAAAGAGAACAATGACAGCGCCATGGGATCCACGTTATCGGGGGAAAGCTTGACCTGGTAATCCGCCTGGAGGCTGGCGGAATCCCTGGAGAGCGCGATGGTCTTGCACATCTCGACCATCGCGAAAGCCCCGCCGACCCCCTTCTTCCAAAGCTGCACCGCGATCCTGTCCGGGCCCGCTTCCAAGATTTTGTAATTGTAAAGCGCGTTACACCAGTCGTCGGCGTTGCGCCCGTCGCGCTTGATATAATCGCAGAACAATCCGCCCCAGGCGGAGGCGTCATGATACTTGATCAGGTTCGTTTTGGCCTGCTTGTCAAAAGCGTAGTTGACGACGCCGCCGTGGGCCGGCTCGATCACATAGAGCATGGTATTGTTTTCCAGCAGGATATCGGTCGCGCCGTCATTGTTGAAATCCTTTTCCTCGATCCGCAAGCCGCTCGCTGTAGAGGCGCTTGCGCCCAGTTGGGCAAAGGGATTGGAATTCAAATTTTTCCCGGCGGCCGGCGCACGGTCGGCCTTGGCTGTGGGATTGGCAAAGAATTCGACCTCGGTCAGGCTCAGGAAAGATGTGAATTCGACCTTCAAGGTGACCGCAGACACCTTCTGGTCGGACTCCACGGGAATATCAACGGAGCAACAGGCCGGTTCGGATTCAGGTTTTTCATAGGGCTGATTGAGGGACTTCGAGCCGAGTGGAATTGATTCGCCTGATGGAAGCTGGCCGAAAATCATTATGTTTCCGACTCCGTAAGCCCTTTTGCCCCTGAAAATTGTCGGCCTGACCTTTGAAAGCTTTACCGGTTCAATAAAATTGAAAGTGATCTCAACCGGTTGCCTGCGAACGAAGCGGCCGTTCCAGATAATCCGGCTTGGGCTATCTTTTACGCCGTCAGTTAATTTTGTCCCGGTCGGGTCTTTATGCTCGTTAGGCGCTTTATCCGATCCGTCCATGCCCGGAAAGTTCATGCTGTAGCTTGCCGGCGTGACGGGAACTTCCGTATTATTGTCTGCGGCGGCCGGAGTAGCGAACGCGGCCATAATCAAGGAAGCCAGAAACGGCCCGGTGAAAATTCCGATTCCTTTCAACGTGGCCAAGGCCGGATGCAGATGTTTCAAAACTGCTCTTGGTTGATTTTGTATGGTTTTTGCTTCTTTGTTCATCATTATTCCGTTACCAACGCGGGCTAAACTTTGCGCG
>CAYYWX010000101.1:0-4861 GCA_964475405.1 uncultured Verrucomicrobiota bacterium
ACCGTCTAACGGTCTTACGGTATCAGTGTCGTTCGTGCCATCCGTGGTTAACATTCTTGTTTTTTTATTGCAGTTTCTCATACATAAGGTGCTAATAAGTACAAAATATTTTTCCTCCCGCCGTAACAGAGGCAGTACGATTAACAATTAATTTGTCTGGAAAGTCAAGATGTTTTGAATTATGATGCAAACGAAATGAACATCATCACCTCATTCACGTTAATATTTTTCCCGTTGCTGGTGGTGCTGGACCCGGTCGGGACGGCCGCCATATTTTCGGCCATCTCTGCCGAGGCGGAGCGGAGCGTAAAAGTCAAAATGGTCTGGCAGGCGTTGCTGACGGCATTGATCCTTGGTCTGGTCTTCACGTTCTTCGGTCATATTCTCCTGAAGGCGGTCGGGGTTGACGTGGCCGACCTGCAGATTGCAGGCGGGATTATCCTGCTCTGGATGTCATTGCAGGATATTGTGCGCGACAAGACCGAGGCCGCGCTGAAACTGCCGGAAATGTTCGGGGTGGTGCCGCTCGGGACGCCGCTCATCATCGGGCCGGGCGCGATCACGACCCTGCTCATGCATAGCCGGCTGGAATCACCGTTCTGGAGCGGTTTGCCGGGCCTGTTGCCGGTCCTCCTCGCGCTGGTCGCCAATCTGGCGATCAGCGGGATTTGCCTCTTCTCGGCCGACTGGCTGATAAGCAAGCTCGGCCGCTCGGTCGCCACGGCGGTTTCCAAGGTGTTTATGCTTATCCTCGCGGCCTATTCGGTCATGATGATCCGCCAGGGCGTATTCGCGATCGCGGTTTCGTTTGCCGGCTGATGAAAGACCGAAAACAACTCTCGACCGGTGGATGCAATATTAATTCGTCGCGGGCCTAGGATGGATCTAAATATTGACAATTTCCGGTGTTCTGTTACTTTATAAACATCAGCAAGGTACATATGTGCCGGTAATTTCGCGATGCCATGGCATTTTGATGCGAATAAAGAAACGGAGACAAGATGAAAACAGCCATGATAGAAGAGAGAACTTTAAGGCGCACGGTGAAGGCGGCCGTGGAAGAAGTTTTTGAAGAGCGCAAGGAGATGATGTCAGATCTCCTCGAAGAAGCATTGTTGGATATTGGACTCGCGCGCGCTATCCGGGAAGGAGAGTCTTCTCGCGTGGTTTCCCGGCAGACGGTGTTCAATGCCATGAAAGTCCATTAGTGAAAACCAGTTAAATCTCATCGCCGTCTACGGTTTTGGCTGCGAAAATGCAAGGCCATCCGATCGGAATGAAAAAAAGAAGTTTATCATGGAAACTATAAAACAACAATTGAACATACCGGCGAATCGCCGGGTGAAACTGGATATTATATTGCCTGATGAAATACCGGTCGGTGCAGCCGAACTTATTATGATTGTTGCATCGCGGCCTGTATTGCAGAATGGCCGGCGCGACATTATGAATCTAGCGGGTTGCTTGCGGCATTCCAAGGCCTTGCGGGGAGATCCGGTGTCTATCCAGAAAGGTTGGCGCGATGAGTGGTGAGCGCTTGCTTTTGGACACGAATGTTATCATAGGCTTTTTAAAGGGGGAGAAACGCGTGGTCCGGTTTCTGGACAAACGGCTGAAGGAAGACGCGGTGTTATTCGTCAGTCAAATTACGCGAATGGAAATCTTGAGCTATCATGGGCTGTCCAAGAAGGATGAGGCAGAAATAAAAGAGTTTTTAGCGGACACGCAGATTCTCATGCTTGAGCCGCGTGTCGAGGCCAAAGCTGTTGCCATACGGCGGGAACATCGTTTAAAGCTACCCGATGCCGTTATTGTGGCAACGGCATCGATCAATAATTGCGTCTTGGTTACATGCGATCTGGATTTGCGCGCAAAATGTGTTGCAGGGTGTCGCGTTGAAATTCCAAAATAAATGGTCAGCGAGCCTCTCGTTGGCAGATAATGTTGATGGAATTAAAGGCGCCCGAGACGAGGCACGGACTTGGAGTCCGCGCCTTTTTTGTTGTTGCGCATTGTCGGCAAGCCAAGGTGACAGAAAATTATGTCATGGATTCAAGGAGAAGATAAACAACAATGGATCAGATATTATTCCACTTCCCGTAATTGGTATTTCTTCTGCCCCAGTCCCATCTCTGCCATGATCTCCGCCATGACATAGGGGTCCTTGCCGTGGATTTTCTGGAAGAGGTGTTTCCCGGGGAGAAGTTTCCGGCCTTCCGGCAGGCCGTCGCGATTCAGCCAGCGGTGCTTGTTGATCAGGTCCAGCGCCGCGCGGTCAATCGCCACGATATCGCGCCCGGCCAGGATGCCGATATCCGGCACGAGCGAGGTCGTGGAAAATCCCCAGCAGTCGCAAAACATGGTGATGTTCATCAGCTGGTTCAGGTAAAGCATCCGCTCCGCGCCGACGTGTTCAATCACCTGTTGCGCGACCAGCGCCAGGCCTTTCTGGAAGTCGTGGAACCGCTCGCCGGTCAGGGAAAGGGCCTTGACCGGGCAGGCCAGGATGCAGTGCTGGCAATAAGTGCAATGGTGGAAAAAAACGCGGTAAATCCCGCCCTTGTCAAATTTGTTGGCCTTGTTGGGACACGCTTCCAGGCACTTTTGGCAATGGATGCATTTCTTGCGATTCCATTCAATGCCGCCCTCAAGGCGGTGAATTTCCTGGCGTGTCTTGGTCGGGATGCAGCCCATGGCGATGTTCTTCCCGGCCCCGCCGAAACCCGCCGCGCCGTGGCCCTTGACGTGACTGAATACAATCATCGCCTCAGCGTCCAGGATTTCCCTGGAAATAAGCGCTTTCTTAAATGTGCGGAATCCGATCGGCACCGCGCGCGTGCCCGGCCCGTTTTTGCGGAAGAGACCCACGATGGGGCAGCCCAGCGATTCGCGCGTATAACCGCGCTTTTCACAGCCGGTCGCGTCGCCGTCGGCCACGAAGACGCTTTTCGCCCCGGCTTCCTTGATCTTGTCAACCAGGACCCGGACAAAAAACGGATGGATCGTGGTGTAGCCCAGCCCGCCGCCAAGGTGCATCTTGACGCATACCCGCCGGCCTTTTACGGTTTGGGCGAGGTCCAACCGGTCCAGCATGCGCTGGAACTTGGCCGGCAATGTCAACTCCGGCTCCAGGCGCTTCACCTTGACGCTCGCGAAATATACATCGCTCATGTTTTTTCCTTTCTTAGGTCTCCGATCCACAACCGTCCCATAGGGACGGCAAGGCTGAAGCAATTTTCCGCCATGGGCGGATCCGCCTCCGGCGGAAGACTGTAGGCTGAAGGTAAAACCAGAAAACAGGCATTTGCATAAGCTGGAACTACAACTATGTAAATATTGGTAAACCCTGCGTGTTTTTCGCGATTTTCCTAATAGTCTTCAGCCTTCAGTCTATCAACCTGGCATTCTATGGGATACCAATGTCTCCGATCCAAAGAAAACTGTGAACTGTGAACCGTGAACTCTGAATCCCGCCTCTGGCGGGATGAGTGCTTGTGGCGCGTTCCGCGCCATTGGATGTTTCTGATAAAACTTGAATGTTTGCCCCGTCACTCCGACTTGTCCGTCATAGCTCCTTGAGCGACGGCGGATACCCCGATACGCCCATACGTCCATACTCCGTCACCCCCATCCGCCGTTTCATGCTTCAGGTGTTGGACGTTGAACGTTAAAAGTGGACCGTTTCCGTCTCTTGCCGGTTCTATACCGCCTTGCTCCCTTCCTCCAGCACGATCCGGTACTGGCTCACCGGCATGTAATCCGGCAACGAATTGCCGGTTCCCAGTATCCAGTGCCCGTCCGCGAAGCATATTTCGATTGTGCGGCGCACGTAGTCCCGTAACTCCTTTTCCGGCAGACGGCAGACCTTGTCCACATCCAGTCCGCCCACCGGCACCAGCCGGTCGCCGAAACGTTTCTTGAACTCGGTCACCGGCAGAATGGCGTCCTCAAATGAGTGCTTGGCGTCAATCCCGCATTTAATCAGGTCCTCGTAGACTTCCTGAAGGTTGCCGCAGGAATGCAGGATGAACGGTTTATCGTTGGCATGGGCCGCCTTGACCATTTCCGTGTAGATCGGAAACACATGCAGCCGCAGTTGTTCCGGGCTGAGGAAAGTGGAGGTCTTGTAACCCAGGTCATCCCCCTGGCGGATCGCGCCGACCGCGTCCATTGAGGCGAGTTGCCGCGTGGCGCTGACGTGCAGGCGGCCGATCCGACGGAAAATTTCCGCCACCAGCTCCGGATCGTCCAGCATCAGGTATGACATCCCGACCGTTCCGAGCATCCAGGATACCCATTCATACGGCCCGGCGCAGACGTTGCCGACAATTTTCGCGCCGGGCGGGAGCAGGGCGGCCACGGTTTCAAACGGCTTGAAATCCAGCGGAACGCTTTCGTCCGGCCACGGGTAACTCTCGTATTCCGCCCGGTTCCGGATGACGACCCGCGCTTCGCTGCCCTCGGTCTTCCCGCCGTAAAAGGAATGGTTTTCGCCGAGCGGACAGTTCAGCGGGATTTCCATCGGCACGCAATCAAACCCCATCTCCATCCAGAAGCGGACATATAATTCCCAGTAACGCGGGTCGTCGGCCTTAAACGGCTCTCCCAGCCATGAGGCGATGAAGCCCGGGCTGGCGACGTGTTCGTAGGCCGGCAGGTGCGTTGGGCGCTCGCTCTGATGCTTCGGAACGAGTCCCTGCCGCCTGAGTGCTTTTAAAAATTGGCTGAAATCGGGAGTTTTTTGTTTTTTATTCATGATGATCTTTTTCTTCGGGATTATGGATACAGTATTTTAATATTTAATCAAAATTGAGTAGGAGCCTCGCACCGCCGAGGCGATTTTTCGCGCCAACGGATCGTG
>CAYYWX010000102.1:0-4405 GCA_964475405.1 uncultured Verrucomicrobiota bacterium
GCGCGGATCCTGTTCTGCAACCCGGCCAGGCATTCTGGCTGAACCCGCGCAATGGTTCAATCTAGACAGAGGTTAAGCCCTATGTGTATCCATGAATGAGGACTAAGGTTTTGCAAAAAAACTATGTTTAGCAACAAAAAAGGAGATGAAAATGAACAAAAAAACCGCATCAATCATGATAATGCTTTTAACCTGTGCCTTGAGTCTGGAAGCCTGGGCAACTATCAGCGTTCAATGGCGCGCATCCAACGGGCTGAATGACCCGGCCATTCCCGGATCTGGCGCCGATTTGCCGATTGGCAGCCTGGTTGAACTCTATTACACGCCGGCCAACAATTATGCCAACGCGGTGCTATTGGCACAGGATTACACAACGCGGCTGGGCTGTTTCAATTTCGGCCCGCGCGAATTCGGATCGGGCAGCCAGTATGAGGGCGGCTACCTGTTCGTTAAAGTCTATAATCGCACAACGGCCAACTGGCGCGGAGCCGTGCTGGTCAGCGATTTCACGGACATGTCTGTCGCTCCACTGCCAAGCGCCGCAACTCCCGTAACCGTGGATGTTGCCAGCCTGGATATCGCCAGCCTGCGTTACCAGCGCAATTTCGCAGCCATGGACAATGTGTTCGGCGATTACGACGGCGACGGATTGCGCGACCTGGTCATTTACAACTCCGCGAATGGATATTGGTACATACGCTTATCCGGCAGCGGCTATGAACTCATCGGCGGCATTTTCGGCGGCACGGGGTTCATACCGGTGCCGGGCGATTATGACGGTAACCGTGTCACGGAATTGGCAATCTATGAAAAAGCCACCGGTCTCTGGAGCACCCAGATATTCAGCGACGGTTTGATTTCGCTCGGCGGGCCGGGTTATTTGCCGGTCCAGGGCGACTACGACGGCGACGGCAAGACAGATCCGGCCGTGTATGCCGAAGCCAGTGGACAATGGGCGGCCATAATTTCAGGCAGTAATTATGATCCCGCCGGAACAATCTTCGGCGGCCCGGGCTATAGACCAGTTCCAGCCGATTATGACGGCGATGGCAAGACTGACCCGGCTCTGTACATGGAAGAAAACGGCATGTGGATGATAGCATCATCCGAGATTAATTATGAGCAATTTACAGGCCAATTCGGCGGCCCGGGCTATGCGCCCATCCCCGCCGATTACGACGGCGACGGACTCGCCGATCCGGCCCTGTATCAGGAGTCAACAGGAACCTGGGTAGTATTTTTTTCCGGAAACAATTATTCAATCGTGGACGGCCAATTCGGCGGCCCCGGTTATTTGCCCGCGCCGGCCGATTACGACGGCGATAGTCTTGCCGATCCGGCCATTTACCAGAGTCATACGGGAATCTGGGTTGCAATGTTATCAAGCATGGAATATGCAATTGCCGATATAGCTTTCGGCGGCCCGGGCTATGCGCCTATCGGCCCAAACCGGTAGCAGGAGGTTGACCAGGACGGAATCCAAAACCGGCCCGAAAATAGAGAACAGAAATGGAAATATATAACAACAGAAGCAAAAAGGGGCAGAAGTCCGAGAATCTTGGTATCAGCTACCGGCCTTGTCTTCTTGCCGATATTTTTAACCTCTTCAAAAATCAGTTTTTTCTCAATAAAAAAAAATAGCTTAAATATTACAGCTGACCTGGACGCGCTGAACCATCGTGACCTGATCATCTTTCAGGATTGCGTCTGATAATTATTTTACCCGTTGATTCCCGCCGAGTCATTGATTCGTTGAAAATTGAGCCCCCATTATTTTCAACCCGCACACGACCTCGGACATCCGTTTTTCGTCCTTGACAACATTCCAACATTCTGCAGAATGTTGGAATGTCAAATTAAGATTGAAGGACAAACCATGAAAACACCGAAACAACTGGAAAGGCATTTTAAGGGCGCGGCCAATCATTGGCGCATCGCCATTCTATTCACCGTTGACAAACGCGAGGGAATCGCGGTGGAGGAACTGGCCGACGCGCTTGGCGGCAACTTTAAGACCATCTCGCAGCACACCCGCTCGCTGATGCATGCCGGCCTTTTGAATAAAAACTACCGCGGACGGAGCGTGGCCCATTCCCTTTCGCCCTACGGCAAGGCCTTTTTACGTTTCATGCGGACATTCTAATCACGCCACAGGCGGATTGGAACGTGGAATCAAGCATCGCGGACGGCGCTTATACGCTCGAACATCTCCTAAAATCGACGCGGCAACATTCTCACATTCTGCAGAATGTGAGAATGTTGCATAGGAGGGAAAAACTGGAAAGCAAAGGATTGATTCCGGGGAGGATTTATCTATAATTCCGGGCAGGTCAAAATATGCCTCTACCGCCGGAAATTATAAAACCGGTTGAACGCCACATCAAGAACAGTTATCTCCGGCAGGTCCAGGAGCCGGTTGGCGTCAAACCCGCGTTGAAATGCCGGATGGAGTTGAGTTGAGATGGCAAGAGTTGAGAAAATCGCGGAGATTTTCGAAGTTTCATCTGTAGTTGGCTTTCTCGCCAGTTGATGAGAAAGCAAAGCGCATGCAATGCACATTACAGCGTGTGCCAAATATGCACAACTAAAGGAAAATGTTTATGGATAGGAAGGACGAGATCATAATATACCGGGCAAAAGATGGACGAACATCGCTGGAGGTTAATCTGCAGCAGGATACCCTCTGGCTGAATCTCCAACAGATAGCTGATCTCTTTGAACGCGATAAGTCCGTCATCTCGCGGCATCTTTCTAACATATTCAGCACGAATGAGCTGGGTAAAGAGTCAGTTGTTGCAAAAAATGCAACAACTGCCGCCGACGGCAAGACTTACCAGGTGGAATTTTATAACCTTGATGCCATCATCTCCGTCGGTTATCGGGTCAATTCTCGCCGGGGAACCGAGTTTCGCATCTGGGCCACCGGCATCTTGAAGGACCATATCATCAAGGGCTACACGCTGAATGAAAAACGTCTTCAGGATCAAGTGGCCCGGCTATCGGAACTTCAGGCCGACGTGGATGTAATGGGCCGCATCCTGTCGAAGAAAGCGATCACCGGCACGGAAGCTGAAGGCTTGCTCAAGATCATCACTGAGTACTCCTTTGCCTTGCGTTTGCTCGACCAATATGATCATCAGCAACTGCATTTGCGCGGCACCACTGAAGTCGGGCGCTTTATTCTGACCTGTGAAGCGTCACACTCCGCCATCGCGCGCATGGCGAAAGTCATGGGGCCGGCCGCCGACGGACTCTTCGGCCACGAGAAGGACAAAGGACTCGCAAGCGCCATTGGGGCCATTTACCAGACCTTCGGCGGCCATGATCTCTATCCCAGCATCGAGGAAAAAGCCGCGCACCTGCTTTACTTCGTCGTCAAGAATCACGCCTTTGTGGATGGCAACAAGCGCATCGGCGCCTTCCTGTTCATCTGGTTCCTCGACGGCAACGGCCTGCTCTACCGCAAGGACGGCACGAAACGCCTGGCCGACAACGCTCTCGTCGCGCTGACCCTGCTCATTGCCGAAAGCAAACCGGCCGAAAAAGATACCATCTGC
This sequence comes from uncultured Verrucomicrobiota bacterium, assembly GCA_964475405.1. GTDB lineage: Bacteria > Verrucomicrobiota > Kiritimatiellia > JAAZAB01 > JAAZAB01 > JAQUQV01. The sequence continues at coordinate 3,558 of CAYYWX010000102.1, forward strand.
AAGGTCATCGTGAATCTCATCAACCGGGAGAATCTCTGATTCCCTACATCGATCCCGTGACGAGCGACCCTAATCTTATTCCAACCTGCCTCCTGTCGTTTTTTAAGTCCATGCGACATTCTCACATTCTGCAGAATGTGAGAATGTCGCATAGGAGGGAATTATAGGACGAGCACCTTGAATTTTATTAGACGATGAAGACCGGGCCAACCTGGCGGCAGACGTATCGGCGTGTCGACGTTACGGAGTATGGGAGTGTCCGCCGTCGCCCCTTGGGCTATGGCGGACAGGATGGCGGGACAAGGCGGCGTTCGGCGCAAGGAGCCAAATTGAGGAAACATCCAATCCGCCACAGGCGGATTTCACGGATTTAGGAAACGTCCAACATCCAATGGCGCGGAACGCGCCACAAGCACTCAACGTTGAACAACTGAAGCGAGACGGCGTGGCAGAAACTGAAGAAAGAGGTCAGTAGTCAGAGGTCAGTAGTCAGAGATCAGGAAGAAAGAGGTCAGGAAGAACAATCAAAGATTAGGTCAGATATTCACTTTTCACATTAAATTTTCGAACCGATAATCACCTGAATCTAGAAGTGGATTTCTCAATTTTTCGAGATTTGACATAACTGCCTCTTCTGGTTAAAGCTTGTTCAGAAGCAAATACGCGAACATGAACAGAGGCATGCTATAAAAACAATCGCGATGCTAAACAAAAATACCGCTCATCCGGCGAACGCAAGCGGCAATTCCTGCGCTCATTGCGGCGCGTGCTGTCGTCAGGCCGGCGAAGTACGCCTGCGCGCTGATGAAATCGAGCCCATTGCCCGCTTTCTGAACATGCCGGTTAAT
>CAYYWX010000103.1:0-4323 GCA_964475405.1 uncultured Verrucomicrobiota bacterium
GTCGCCGGAATCAAACCCGCCGTTGCCGTTGCGGTCCACGTCCTCCGGACCCTTGGCGGATTCCCCCGATTGCCAGCCAAATGGATAATTGTCAATATCCGCGAGATCAACAATTCCACTGCCGTTAATGTCGTCAATCACGCCGTTGGCATCGGTGTCGGAATAGAGATTTACCTGGACGCGCGGCACGCCAGGTTCCCAGGCTTCGCCGAGCGCGTCCTGCGGATCATCCTCGGCGCGGGTGGTGTCATAATATACAATGCCGCTGATGCCGCCGTTTTCTCCGGCTGCATAATCCTTCTTGCCCCACTCAATGACGTTAATCTGGTTCAAAAAAAGCATCATGGCCTGCAGCAGCACCGGGCCGGTCTCGGTGCGCGATAGGTTGTTGCCGGTGTTGGGATTGATTATCGGCTGGCCGTACGAGGCCGAGTTGGTGTCCATGTCAACCTGCGGCTGGGGGGTGAGCTTGTTGCGCGAGGGCATGGTCCAGCCGTTGTCCGGTAGGACTTCGCCGCCGGCATCTATGACCGTGGTCATGCCGGTGGCCTTGTAGCGCGCGAAATCAACCTCGGCCACAAGCCATTTGAAGAACGGGAACACTTCGCTGAAAGAGTAACTGCCGTCCGGCTCGGTCAGGCGGGTTTGATACATGGTGCCGTCGCGGAACCTGAGGTTAATCGCCTGCCCCTGGATGCCGGCCTCGCCCGGATCGCGGAATCCGTTTTCGTTCGTATCGTAAAACACATATCCTTCCATGGTTCCGAACCAGCGGAAAGACAGGACGTTGCCCAAGTTGAGGTTGGCGCCGTTTGTTACGACAACGGTATTAATGCCAAACAGGGCGTCCAATGGCTTGTCCCAGGTTACCAGTTGATACGTGCCCGGCGGTATGTTGGTGATGATAAAGGAACCATCCATATCGCATGCGGCGGCGTACAATCCCTTTGACACTGCCGTCAGATCATTAAGTCCGACCCAGCCGTCGGACACTGCCGCGCCAGGAAAAAATCCCTGGGTTTTCGGAGGCTTTGAAAAATGATTGTAAACGAGCTTTCCGCGGATGCGGCCGTTGGCGGCCGCGACCGGCGGCGGATTGGTGGCCCAACTTACCTGTGTTGGACTCACAAAGCCGAACGCCACGTGTTTGAATCCGCCGCCGAATCCTTCAATAAACACGGCCGGTTCATTGGCCTTGACCCAGGCATCAATGGTCGGGGTGCCCTCGATTGTCGAGGTCTGGATCCAGTCCGTGCCGGCCGGCGGAACGACGGTTACTCCATATTTGCCCGGCGCCAGGTATTTGACCAGCGCTTCGCCGTTCGGGGCGCTGGTGATGACGCCGCTGCCCATCATGTTGACGACATAATTGCCATCGCTGTCCGTGGTGAAGTTTCCATCGCCATCCTGCTGATAAGTCGTGCCGAGCGGATTGCCATACGCGTCCGTCGATAGCGTTCCTCCCAGGTCAGCCAGCATGATTTTAAAACCGCCCAGGCCGGACTCCTCGGCGTCGAATATATTATTGATGGGATTATGGTCGGCGAAGACCAATGCGGAAATCTGGGCGGTCGGCACTGGATGCTTGTTGACCGTGACCGTCACGCTTGATTGTCCGTTTGTAATCACGGCGGCGCTCAGCGTGTGGCCGCTGTCGGGCAAGACGGAAACTATATGGCGCCCGGCCGGCAGGTTGATCGTTGCCGAGGAAGAATCCGTATGCCCGTTCGTCGCCACCGGCGCGTAGCTTTTATGAATAACGAGCGAAATGCTGTCGGCGACTTGCGCGCCGGGCGTCGTCACGGTCGATGTGTCTTCTTCCACCAGCCAGCGGAATCCGCTGACCGGATTTCCATCCCCGTCGACAACGGAAATTGATACGGCCCGCCCGAATTCCGGAAACGCAAGGACAATAATCAGGATAAGCATGCCCGGTATCCATTGCCGGATGTTGGCAAACAATGTATATGGGGAAATATATTTTGTCATGGAGTGCTCCTTTTTTGTCTGAAAGATAACCGATGCCTGTTTTTTTGGTAATCGATGAAAATCGTATTTCGCGCTTCGAAAAACATTAGGTCCCCGGACTGTTTCCGGCGGGACATCTCGGGGCTGCGGGCATGAAAATCAGAAGTCTTTCCATGGACTCTTTTGTTGCTTAATGTTGTTTTTTGTGTTTAAAGAATAAAATATTTTCAAAGAAAGTCGGTTATTGTTTAAGATCGGGGACGCGTCTCGTCGCGCCGTGGAAAGACCGTAGTCAAGGGGGGTGCAAAGGCAACGAAATTGACTGATCCTGCTACGCTGAGAAGCTACGCAAAACTTGATAGCCCTGTCGTCAGGAAGTGTGAACCGGCGAAGGTTAGCCGCCAGCCGGAAGCGAGTGTTGCGTAGTTGGCGCTGGCGTCGGCGCGAAGCGTGCACGGCGAACATGGCGGCCATGCTCTTTAATCCCTGCGCCGGTTTTCTGGTAAACAATATGATGTCTTCAGTAAACGTTGTTCGGTTATCCTGTTTCTGGTCATCAATTATATTTTCGGGTGATTTTTATTTCATTTATTTTTATCAGGAAAAATAGAAAACAGGGTCAATTCACAATTTTCAACGAATCAATGACTCGGCGGGAATCAACGGGCAAAATAATAATCAGGCGGGATCCCGGGGGATGACCAGGCCGCGATGGTTCGGCGCATCCAGGTACATGTCCTAATACAAAATTGGGTTTTCTCTGAATGCCGTCTTCCAAAAATCTTACCCGTTTCTGCGAATGACAATTTTCAGGCGACCGGCGCGCCGCCGGGCGCTCAGGTATTTCGACCGGGATAATCAGGCGCCGGGCAATAGCCCGTTATGATGCTGGATGCTATTTTTTGAGTGTATTAAGGATAAAATTGCACAGACAGTTTAAGGCGCATAACCAAAACAGGAGGGGATGGCATGAGCGACCTGACATTTGAGACCCTGGCGGCGACCATGGATTACATTGAAGAGCGCCAGCACAAGCTGACGCGCGAAACCCTGAAGGTTATCGGTGTCCTGGCGGCGGAGATCATGCAGGGCAAGGACCGGAATATTCAGCCGGAACGGATCGCGCTTTTGTGCGGTTATATAAACGTTTTGCGCATCGAACTCGACCATCACCTGATGATGGAGGAGGAAATCGTTTTCCCGCTCATCCGTCGAATGGAAGCCTCCGAGAAAAGCGGGTCGCACGCGCCCGTTGGCAGGCTGCCCGGGTTTTATGTCGATCACTTGATGAGCGAACACGTCATGATTCTGAGGGTTTTTACCCAAATCCGCCATAATAGCGGGGATTATCGCGCGGAGGAAAAATCGCCGCCCAAACTGGCCGAACTATACGGCCATCTGGGGCTTTTGCATACCGATCTCGGCGATCATATTCGCTATGAAAATGAATACCTGTTCCCGAAGTTTGAGGAGTTAGCGCTGAAAAAATAATTTTTTTGCATGGCGAGACGGTTTTCATGAATGAGGCAAGGTTCGGAATAGACTGACAGCAAAAAAATAAAAACAGGAGCAAAAATGAAAGCCATAATTATCAATGAATTTGGAGGCAGGGATAAGTTGCAACTGGCGGATTTGCCGGTGCCGGACATAAAGGAAGATGAAATTCTTATCGCGGTGAAGGCCGCCGGCGTCAACCCGGTTGACTGGAAAGTCCGGCAGGGATATCTCCGCGAGAGGCTTCCGCACGTTTTCCCGGTTATTCTCGGATGGGATGCGGCCGGCGTCGTGGAGAAAACCGGGGCCCGGGTCAAACGCTTTAAAGCCGGCGACGAAGTTTATGCCTACTGCCGGAAACCGGTTGTACAGCATGGCGCCTATGCCGAGTACATTGCCTTGCCGGAGGGCCAGGCGGCGTTGAAACCAAAGAACATGAGTTTTGAGGAGGCGGCAACCGTTCCCCTGGCGGCGCTCACGGCGTATCAGGCGCTGTTTGACAACGCCAAGTTGCGCAAAAACGACACCGTCCTGGTCCATGCGGCCGCCGGCGGCGTGGGCACTTTTGCGGTTCAACTGGCAAAAGTGCGCGGGGCCGCGGTCGTTGGGACCGCTTCCGGAAAAAATCACGCCTATCTTCGCGACCTGGGCGTCGAAGAGTTGATTGATTACACTGTCGGCGATTTTCGGGAAGCAATGCGCAATGCCCACCCGAAAGGAGTGAATGTTGTCCTGGACACCATTGGCGGGGAGGTTTTTTTGCGCAGCGCGGAAGTGCTCGCAAAAGGCGGACGGATTGTTTCATTGATCGATGCCGCGGGGGTTGACAAATTAAAAGGGCAGGGGATCAAGGCATATTAT
>CAYYWX010000104.1:0-4005 GCA_964475405.1 uncultured Verrucomicrobiota bacterium
CTGCGACCACCGGATTAGAAATCCGGTGCTCTGTCCAACTGAGCTACGGGGGTAATTAACTCAAATGCAGATACTGCCTTAACGGAATCCGGATTTCAACTGAATTTCTTTCCCATGCCATGGGCCCTGAAAGGGCTATCCCCCGGTCCTGGAACACCGCGAAGCGACCAATGACAATGCGCCGAAAGCTATTTGCGGTTCTTTTCGTGCTGGCCGGCGTTGTCCGCGCGGGGGACAGACCGCTGCGGGTATGCCCCCCTGTTCAAACGCCTTGGCCAGCGCGAACATTCACACAATCATGGCCCAAACTAGGTTTCCGGATAGGGCCAGAGCTCACCGAAGTCCGGAACGCGCCGCGTTCCGAGAGGTTCGCTCTTGGCGAGACTTCGCCAAAGGCGAACTACGCCCCGGCGAGAAGGCTGTTACCCTGACATTTCACAGGCTCAAAATCTTTTTAATAATGTCCGGGTAAAACATAGTGGGCCAGGTTTTCTTGACCAGTCTGGCCGCCGAAGCGAAGGTTGCTTTCGTTTTCGCGCTCATGCGTTTCCAGGATGATTTTTTGACGGCCTTCATCTCAAGGCCGAATTCACCCAGGAATTCCGTGCCGGTGGTCCAGGCGACCTTGCGCAGAAGGGTGTTTAGTTTCTCCGCCTCGTCGGCAAGCCCGTCTTCCTTCAAGTGGTCAATGAGCATGGCCAACGGAGTTGGTTCGTCCTGTTTCATCTGTCTGGACCTCCGCCTCTCATAACTCAAGGTGAAGGCAAGTCGTTTTTTTCTGCCGGCGGGATAGCGCTGGATTGTTCTTTATCTTCATTTAACAGCGGAAAAGTTTACGCGATGATTCGGCTCGAATGAGTTATCCGGCAGGTTTGCTACCATGATTCTCCATCACGGGCTTGATGAATTTCTTTTCCGAACCAAATGCATCCGCAAGTATCTTCTTTATTGCTTCACGATCCCCAAGCGTCCAAGAAACTATCTTCGCTCCCACCATGACAAGCCCAATGGATATCCATGCCAGGATGACAACACCGCCCCCAAGGACCATGATGGCAACCATGTTAGCGCTGTGATATGTGATTCCCGGAGCAACAAAATCAAGCTGCGCTCCACCCACCGCCGCGACCCACTGATTAAGATTAGCGCCAAAACTATCCGGATCGTGCAACACGCCAAAAATCCAGGCAAAGATTCGCGTGACATAGACAACGCCGATTATCATGATAAGCACGCCAAGGATAGCCGCGGCGGCCCGAATGAGCTGCAATAGCGACTGCACGCTGAACGAAGGTCCACTATTCTGTATTTCATATTCTCTCATATTATCTCCATCCTAACAGTCTACAGCCTTCAGTCTAACCACCTTCCTCACTCACTTCCTCGCCGCCAAAGACTCATAGATCCCGGAGAGATCAGCCGCCATGCGGTCCACGGTAAAGTCACGCAGGACCGAGGCCTTTCCTTTCTGCGCCAGATCCCGGACGCGCGCCGGATCGCGCAGGAGGGTGGCAAGCGTCCGGGCCAATCCCTGGGCGGTAGTGTCCTTGTAGACCATTCCCCCACCCGTGGCATTAATGATTTCAGGAAAGGCGCCGCGGTCAGGCTCAACAACCGGCACGCCCGCTGCCATCGCCTCAAGCATAAACGTGCCGAATGCCACCCCGGCCGGGACCGGCACCGAGAGCACCGTCAGGGATTGCAGGAACCGCACGCGGCTGGCGCGGTCCATCTCCGGCAGGAATTCCGCATCCTCCGCGAACCCGGCGTCGTCGAGTTTCCGGCGAAGCTTTGCAATGAAGCGCCGGTCATTGCCGGTCATGCCGCCCATCGCGCGCAGTTTCGCCTTGGAAAAACTGGGGGCCTGCTTTAATTGGATAAAGGCGTCCACCAGGATGCCCAGGCCAAGGGACTCGGTCATCTTGGACAAATACCCGATCACCGGGACGGAAGCCTCCGGCGGCGCGGCGCGTTCCAATCCGGTCGGGTCAATGCCGGGATGGACCACACGGATCTTATCGCGGGCGACGCGGGCCTTGCGTCCGAACGCATCCGCGTAGAACGCGCTGACGGAAATAAGCAGGTCAACGTCATTGCACTTGTTCCCGACCATCTCCCAGCACTGGCGGTCGAACGGCTTGTCCAAGGCGTCCAGCCAGACATCCTCGTCCTGGAGCAGCGACACCACGGGAGTATTCAGGGCCGAGCGCAGCGGCGCGGCAAGCCCCAGCAGGAGAGCGTTGGAGAGCTGGATCAAATCCGGACGGCCCTCGCCCTGCAGCCACTCCACGAGCCGCCGCAATTCAACGACGTGATGTCCGGAATCGCCGCGCAGCATGGAAAGGGTCATGGAGCCCATGCCGGAGGCTCGGGTGCTTTCGCTTCTCCGGGCCGCGTGGGCAAGGAGCCAGCGCGCGTCAAGTCCCCGCAGGAGCCAAGCGGGCAGATGGCGCGACCACGGCAGGCGCTCGCGCACCCAGGTGGTGATGCCGCCGAAAAAGACCGGCGAATGGCCGGCCACGCCGGGCTCGTCGGTAAAAAGCGGAAGATACATCGGCACCATGATAACGTCATGGCCGCGCCGGCGCAGGGCCGACACGAGCGCCACGTCACGGAGGCAGTTCTCGCAATAAAACGTTCCCCCCGATCCGGGAATAATGAGTACGATTTTCATAGGATAAACCTTTAATACGTCTGGACTTAATTTAGCTTGAAACTACCAGCAGATTCCCCATCCGTCAAGTTTCAAATCCGGCGTTGCGCCGCGCCCTCGCTTCAGCGGGCGGAGGAAGGTCGGCGAAGTAGAAGGCTCCAGGCCGCCCAACCGCCGCGGTTGGGCGGATGCAATCGCGTTCCGCCTTGGGCTTGGTGAGCCAGCGAACCATGCGGAACAGAATGCGGTAGGTTGGCTTGGCGGCAAGGCGTCGCCGGCGGCGCTATACTTGTGTATGCGCCGACCGGCGAGAACGCTGCCGCCAGGCCAAGATCACACATTCTGTCTCCGCACCCAAGGCGGAACGTATTTCTCATTATTACTCGTGCAATATTAATGACGGGGCATTTGCGATTTAAAAAATCGCAAAAAATGTCTTGCAACGGGGAAAACCCCTGCTATGTTACCTCCCATTAGTCCGCCTTGTGCGGACGGAAGCGAGCATGGTTTCCTCCTGCCCCCGGAAACCATCAAAGCGGATTGTCCCGTGAAAATTTCACGGGACCAACTAAAGGAGGGATACAGTGGATAAGATCGAGTCTTCTGCTTCGTTCAGCGTCTCCGACCTGGTAAATTCCGGCGTTCATTTCGGCCACCAAACCAAGCGGTGGAACCCCAAAATGAAGCGTTTTATCTTTGAAAAACGCGGCGGCATTTACATCATCGACCTGACCAAAACCATGACCCAGCTTGAACTGGCGCGGCAATTCCTGTTTGACACAGTCGCCGGCGGCAAGAGCGTGCTTTTTGTCGGCACAAAGAAACCGGCCCAGGAAATAATCAAGGAAGCCGCGACCGCTTCCGGCCAATTTTACGTCATCAGCCGCTGGCTCGGCGGCGCGCTCACCAATTACCCGAATATCGCCAACAGCATCAAGCACATGAAGGAAATCCAGGCCATGCGCGAAAAGGGCACGCTCGACTCCATGCCGCAGAAAGAGGCCTCGCGCCTGCGCCATGAGCTGGAGCGCCTCGAACGCAACCTGATGGGTATCGCCGGCATGGCCAGCATGCCCGGAGCGATGATCGTGGTTGACATCAACCGCGAGGCGATCGCCGTCCGCGAAGCCAACCGCGTCGGCATCCCGGTCATTGCTTTCGTTGACACGAATTGCGACCCGGACCCGATCGATTACCCGATCCCGGCCAACGACGATTCAACGCGTTCCATAAAAATCATCATCAACGCCCTGAACGACGCCGTTCTCAAGGCCGGCTCCCACTTTGCCCGGGTCCGCGCCACCGAGCAGCAGAACGAGGCGGCGGAAACAAAGGACGGCGAACCTGCCGCC
>CAYYWX010000105.1:0-3910 GCA_964475405.1 uncultured Verrucomicrobiota bacterium
ACACAAGCGTTTCCCTCCTGGAGGGCGGGCGGCCTCGACCGCCGCAAGCTTATCTTAGCGCCATTCGGGTCTGCCGGTATTTCCCGCTGACCCGGGCTCCGCCAAAGGTCCGTCCTTGGCGAGACTCCGCAAAGCGAGCTTCGCCGAGGCGAGAGCGATTTCGCGTAGGGAGGAAGCGCATCCTCCTTCGCCATATCGAGACTTAGCGGGCGTGGCTAAGTTCGGTCTTGGCGATACCGACCAAGGATCTCAAGACGGTATTAACCGAGCGTTCGTCGGGGAAATACCGGGCCACATCCGGGGAGAGCAGGATAAGGTTGGTTCCCTGCTGGAAACGCTTTGCGTATTTACCTCGCACCCCGTCCTTGAGCCTGGAGAGGTCATATTCCGGCCGCAGGTCGTCTTCGGTTCCTCTGTTATTTGCCTTCTTCATAATATTTTCTTTCCTGGCGTGTCGTTCTTCTTGCGCTGATGATCCGAACATTGTCTCCACGGTCTGTATGCGCGATCATGAGCACTTGTCCGGATTGTGACAATCCCACCGTGATAAACCGGTGTTCCGTGACGGAGTGATCCGGATTGTGATATGTGATCGAAAGGGGATCGCCAAGAACCGACGCGGCTTCATGAAAAGACACACCGTGCTTTTTCAGATTGCCGGCAGCCTTCTGCGGATCCCACTCAAATTTCATGGCGACATCATATCAGGTTGTTTTTGCATCAGCAATATCTTTTCATTTGTCATCCGTGGAGCATTCCCGATAAAACCCACCCCGGCCTAATGCGGCCACCCCTCCGCTGGAGGGGATCTAAGGAGTTAAAGGACAAAAGTTCTTTCGTTCCTCTCCGGATCGGGGCAAGGAAAGGCTGGACAGATCGGCCATAAGATGTTTTATTCCTTGCTTCAAGATTATGAGCATCTCGGAAATATTTCAGGTATTGAAAAAGGATCCCGGGTCGTCCGCGCGGCGCGGCCGCCTTATGACCCGCCACGGCGCCGTGGAGACGCCCGTCTTCATGCCGGTCGGCACACAGGGCACGGTCAAGACCCTGACGCCCGTCCATCTCGATGAACTCGGGGTCGGCATGATCCTCTGTAACGCCTATCATCTCAATGATCGCCCGGGCGTGCCGGTGATTGAGAAAAGCGGCGGCCTGCACCGCTTCATGGGCTGGTCAAGGCCGATCCTCACCGACAGCGGCGGGTTCCAGGTTTTCAGCCTGGCCGCCAGCCGCAAGATCACCGACGAGGGCGTGGAATTCAATTCGCACGTGGACGGCCGCCGGCTTTTCCTCGGACCGGTCGAGGCGATGGGCATCCAGCGCTCGCTCGGCTCTGACGTGGCGATGGTCCTGGACGAATGCGCCCCTTATCCATGCGATTACAATTACGCTTGCCAATCGGTGGATCGGACATTACGATGGGCCTCCGTTTGTGCTAAACAGCCGAGGGCAGAGGGCCAGCTCGTGTTCGGCATCGTGCAGGGCGGCGTGTATCCGGATTTGCGCAAGCGTTGCGCCGGGGAATTGGCCGGGATGGGTTTTGACGGCCTGGCCATCGGCGGCGTGAGCGTGGGCGAGCCGGAGGACGCCTTGCTGGGCGGGATAAGGGACAGCGTTCCGTTCCTGCCCCCGGAACGACCGCGTTACCTGATGGGCGTGGGCGAGTTCAACCAGATCGCCGAGGCGGTGGCGCTGGGCGTTGACATGTTTGACTGCGTGATCCCGACCAGGCTGGCGCGGAACGGGGCGGCGGTGACCAGAACCGGCCGTTACCCGCTGAAGGGGGCGGCTAACAAGGATGACATGGGGCCGATAGAGGAGGGGTGCGGATGTTACGCCTGCCGTAATTTTTCCCGCGCCTATCTGCGGCATCTGCTGAACGTGGAGGAAATTTTAGGATTTGTTTTGCTGACAATCCATAATATTTATTGCTATATGAAGTTCATGGCCGAGATAAGGGGCGCGCTGGAAAACGACACTTTCGGTCAATTGCTGGAAAATCTTAGAACGAATAAACAATAACAAGGAGAGATAAATAAATGAACACAATGCTGGATTTTGTTTGCATCGGCATGGGCGGAGCGCCCGGGGGCGCCGGCGCCCAGGGAGCGCAACAGTCGCCTTACATGATGATCGGGTGGGTGGTGATCATGCTGGCGCTTTTTTACTTCCTGCTGATCCGTCCCCAGCAAAGGAAGGAAAAGGAACGCCGCAACCTGATCGCCAGCATCAAGACCGGCGACAAGATTATTTTCGGGGGCGGCCTGATCGGGGTGGTCTCCAATATAAAGGAAAATGTCTTTACCGTTAAAATCGCGGATAACACCAAGATCGACGTCTTGCGCGGCGCGGTGACCCGGGTCATCCAGAAGGACGAGGAACTTGGGATAGCATCAAAGGAGTAATGCCGAAATGGACAAACACGCTATTTGGAAATGGTTGATTTTGATCGCCTTGACCGCGCTTTCGCTCGCGCTGGTCATTCCCCCGAAACAGAAGGTCAAGTATGGCCTTGATATCAAGGGCGGCATGAGCTTTACCGTCCAGATCAACAGCGCCGAGATTGAAAAGCAGCTGCGCGAGGAATACAAGGACATGGCGGAAAAAGACATCCTCGCCAAGGTTCCCGCCACCGTCAAGCACGCCCAGGAGCAGGCGGTTGAAATCATCCGCAACCGCGTGGACGCCATCGGCGTGGCCGAGCCGCAGATTTATCCCCAGAAGGATGACCGCATCGTCGTCCAGCTTCCGGGGCTGAAGGACGAGGACCAGGCCCGCGCGATCAAGATGATCAAGAGCGCCGCCTTCCTTGAGTTCGCCATGGTGCATGAAAACAACGACAAGCTCGTGGAAGAATTGTACACCAAGGGCCTGGCGCCGGAAGGTTTTAAAATCGTCAGCATGAGCAGCGGCAAACGGAACGGGCGAATGTCTTTTAAGCGCGACACCCAGGTGCTCCAGGATGACAAGTATACCGCCGAGTTCCGCGCGAAAATGGAAAAATTCCAGGCCCCGCCCGGTTACCGGTTCATGCTTGAGGAAAACAACGAGGAAGGCCAGAAATTCTACACCCCGTTTTTCGTCAAGCTGCGCTGCGAACTGAAGGGCGACACGGTTAAAAAAGCCGGCGTTGAATATGACCAGCTCGGCCAGCCCTACGTCACCTTGAAGTTTGACTCCAAGGGTTCAAAGAAATTCGCGAACATTACCGCTGCTTACGCGCCCGGCGGCGACAAGAATCCCAGCCCGGAAGGGCGTCGCTACCTGGCGATCATCATGGACGGCACGCTCTATTCGGCGCCATTCCTGAAAACGGCCATTTACGGGGGCGAGGCGATCATTGAGGGCAATTTCAGCCTGAAGGACGCCCAGGACCTCTCGATCGTCCTGCGGGCCGGCTCGCTGCCGGTGCCGGTTGAAATCATAGAGTCGCGCATGGTTGATTCTTCCCTCGGGAAAGATTCGGTGGAAAGCGGCACGCGCGCCTCAATCTACAGCGCCATTGTCGTGGTTGTTTTCATGGCGGGCTACTATCTGCTCGGGGGCATCGTCGCCAATATCGGCGTTTTGTTCAATATGCTGCTGTTGCCGCTGGCGATGATGATCACCGCGGGTTTCATGAGCCTTTTCACGGGGAGCGTCTCCGGCGCGCATATCGGCCTGCCGGTCCTGACCCTGCCGGGTATCGCCGGCATCGCCCTCACGATCGGCATGGCGGTTGACGCCAACGTGCTTATCTTTGAGCGCATCCGCGAGGAGCAGAACGCCGGCAAGCGGCTGGCGGCGGCGATTGAGGGCGGGTATCACAAGGCCTTTACCACCATCCTTGACTCCAACCTGACCACGGTCATGGCCGCGGTAATTCTTTTCATCTTCGGGACCGGCGCCGTGCGCGGGTTCGGAATCA
>CAYYWX010000106.1:0-3748 GCA_964475405.1 uncultured Verrucomicrobiota bacterium
CCGCGACCGGTTCGCGGCTGCCGGCGACGGTGGTGATCCGCGTTTCGCAGCCCGGAATAAATACAAACGCCACCCCGGCCGGGATATCCTGCAAAGGATCAAGGGGAGTCACGGCAAAAGTGGAGGCATTGACCACCGCCAGCATATTCGTTGGACCAAACGAGCCCGGATTACTGACCAGGACCTGCGCGCCATCCGGCGATACGGCAATCGTATCCACACCGGTCCATCTGGTCGCAACTTTGGATAGAAGCGTTGCAGATCCAGCGCCGCCCAAGGTGACATTGCCGGGACCGTTGATTTGCAGCCAGGAAAGCTTGTTGACCCCGGCCCCGTTCTGCAGGACATAAGCGCGATCGCCTGCCGGCGAGCAAATAATTGATTGCGATCCAATGTTCGGAGCAAGCACGCTGACGGTCGGGGTGTCGCCGGTAACAATAACGCCGGGACTTACAATCCGGAACACGCTGACCAGCGCGTTGGTGGTCAAGTTGGCCGTGAGGATAGTTTGTCCATCAGGCGAGATGGCGACCTTGTTAGGTTGCCCTGCGGTGGACAAGACCGATTCCGAAACCAAGCCGGTCGGACAAATCACTCCGTAAATTAATTTGTAATTTGCATAGTCAGCCAAAACCACGGTCTGGTTATCCGGGGCGATGGCCACCGCGTTGGCCCAGCCGGATGTGACGGAATAAGTGTAGGACGTGGTGAAGTTTGACATGTCAATAACCGCCATCTTGGCGCACATGCCGCCGTCCGTCATAAGGGCGAACCTTCCGTTGGGCGATATGGCGATGTCTTCCGCGGGGAAACTGTTGGTGACGCAACCCGTCACAACCGGGTTGGTCGGGTTGGATATATTTACCCTGTATATGGTAAAATCCAAAAAATTTGAGATCAAGGCGTTCTGCCCGTCCGGCGTGATGGCAACATCAAGGATGGCGCCGTCTCTGCTCCCCAATTGATTGCTCACGAGGGAACCGTACACCGTGGCGGGGGTCGTCCCAAAATCCAGCACGCTGAGCCTGGAATTAGTGCAGTCGGCCACCACCGCCCAGGGAGCGGCCGGCAGGATGGAAGAAGCTGACAGCAAAAACACGAGAGCGATCACGGAACGAAGCGGGCAACGCAATGATTTCATCTTCATCTTTTGTTTCTCCTTATGGCAGGACTGCCGTTTAACGCGCGTATAAACCCCGACCAAATTTTTATCATCTTATATCCATCCCCGCGAAAGAATGCAATAAAAAAATATGTTAATTTGACGGAAAGCATGTAAAGTAATTGACAATAGGCCTGGAAAGAACGGCCACGACGGCCTGCCCTGCGAAGCATTGGCGAAGCAGGGAGCGTGGCCCTCCATTTTATAACCAGTTTCGTGTTTATGAAAAAATTGCGCATGAACCAAAATCACATAACCACGGCGTCTACCGTGAATGATGTTAAGATAAACCCGTTTTCACATCCCGAACGGCGGCTGTGGCCAGCCGCCCTCCATAAAACACAAGCGTTTCCATCCTGGAGGGCGGGCGGCCACGACCGCCGCAAGCTTATCTTAACGCCATTCGGGCCTACCGTCTTTCTCGCTTTTGCGCCGGCATTTCTCCTGCTTGGCCTGATTCTTTCCGGATGCGCCAGGAAGGAAACCCCGCCGGAAGCCGAAAAGGAACCGCTGGAAGTCATCGCCCTGGCCGACGCCGCCGGCCAGAAAGGCGACCTGGACGCGATCAAAAAAAGAGATTGCCTGCGCATCCTCACCCCGTGGATGACCGAAAGCTACCTGCCGCGCGACGGCTACCCGGCCGACTACGAGCGCGAGCTGGCGGCCAATTTCGCCCGGACGCTCGGCATCAGCGCGAGCATCATCGGCGTTGAAAAGTTCGAGGACCTGATCCCGGCCCTGCAAGCCGGCAAGGGCGACCTGATCGCCGCCAATCTCACGGTCCTTGACGCGCGCAAAAAGCTGATCGCCTTTTCCCTCCCGGTCGGCCATTCGCGCGAGCAGATCGTGACCCGGAAAAAGGACAATTCCCTGCGCCAGCTCTCCGACATCAAAAGCCGGACGATCGCGGTCCAGAACCAAACCTCATTCATGGATACGGTCGGCAAACTGCGCAAGCAATACCCCACCCTGCGCGTCCAGGTCCTGCCCGGACACCTGACCACCGACGAGATCCTGGACAAGGTGGCCTCCGGCGAGGTTGACCTGACGGTGCTGGACAGCAACCTGCTGGACGTTTTGCTTGATTATCGCTCCGACATCAAAACGGCGCTGGATGTGACCGGGGAACGCGACCTGGCGTGGGGCGTCCGCCCGGATAACCCCCGGCTCCTGGCGGCGCTCAATAATTTCCTCGCCGGCGAGGCTTTGACCGGCAGGCACGAAGCCGTTTACATGGACGACCTGGCTGGCATCAGGAAACGCAAGACCCTGCGGGTGCTGACCGCCAACACCGCCGCCACTTACTTCCTTTGGCGCGGGCAGCTGATGGGCTTTGAATATGAAATGGCCAAAAGATTCGCCGACCAGCTCGGTCTGAAGCTTGAAATCGTGGTCGCGCCGACCCACGCCGACATGATCCCGATGCTGCTCAAGGGAAAGGCCGACCTGATCGCCGCCGCCCTTTCGCCGACCCCGGGGCGCAAGGCGCAGAACCTGGCTTTTTCCACCCCGTACATTTACGCCTCGCAGATGGTGGTGACCTGCGCGAGCGACAACAAACTGCGCTCGGTCAAGGACCTGACCGGCCGCACGGTGGCTGTCCGCCGGACAAGTTCGTATATGCAAACGCTGGAAAAATTGAAAGCCGAGGGGATTAATTTCAACCTGCAGGTTGTGCCGGAAGACATGGAAACGGAGGACATCATCGCCAAGGTGGCCGGAAAGGAATATGACCTGACCGTGGCCGACAGCCATATCCTGGACATAGAACGCGTGGAATTCAACGTCAAGGGCCCGCTGGCAATCGGCGTTCCGGAGCCGTGCTGCTGGGTGACGCGCGCCAGGGACAAGCAGCTCCTGGCGGCGATCAACTCCTTCTGGGCGAAGGAATACCGCGGGCAATTTTATAACATCATTTTTAAAAAATATTTCAGGATCCCGCCCAAAACCGCGGCGGTCATTCAAAAAAAGATATTGGATGCGGCCGGGAAAATCTCCCCTTATGACGACCTGGTGAAGCATTTCGCGGGCGTTTACCGGTTTGAGTGGCGCCTGAACATGGCCCAGATGTACCAGGAAAGCCGATTCGATCCCGGGGCCAAATCAAGCTCCGGCGCCAAGGGGCTGTTCCAGGTCCTGCCCGGCACGGCGCGCGAGATGGGTTTCAAGCAGAGCCTGGAACACCCGACGACCGGGATCCATGCCGGCGTGAAATACCTGGACTTCCTGCGCGGCTATTTTGAGTCGGAAGTCAGCACAGATGAACGCATCTGGTTCGCGCTGGCTTCATATAACGCCGGGAAGGGTCATGTCAGCGACGCGCGGCGTCTGGCGCGCCAGATGGGATTGAACCCGGATATCTGGTTCGGCAACGTGGAGAAAGCGATGCTCCTGCTGTCAAAACCCCGGTACGCGAACCAGGCCCGCTACGGCTATGTGCGCGGGAGCGAGCCGGTGAATTACGTGCGCGAGATCCGCGACCGGCACCAGGCGTACCTGCAGGTGACCGGCGATCATTAGCCCGCATATCTCACAGGTTAAATGAGAAGGCTGATCTCCCTAGCAACGAGCTGTGATATAATATCA
>CAYYWX010000107.1:0-3697 GCA_964475405.1 uncultured Verrucomicrobiota bacterium
GTGTGGATGGCCACCTGAAATTGCTGGAAACTGGCCAAGTGAAAATGCGGATTTAGCGTTTTGGGCGCAAGGATAGCGTGCCTGGGTGGCCCTGGAAAAGCAGAGTTACTCAAGCCGGATGTGCCTGATAAAGGCGTTACGCGGCGGGAAGAGGGGAAACCCGTTTTCCCGCCGTTTGGCTTTTTAGCCGGGTTATTTTTTGGGTACTACTCCTTAATTTCATTCCGGTGGCGATGCCGTGGCGAAGGCGGGGCGCGATCCGGGAGGCGTTTTGGGAAGCTATGCTTCGCCAAAAGGCCGTGCCGTTAAGACCGCGGTGCGCGTTGGTCGCATTTGGCGTGGCCGTGTGGATGGTTGCGGTTGGTAAAGAAAAAGTCCGTTTTCCGGTCTCCGGTGGGCAGGTTGTGCCGTGGAGATGGAAAGCGGACCGGCGTGATGGGATTATTTTTTCCGGCGGTCTTTCATGCGGAAGCTGTCGCCCTCGATGACGACCGGCTCGCAATGATGGAGGAGGCGGTCGAGGATGGCGCTGGCGATGGTTTTATCGCCGAAGACGGTGTCCCACTCATGAAAGGCGCGGTTGCTGGTGACGATGACACTGCCGCGTTCGTATCTGGCGCTGAGGACCTGGAAGAGGAGATTAGCGCCCTGCTGGCTGATGGGGAGGTAGCCGATTTCGTCGAGGCAGAGGAGATCGGGAGCGGTGTAGGTGTGCATGGCGCGGAGGAAGGAGCCGGCCTGGTGGGCGGCGTCGAGGCGGTTGATGACGTTGATGGCGGTATCGAACCTGACGCTGTGGCCGTGGGCGCAGGCGTGCTGAGCGAGGGCGAGGGCCAAATGGGTTTTGCCCAGTCCCGGTCCGCCGAGGAAGGCGATGTTGGTGTGCTGGTCAAGGAAGCTCAAGGTAAAGAGATGGCGGACGAGGTCGCGGTTGATGCGGCGGGGATGAGACCACTGGAAGGCGTCGAGTGTTTTGAGGTAGGGAAAATGCGCCTGCTGGAGGCGGCGTTCGGCAGCGCGTCCGTGCTTGGCCTCGACTTCGTCGCTAATAATGGTGGTGAGGAAATCAAAGTGGGACAGTTGTTTTTTTGCGGCCGTGGCGATGATGGTATCGAGTTGGTCGCGGAGGACGGTGAGTTTGAGATAATCAAGGTTGTCGAGCAGTTTTTGGTGTTGGTTATTCATGGCAGGTTCTCCTGATTGGTGGTGGCAGAGTTGGCTTGGTAGATGTTCAGGTCCGGGGACGAGACGCGCAGGTCGAGCAGATCGCCGGCGCGGGGTACGTGGAGGACGCCGGCGGCGGGGCCATGGTTCCGGCGGCGGTGAAGGACGAGGTGTTCGACGTACTCGGAACGGCAGGCGGCGAAGGTGACGGCGTCCGTCATGGCGGCGGCGACCGGCGTCGCCCCGTACATTTCGGCCAGGGCCAGAATTTTGCGCAGATGGTGGCGCGGATTAAGCTGTTTTTCTTCCAGTCCGGCGAGGAAGGCCGCCGCCGCCGGGCCGAGGGCGAGAAAATCGCGGCTCAGGTTCTGTTCGCGGGCGCGGCGGCGTTCGGCTTTGATTTCCTCATAATGGTCCGGGTCGGTGATTTCCTGTTTCCGGTCATAGCAACGGGGATGGCGGGCAACCAGGTCCTCGCGCAGATAGACCAGGACGGTTTCGGGAGTAGCTTTGAACGTCACGGCCTGGCCGGCGCATTTTTGCGGGACGCTGTAAGCATTGCCGTCGAACCAGAAACGACAACGCGTGTCCGCCTGGCGCAGTTCCGTCACGGCACTGTCGAAGGAAGAAGCGGGGAGCGGGCGGAGCGCCGGTTTTTCGTCGCGCTCGAACCTCTCGATGGGTTGTTCTCCGGTGGCGGCATGGCGGCGGACATTGGCGATCGTCTCCAGCCAGTGGCGCAAGGCGGTATTGGCCTCGGCCAGGCTGTTAAACTGTCGGCCAGCGGTCAGATTTTTTTTCAGATAGCCGATAGCATTTTCATCAATGCCTTTTTCCTGGGGCCGGCCGGGCCGGCAGGCCACCGGCTCGAAGCCATAATGGCCGGCGAAATCCGCATAACGCGGGTGGAACTCAACGTGACCGTGCCGGCCGTGCCGGAGAACGGCGCTTTTGAGGTTGTCGGAAATGATCCGGGCGGGAACCCCGCCGATTTTTTCCAGGATCATACTTAATCCGCCGAGAAAATGTTCCTGGCGTTCGCTGAGAAAAAATACCCCTTCCATCAGCCGCGAATGGCAGAGGGTGGCAAGCAGTACGGACAAGCGTCGGGTGGTTCGACCGCAAGGAACAAAGCCGCAGGCGCCAAAGTCCACCTGCAGGGCTTCGCCCGGCGCAAAGGACAGAGGGAGGAATGCTTCCCGCACGGGCGGCCGGATCTGGGACACGTAACGTCTGACCGTCCGGTAACTGCCCTGATAGCCATCCTCGCGAAGCCGCTGGAAAATCTGCGCCGCGCTGTAGGAAAAATCGGCCAGCCAGGTTCCGATGCGGGGACCATATTCATCCAGTAGCTTATTGAGTTCCCGTTGCTTGCGTTCCTCAAAACCCGGTTGCGCCAGCCAGCGGCGGACCGTTCCCTCCGCCAGCGCCAACTGCGCCGCGATCTGGCCGGGACTGAGTCCCTGCGTTTCGTGCAGGCGATGAATACTCCAGAAAACCTCACGGTTGATCATGATGCCACCTCCTCCCGCGCCGGTAATTCCAGCACCTGGTACAGCGGCGCCGACCAGGCGATCAGGTCGGCTTGTTCCAGATTTTCACGGGCTTTTTCCAGACGGTCGCGGTTCCAGCCCAGCAGGGCGCATAACAAGGCGTCGCCATAGTACGACAACCCGTCCCGGTCCGCCGCGCAGATCAGCGTCAGATACAACGCCAGCGCGTCCGTCGAGCATCTTTTTACATGGCCCTCACGCAACAGTTGGTGGTCCACCCAGCCGAATCCGGATGGCACTTCACGCCGCCGATGCGGCACGATCGGCAATTTTTCGATCATTTCCGGTCTCCCATGACGGTTGATACTTTCAGCTTTTGCCCGGCGGACTACCCGCCGCGCCTGCTGCCGGTATAATGCCACCATTGACAACCAAGTAAAGCAAGCGTGAGGAAACAGCACAACAACTTGGCGTCCTTTATCTTACGGCGAGCAAGCGTGAGGAAATATCTCCGCCACGAGGGGAGCTGGCGTGAGGAAATTTTTCCGGTTTTTTTCCGCCGCCACCGGTTGCGACAGTTCCAGACCGCGTTGTCGACATTGTTGCCATGCCTTGAGCAATTCCTGGCGGTCCGAACTCCCGGTCAGATACGACAACATGCCCAGATAGGACATCATTGGCGACAACGCCACCGCCGCTCCGCCTGCCGGCGGGGACGCACCTCCGCCGGTTGCGGACCGCTGGTCCGCCCCCGCCTTCGCCAAGCGCGTCTGCCGCTCGCGTTGCTTCCGCTTTTTCAGCCTTGCCTGCCAGGCCGGGTCCCGGCAGTGACGGACATAGTGCCGCCGCTGACGTTTCCGGTCAAGATGACGGCGGCACGACAACTCACCGCAGTACCGGTGGCGATCCGGATGATATTTGTCGGGCTTAAACCAAACCTGGCAGTCAGGATTGGCACAACGCTTCTTGACCATGGTATCTGCCTCCTCACGGTAACACTAAGTCCGCCCCTCTCTCTAACCATTAAACCGATATGGTAA
>CAYYWX010000108.1:0-3614 GCA_964475405.1 uncultured Verrucomicrobiota bacterium
GGCATCCTACGCTCTGCTCAAAAAAGATGGCCTGCCATCCGAAGCTCAAGCCGGCTGCGGCGCAGAGCGTAGGATGGCGGAGAGGGCGGGATTTGAACCCGCGGTACCCTTTTGGGGCACATACGATTTCCAGTCGTACACCTTCGGCCACTCGGTCACCTCTCCGTGAAGAACTCATACTTTATGCAATTTTTCCACCGCAGGCGGCCTGCCCGAGCTCGGCCAGGGATTCGCCGGTGGCGAGCTCTCCGTGAAAATCCGCAAATAAATTACGAAATAGACTTATCTCAAAATAGCCTTCCGTTCGCAAGCGCATAATTTGTTCCTGCCCGACGTTTTCTGCAATTGACCGTCCGGATGATTAAGGCTACTATGCCCGGCAACTCGGCAACTGATGGACGCAGGATGCAAAAAACAAAATATATAATCCTGATCGGCGACGGTATGGGCGATTATCCGCAGGAAGCGCTCGGCGGCAAAACGCCATTGCAGGAAGCCTCAATTCCCAATATGCGCGCCATTGCCGCCGCGGGCGAGGTGCGCCTCGTGACGACCGTGCCCGGCGGCATGCCGCCCGGGAGCGACGTCGCCAACCTCAGTATAATGGGTTTTGATCCGGCCCGGTATTATACCGGCCGCGCTCCGATTGAAGCCGCCGGCGCCGGCATACCCATGAACCCGGACGATGTTGCTTTCCGCTGCAATCTGATTACCGTTGAAAACGGGCTGATCCTTGATCATTCCTCAGGACATATTTCCACGCCGGAGGCGCGATCGCTGATTGAATTGATTGACAAACAGCTTGGCGCGGATGGAAGACGTTTTTTTACAGGGACGAGTTACCGTCATTTGTTGATCTGGCGAAACGGTCCGCACGCCGGCCTGGTCACCGTTCCGCCGCATGATGTCCTTGGCCAGCCGGCGGCAAAGAACGCGCCGCGCGGTTCTGGAGCGGAAGAGCTTCTGAAACTCATGGAGGAATCAAAGAAAATACTTTCCGGTCACGCGGTCAACGAGGCGCGGCGAAAAGCGGGTAAAAACGCGGCGAGCCAGATCTGGCTCTGGGGGCAGGGGCGAAGCGCTTCTTTGCCGTCCTATCGTGAGGTTTTCGGCCTGACCGGCGGGGTGGTTACCGCGGTTGATCTGGTGCGCGGCATAGGGCGCCTGGCGGGCCTGGAGGCGAAGACGATCAAGGGCGCCACGGGATTTATCGACACTGATTACGCCGCCAAGGTCAGGGCGGCCCTGGAAATCCTGGAAACGAAAGACTTTGTTTTTGTTCACGTGGAAGCGCCGGATGAGTGCAGTCACAATGGCGACTTGCGCCTGAAGTTAAAGGCAATCGAGGATTTTGACCGCCGGGTTGTCGGACCGGTCTGGGAGGCGCTTAATGAACGCGGCCGGCCTTACCGGCTGATTATCGGCACGGATCACCGCACTCCGGTCAATATCCGCAACCATACCAGCGAGCCGGTCCCCATGGTTGTCCTCAATGGCCCGGCTTCTCCGCCGGGCGGCGCCATCGGACAATTTGACGAATTTGTCAACGACGGCAAAACAAGCGGCATGGCGTATGAATGGCTGAAAATCCTCCTGCGCCGCGCATAGCGATTTCCAGCGCCCGTCCTCAGGAAGCTTTCCAGAGACCATGCAGGTTGCAGTATTCAAACGCCGTCACCGGTCCGGCTGATTCGATCGCGGCGAATTGCGCCATGGGCGCCTCTCCGGGCTTGAGGAATTGCCGCAGTATTTTGCCGTTGGCATGGACTTCAATCCACTCAATGTAGTGTTTTTCTTCCATCGGGTGGGGGATGCTGCCGACGCTTACTTTCAGGCCGCCGGCTGTTTTTTCAATGACCGGAACGTGTTTTTCCTTTGAGGCATCAACCGTGTTGGCAAGCACGTTGCGCATCGGCTTTCCGCAGCAGACCAGTTCGCCCGCCCCGGGATGCAGGACCTCGACGATATTGCCGCAGATATCGCACTTGTATATTTCAGTTCTTCTGGTCATGGTGATTTCTCCCTTTTGATTTTTGCCGCCTGTGCGACAGTTAACATGTTCGCATTATACAACCTTCCCGCAAAATGTCACATTTATTTTTTGCCTGATTTGGTTTTTTGTATTAGAATATCGGCGGTGAAAAATAGATGGCCTTTATTTTCCGTGCGCTTCGCGTGACTGTCATTCCCATGAAAATGGGAATCCAGAGGATTTAGAAAAGACTGGATTCCCGCCTTCGCGGGAATGACAGAAAAGAGCGGGCAAGAGGTAATTTTAAAAATTATTCAATCGTAAAAGGGAGAAAACATGCAAAAAAAATCGGCGTATTCAAAAGCTGGCATTAATATTGACAACAAAATGGCCGCCCTGCGGGCGGTGAAAGCAATGGTCAAGTCAACCGTTGTTCCCGGTCAAATCTGCGAGATCGGGTCGTTCGGCGGCATGTTCGCCTCGCCCGGTCGGGACATGGCGCTGGTTGCCAGCACGGACGGCGTCGGCACGAAGCTCAAGGTGGCCGTCATGGCCGGCCGGCACGACACGGTCGGGCAGGATATCGTGAATCATTGCGTCAATGATATCCTCGTGCATGGCGCCCGGCCGCTCTTTTTCATGGATTATTTTGCCACGGCCAAGTTTGACGGCAAAATGTTCAAGTCGGTTGTGGCCGGACTTTGCCGCGCCTGCCGGTTGAACGGCTGCGCGCTGCTCGGCGGCGAGACCGCGGAGATGCCCGGACTTTATCCGCGGGGGGAATATGACCTGGTGGGCACGATCGTCGGCGCGGTTGAGCGGAAAAAAATCATTACCGGCAAAAATATCCGTCCCGGGGACGTTATCCTCGGCCTGCCTTCCTCCGGCCTGCACACGAACGGTTTTTCGCTGGCCAGGAAGATCATTTTTGAGCAGGAAAAACTCAAGCCGGACGATATCCTGCCGGGGGTCGGACGCACGGCGGCCGACGCGCTCCTCGCGGTGCACCGCAGTTACTTGCGGCCGGTCTGCGCCCTCCTGGACAAGGTGACGGTCCGGGGCATGGCCCATATCACCGGCGGCGGATTCCAGGACAATGTGCCGAGGATTCTTCCCGATAATGTTGACGCGGTTTTCGATCTTTCCGCCTGGACGCCCCCGCCCGTTTTCACGTTCCTGCAGGAGCGCGGGGGCGTGGAACGCGATGAAATGTATCGCGTTTTCAACATGGGCGTCGGCCTGGTGATTATTCTCCGGCCGGCGGATGTTTCCTCCGCGATGAAAATATTGCGCCGTTCCGGCGTTCGCGCGCTGAAGATCGGAAGAATTGAAAAAGGCCGGCGGATAACGCGCTTTGTTAACTGAAACGGGCCATGCCCGCAATCCAAAAAACAACCACTGATTACACTGATAACACGGATATGCTCAGGCCGTTGCCCCTTCTTCGCTCAAGGCTACGCAGGGCAGGCGGTTGACAGCTCGCCTCGGCGTAGCCTTCGGCGAAGCCTGGGTCGACTGTCAGCATCAGTGCTATCCGTGTCATCTGTGGTAAATATTCTTTTGATTTTGCATCAATGAAAGATTGCATATTTTGCAAAATTGTCCGCGGCGAACTGCCGGCCGTTAAAATCCACGAGGACGG
>CAYYWX010000109.1:0-3357 GCA_964475405.1 uncultured Verrucomicrobiota bacterium
TCAGGGATTATAATGTCTCCGTCGCCGCCGCCGTTACTAATTCGGCGCTTCCGTCCGGCAAGTAATGTTGACATGGGCGGCGCTCTTTGCAGTTTCGTTGAAAAACAGGAGGATTGTTAATTATGTTTAATGGGAACGGCACGAGGATAATATTTTTTTCAGCCTGCCTGGCGATGGTTTTCCTGATTTGCGGCGTCACGGCGCCCGCCGCGGTCAAAGATGCGCCGATGGGTTCGCCTGATTTTTCCCCATCAGCGCAACAACCGGTCGGCTGGCGCGGGGACGGGACCGGAAAATATCCCGGCGCAACCCCTCCGGTTCATTGGGGCCGCGTCATGAAGCAGCTGGGCGACTTGAAGTGTTCTTCCGCGATTCCAACGAATCAATCACCTGCTAACGCCGTCTCGGCCGGAGTCGGTTTTTTCACGGAATGGCTGGTGGCCGTCCCGATATCATCCGCCCACGTGACCAACGTGATCACGCAGGAATTGACGCCGGGCGAAGCGGCCCTCGCGCCGCAGGAAGGCGACAAGATCGGCGAGACAATCTGGAAACGCGCCCAGGTTGATAATTCCTACATTGACGTCTTGAAGATGAATGGGCCGATGTCAACCGGGCAGGCGGCCTATGTCCAGGCTTGCCTGTACGCCGGGAAGCCGACCAAGATATGGTTTCATTATCGAGTCGCGCATATCAGCACCCAGGGCGTCGCCGCATTCTGGCTCAACGGCAAGCTTAACAAGCATGATCCGAGCCGGCCATATTTGCTGCTGGACCTGCAACCGGGTTGGAACCGCTTCCTTTTCAAAATCAAGCCGCGGTACGGCGCCGCGGATTTTCCCAACAGTTGCTTTGTCCAGTGCCGGTTCTGGCCGGCGGAGGAGCCGCGCGAGTACGAGCAGAAAAACATCGCCTGGATCACGCCGATGCCCGGACTTTCGGAGGCCATGCCGGTGATCGTGGGCGACAAGATCTTTACCACCGCCCATCCCTACAGCCTGGTTTGCGTGGACAAGAAGACCGGGAAAGTTCTCTGGGTGCGCCCAAGCGCCACCTACGACGCGGCGACCGCGGAGGACAGGAAAACCAAGCCGGAACTGTTTGCCAAGCTGGATGACCTTGCGAAAAAGCGGGAGGACTATTATGGCGCTTTCGTCTCCGGCACGCTGGCGACCAACCAGACCGCGAAGGCGGAGGCGGCGCTGGAGGAGGAGATGGACAAACTCATGGTGGAAGTGGACCAGAAATACAAGAAGCCGAAAGAGCAGGGGGAGCCGAGCTGGTGGGAAATCCCGACTCCGGTCTCCGACGGGAAGAATATTTGTATTTTCCTGGAGCGGGGCATATCCGCCTGCTACGACCTGGATGGCAAGCGGCGTTGGATCCGGTACGAGCCGCCCAAGCATCAGCATCACGGATGGTTGGGATCGCCGGTTTTTGCGGATGGAAAATTGGTTATTCTGGACGGGACCATCACCGCCATTGACGGCGCGACCGGAATCGTCAGCTGGAGTGTCATTGACAAGATGAAGACCTCGTTATGGTTTGGGTCCTTGAGCAGGACGGTTATCGGCGGGGTGGAGTTTGTCGTTTGTCCCGGCGGCGCCTCGCTGATTCGCGCCAAGGACGGGAAAATATTCAGCCGGGGCGATTGCGGCGCAGAGATAGAGTCGACGCCGGTCTGCCATGACGGCGCTGTTCTTCAGGCCGGCGGTCACATGGCCTGGATTACCCCTCTCAAGCCGGACGCCGGCGAGGGAGTGGCGTTTCAGAAAGTCTTGAGCATGAAGAGCCCCAAGGAAACTCATGTCGTGCCGGGATTTTATCAGGGGCACTGGCTTGAAGCATCCCCGGTCGTTCACGAAGGCCTGGCCTATCTCGTAAGATGCTGGGGCACGCTGGTGGTTCTTGATTTGGCGACCATGGATGTCGTATACGAGCAGGTCCTGCCGCTGGACCTGTTCCAGATTTGGGACACGCGGATTTATTTCGGCGCCAGCGTGGCCCTGGCGGGGGATTATATTTACCTCATGGGTTCCACCGGCGTCACGATCGTCATCAAGCCCGGGCGCAAGTATGAGGAAGTGGCGCGGAACAGGATCCAATACCTGGGCAAAGAAGGCCGCATGCTGGGCGCTTACGCGTATCCGGAGTACTACAACCCGCGCTGCGCGGAATACCAGGATTGCACCATGACCGCCACGCCGATCTTTGAAGGCAACCGGATGTATTTCCGCGGCATGGAAAACCTTTATTGCATTGAACAGAATGTATGGGCGGTCCAGTCGGTGGATTCTTCCCGCGGCGAGGCGCCTTTGACTGTGAAATTTGACGCCGGTAAGTCCCGCGCAATGCCGGGAAGGAAAGTTGCGAAATATGCCTGGGACTTTTCTGATGGTTCGACAGGCTCACCACAAGTGGCGGCAAATATCGCTCACACATATGCGAATCCTGGCACATATATTGCCAAACTGACCGTGACGGATGACAAGGGCGCTACGGACGATGCCGAGACCACGATCATTGTGTCCCCCGCGGACGCGGTCCCGCCGGTCATAACATCAGTCGCTGCCAGGGGGGAAACGAACGTTACCGTGCAATTCGGCGAAAAAGTGGAACAAGTTTCCGCCGGTAACGCGGAAAACTACGCAATAAGCCGGGATATAAAAGTTCTTTTTGCCGCGATTGGATCAGATCCTTCCGAAGTCAACCTAATCACAACGCCATTGGCGGAAGACGTGAAATATGAGCTCACGGTCAAAAACATCAAGGACTGCGCGCGAAAGCAGAACACAATCAACGCCAAATCCATGCAATCATTCTGCCGCTTCCGTTCCCCGCCGGATGAGGACGGTTATGTTCGCGAGTGGTTGATGTTGCCGCCCATTCCGGCGGACACGACAAACAAGACGGATGTTTTTGCGCGGGAGTGCTTCGCGGGACAGGCGACCTGCGCGCCGAACGAAGGCGACAAAGTCAGCGTGAATACCAATGAACTGGCCTGGAAAGTGTCCCGCTCCGCCGCCGCCGTGGTTCCGCTTGAATATAAAACCGCCAAAATGGAGTTTTTTCGTGTCGCCTACATCGTCTGCAACGAAGATATCCCGGATGTCCGGCTGAGGATTGGCGGGGCCCAGGACGGTTCGTTGTGGTCGCTCAACGGTCAGGAACTCATTCGGACTCAAGTCAGCCGCAGTTTGGGCAGGGACCTTCACGCATCCGGCCCGGTAACCTTGAAAAAAGGCCGCAATGTGTTGATGGCCCGGTTGGTGATCAACGGTTACCCCGGCGGTAATTTTTGCGCGCGGTTCGTGGATAAGGACGGCAATCCTGTCAGGGATTATAATGTCTCCGTCG
>CAYYWX010000110.1:0-3333 GCA_964475405.1 uncultured Verrucomicrobiota bacterium
CATTCCGCCCATTCCGCCGCCGGGACCGCCCTGGGGCATGGCCGGTTTTTCCTTTTCAGGAATATCGGTCACCATGCACTCGGTCGTCAGGAGGAGCGCCGCGATGCTGGACGCGTTCTGGATGGCCGTGCGCGCGACCTTGGTCGGATCAATGACGCCGTCCTTGACCAGGTCGACGTATTCGCGCGTGGCGACATTGTAGCCTATGTTGCCCTTGCTTTTCTTCACTTCCGCGACAACGATCGAGGCGTCAATGCCGGCGTTGTTGACCAACTGCCGGATCGGGCCTTCGAGCGCGCGGGTGATGATCTGGATGCCGATGCCCTCATCGCCCTTGGCGGTGAGTTTTTCAAGCGCAGCCTGGCAACGCAGGAGGGCGACGCCGCCGCCGGCCACAACGCCTTCCTCAACCGCGGCGCGCGTGGCATGCAAAGCGTCCTCAACGCGGGCCTTCTTTTCCTTCATTTCGGTCTCGGTCGCCGCGCCGACGTTGATCACCGCAACACCGCCGGCCAGCTTGGCCAGGCGTTCCTGCAGTTTTTCGCGGTCGTAATCGGAGGTCGTTTCCTCGATCTGCTTCCGGATCTGGCTGACGCGTCCCTGGATCGCCGAGGTCTTTCCGGCGCCTTCGATGATCGTCGTGTTTTCCTTGTCAACCGTGACGCGCTTCGCGCGGCCAAGGTCTTCAATTTTGACGTTTTCCAGCTTGAGGCCCAGGTCCTCGGTGATGCATTTGCCGCCGGTGAGGACGGCGATGTCTTCCAGCATGGACTTGCGGCGGTCGCCGAATCCGGGCGCCTTTACCGCGCAGCATTGCAGGGTTCCGCGCAGGCGGTTGACCACGAGGGTCGCCAGCGCTTCGCCTTCAACTTCCTCGGCAATGATCATGAAGGGCTTGCCGGCCTTGGCAACGTTCTGCAGCAGGGGCAGGAAATCCTGCAGGCTGGATATCTTTTTCTCGTAGATCAGGATATAGGGATCCTCGAGAAGAGCTTCCATGTTCTCGGCGTTGGTGACAAAGTAAGGCGAGAGATAACCCTTGTCAAACTGCATGCCTTCCACGACATCCAGGGTGGTCTCGATCGTCTTGGCTTCTTCAACCGTCACCGTGCCGTCCTTGCCAACCTTGTCCATGGCGTCGGCGATAATCTCGCCGATCTGCTTGTCGCCATTGGCGGAAATCGTCGCGACCTGGCAGATCTCGGTGTGCTCCTTGACCTTTTTGCTCTGCTTGGCCAGGCCATCCACAACCTCGGCCACGGCAATGTCAATGCCGCGCTTGAGGGCCATCGGATCGGCCCCGGCCGTGACGTTCTTGAGACCTTCGCGGTAAATGGATTCGCTGAGCAGGGTCGCGGTCGTGGTGCCGTCGCCGGCCACGTCGCTCGTCTTGCTGGCGACTTCCCGCACCATCTGCGCGCCCATGTTTTCAAATGGGTCACACAGCTCGATTTCCTTGGCAACGGTCACGCCGTCCTTGGTGATCAGGGGCGAGCCGAATTTCTTGTCGAGAATGACGTTGCGACCGCACGGGCCAAGGGTCACCTTGACCGCCCGGCTGAGTTTTTCGACGCCGCGCAGGATTGCCTGCCTCGCGTCCGCGTCATATTTCAATTGTTTGCCTTTATCTGCCATAACCTTTCCTTTCTTGTTTTTTATTTAATCTGCGATTTTTCGTCCGGTCGAATCTTCCGGTCAGTTTTCAATTATTCCCAGGATGTCGTCTTCGCGCACGATCTGGTATTCCTGGTCGTTGATCTTGACTTCCGTGCCGCCGTATTTCGGCAGCAAGACCAAATCGCCTTTTTTCACGCTCATGGCGATCAGCTTGCCGTTATCGTCGCGTTTGCCCGCGCCGACCGCGATGACTTTGCCCTGCATCGGTTTTTCCTTGGCGGAGTCGGGAATAATGATCCCGCCTTTCTTGGTTTCCAGGTCGTCCTTCTGGGGCTCAACCAATACCCGATCACCCAACGGCTGAATTTTCATGTATCTTGTTCCTCCTTGTTTGTTTTGTGTTCTTGCTGTGTCAGGTTCTCCGTTCTCGGCCGGGGATTTATGACCCGGGGCTCCGAACCTTGAACCTTAAACTCTTGTGGGATTATTTTTTGTCATCAACCATTTCAAAGTCGGCGTCAATGACATCGCCGTCGCCCTTGGGGGGCTTGTCGCGCGATTGCCCGTCTTTCTTGGGGTTTTCCGCGCCGTCGGCCGGCTGGCCGGCTTTGTTGTCGGCGCCCGGGCGCTGGTTCTTGGCCTGGGAGTAAAGGTCGGCCGAAACGGCCTGCATCTCGGTGTTGAGCGCTTCCATGGCCGACTTGATGGCCTCCGTGGCGCCGTCCTTGATGGCCGCTTTGATCTTTTCGAGGGCCGCTTCCACCCGCGCCTTCTTGGCGGGATCGATTTTGGCGGCGTGTTCCTTCAGCAGTTTTTCGGTTTCATAGGCCAGGGCGTCGGCCTTGTTGCGCGTTTCCACCTGCTCGCGTTTCAGCTTGTCGTCGTCGGCATGCTGCTCGGCGTCCCTGACCATCTTGTCGATTTCGGATTTGTCCAGCCCGCTCGAGGCGGTGATCGTGATTTTCTGTTCCTTGCCGGTGCCGAGGTCCTTGGCGCCGACATGCAGGATGCCGTTCGCGTCAATGTCAAATCCCACCTCGATCTGCGGCATGCCGCGCGGCGCCGGAGGGATGCCATCAAGGTGAAAGCGGCCGATGGACTTGTTGTCGCCGGCCATTTTGCGCTCGCCCTGCAGGACGTGAATTTCAACGGACGACTGGCTGTCGGCCGCGGTGCTGAATATTTCGCTTTTCCTCGTCGGGATGGTGGTGTTGCGCTCGATCAGGGTCGTGAAGACTCCGCCGAGCGTTTCAATCCCGAGGCTCAAGGGGGTGACGTCCAGCAGAAGCACATCGTGCACTTCGCCCTTCAAAACGCCGGCCTGGATCGCCGCGCCGACCGCGACCACTTCGTCCGGGTTGACGCCCTTGTGGGGCTCCTTGCCGAAGAGCGTGCGGGCCATTTCCTGGACCTTGGGCATCCGGGTCATGCCGCCCACGAGCACGGCTTCATTGATCTGGGAAGTCTCCAGGCCGGAATCCTTCACGCAGGCCCGGACCGGTCCGGATGTTCTTTCAACCAGCTGGTCAACCAGCTGCTCGAGTTTGGACCTGGTCAGGGTAATGTTCAAATGTTTCGGGCCGGATGAGTCGGCGGTGATGAACGGGAGGTTGATTTCCGTCTGCTGGGAGGACGACAGTTCGCATTTGGCCTTCTCGGCCGCTTCCTTCAGCCTTTGGAGGGCCATCGTGTCCTTGGAAAGATCGATGCCGTTGT
>CAYYWX010000111.1:0-2969 GCA_964475405.1 uncultured Verrucomicrobiota bacterium
TATTGCCGGTTTCTTCTGAAGTTTCTTTGCCATGTAGTAACGTCAGAAATTCCTTCTCACAGTCTAAAAAATAAGCATCACCCTCGTAGGATTTTTTATTTATTCGCTTAATCTTTTTTTCGACGTCAGAAAATTCAGCCGATAAAATGTTATGTGTCGTCAAAAGAATACAAACAATCCAGAGTGTCACCGTGCGGATTAAAATCCCCCAGGGGCGGGCGGTTCAAAATCCCCCACCTGGTTGTTAATCTGGCTACGAAACTTCCTTTTTGCAAGAGCGATCTTTTAGCCGGTAACTCTTGCCTGTGATGTTAATAATTTCTGCATGATGCAGGAACCTGTCAAGGATTGCAGTGGCCGAGGGCACATCTCCGATGAGTTTTCCCCATTCTTCGATGGGTCTGTTGCTGGTCATGATCGTTGACTTGTTCTCGTACCGGCGCATGATTATTTCAAAGAGGTGTTCTCCTGATAGTTTCGGCAGGATTTTCAAACCCATGTCGTCGATGATGAGCAAGTTTGGCTTGAGATATTTCTGTATGACTCGATCTTTTAGTCGAAGTGCCTGATCCTCCTGGAGTTCGCTGACAACATCGAAGACCGAGCGGTAAAGAACAACAAAGCCCATTTTAATGGCTTGATAGCCGATGGCTTGGGCCAGATGGGACTTACCGACGCCTGGAGGCCCGATAAAAAGGACATCACGGGATTCCCTGATGAACTGACAGGCGGCCAGATCGTGGATTTGCCTGCGTTTTACTGACGGATTGAAGCTGAAGTCGAAATCCTCAAGATTTCTGGTGTCTCGGAAAGAAGCTGCTTTGCGTCTTCTTTCGAGCATACGCTGATTTCTGATGTTCAGTTCATCCTGAAGTATAAGCTCCAGGAACTCCTCGTGGCTGAGGTTGTTGCCTCTGGCTTCCTGGAGTCGTACTTCCAGGGATTGGGCCAGCCCCGAGAGCCTCAAGTCTCTCAAGGTTTTTTGCATGGCATCTTTCATACTTACGCTACCTCCTCTTGTTTGTTGGTTGAACCCGAAGCAGCCGGATCCGGAACGGCGGCCTGACGTGATGCGCCACAACGCTGATCAAAGTCATGGTCGCCGCACGCCGGATCAGTTGCGTTGCCCGTAATAGCCTGAAATATTTCTTCGTATTCCGACATGTCCCGGATCAGGGGATGAGAGGAAAGGAAATCGAATTGATTCTGCTCCACAGGATTCTTCATAAGGCTGCGGATATTCTCAAGATAGTACTGACCATTAGCCAGGGCCAGCCTGCAACCTTCCTCAACGGCTTCAGCACGATGCTTCCTGGTCAGAGCGACCAGTCCTTGAAGCGTTCTTATCCCGTGACAACCCCTGATATCAACTATCCTGTCAGCCCAAAGGCCACAGTGTTCTCCGATCTTCATGGCAAGATCACGCCAGTGTTCAACCGTATGTTCCACTGTTGTGGATCTGCCCCGGGTACTCAAGCACTCGGAAAACTCGCCAGGCTTCTTCCTCGCCAGTACTTGTATCTGCTCAAGACGTCGATTGAAAATCCTGACCACATGAGAGTCCCATCGCACCCAGACTTCCTGTCCGATATATTCCGGCGGGGCCTCATAATATGCCCTGGCTATTTCCACAAAACTGTCACGGTGTACCGTTCGCCTTCCTTCCTGGTAACATGGGAACAGCGATGCAGGCAGAGGCTTCAGTGTTGGTTTCTCCTGCTCAAAAAGCTTGAAGACCTGCTGCCTGGTGGTGCCATGAATGCGCATGTCAGCAACATTCTTTTCCCAGTCAAACAGGTATTTGTTTTCTTCTTCCAGGGAGGAAAATGTCCGGCCTTTAAGGGCATTGTTCTTCACATATTTAACACTGCTCTCAACCTTGCCCTTGTGTTCCGGCGTGAACGGCATCGTCGGAATGATCACTACCCCGTAATGCCTGCCGAACTCGATAATCTTCGGGTTAAGTTCCGGATCATACCAGTCAGCCCTTTTTACTGCTGCTTTCAGGTTGTCTATCGTCAACGTCTGCGGAACTCCACCAAAATGCCGGAACGCATTCTCCATACATCGAATGAAAGTCTCGGTGTCCTGCCGAAAAACAGCCTCACTGTATGCTTTCCTTGAATACGACAGCACTATCCTGAATACATATGACCGGCGCTTATGCCCATCTTCACCCTTGATCCATGCTCCAGTCCCAAAATCCACCTGCGCTTCTTCTCCCGGCGGGCTTTCCATCCGCCAGATACGCTCCGCCTTCTCCGGATAAAGCCGCCGCAAATAGCGTTTTACAGCATCATAGGAACCATCGAATCCATGCTCAATCTTGAGATCCTGGTATATCCGTTGGCCGGAAAGTCCCTCCAGAACTGCACTTTCAATGAAACCTTTGTGTGGTTCGCACCGGCTTGGCCGACCTGGCCTTTGAGATGGATCAACGGATTTCCCGACAAGCAGAATGGTCCCTTTTGCCTCCTCATTCCCGGCAAGCATAATGGGTGATTTTGAACGCTCCAGTTCCAGGATATGCCGCCGAACCGTCTTCCGGTCCAGCCCAAGCTCCCTGGCTATGCGTCGCTTCTTCCAGCCACCCTCATAAAGCCTTGTTATTGCTTCTCTTTCACCCATATTTATGTGATTCGCCATGTAATTGTTACCTCTCCTTTTAAGGTAACTTACATGACCAATCTCCCTTTATGGGTGGGGGATTTTGATTCGCCCCTAGATGGGGGATTTTAACCGCACGCTAACAGGATGATTAAATGGAATTGCATCTACGTTATATTTTACCATTAGCGGATGTGGTTGTTGAAGTTGGCGGTACTGGTCAAATTCTTTCTTGAGCAATCTATCTACAGCATTGTTCAAAGTAAAAGGTGGTAATGATGGTGGCGAAATTCCTAAACGGCGATCTAAATAAAAACAACGTGGGCATTTTAAGAAACATTCCAGTTTTGAGCGGGATAGTG
>CAYYWX010000112.1:0-2893 GCA_964475405.1 uncultured Verrucomicrobiota bacterium
GCCGGGCCCGCAAAATCGAGCAGGTGGTCATCAACCTGCTGATGAACGCATGCCATGCCCTGTCCAGTCCGGAGAAGGCGGTACGGATCGTTACCGGGCATGACCCGGCTGCGAATAGCCTGGTGATCACGGTAGAGGACGAAGGTTGCGGCATGCCGGCCAATCTCATTGCCCGGATTAAGGATCCTTTCTTTACCACCAGGCGCAGTCAGGGTGGCACGGGGCTGGGACTATCCATTTCCGACGCCATCATCCGGGAGCATCACGGTCGCCTTGAGTTCACTTCCCGGGAAGGATACGGCACCACCGCCCGTGTGGTTCTGCCGCTCAACCCTGCCGTTGCCATGGAAGAATCATGACGCCCTCCGCGCAACCGCACATACTGGTCGTGGACGATGAACCGCATGCGTTGGAAGCGCTCCAGACGGCCTTGCTGCTGAAGGGATATGATCGGGTCACGTGCATGGCTGATAGCCGCAAAGTGGAGGAATTTTTACGGACACAGAAGGTGGATATCATGTTTCTGGACCTGGACATGCCGCAGGTCAGCGGCCAGAAAATACTGGACCTGTGTGCCGAGATTTGCCCGCAGACGCCGATCATTGTAGTCACGGCGGCCAGCGATATCGCCACCGCCGTGCACTGCGTGAAGGCCGGCGCGTTCGATTATCTCGTCAAGCCGATTGATATTGAGCGCCTGGTCACCTCCGTTCGGCGCGCCTTGGAAATGTCCGACCTGCGCCGGGAAAACTTTGCGCTGAGCCGATGCCTTGATACCGGGTCGCTGGAGAACCCGGAAGCCTTTGTTCCCATCCTGACCCGCAGCCAGGCCATGCTGAAAGTGATGGGACATGCCGAGTCCGTGGCTCCCTCAACGCATCCTGTCCTGATCCTCGGCGAAACGGGTGTCGGCAAGGACCTGCTGGCCCGCGCCATTCATAGCGCCAGCAAAAGGTCCGGCCGTTTCGTCGCGCTCAATGCGGCCGGCACGGACGATCATGTCTTCGCCGATACGCTCTTCGGCCATGAGCGCGGCGCATTCACCGGGGCTGACTATGCCCGGGCCGGCCTGATTGAAGAGGCGTCCGGGGGGACGCTTCTTCTGGATGAAATTGGTGATCTCAGCATGGCATCGCAGATCAAGCTGTTACGGTTGCTGCAGGATGGCGAATATTTTCCGCTCGGAACTGACCGTCCGCGGCATGCCACCGCCCGTTTCGTGTTCGCCACCAATGCCAACCTGGAACGCCTGCTCCCTGATGGCCGGTTCCGGAAGGACTTGTATTACCGCCTGCGCGTTCATGAAATTCGGGTCCCCGCCCTGCGCGATCGCCCGGAAGACATTCCCCTGCTGACGGCGCACTTTATTGGGCAGGCCTGCCAGGCGCTTAATCGGCCCGTAATCGAGGCTGGCCAGGAATTGCTTGCCCTGCTTAACAGCTATGATTTTCCGGGCAACGTACAAGAACTCAAAGGACTCCTGACTGATGCCGTGGGACGGGGTCGCACGCGCGAGGCGCTGGTCGCCTTTATCCGTGAGCGGATATCCCCGGGCGCAAAGGCTACGGATATGACAGGCTGCGCCACAACCCCCGCCGCCGGGGAAAACATTGTTTTCCCGGACCCCATGCCGACCTTGGAAGAAATCGACCGGGCGGCCTTTACCGAAGCCCTGCGCCGCGCGGCGGGTAACCAGGGCAAGACCGCGCGGATACTGGGAATCAGCCAGCCGGCCGTCTCAAAGCGCTTGCGCCAGTTGCCCCGGTCCGTGCCTGCTTCGCCAGAAGGCTACGCAGGACGATTAGGAATGGCGCCCCTTCCTCCGTCCCCTCGGGCTATGGAGGATGCGTCAGGGTGCGCAGGCTAGTCCCCGCGTCTTGTGCCCGGGATAAGATGATTGGTTTTTAAACGGGTGTCTTATACAATGAAAGTAACAATCCTGACTCCGGCGCGGACAATCTATGATGGCGAGGCCTGGAGCATTTTTTTATCCGGCACCGAAGGTGAATTTGAAATCATGAACAACCATAAGCCGCTCATGAGCCTTCTCAAGGAGGGCCAGATTATTTTGGACTGGAAAAAAACCGTTCCGCTTAAAAAAGGGATCGTAAAGGCGTTTCACAATGAAGTCGTGGCGTTGATTGAAGAATAGTCAAAAATGCGCAATCTAATCTTTGTCTTGGTCATGTTTTTTGCCATACTCGGGCCATCGCTGGCCATTGCTTTTATCGGGCGCGCCGCCCTGCAGGCCATGGGGAGAAACCCATCGGCCGCCCCGAAAGTACTCATGACCATGATTGTGGCCTTGATTTTTGCGGGCGTTGTTTCTATTGTTGCCTTGCTGGTGACGCTCCAGATATTTGGAGCTTAAAGAATCGTTGAGTCCGAAAAGACGATAAAGTCCCGATTATCAGACGTCAGAAGAAATTCGTCCTCTGTCATCCGACATTTCCGATCATATAAAACTCATCTTCTTTTCTGTCGTCAGCTTTGCCGCTAAGGATCAGTTCGCATCCTTGGAGGGTATCTCCGGTGCTCACAAACGCACCCTCTCTGCCGGTAAAAACTTTGGATACGGCAAATGGCTGGGTGAAGAAATTCTGTAATTTCCGTGCCCGATTATAAAGTGTGCGATCGGACTCTGCAAGCTCATCGAGACCTATTACCGCAACAATTTTTTTAAGTTCCTGGTACTTGGTGAGCATCTTGAGGCATTCCTGGGCTATCTCGAAATGGCGCATGCCCACCACTTCCGGGTCGAGGTTGGTGGAAGACGAAGCAAGCGGATCAATGGCCGGATAAAGGCCTAGTTGAACCATGTCCCGTGATAACACCATCACCGAATCAAGGAAGCTGAAGATGGTGACTACCGCCGGGTCGGTAAAATCGTCGG
>CAYYWX010000113.1:0-2887 GCA_964475405.1 uncultured Verrucomicrobiota bacterium
TAGTTTTGAAAGTAGTTCCCTGTTTTCTTTTGCCAGAAATTTAAGTCTCAGCCTTTTGTGCGGTTTAATACGAGCCACTTCCAAAACAATATTTGCCATCTCCGAAATTCCCTTATTTTCTGAACAAGCCAGTTTCTGAAGTCTCGCTATGTTTTTCTTTGAAATATTTGACTGATTCAGGTAATTGAAAATTTCTTCGGTTTGATCAATTTCATCGATTATTCCTTTTGGCTTATGGCTACACTCTTTGCAAATATGATTTTTATGGCCTTTACCTGAAAATTTTTCGTTCGGCCTTGTCCGCCCACAAATTCGGCACCAATGTCCCATTAACTGTGAATCCTTTTGTCTCGTGGTGTTTGCTATCCTGGGTGATGAGGGGTCAAATTTTTATTCTTGACAGTCCTTTTCGTGCAGCCTTTCCCTCCCATGTCAAGAATAAAGATTTGACCCCCATTACTCTGCCGACGTAGCGAGTCGGCTTGAGCGTCTTGTTCAAGTAAGCCGCTACGCGGCAGATTTTTCTGTATTTAGTCCTTCCTAATATTCTGTAACAAAAAATCTTTTCATTATCAAAATCAAACATCTCTCCTTGTCCGTTAAGGTTCTGACAACACCACATTGTTAAACCTCAACAAAACAAGGAGAGAATCATGAAGAACAAGTACTGGTGGTTTGAAACTGTCTGGCATCAAAAAATGGTCAAGGCCCTCCGGGTTGCCGGCATGGGTGAACGTACCCAGGAAACCTATGTCCGTACCATGCGAAAGCTTGTCGAATTTCACAACAAAACTCCCGATAAAATCTCGGAAGAAGAACTTATTGATTATTTTATCCATCGCCAGGAGGTCGCCGCGTGGAGTCCAGCCACCATGCGGATCTGCTACTCCGGCATCAAATTCTTTTTCATCAATGTCCTGAAACGCAAATGGCACACCCTCAAACTCGCTAAAGCCAAAAGGGAAAAGCGGCTTCCCGCTATCCTTTCCAGAGAAGAAGTACGAAAAATCCTTTCACACGTCAATACCCTTCATAATTATGCCTACCTGCAGACCGTCTATTCATGTGGCCTCAGGCTACAGGAAGGGCTTTTTCTCGAAGTCTCCGATATCGACGGTAAAAGAAACATGATTCATGTGCATCGCGGCAAGGGAGCAAGACACCGCTATGTGCCGTTGCCGAGTGCAACCTATCAGCTGCTGCGCAAATACTGGCTTACCCATAAAAACGAAACACTTATCTTCCCCGCTGTCGGCCGCGGGCACAACAAAGGGCCTGTCTCAAAAATACCGATGTCCATCGAGGGCGTTCAGGGCGCCTTTCGCCGGGCAAAAATGGAAGCCGGTATTGGCAAACGGGCCTCAATCCATACCCTGCGCCATTCATATGCCACGCACCTCCTGGAGGCCGGGGTCAATTTGCGGGTCATCCAGAAAAATCTCGGCCATTCCAACATTGAAACAACCATGGTCTATCTTCATTTGACCAACAAGGGCATGGAAGACGCCTATCACATCATCGATTCACTGATGAAGGAGGTGTGACCATGGGCGCTATTACTGAAATCTTCCGTGCCTTCGGCCCTGAATATATGGGAAGATATCCCCATTTGCCCCAACAGCATCGCAAGGTGATTGCTGCCATTATCAACTGCCGCTCCGGCGAATACGGCGCTGCTTTCTATCGTTGCGAGAGCTGCGGCCAACGCCATCAGGTCGACCGATCATGCG
The DNA here is from genome assembly GCA_964475405.1 of uncultured Verrucomicrobiota bacterium. Taxonomy (GTDB): domain Bacteria; phylum Verrucomicrobiota; class Kiritimatiellia; order JAAZAB01; family JAAZAB01; genus JAQUQV01. The sequence continues at coordinate 1,731 of CAYYWX010000113.1, forward strand.
GGAATCGGCACTGCCCTCAGTGTCAGTATCACAAAACCCGTCAATGGCTTAAGGCGCAACTCGAAAAAAGTCTTCCTGTCAAACATACCATGCTGACTTTTACGGTGCCGGCGTTGATCAAGTTTTTCTGCCGGGCCAACCAGCAGGCTGTTTATGGCGCCATGTTCAAGGCCTCTTCCGGATCAATCAAGGCCCTGGTCAAAGATCCACGCTTTGTCGGCACCGATCTGCCCGGCTTTACCGGCGTGCTCCATACTTGGGGCAGGATGCTGCCGTATCATCCTCATATCCATTACATTATCCCGGCCGGCGGTCTTTCGCCCGACCGTAAGAAATGGATTACGGCCCGCAATTCCTTTTACCTGCCGGTCCGGGCTCTTTCTAAAATCTACAGAGCCAAATTCAAGGCGGAAATGGAAAAGCTGGGCCTTCTTAATCGCATCGATCCTGGGGCCTGGGCCACCGACTGGGTTGTCAACTGCCAGGCTGTCGGCAACCCCGAGGCATCGCTGAAATATCTTGCCCCTTACATCTTTCGCGTGGCCATCTCGGACAGCAGGATTCTGGCCGTTAAAGACCGGAAAGTGACTTTCTGCTACCGGAAAACCGGCAGCCGGCGGCTTCGGAAAACCATCATGGACGTCATGGGGTTTATCAGCCGCTTTCTTCAGCACGTGCTCCCCGAAGGGTTCATGAAGGTGCGGCATTATGGTTTTATGAATGCCAATTGTGCGGTCACCATCCGTGAGCTGCGACAAATGGTTGTTACCTGCCTCAAGGATATTACTCTGCTGCTAAGTGATGAAGCGCAGCAGTCTTCTCATTCCACATGGCAAGGGCCATTCTGTTCCGGCTGCGGCGGCCGGCTGATTTATCTCTTCTGTATCATCCCCGGCAGAACATGCCGGGAAGGGCCGATCTAACAGCCTTTTCCCCTCCGATACTCTGCCATTTTAAATCTCGCCAGAGGTAAGGGAGAAGTGCGCCCGGCTTCGGGGAAAAAACAATTTTTCAAAGATCCGTGAAGCAACTCCAACGAATATTCCGACCATATTTTATGGCAATTCAGCCTATGCTGGTGACCATTTTTACAGTTTGCCCTTCAAATTCCTCTTCCTGAAAAATATCCTTCGAAGCAATACCCTATAAGCCCTCGG
>CAYYWX010000114.1:0-2844 GCA_964475405.1 uncultured Verrucomicrobiota bacterium
AGACATTTCCAGAACGAGGTCACAAGGTGCACCACCGCCTGCTGGCCAACTTGCGGAAACAACCAGAAAAAGATTACGCCGACCATCAGGGCCGCGGCAAAAAGCCAGAGCTGAACAACCAGCGATTGCAAAGGCGCGAGAAGCCCTCCCGACGGGGAGGCCGGCATTGGTTCCCGGATCAGCCGGCCGTCCAGCTTGACGTCTTTGTCCAGAATCAGTTCGGTCGCCGAGCGATACACCAGATCTCCAGCGACCTTGGTTCCCGGCAGGACCACGATATCCTGGGCCAATATATGAACATTGGTGGCAAACGTTCCGGCCAGGGTCACGTTCTGCCCCATCATGGTTAACCGGCCCCGGACCGTTCCCTCCGCAACGAGATTTTCGCCCATCAGCCAGGCATCGCCATCCAGTTGCGACGTCTTGGTCAAATGCACAGCCGACCCCATCAGCAAGGCGCCGCGCGCGATGGAGCCGCTGATCGTCACCGTCCGGGCCAGGAACCGCGCATGATCCCGGACCTGGCCGCTTAATTCAACGATATTACCCAGGGCCCAGACATCATTTTGACACTCGCCCTCAAGCGTGACGACGCCGTTGGTCCCATCCGACTTTATCGTATCGGATGCCCCCAGCAGGAACAAATCGTCCTGCGCCTGCCCCGCCACCGTTATGCGCCCGGCTGAAAGCCAGAGCTCCGCGGGCAGCGTTTCGTTGGCTGCCAATGTGTATTGGTTGGTCTGGATAAATTCGACGCCCATGCCCAGCGGCGCCATTGCCAGCCAAATCCCAACCACAACACCACGGCATATTCTGTCGAGTAGACATATCTGTTTTCCTCATTTAGGTTTGCTTTGTATTCCCTGTTTCTTCTCTCTTTCGATTTGAGAAGTGTCACATTATTCAACCCTGTGAGGCGAACATTATGCCCCTCACAGAACCGGACGGGCACGTTTTATGCATCCGGCTCTTCGATAAACCTTACGTCGCAAACTTCAGCGTGTAGAAACTATGTGCAATCTTCGGGAGCGGCAGGTGGTGTCGCTTAAGATATATTCCAAAGCTCTCCCCGTTGTACCGCTTCTTTTGACTGCGCCGGTTCAGCCATCTTTTCGCCAGCCTGAGCGCTTCCTGATAGTAGCTGCGTATCCCGTCGTAATTCCCGCTTACTCCGTAATACCGATAGTGCCCGATTAACTTCGCTTTCAACACCGGCCACCATTCTTTCACGGAGCATTGATTCCGTACGGCCTTCAGCCACTCATTCAGTTCGCCGCATTTCTTCCGGAATTTCTTCCCGCTCGTCTTGCGTCCAAGCAGAAATCGCCCTTTGCGGTCTCGCCCGCAATAGTGCGTAAACCCGAGGAAATCAAAGGTGTTGGCTTTGCGGTTTTGCCGTTGCGCGTTTTCTTCTTCGTACCGCCCGAAACTGATCACGCGGCTTTTCTCCGCATTCAGTTCCAGTCCGTTTTCCGCTAATCGCGTCTTCATTCTTGCCGCGATCTCTCGCGCTTCGTCCGCATACTGCACCATGCAGATGTAATCATCCGCATACCGCACCAGCCTGACCACTCCTCTCACCTTCGGCTTTATTTCCTTCTCCAGCCACTCATCCAACGCATAATGCAGAAATATGTTCGCCAGCATCGGACTAAGATTGCCGCCTTGCGGCGTGCCTTCTTCGGTCTTATACCCTATCCCTTCCTCTACGTATCCGGCTTTCAGAAACCTCCTGATCACAAACAGAAAACTCGGATCGTTGATTCTTCGTCCCAGGAACTCCATCAGCTTTTCGTGTGACACATGATCAAAGAATCCTTTGATGTCCGCTTCCACGACATGGTTGATCGGTTCCCGCGTGAATATCGTATTGACCGCTTTCAACGCCTGATGGCAGTCCCGCCCAGGACGAAATCCATACGAGCTTCCCAGAAAATCCTGCTCATAGATCGCCTCAAGGATTCTTGCAATCCCTTTCTGCACTATCTTGTCTTCTACCGCAGGCAATCCCAGCGGCCTTTTACTGTGCTCGTCTTTGGGAATGTACACGCGCTTGACTGGCTGCGGCTTGTACCGCTTCCCCTTCATGCGCTCCACCACCCCTTTTATGTTTTCATCCAGCTGCCTACCATATTCCTGCCAACTGACTCCGTCTATCCCGCCAGCTCGGTTTCGCTCAAGTCTGCCATAGCATTCCTTGAGAAATTCCTCGTCCAGCAGGTGCGCCAGCGTCGTAAACCGACACTCGCGCTCGCGCTGCGCTCGTCCCGCTATTCGTTCAAGTATGATTTGCGTCCGGCTTCCCATCTTTGTCTATGGCGTCCGCCATCTCCTCAAACAAGCGTTCTATCGCTGACCCCTTCGAGTCCCCGCCTGCGCGGAGTCGCCGCGCATTACCACGGCTACACCTCTACTATGAATCAGTCCGACCACCCTTACGGCTTATCTCCGCCTTGCTTCTTCAGCTTGTTGAAGACTCGCGTTCGCTCCGCGTTTTCCGGCACGCCCGCTCCGTCAGGGTTCTCCCAAGTTCCAGCGCAAACTTATTGACAACCCGCCACGGCCTTAGACCCCGGCTTGTGTCCACATGCTCACCTTTTACGCATGCTTTGTTACTGGTTTCCAGACAATGAACTCCTTGACCTCAAGCAACATGGATATATTTCGGGGCTCAATCCCTTCACTTGCGTTGTGGCTGACTGCCTCCTTCTCTGTAGCTCCGTACCGTTCGTTGCCTCCCGATACGTACAGTCCGTAATGACCTGATGGTTAGTCTTTGGTCATTCCGCCTTCACCTCCGTTCCGGCGGACAGTTCGCGCCAGCTTAGCTTGGCGCACTCATTG
>CAYYWX010000115.1:0-2762 GCA_964475405.1 uncultured Verrucomicrobiota bacterium
GTCCAGGCTTGCCTGTATGCCGGGAAGCCGACCAAGATCTGGTTTCATTTTCGGGTCACATCCACCGACGCCTCCGGCGCGGTATTCTGGTTCAACGGCAAGCGCGGCAATCATAATCCGACCCGGCCGTTTTTATTGCTGGAACTTCAGCCGGGCTGGAATCGCTTCCTGTTCAAGGTCACGCCCCGGACGGGCGGGGCGACGGATTTTCCCGACCACTGTTTCGTCCAGTGCCGGTTCTGGCCGGCGGAGGAGCCGCGCGAGTACGGGCAGAAGAACATCGCCTGGATCACGCCGATGCCCGGACTTTCGGAGGCCATGCCGGTGATCGTCGGCGACAAGATCTTCACCAGCGCCCATCCCTACAGCCTGGTTTGCGTGGACAAGAAGACCGGGAAAGTTTCATGGGTTCGCCCCAGCGCCACCTACGACGCGGCGACTGAAGATGAAAGAAAGGCCAAGCCGGAACTGTTTGCCAAGTTGGATGACCTGGCGAAAAAGCGGGAAGCTTATTACAGCGCTTTCGTCTCCGGCACCCTGGCGACCAACCAGACCGCGAAGGCAGAGGCGGCGCTGGAGGAGGAGATGGACAAGCTCATGGTGGAAGTGGACCAGAAATACAAGAAGCCGAAAGAGCAGGGCGAGCCGAGCTGGTGGGAAATCCCGACCCCGGCCTCCGACGGAAAGAATATTTGCATTTTCCTGGAGCGGGGCATATCCGCCTGCTACGACCTGGATGGCAAACGGCGCTGGATCCGCTATGAGCCGCCCAAGCACCAGCATCACGGATTTTTCGGCTCGCCGGTCATTGCCGGCGGGAAATTATACATCCTGGATGGAACTGTCACGGCCCTGGACCTGGTTGACGGCTCGGTCAAGTCGTCGATTGACCTGACTCCGACCAAGAGCTGGCGACTGGTGTTTGCCTCCCTGAGCAGGATCGTCCATGGCGGGACGGAATATGTTCTTTATCCGGATGTTTATACGCTGATCCGCGCCTCGGACGGAAAGGTGTTCGGCTCGCCTAACGACAGCGGCGACGCGACCCCGGTCTTGTTTGACAGCAACAAAATCCTGCAGCCGGCGGCCGATTCGGTAAACGTGAAAGAAATCAAGTCAATGACCAATGGCGGCGTGTCGGTCCAGAATGTCAATAAGGGCGTGAAGTGGACGAAAGACAGCCCCGTTGTGCCGGGCTTTTATCAGGGTCACTGGCTTGAGGCTTCCCCGGTCGTTCACGACGGGTTGGCCTATCTTGTAAGATGCTGGGGCGTCCTGGTTGTACTGGACCTGGCGACCATGGAAGTCGTTTATGAGCAGGTCCTGCCGCTGGATCTGTTCCAGATCAGGGGCGGGAGCTACTTTGGAACCTGCGTTGCCATGGCGGGAGATTATATTTACCTCATGGGTTCCACCGGCGTCACGATCGTCATCAAGCCCGGGCGCAAGTATGAGGAAGTGGCGCGGAACAGGATCCAATACCTGGGCAAAGAAGGCCGCATGCTGGGCGCTTACGCGTATCCGGAGTACTACAACCCGCGCTGCGCGGAATACCAGGATTGCACCATGACCGCCACGCCGATCTTTGAAGGCAACCGGATGTATTTCCGCGGCATGGAAAACCTTTATTGCATTGAACAGAATGTATGGGCGGTCCAGTCGGTGGATTCTTCCCGCGGCGAGGCGCCTTTGACTGTGAAATTTGACGCCGGTAAGTCCCGCGCAATGCCGGGAAGGAAAGTTGCGAAATACGCCTGGGACTTTTCTGATGGTCAAACCGCATCCGGGCCATCGATCGAGCATACTTATAAATCCGCGGGGACATATATTGCCAAATTGACCGTGACGGATGACAAGGGCGCGACGGACGATGCCGAGACCACGATCACCGTGACGCCCGTGGACGTTGTGCCGCCTGAGATCAAAATGGTGACGGTTCGGGGCGAAACAAACCTGGTTGTACGGTTCAGCAAGCCGGTCGAACAAGCTTCCGCTGAAAATTCCGCCAACTACGCGATCAACCAAGGCGGAAAGATTACCGGGGCGACGCTTGAATCGGATCCTTCCTGCGTCAATCTTGTCACGACGCCGCTTGCGGAAGACGTGAAATATGAGCTGACGGCCGGGAGCATCAAGGATTGCGCGCGGAAGCCGAACACGATCGCGGCCAAATCGCGGCAGTCATTCTGCCGTTTCCGTTTCCCGCCCGACGAGGAAGGTTATATTCGAAGCTGGATCAAATTGCCTTCGATCCTGCTGGACGAGGCGGGCGCCAAGGACCTTTTTGGCAAGGAATTTTTCCCGGGACAGAAGACCTGCGCGCCGAATGACGGCGAGAAGCTCGCCGTGAACGGCAAGGAACTGGAATGGAAAGTTGCCAGGTCTGACAGTGCGCTGCTTCCTCTCAAGGGCGCGATCGGCAAGAACGCGTATTTCTGCGTCACTTATATCACCTGCAATGAGGACCTTCCGGACATGCGTCTGAGGACCGGCGGGGTTCATGATGGTTCACTATGGCATCTCAACGGACAGGAGGTGATCAGGGTCTCCAGCAGCGGCCCGCGAGGGGACCAGACCGTGTCCGACCACGTCACCTTGAAAAAAGGCCGCAATGTCCTCGCGGCGCAGGTGTTCACGACCGATATGCGTTATTATCCCGGGAGCAAGGGGATAAGCGCGCGGTTCGTGGATAAGGACGGCAATCCTATCAGGGATTATAATGTCTCCGTCGCCGCCGCCGTTACTAATTCGGCGCTTCCGTC
>CAYYWX010000116.1:0-2746 GCA_964475405.1 uncultured Verrucomicrobiota bacterium
TGGATTCCGAAACCCGGCTCCAATTCACCGGCGGATTGGCGCCGGGAAATTTACCCGAACCGTCACCGCGCCAGCCGACCGGTTTTTCCGCGGACGGACTGAAGTCCGCGGCCCCCAGCGCCACATCCGCGGCCACAACCATTGCGACGCTGCCCATCAAAATCGTAAACGCCACGACGGTTGTAAAAATCATTGCCTTCATCACTTTCCAATTAAAACTCATTGTCAATCTCCATGTATTTTGAGTGATCTCCATTTCTGTCATTCCTACCCATCCGGTTATTTTTCAGTGAATACCGTAAATGGTGCCCGCCCGGATATTTTCAAAGGCGCCCATGTCCGCGGTCCCATACCGGACGCGTTGTCTGTTATCCAGATCCTTGCTCGTAACGCTTCCATTTGTCATCCAGAAAAGATTTGTCCCGGCGTTGACGCACTGCGAACGGGCCGAAAGGCGGTAATTGCCGGCGACATGATTCGTTCCGAAGCCGAGCCCCTTGTCAACAAACATCGGATCACCCGTGATGTTTCCGACGCCGGGAGCGTTGGATGACGTGCAGCTATAGGCAAACGCGGACCCGGTCCAATTTGATTGCGCGTCCGCTGAGCTGTTGAAATATACGACGCAATTGGAGAGCGTGCAATTGTTCACTCCGCCGCCGCCGAGGCCGGAGCCGCTGAACGCCGCGTAGTTGCCGACCACCGTGCAGTTATACAAAACGCATCCATAAGCTCCACCGCCATAACCGGCTGAGTTGCCGATCAGCAAACAGTTATACAAGGTGCCACCCTGTATGCCTCCGCCGGTTTGCGTCGCCACGTTGTTTGACAGCATGCAATTATACAGCGTGCTTGAATACACTCCGCCGGCGCCGCCGGTGGCCCGGTTGCCGCTCACCGTGCAGTTATAAAGAACGCAACTCCAATATGTTCCGCCGCAACCTTGCGCCGCCGTGTTGGCCGTGATTGTGCAATTTGACAAAACGCAACCATAGCCGCAGGCGCCGCCTTGATACGCCGAACTGTTGCCGGTCAAGTCGCAGTTATACAGGTAGCTGAACCCGGCCGCGCCGCCATAACAAATTGGCCCCCCCACGTTGCCGACCAGCGAGCAGTTATAGAGCGAGCCATACCATACCCCGCCTCCGCCATGGTAGGTCGCGCCGCCCCCGCCGTAAGCCGCGTTGCCGGTTATCAGGCAGTTGGATATCACCGGGGTTATGACTTCAAAACACATTATGCCGCCGCCGGTTATATCGTGGTGGCTGACCGACTGCGAAGACGCGGTGGCTCCGTTGGTGATCGTGAACCCGATCAGCGCGGAGTTGCTGGTCATATACACGCAGCGGACCGCCGCCGGCCCGTTCGTCGTGGCGGGATCCCAGGCGCCCTTGATGATCGTATTGGTCGGATTATTGTCCTTGCTCCTCACCGTGACTGATTTCCAGATCGCAATCCGGTTGGTAATGATCGAGCCGGCGGGATAATTCGTGACCCCGCCGGAGGCATACAGGCCGTTGCTGACCAGGATTATGTCGCTTGCCGCCGATTTGTCTATGGCGCCCTGGAGGCTGTTGGTGGCGTTCGCCCAGCCGTTCGTCCCCGGCCCGGTCCCGTTGGTCGCCACGTACCAGTCAACCGCCGGCGTTGGCTGGCACAGAGCCGACATCAATAACGCCATGCCGACAACCGGGGTTAACCGCCGACTTTTCAACGCTGAATTTCCAATTTCCAATTTTACCTTTCAGCCATGATTCAGAATTCGCAATTCGCATATCTGTTTTTTATTGTTTCTCCGCTTCGCCGATGCAATACAGATACCTCTGCGCCCGGTAAAATATAAAGTTGCCGTCAAAGAACGGGCTGCTCACCGTTCCCTCCAGCATGTTCTCGCGGTAGCTGTAACTGATGCGCTGGTCAATGATGTTCCGGCCGGCTTCCTTATATTCCCGTCCCGGCTCGAGGAGCAGGGTCGTCCCGAAATTGCCGATCAGGAATATCCTGCCGCCGGCCAGGGCCGGCGAGGCGGCCATGCCGCACCCATAAGGCCGTTCACCGCGCTTCGGGGGATTTTCGCCAAAGTCCAGATTCTTGGTGTAAACGATCTTTTCGGTCAATACATCGCAGACGAATAGGAGCATTTCAGGCCCCAGTCCCGGTTTGCCGCTCAGGGTGATAATCGGGTTGTTGCCGCAGACATAAAGCAACCCGTCGTGATAAAGCACCGAGGGCACCACGTGGCGTCCGCCGTCGGGCGGCGCCAGGGCTGCCCCCTTGATGACCGGCTTGAGCGGTGGGTCGGTTTTTTGCGGCAGTTGATAGTAACACACCGGGCTGCTGTTGGCCCTCGGATTGGCGCCGCCATAACCCTCCATCCAAAAAACAAATCCGCCGCCGAATACCGGCGATCCCTTGCCGGTATGACCGAGGGCGCCCTTGGCAAAACATATGCCGTCCGAGGCGCGGATCAGGCTGCCGTCGCCGGCCGCGAACACTTTTTCACCCCCGATGACCGAGCTGACATGGGAGCCGAACCACCAGGCGCCGCCCTTGAGGTCGGTCCGCCAGATTTCCTTGCCGGTTTTCTTGTCCAGCGCCAGGTACTGCTGGCCGATGTACGTGATCACCAGGTCGCCGACCAGCAGGGGCGAACTGTAATGGCCATGCTCCTGCCAGGCGAGTTTGTCAAAGCGGATCCACTTGCGGTTGCCTTCAAGGTCAAAGCAGGCCGTCACCCCCCACCCGT
>CAYYWX010000117.1:0-2706 GCA_964475405.1 uncultured Verrucomicrobiota bacterium
GTTTGGTTGTAAAATTGCTGGTTGATCCGTGATCTTGGTAATGGTCAGTTTTTCAGGCTCAACCAAGATGTTAACTCGATCCCCATAATGGAAACCGTATTTCTGGAGCCACGCGCCTTGTATGCGGATTGCTGGTACTTGACGAGAACCACCTGGGATGTATGAGACAGATAGAGTACGTTGCTGTTGCATGAAATGATCTCCTTGGGTTTGTGGAGGAAATGGGGAAGGGTACTGGTAAATGATACGTTACCGATGGAATAGTATTATCCCAGTAATGGATGTATATTGACCCAGAGGTCTATTCAAACGTAAGCGTCCGGTTGAGCACCCCCTTGCCGGAGGAGAAGTTACTGGGTAATGTGGGAGTTGGTGGGAACTAGGCGGCCATTTCCATCCTGTTGGCGAGCCAATTTGCTGGTGTAAGCGCGCCGACCCCCGACATCTTCATCGACGGCAAGCGCGACAGGACATCAGTCAGGTATTCCCGGGCGTTGATGTTCAATCGGCGGCAACAAGCCAGGATTGTATAGATGATGGCACTTCGGTCACCGGCCTCCGGATGTCCGATAAAGAGCCAATTCTTTTTTCCCACCGCAGTCGGCCTGATTGCGTTTTCCACGAAATTGTTGTCGATCTCCAGTAATCCATCCTCGCAGTAGACAATCAGTTCACTCCAGTTGTTTAAGGCATAGGAAATGGCTTTGCCCATAAGTCCGCCGGGCAGGTGTTTCTGTTTCTTCATCAAGAGCGCCTTCTTAATCCTTGCCAAAATCATCCGGCTTCCTGCGGCTCTGCACGCTTGCCTTAGATTGGGACCGAAGCGCTTCTCCCTCGCCATTTTTTCAACATCATACAAGCGGCCAATTTGGCGTAAAAACCAGGCCGCAATACGTGGAGATTCTTTTAAGGCTTCGTCAAACTTCCTCCTGGTATGCGCCCAACATCCAACCAACTTGATGCTATCCTGCGTTTTTGCATAGCAGGCGTACCCGGGATATGCGTCACTTTGCACCATGCCTTTAAAATCTTTCAACATATCATCCAAACAGTCTGATGCCCGGCTCGTATGCCATTCGAAATAAACATCCCCGCCAGGTCTGTGAAAAACCCAGAAATATCCTTTACCGCTCCCGCCTTCCTCTGCCTGAAGATATGTCACCGGAGTTTCGTCAATCTGCATGTATCCACTTGACCTGATGCCTTCCCCGATCAGTCTATAGATTGGCCTCAACCACTCAGCAGTAGCCGACATCCAGTCAGTCATTGTCTTGCGGGGCAAATTAATCCCGTACATCTCTCTCATGATCCGTTCCTGCCTGTACAACGGAATGTGATCGCCATATTTCTGTGTTGCGATGTCAGCCAGCAATCCGGCGGTGGAAATGCTGTTCTCAATCGGTCTGGCTGGAAGCTCCGCTATAATCGGCGCATCTTCTCTCTCAATCCGGTTCGTATACTTCCTCCGGACTATCAGGCGCCGAAAGTATTTCGTGGGACTGACATCAAGTTCTTCGGTAACTTCTTCGCCTATCAATTTGTAATTCTCAGGATTTGCCTTCACCTCGGGCGGATCAATGACAATCCGCTCTGTTGGCAGATCGGCGGGCAGTGTCGGCTTTGATTTGTCCCTCTTCTTTGTTGATCGCGGCTTATCGGGAGAGGGGTCCGGCTCATTGTTTTCGGGCGTTGCAACAACATTCTCTTGTAAACCGGCGAGCAACAACTCGAGTTGTGTGGGGTTTAACTTCTCGCTCTTTCGCCCGAATATGCGTTTCAGCAGTAACTGGATTTTCTGGTTCAGCAGGACAATCTCAGCCCGTGTCTGCTTGAGTTCCGCTCTAAGTTCTGCATTCTCTTTAACCTGTATTTCCAGTGCGCTTTCCATGCGACCAACCCTACCATTAAAGCGCAATCTCGTAAAAATATTTTGTGCAAAAATCAAAAATATTTAACGCTGATACCAAGGTCTCATGCCCGCACCTCGCAGATCAACTCCATCCAGCAGTAAGCCCAAAGCCTCGGCACTCAACGTCAACTTCCCGTTCTCAACGTCCACGCCCTTTGGCCAACTGAATGTTCCCTTCTCCAATCGCTTGGTCATCACCCATAAACCCGTCCCGTCCCAATAGAGCATCTTGATCCGACTTCGCCTTTGATTGGTGAACACAAACAAACCGCCGTTCCTCGGGTCTTCCTTTAGCACCCCTTCCGTCATCCCGTACAACCCGTTAAATCCCTTGCGCAGATCTGCCGCTTCGACAGCCAGATACACCTTCAATGTCCCAGGGAAGCTCAGCATGACGCCATCTCCCTGACGAACTTCGCCAGGTCGCCAACAACACCTGCTTCCTGCAACCGGATGCAGATATGAGAGGGCAGTTCGATCTCAATCGGCGCTGCCTTGCCCAGCGCAACCTCAACCCCGGCAAACTTTACCGGCCCGCTTGCTCGTATCCTTCGACGCCGGACCTTGCCATGTCCGTTCATCCATCCGTACAGCGTTGTCAGCTTCAGGCCATATTGCCGGCAGAAATCCACTTTGCTCAACCCGCTGGCATTGTACCGTTCAATCAGTTCCTGCCGGTCTTCTGCACTGCGTAGAATCCGGCCCCGCCTGTCTTTCTTCAGTGTTTTGGTCTTCATGCCGCCGGTCTATCACGCGGCGCTCAAGACGGCAAGGGGGTGCGCTGGCGGACGCTTACG
>CAYYWX010000118.1:0-2705 GCA_964475405.1 uncultured Verrucomicrobiota bacterium
GCGCGGTTCGTGGATAAGGACGGCAATCCTGTCAGGGATTATAATGTCTCCGTCGGCGCCGCCGTTACTAATTCGGCGGCTTCTTCCGGCAAGTAATGTTGAGATGGAAGGCGCCATTGGCAGTTTCATTGAAAAACAGGAGGATTGTTAATTATGATTAATCGGAACAGTACGCGGACAATGATTTTTTCAGCCTGCCTGGCGCTGGCAATCTCAACCTGCGGTCTTCCGTCCATGGCGGAAGAGGCCCCACCGGCCGGAACAAATGGTGCGAATGCCATCCCGAAGAAGATCATTGATAAATCCATGCTGGGTTCGCCTGATTTTTTCCCATCAGCGCAACAACCGGTCGGCTGGCGCGGGGACGGGACCGGAAAATATCCGGGCGCAACGCCTCCGGTTCATTGGGGCCGCGTCATGAAGCAGCTGGACGACTTGAAATGCGCGGCCGCCGCGCCGAAGGACAACTCTGTTGCCGGCGCAACAGCGGCCACGACTGGTTATTTCCCGGAGTGGCTGGTGGCTGTGCCGATATCGTCCGCTCATGTGACCAACGCGATCTCGCAGGAATTGACGCCGGGCGAAGCCTCGCTTGCGCCGCAGGAAGGCGACAAGATCGGCGAGGTGGCGTGGAAACGCGCCAAGGTTGATAATTCATACGTTGACCTTTGGAAAATGAACGGACCGATGACAACCGGCCAGGCGGCTTATGTCCAGTCCTGCCTTTACGCCGGGAAGGCGACCAGGGTCTGGCTTCATTCCCGCGTCTCGCAAGGCGCCGCGTTATGGATTAACGGCAAACCGGTTCCGTTCCGGGCGTTTTTATTGCTGGACCTTCAGCCGGGCTGGAATCGCTTCCTGTTCAAGGTAACGCCCCGGACGGACAAGCGCAGTGATTTCCCCGACGCATGTTTCGTCCAGTGCCGGTTCTGGCCGGCAGGGGAGCCGCGCGAATACGAGGAGAAAAACATCGCCTGGATCACGCCGATGCCCGGACTTTCGGAGGCCATGCCGGTGATCGTCGGCGACAAGATCTTCACCAGCGCCCATCCCTACAGCCTGGTTTGCGTGGACAAGAAGACCGGGAAAGTTTTATGGGTTCGCCCAAGCGCCACCTACGACGCGGCCACGGAGGATGAAAGAAAGGCCAAGCCGGAACTGTTTGCCAAGCTGGATGATTTGGCGCAAAAGCGGGAGGCCTATTACAGCGCTTTTGTGGCGGGCACGCTGGCGACCAACCAGACCGCGAAGGCGGAGGCGGCGCTGGAGGAGGAAATGGACAAGCTCATGGTGGAAGTGGATCAGAAGTACAAGAAGCCGAATGAGCAGGGCGAGCCGAGCTGGTGGGAAATACCGACCCCGGTCTCCGACGGGCAGAGTGTCGGCATTTTCCTGGAGCGGGGCGTGTCCGCCTGCTACGACCTGGAGGGCAAGCGGCGCTGGATCCGGTATGAAAAGCCCCTGCACCAGCATCATGGCTTTTTCGGCTCGCCGGTCATTGCCGACGGCAAAATGTTCATCCTCGACGGGCGGGTAACGGGGCTCGACCTGAAAGACGGCTCGATCAAGTCGTCGCTTGACCTGACCAAGACCAAGAGCTGGCGACTGGTGTTTGCCTCGCTGAGCCGGTTGGTTTTTGGCGGGAAGGAATATGTTCTCTATCCGGACGGGACGCTGATCCGCGCCTCGGACGGGGACGTTACCGGCACCGCCGATCTTAGCGGCGACCCGACCCCGGTCTTTTTTGATAACAAGAAGATCCTGCTGCCGGCCGGGGCCAGCGTGAGCGTGAAAGAAGTCAGGCCGACGGCCGATGGCGGGGTTTCGGTGGGTATCAACAGGGGTACGCGGGCCTTTCCGCACAGGCGCGTTGTGCCGGGCTTTTATCAGGGACATTCGTTTGAAGCTTCCCCGGTCGTTCACGAAGGGTTGGCCTATCTTGTCAGGTGCTGGGGCGTCCTGAATGTCATTGACCTACAGACCATGCAGGTCGTTTACGAGCAGGTCCTGCCGCTTGATTTGTTCCAGGTTGAGGACCGGAGGAGCTATTTCGGGACGAGCGTGGTCATGGCGGGGGATTATATTTACCTCATGGGCTCCAGCGGCGTCACGATTGTCATCAAGCCCGGGTATAAATATGAGGAGGTCGCGATGAACAGGATCCAATACCTGGCCAAGGAGGGGCGCGCATTGGGCGCGTACCTCTATCCTGAGTTCTACACCCCGCGTTGCGCGGAATACCAGGATTGCACCATGACCGCCACGCCGATCTTTGATGGCAAACGGATGTATTTCCGCGGCATGGAGAGCCTTTACTGTGTTGATGAAAAATGAGAGAAAAAAACATGAGATGTCTCGGGTTAAATATAGTAAGGTGTCAGTGACGGGGTGAGGTAGGTTACAGGCTTCAATGCTGTCATTCCCGCTCGCTCTGAAGCTTTCACTATGAAGCTTCGGAACGAGTCGGAACAAGCGGAAGCGGGAATCCAGCATCAGCATTTTTGCCACGGGCTTCAGCCTGAAACTTCAGCCTGAAGGCGGATCTGCTCGCCTGGGCGTAGCCGTCGGCGAAGCCTTTGCCAGTGGAATGAGAATGTTTTTGGATTCCCGACTCGTGCTCCCTTCGCGAAGTCCTCGCTTCGGTGGGCGAAGGAAGGTCGTAGCGACTCTTCTACGCCCTGCGTAGCGGCTTCGCAGAGCAGGGA
>CAYYWX010000119.1:0-2578 GCA_964475405.1 uncultured Verrucomicrobiota bacterium
AAAACCAGCGCCCGCCACGTCAGTCGCTTCTTGACAAGCCTTCTCATGGAAGGCGGAATCGGGAATCCAGATGTAAGACCAAAGTTTTAACGGAGAATAAACATGCCGGTAATTTTAAAAACAGCATTGCTCTTGATGACTTCAAACATATTCATGACGTTTGCGTGGTACGCGCATTTGAAAAATCTTGGCAATCGGCCATGGATCATTGCCGCCCTGCTAAGCTGGGGGATCGCGCTTTTTGAATATCTTTTCCAGGTGCCGGCCAACAGGATCGGGTACCGGGAATTGTCCCTGCCGCAGTTGAAAATCATGCAGGAGGTGGTCACACTTTCCGTCTTTGTGCCCTTCGCCGTGCTTTACATGAAACAATCTGTCCGAATTGATTTCTTGTGGGCCGGCTTGTGCCTGTGCGGCGCGGTTTTCTTTATTTTCCGCGGGGGAAATTAAGACTGCCGGTCTTCATCCTGCAATCTATCTGACCTGGTCTTTGAATCCCGGCTGTTCCTGGACCGTGTCAATGAAGGCCAGCATGTTTTCCAGGGGGACGTCTCCTTCAACAGCGTGCGCCGGGGCAAAGATATAGCCGCCTTCGCGTCCGAGTTCCAAGAGACGTTTGGTTTCTGTCCGGACATCCTCCGCTGTTCCATAGGGGAGCGTTTTCTGAGTTGACAAGCCTCCATAAAAGGCAAGGCGGCCGCGATATTGCCGGAGAAGCACGGGCACGTCCATGACTTCCGGTTGAAAGGGATTGAAACAATTGAGGCCGATCGAGACAAGATCGTCAAATAATTCGTCCACGTCGCCGCAGGAATGAATGCTAACGTATTTCCCGGCCTTGCGCGCCTCGGCATACATGCGTTTCAATTCCGGAAAGATGAACTCCCGCCAGGCCGCCGGCCCCATCTGGAGCCCGATTTGCTGGCCCCAGTC
The DNA here is from genome assembly GCA_964475405.1 of uncultured Verrucomicrobiota bacterium. Classification (GTDB taxonomy): domain Bacteria; phylum Verrucomicrobiota; class Kiritimatiellia; order JAAZAB01; family JAAZAB01; genus JAQUQV01. The sequence goes on from CAYYWX010000119.1 coordinate 934, forward strand.
GTCGCCGAAATGAACGGCGTCAACTTCATAGCTGACCGCTTTCCTGATTTGCGCAATATTGAAGTCCGCGATTGCCCGGAACAGATCGCGGACAAAGTCGGGATGGTCGTAAAAATCCATCATCAAATTTTCCATGCCGCGCATGGTCCAGGCCCGTTCATACAGTGAAAAGCCGATACCGAACTCAAAAAAACATCCTTCGTTTCTTTTGATTTCCTCCGGCAAGCCCGCAAAAAATTGTTTTTCCAGCGGATTGGGAAACGTATAGCTTTTAAGGGAGGGTTCCGGCAGGACGTGACTTTTGACGACGCCGATATCCTTGTCAACGCTCCGGTCCCAGACAACGCCGAAAAGATCGCGCACGCAGTCATGGCCGATATCCTTAAATCCGCCAGGGCAATACATGCATATGTGATTGTGTAATTTGGACTTTACGGCCGCGTCGGAACCGAAATGGCGGACGAGTTTCTCCCGCGCCTCGTGGGTAAAGGAAAAAGACCAGGGAACGTAAGGCGGGCGTTTTCCGTCAAGCACGCAGCGGATTATTTCGCGTTTGGTCATTTTGATCCTATATCACCGGATATTTTCACCACGGATTACCGATGCTGGACTGTCCGACTGTTTGACTGTCCAACCGTCTGACGGTATCCGTGTAATCAGTGGTGAGAAGCCGCTTTGTTTTACTTCATTCCGAACATTTTTTCCTTGAGGTCAAGGTAATATAAATAATCTTCCGGTTTGACGTTCGGCGGACAGCGATGGTCACAGAAGGGAATATAACCGCCGCGTTCCACGAGCGGCACGAGTGTTTTTAAATACGCTTTTATGGCCTTCGGGCCATTGCCCAGCTCCATTTTATCCACTCCGCCCATGATACGCAGATCCCGGCCGTAGTGGTTCAGCAATTCAGCGGGATGGGCGCAGCCGTTGACTTCAAACGGGAAAAGGCAGTTTATCCCGCCTTCCATGAGATATGGCATGATCGGGCGCACGTCGCCGTCGCAGTCGGTATACCACAGGTCAATGCCGGCGGCGCGCAGTTTGCGGCTGATGCGTTTGTAGCGCGGCATGACGACGTTTTTAAAAAAATCAACCGAGACAATCGGGCCGTTCTTAAAGCAGATATCCTCCCAGCCGGAGGCAAAATCGAAGTCAATCTTGCCGAGGACTTGATCCAGGAAGTCTTCCACCATTACGCAGGAGGTTTCGACCATGTCCTCGACCATCTCCGGATAATCATAAACAGCGTAAGCCAGCCCCTCGAACGTGAGTATGTTGCGAATGGTGCCGATCATTGAGCCGCAAAAAACCCCCAGCGGGTAATCGCGGTTGGATGGATATTTTTTCTTGAGAAGGTCAATATCCATCCGGCGCGCCGGATCATCGCGCCGCATTCTTTCCGCCTTGCACTTTTTCCAGTCTTCCGGCGTTACAATTGTGGCCTTGATATAATGAGGAATGGTATCGTGCCGGTCTTTCGGAATTTCAGCCAGCAGGCCGTCGCCATTCATCATGATGACGCTGGTGGCCGTTTCCCTGACGACTTTTTTTTCAAAAATGGGGGATAGCCATGTATTGCCGCCGATCATGTCAAATTTGTCAAAATTGAAGAAAACATCAGCCTCTTCATTGTTGGTTATGTGGT
>CAYYWX010000120.1:0-2550 GCA_964475405.1 uncultured Verrucomicrobiota bacterium
CCCCCTACTTGTCGTTGGATGAGGCCTATAAACTGGATGATGTCCGCATGGCCTTGCGACGTGGCGACGTCCAAAGGGCATCCCGGTTGGCCCGTGTCTTCAGTTTAACCCCTGTCTTAGCATAAGAAGTCTGTCGGCGAACAAACGCATGGAGCACTACGCCGCGAACGGCGAGTTTCCCGGCTATGCCCGGCCCACCGACTGGCCGTTATGCAGGAGGTGTAGGCAAATGCGATTACGGTAAAGTACAGCGTGGGTGTCAGCAAAGATTCCCCGCCGCCCTTGACAAAGGTCGGAAACAGTGCGTTCAGGCCCATAAAATCCAGTGTGACCGGAATAGCAATCATCTTGGGATACCACAGGCAGGCATAGTTATTGAGATGGATCAGCATGACGGCGCCCATGCCGATCCAGAACAGGCGGTTGCGGAAAATCGGTGCGACCACCTCGCCCTCATTGGGAAGCAAAGTATTGGTGAATATGGCGATAGGGTAAGGCAGTTGCTCGTGATCTGACCATTGACGATGCACTACCAGCGCCAGGCCCAACAAGCCGATCCAAAGCGCCATGATCAGCGAACTGGTGAAAGTACGCATAAGCCCCGAACCCGGAATGCAGCAGGCCGCCAGCGTCAGCGCCAGCATCACGGCAATTTCACGGCCGGACAACGCCAGCCGGGGGCGCAGCCAGGCCAGGAACGGGTTGATCACAACCAGCAATAGAATGGTGAGGCCATAAACGGAGATCGGCATGTTGTTGCCGATGAACTGGGTCTGATGCATCACGGCGTCATTAAAATACGTGACGCCGCAGATGAAAGCTGCCCCCAGTAGTCCCAGCAATACAGCACGAAGTGTCATTGCAATATAAGAATGGCGGTTGTCAATGGATCAGGAACGCCGCTCATAACCGAAATACAAAGGAGCCAATTGCAAAAGTTTTCTAAACGTTGAGTCAAAACCAAATTTCGCCAAACAAACTGTGTTAAATCATTCCAATCACCTCCTTGAACATCGAAAAGCCGATTTCTTCAGCGTTTTTCGACAGACTTATTTTGTTCCACTCTTGCAGCGGTTCGGTTTCAGGCAGCCCCATCACTGGCTCCATTCGACGCCCCTATATGATCAACTGATACAACTGATGCACCGTCAAGGCCAGTACCGCAAACATCAAATGGCACATCACTTTCGCCGTTCCGCGCACATAGATCGCGTACGCCCCATAATGTTCCAAATGCGAGAACACGCGTTCCGCACCCGATCGCTCATTGTACCGCCGCGCCTCGGCGGGGGCCATGGGCACGGCGTCCCCGCCGCGCGCATTCCGATCAATGATTGCCACATGCCCCAACCGCGTGCTGTACTGTCGTATCTCTTGCGCATCGTAGGCCGCATCCATAAGATCGTACAAATTGGTCGCCCGTGTCGCGCTCATCTGCGCCAATGGAATTGCGGCTTGAGAATCATGCAGACTGGCCGAAGTCAACACCGCGCTGATCGGAATATCCCCGTCCGCCACATCCAGATGCAATTTGAAGCCTTTCCACATGATCCGTTTTCCATTGCTGTCGCGTTTGCAACCCCAATCGCAAACCTGAGGCAGTTCCGACAGATTCTCCTCCAGAATCTGTCGCACTTGCCGCTCCAGCCGTTTCTCCGCCTTTGGTTCGCGCGTCTCTCCCGCACGCGGTCGCCCACGTTTAGGCGCCGGCTTTTCCTCCACCGGCCCCGCCGGTTCTTCTTTCTTCACGGCATGTTCTCGCGCCTCAATCGCCGTCGCATCCCGACTCACATGCCCAATCAATCGCGCTCCCTCGTGCGCCTTGACTACCGACTCATGAATCTTTTCCGACAATTTCACCTGCGCAAACTCGCCAAAACACCGGCTAAACGTCGCCTCCGAAGGAATCTCGTCTTCGCGTTCCCATCCGCACAGCCGCCGCAAAGTCGGCGCCCCATGCAAATACTCAATGAGCGCTTTTGTCGTTGTTTGAGCGTAAACCGCCTTCGCGATGAACGCCTTGGCCACGGCCAGTCGTTCCGCCGAAGGGCGTCCCAGCCCTTGCCACTCGTATTGGCCGATCTCCTTGCGCAAACTCTCCGCGCACAGTTCGCACACGCGGATGAATTGCTTTTCCTTGTCCGTCAAGCTCCCGAGCGTTTCCTCCAATTCCGGAAACAACTCATGCTGAATGCTTTTCCACAGCTGTCCAATTGGAACTACATCGGATTGCATGCAACCTCCTTGTTAATAACATATTGCTGTTCAAGGAGTTACTATATGCGCGCCGCGTCTCGGTGTCAACGTTTTTAATGATCGAAATTCACGTAATCTGAAACTTTTGCAATTGGCTCTATTATGAGACTGTTAGTAACATGGTCCTTAGCGAATAGCCGGCCTCGTCAATAAAAACGTGTGTATAGGCATAATCGCTTTTTTTTACAAGATGATTTTTGAGTTTATTGGGCTTAGTACGCATCGGCGTAAATACACCAACGTATGGGCCGGCATGGAGATCCCTCGACTTCGCTCGGGATGACAGGCTTTCCT
>CAYYWX010000121.1:0-2510 GCA_964475405.1 uncultured Verrucomicrobiota bacterium
TTGACGCCGATCGGCCAATTGCAGGTTGATTGCACAAAATGGTGCAAGCAACATCCGGATGTGGGGGTGCAATACACGCCCGTGGCCTTGTTGATGGATTTTTATAACGGCTGGGCGCCGCCGCGCAGTGTCTACCATCGCGCGGAAGGGAATTATCTCGTCTGGGGTAATATGCCCTATGCGAAGGGCGACCACCAGATAGACGCCTTTTTCCGGATGGTTTATCCGCGCTATGAGGATTCCAGCTATTATAAAGATGAACGCGGGTTTCTCACGGCCACGCCGGCCGGCGATATCTTCGACGTCTTGCTGTCCAATGTGTCCGAAGCCGTGTTGCATCGGTACCAGGCAATCACGGCCCTGGGAAACGTCGTTTTAGAAGGCAAGCTGCTGGACAACGTGCGCGGCGCCATGGAAGCGGGCGCCACGTTAATTATATCAACAGCTCAATTGTCCAACGAGGCCAAGGCCGTTTTTGGATATCAATCTAACAATATAAAGAAAAAATCCCGCCGCGCCGTATATAACGGGCAGACCTATGAAGAAACCGAATATCAGTATGAGGTCGGGAACCTTTCCGAATCAACGCCCCTGGCCGCCAGCGAGGCCGGCGATGCGCTGATCTTGCAGAAGACGTGTGGCCGTGGAACCTTGATCCTGCTGACCGTCGATTACGGTCTTAACGATCAACCCGGGCAAGACCCCTTGCCCTTATGCAATGAAGTCGAAAAGCCGCTGCCGCCGCGGTATGACCTGCTGCGCTGTATCCGCGAGTATCTGACCGGATATTTCAAATCGCTCAACCTGATCGAAGTAAATGGCGGTCCGGTGCAATATATCACGAACATCACCGCTGATCCCCGGCAGTTCTACGTGACCTTGTGTAACAACGAGAAGGCCGCCTGGTCGGGGACCATTGACGTCAAAGCGGACGGATCAGCCAAGGCGGAGGATTTATTTACCGGCGTGCCGGCGCCGGTTTCGAAAGGACAGTTTAAGGCCGGCGTGAAACCGCTGGACGTTTCGATCTATCGGGTCACGGCGGCAACGCCGATCATGTCGTTCAAGGAGGAATACAAGGCGCCGGCAAATCCCATGCAATCTTTTTCGATTTGGTCCCGGGCGGACGAGAATAAATCGCTTCGGCAGAATATCGAGCTGATCGGGCAATCGTCTTTCCGGGCGGTCGAACTTTGCGCCACCCAGGTATTGGGGTTGAATGACGTGGAATTAAAATTACTCGCGGAAGAGCTGGCGGCCGGCAACCTGGCGGTTGCGGCGTTGAATCTGGCGCATGCGCAGACGCCCTATATAGACAACGTGGATTTGAGCAGCGTCATTGTCTGGAGCCAGGCTGAGAACCGGAAGTTTCTGGCGCGTTCCTTATCCGCCGCGCAAAAACTGGAGTGCAAGCGGATCATCGTTTCGACCGGGCGTATTTATGACGATTATAAAAAGGCCTGGCGCGTTACGGTTCAAAACATAACGGATTTTGCCCAGGAAGCGCGTGAGTCCGGTATATGCGTTTATCTGCAGCCGTGTCCGTATCGCGGGTTCGGCAAAGGGGCCGAATTGAAGCAAATGATGGAAGAGATCGATTTGCCGAATGTTGGCATTGCCCTGGATACGGGGCATGCCTACTGGTTCGATGAAGACCCGCTGGCGGCAACGAAAGCCTGCGGACAATACGTCCGGTATATCAATTTGAACAGTCCGATGCATATTCCCGGTTCCGGACTGCTGGATCGCCATGGGGTTCCGGGCGAGGGGCGATTCAACGAACAAGATTTGAGCCGCTTGATCCGGCATTTGAAGCAGATGCACTATGACGGCGTGATGAGTTTAAACTGCTTTTTGCCCAATCCCACGCTGGACGAAATTCAAAGCCAATTCAGGCATTATGAGCGGTTAGTCGGCGATGGCGCCTGCCGGCTGGGCCGAGAGAATGCCTGGACATTGATTAAGCCCCCGCTCACAAAAGCGGAAATGTTTCGCAAGAATAATATATTGGATCGTTTTCATATTGCGGGGCCGTTCGACAATGCCGATTCCAACGGCCGGAGCATGGGACTGAATAAGGTATTCCCCCCGGAAAAGGGAATTGATCTAAAGGCCGCCTATGTCGGCCACGAAGGAAAAACGATTAAGTGGCGCCAAATCAATTCCGATGATTTATGCGACGATGGCTATGTGAATCTCAAGTATCTGCTGGGTGAAACCGGCCACGTGGCGGCGTATGCCTTTGCCGGGCTAAAGGCCAAAAAGGAGATGGCGGTCACGCTCCTGGCGGGCGGCGATGACGGGTTTGCCGTGTGGTTGAACGGGCGGGAAATTCATCGCCATGACATGTCCAAGAGCTCGCATCACGGGAATAACCGCGACCGCATGTTGCTGGTTTTAAAAGAAGGCCTGAATGAATTGCTGATCAAAACGAACATGGACGATTCGCGCCGGGTGGCGTGGGGGTTCCTGGCCAATATTATCGAACATAATCAAGATGTGGAAATGGC
>CAYYWX010000122.1:0-2460 GCA_964475405.1 uncultured Verrucomicrobiota bacterium
AAAAATCAGCCGCCCTTCCAATTGACTTCCACCAGCGCATCCCATCAAATCATCCTCAACGGGAAGTTATTTTCTCTTTGGCAACGGCGATAACGACTTAGAAGTTTACAGTCTTGTAAATTTAACATCCTTGAAATTTGATTGTCAAATAAAATCATTAAAATGGTACGTTTTTTGCGAAGCGCAAAATCGGGCCAGCCCGAACAGCTCTGAAGACTGCGGAATTTCTCTCACCTTTAGGCGGGGTCGCGGGCCCCGGCTTTCCTCTCTGACTTTTTAGGTTGTCCAACTTGTCGATTCGGGCCGGTTTTAGCCGGCCCGAATATTTTTTGTCGCAAGTACACTTTTCCCTTGACAAATATGATAAGGTATATTACTTTCCATATTAACCCCAAAAGGAGGTCCCATGGAACCCACACGGAATCTGGCTGCCCTTCAGCGTAAACGCGAGTCCCTTATTCGTCACTTTTCTTCTGTTGGCCCACTCATCGACGGCAGCCTTGTCGCTATCGCCCGTAAGTGTGGCAATCCCAATTGTAAATGCACTCAAGGGGAGAAGCACCAAAGCCTGTACCTGACCTATAAAGGGCAGCGAAAGGAGCCGGGGCAGGCCGCCAAGACGAAGACCCTTTATGTGCCTGTTGCTTTGGAGTCCGAAGTTCGCAAGTGGAGTCAGGAATGCGCCAAGGTCCGGGAGTTAATCCGCCAGGTCTCGGAGATCCAGCGGGAAATCATTCGGGCGTATGTGGCGGAACATGGCCGGAGTCGGCATAAGAAGAAAGGCAAGAGGAAATGATGGATAGCGTTGATCCTGGTGAATTGGCCGGCGTGTTACAGAGGACTCTGAAACACTTTTTCCCCCTCAATGGGGGAATGGTTGGCAAGGCTGCCGGACCGACGTGACCCGGTCTGGGTTACTTATCCGCTACGGCATGTTTTTTGGGTAGGGGTTTTTCTCTTTCTCTTTAAGCTTCAAGCCAGGCGCCAGGTCAAATTCCTGCTGCATCAGCCGGGGATACTGGCTCACATCAACCGCATCACGCATGGCCGGAATGACACAGTTACCCACGGTGACAACCTGGAGAAAATCCTTCGTTGGCTGCCATGGCAGGACCTGGCAAGTATCCGGACAGAGATGATGCGCAGACTGTTGCGGATGAAGGCCCTTTGTGGGTACCGCCTTCTGGACCGGGATTATATCATTGCCGTGGACGGGACAGGGGTTGTCTGCTTTGAAAAGAGGCATTGTAAGCGATGTCTTACCAAGACTTCGAACGGGAAGACCGTTTATTACCACCCTGTACTGGAAGCAAAACTTGTGACTTCGACGGGACTGGCATTGTCCCTGGAGACAGAGTTTATCGAGAATCCCGAGATCGGGCACGAAAACGGGAAAGAAAAGATGAAGCAGGACTGTGAACTCAAGGCCTTTTACCGTATGGCTGCTCGGTTAAAGGAAAACTTCCCACAGTTGAGAATCTGTTTGGTCCTGGACGCCCTTTATGCCGCCAAAGGCGTCTTCGATGTCTGCAAAAAGAACCAGTGGCGCTTTATCATCACCTTCAAGAAAGGTTCCATGCCGGCCACCTACGAGGACACGCTCCGAATGGAAAAGTTCCAGGAGGAAAACCGGATTACATATCGGCCGGATGGGAAAATCCAGACCTTTCGTTGGGTCAATGAGATCGTCTATGGAGATCATGTCCTCCATGCCATTCACTGCACGGAAGAAAAACCCAATGCAAAGCCTCTTACCTTTGCCTGGATCACAAATATCAACGCCTCAAACAGGAACGTAATCCAAATCGCCAATCAAGGAGGAAGACAACGATGGAAGATTGAAAACCAGGGCTTCAATATGCAGAAAAACGGAGGGTATAACCTGGAACACGCCTACAGCCATCATGACAATGCAGGCAAGAACTACTATCTGCTGCTACAGATCGCCCACATCATCAATCAACTCATCGAAAAGGGCAGCCTGCTCAAAAATATCCGGCAAGCCTGCGGAAGCATCAAAAATATCGCCCCGCTCTTGCTGGAGAGCATCCGGAACCACCCCTTATCCGACCAAGAATATGAAGCGCTGTTCCGTAAACCCTTCCAGATCAGGCTCAATACCTCTTGAGGCTCCCCGTGTTCCAGGTTACACCCTCCAAATACTCTCAGCCTCCGGATGGAAGCAAGACCAAGCTACGCCCCTTCAGCCGCCTTCCAGCCAAAATCCAAGTCGCGTCCAAAATCCACACCATTCGTCAGCGGGCAGTCTGCAAGGCTGCTTCGGTAATGCATGCCTTGCGTTCTTAGCATTTGAATATTAATTTACCAGCGCTTGTACATTTTCACCGGCCGATTTATTCCATATCCGTATAGCTAAAAAGCATGATTCCCGTTCTTTTCATTCACCAAAATCTCAAAGGGAGGTTTCTCATGTGGAAAGTGGCACGCATTGTGATTCCG
>CAYYWX010000123.1:0-2311 GCA_964475405.1 uncultured Verrucomicrobiota bacterium
CATGTGGCTGATGTTGTTGCACCCGATGATGTTGTTCGGCAGTCCCCGCGTTTTGCGAACCAGCAGGCCGCCGGCCCCCTCACGCCGGAGCGTCATCGGACGGCCCAGGCAAATTGGTTCCGGCTCCGCCGCATGCTCCACCACGAGGCCCCTGGTTTCCACCATGGCCACCTTTCCGGCCAGCGGTACCAGGCAATTGCGGCGGACGGTCAGCTCCAGAATGGCCTTTACGGGCGGTACGCCGCCGGGGAAATTGACGACCAGGTTCCGGCCGTCGGCCGACACTACGAACGTGTTGGGCGTCCGGCGGACCGCCTCCAACCCGGATGCCTGATGCACCGGATGCTCGTCAATATATAGTTGGCCCAGCGTTTCCGGCAGCCGCTCGCCTTTGGCGGGCCGTACCCGGCCAAGGGGCCTTACCCGGCCGGGTCGGCCGAGCGTGCCGCTCAGGGCATAGGGATTATAGGCGAGCTTGCGAAACAAGGTGCGCGGCAGGGGCGCCTCATACAAACCGTCTCCCCGGCGGCGCCACTTTGCGCTGAACACATCGGACCCCTTCCAGAAAACGCTCTGATCCTCGCATGCCTCGACCGTCAGCATGGACTCGGGCACCATCGGGATGCCGTTGCGCTTCATGACAATCTCCTCGCGATAGACGCCGGCGCCAACAAGAATACGGTCGCCCGGCTTCGCGAGCTCGAAGGCCCGTGTGAGGGTTCGGAAGGGGCGCGCGGCATTGCCGGGATTGGCGTCAGCAGCGCGGGCCTGACTTTGCTTTACATGCCAATCGCGGCCGAGGCGCCGCGGGGAGTTGGGAAGCGGTGCAGCGGCGATGGCTGTCATGGAATATCCTCCTCAAAATTAACGTAATCGTTGACCGGAAACAATAATCCCCTGCCGGGACCTGTCAACAAAAAAGGCCAATCAAGGGTAACCTCAGTTACGCGGGGCAAACTCCTGTAGAGCGCCACGGTGTGGCGCTTCTGCCGCACATCGTGCGGCACTACAACAAACATCCCCCACGTAACTGAGAACGTGTGAAAAAATTGATTTACCCATTACAAAGACGGTCGCGATGAAACGCGACCCTCCATTTTGTTAGGAAATTTGCATGTCTTGGATAATGGAGGGACACGCTCTGTCGTGTCCGGGCAATTTTTTCACAGCTTCTGAGGGGGTACAATCAAGGATTGACCAATGTCCCCCGGATGATAATGTATAAAACCAAGTCCACGCATCCAAGAACTCAGAAAATTTGAAATGAAAACCATTGTTCGCCAGGAAGCGACGGAAAGTGCTTTCGGCCATGTTGAAACTTGTTCCCGGTCGTATCGGCCGCTCGATACGGTCACGGTGACCGTGATCGGTCGCGGCAAAGGCGACAAACAGGGTGTCATCCGTGTGTGCGATCCGGAGCGGCGCACCTATTTTGAAGCGTGCGTGAATCTGGAAAACAACCGCGGGAGCATCCAGTTCCTGGCCGGCGGACAACTCGGGTCGCATTACGTTTTCTTGTTCTGGCCGAACGAGGAACGGCATAGCCGGTATGTGAACTTCCGGCTCGACTGCGCAACATGTGTTGAGTCGGGCGATCGGGACTTCGACGAGCTTTATCCTTTCACCCGTGAAGCTATGCGGCTCGGGCGGCGCGAATACTTTACGCCAGCGGGAAGGTTCGTCGGCTATATTTCCGCCGACACAATGCATTTTGACGGCATCTGGCTGCGCGACTGGATATACGGCCTGCCCGCTTGCCGGTATTGGGAGACCGAAATGACCTGCGGGCTCGACCGGTTCCTGGAACAGCAATCCGAAAAGGGGATGATTCCGGACGGCATCGAGCGCGACGGGCGCGCCTGGCGCGTGGGGCTGGAGTCCGATGTGGAGTATATCATGGTGTTCGGCATCTGGCAGGCATGGCAGGCCACCGGCAATGATCAATGGATGGCGACCCACCTGCCGCAATTGGAACGCGCGCTGGACTACATTCGCAGCGACCCGAAACATTGGAACGCGGCCCATGGCCTGATCCAGCGCCAGCACAGTTGCGACACTTGGGACTTCGACATCAACGGCGCCTCCGATAGCGGAACCCAGCGGCACGTGATTGCGACCTGCGATCAGGCTGGATACATCCTGGCATTCCGGGCAATGAGTCAAATGTATCGCCACCTGGGAAAAACTGAAGATGCCGACCGCTGGGCAAAGGAAGCGGAATCCTATAGGGATCGAGCCGTTAAACTTCTCTGGGATGGCGGTAAATTCCAGCATCACAAGCACATTGATCCGATTGATCACGGCGATTTCG
>CAYYWX010000124.1:0-2247 GCA_964475405.1 uncultured Verrucomicrobiota bacterium
ACTACACCGGACCAGCCCGCGTCTCCGGCTCCGCCGGCACCGGCAAGACCATCGTCGCTCTGCATCGGGCCGTTCGGCTGGCTAAGGCGAATCCAAACGGCCGGGTCCTGCTCACGACCTTCTCCGACACGCTGGCAAACGCACTTCACACCAAGCTAAAGCGCTTGGTCGGTAGCGAGCCGCGGCTTGCGGAACGCATTGACGTCCACTCCCTGAATGCCCTCGGTCTCCGCCTCTACAAATCGATCTGTGGGCCAGTTAAGCTGGCCAGCAGCAATACTCTGCGGGAACTGCTCGGTGAAGCATCGAAAACCGTAGGTGGTCATAAATTCAGCCTTCATTTTCTGCTCACCGAATGGGAACAGGTGGTGGATGCCTGGCACTTGGAAACATGGGAGTCTTATCGCGACGTGGCAAGGTTGGTGTCCAGCGACAATTATTCTTCCTCGTGACGACAATTAGAATTCCCCACTGACGACAATTACCCGTTAGTCATCTTGGGAGGGGATTCCTGATCCTTTCTCCCCCCGAGGGGGGAGAAAAAAGCGCGTCAATTTGTCTCGCCTCCTTTTTGTTTGCGTTCTTTGGCATTTTTAGCGCGATAACTGTCACCATCCAGTTCCAAAATCAGGGCATGATGGACCAGCCGGTCAATGGCGGCGGCGGTAGTCATCGGATCCTTGAATATTTTGTCCCATTCACTGAAGATCAGGTTGCTTGTGATCATCATGCTTTTCCGTTCATATCGTTCCGCCAGGAACGTGAACAACACTTCCATTTCATCCCGGCTTTGTTGAACGTAACCGATATCGTCAAGGATCATCACGTCAAACCGATCCAGCTTATCAAGCAGAGCCTCGATTTTCAGGTCGCGCTTGGCCAACAGAAGTTTCTGAACCAGATGGAACGTGGTCGTGAAATAAACCCGGTAATTCCGTTTCAGAATCAGCTCGCGGGCAATCGCACAAACCAGATGTGTTTTCCCTCTGCCCGGCAGTCCGAAGGCCAGGATATTTTCCGCCCGCTCAACCCAGTCGCCTTCAATAATCGTCGGCAACTGCCGCCTAATTTTTACCGGCAACTCTTCCTGACGCAAGCTTTCCAGCGTCTTGCCCGGTGGCAAATCGGACTGCTTCAAAAACCGCTCGGTTTTACGGCGGGAACGTTCGGCCAGTTCTGTATCGCATAAATATTCCAAGTAACGGATTGGCGTCCAACCTTCCTGACCGGCACGCTGCGCGAGTTTTTCATATTCCACTGACATGGCCGTCAGACAGAGACTGCGTAATTTCATTGCCAAACTGGCCGCTTTACTCATGACACGCCCCGCTCTTTTCCAATAATCCGTCATAAGCGGCCAGATCAACCGTTAACGCATTCAGCGCCGGCAGCATTGCCTCCGGACCGGGAATATATTCCAGAATAGCCGCCAGACGCGGTGCAATCCCGCTGGCGTGCAATGTCTCAAAAGCAGCCTCAATGTTTTTCTGACCATGCCGGGCGGCTGCCTGTAAAATACCAAGATATTCCCGAACGGCCACACGATCGCCGCACGTTTCCTGTAACCGGTCATAGACCCGACGAAACTCCAAGGTCGGGAACATGGCCTCCTGATAACGGTAGTTCTGAAACGCTCCGGGCTTGCGCACCAGGCAATCGATTACATGACGATAATCAATCTGCGGCCGGCCGCGGCCAGATGACCGCAGAATCGTCAGCTGATGCTCTCCCGCGTAATATACCTCCAGCCGATCCTCGTGACGATGTACACGGACTTTTTCACCGATTAATCGGCTCGGAACCGAATATGGCGTCCGTTGCACCTGAATAGTGCTCCATGCGCTTACACGCGTTTCTTCAACCACATATTCCGGCAACAGATTCACCGCCAATGTTTTCATTGCCCGAAGTTCCTCGTTCAAACGATCCTGCCGCGAGCGGTTGGCCTTATCCAACACTGTTTCCATAAACTGCCGCCATTGTTCACGACCGGCAAAATCACGGCTGCCACGCAACAGCAAATGCTGGCGTAAACGGTTTTTGAAAGCGCCATTCCCAGCCTCAACGTCACCGTTCTCGTTCGGACTCGCGACTTGGATCAGATGCGGTTCCTGACCGTAATGTTCCATTAATTGCATGTAATCCTGGTTGTATTCCCAACGCCCAGGCACCGGAGTTCCAACCCAATGCGCCACTACCGGCGTGTGATCTGTCCAGTGCTCCACCGGCACGTGGCCTAACTTCCAA
>CAYYWX010000125.1:0-2101 GCA_964475405.1 uncultured Verrucomicrobiota bacterium
ATCATTCTCAACAATGCCGGCGTCTGGGGCGGGGCGGACTGGACCCCCGTGTATTAATATTGTCTGGAGATTTTCATCAGCTGTTTTCGTGAATTTTCCGGAGAACGATTTGGCACATTTATTTTCCGTCGGGATCAGGAAGTCTGAAGATAGAACCGTACGTCATGCTGCGGCGGAAGTGTTGTACGGCGGATGAAATAGTTGACCACCACATTGTGGTGCAATATTATTCTTACGAGGCGGGATGTCTTCTGAGATTCGCAAATAACATTTATCCCGCTCTTTCATGCCCTAAGCAGATCCGCTGCGGCGGAAAGCGGGAATCGGAATAAAAAAACAATGAAACACAGTTTTACGACAGCCGCCTTGTTGTTCGCCGGACTCATCGGTCTGTCCGATCCGCTCGCGGCCCAGGAGGTGACCTGGGAACAAACCGTTCATCCGACCTACGGCTCGATCTGGAGCATTCCCGTGTATGACGGCAGCAACCTGGTCGTTTCCTGCGAAACACCCGGCGTCGGCATCAAGCTTGCCAAGTTCGATTCGGCGTTAAACCAGGTCGGCAGCCCGGTGACGGCGGCCGACACCAACGATACCTTCGGCAACGCCACGATCGCCGACCATAAGCATATTTTTCAGAATGGCTGCCACTACCTGACGTTCTCGATTTCCGGCGGCGGCCAGGGCGGCTACCTGTATCTCGTGAAGCTGGATCGTGACCTGACGCGCATCGCGATCACGGCGGTGGCCACCAACGACCCGCCGACCAATGACATGCTCATGGTTGGCGACGGCACCAACGTCTGCGTGGGCAAATTCCTGCCCGGCACCGGCCACCGGATTTACAAGTATGACGCCGACCTCAACCTGCTGATGACCACCAACATTGGAGACCCCCCGATGGACAATATCCACGCCAACGGCGCGGCGGCCGTCTATTACAACGGCAACTATTACCTGGTTGCGCCGGACACGCTCCAGCCCGGCAATAACTACCGCTACAGCCGGTTGATCTTCGACAGTAATTGGCAGTGCATATCCAATAAAACAACCATCTTGAGCAACTCCGTCCCGGCGCTCAGCATTGTCTCCGGGCTTTCGCGGGAGCCGATCAGCGGGAGCTTCATCATGCACTATGGTTTTGCGACCAACGATGCGGGCGGACCGATCTACATGACGATTTACGACTCCGGGTGGAACCTGCTGACGAACACACCGGTTCTTGACGGCCAGTTTGCCAGACCACACAGCGTGATTGTCGGCGACAAACTATACTTGGGCTATGACGGCTCTGGAACGCATCTGTCCATGTTCTCGATTTCCAACATTGGGCCGATCGTTAAAATCAACGACACCAAGGGCCCCTTGACACTTCCGCGCGGGGAAACGGGAAGGGTGACGGTTGAATTTAATCCGGGCGGTTATGCCGGGATCCAGAAGGATTGGTGGATTGCGGCCCAGACCCCGGTGGGCTGGTTTTACTGCGATTTGTCGCTCAACTGGATTCCAGTTGCGGATTTGTCCGCCCTTCGTCCGATTTATCAGGGTCCGCTCTTCCTTCTGGATCCGGTGAGCGTGCTGAATTATTCGGCGTTCCCGCCCGGCGCCTATGTGTTTTATTTCGCCGTGGACGATATGAACGGCGTTCTGGACCCGACGATATGGTATGATTTTGTCGAGTTCCAAGTCGAAGAGTAGGCCTGCACGGATATTAACAAACGGAGGAAAAAATGAAGAAAGCATCCTTGTTGTCATGCCATAGGCAGACCCGTCTCTGGCGGGAAATTATTGTTTGCGTGCTCTCCGGCAGTGTTTGTGTGAGTGCGTATGCGTCCGCTCCGTTGGTGAGCGATCTACAGGCTGCCCAACGGTCGGGGACCAAGCTGGTGGATATCACCTACGCCCTGTCCAACGATACTCCCTCCTGCACGGTTTCGGTGCAGGTTTCGACGAACAATGGAGCGACATACAACGTGATGGCCACAAACTTCAACGGCAATGGGTATGGGACAGGTGTGACCCCCGGCGCCGGCAAGCAGATTCTGTGGGACGCGGGCGCGGACTGGGACCGACAGTATTCCACCCAGGTATGGTTCAAGGT
>CAYYWX010000126.1:0-2072 GCA_964475405.1 uncultured Verrucomicrobiota bacterium
GCAGTGCCTTCGGCCCAGCCGATGCAGGCGGGTCATCAGGACACCCCTTCGACGGATTCGACTCTTCGACAAGGCTCAGTGCAGGCAAGCTCACCGCAGGCGGGCTGGTTCGACGATGCTCACCACGGGTCAGGACAGGCAGGTCTCTGGGAATTTTTCCTCTCAACCCAAGACTACCAATTAAGTCAGCACCATTTCGGCGGCCCGGAATATCAGCCGGTGAAGGAATAAACCGCAAAGCCGATCTTTTGCTTTGCGTCAAATCCAGAACTGCCGGTCCAGGTTCCGGTATTGGATGGCCTTTGAGATATGCTCGGTCTGGATGTCAGCGGAAGAGGACAATTGTTCAAAAAGCGCGGGACTAAAATGGAGGGTCACATGAAAAAAGGCGCATTGATTTCATTGCTGGCAATCACGGCTCTGGGTTTGATGACAAGCAATGGCCATGCCGCGGCCTCCAGCAGCTCGGGCTATACGCCTGACAGCGGCAATTCTATCGGAACTTCGCAGGCCATCGTTTTTTCAGATGTTCATTTCAATCCGTTCTATGACACAACGATCTTTCAATCGCTTGTTGCCGCCGATGCAAGCCAGTGGGGAAGCATCTTCGCATCATCCGGCGTTTCCGAGCCATCAAGCTGGGGAAAAGATTCAAACTATCCTTTGTTTGCGCTGGCCCTTTCGAGCTTAAGAGCGAACTCAGCATTGAGTTCGGTCGCTATTTTCCCGGGAGATATTCTCGTGCATAATTTCGGCGCGCAGTTTTATGCCCTCTACGGCAGCGAAGATGAGGAGGCGATGAAATCGTTCCTCTATAAAACGGTGACGTTCTTCGCAAGCGAGGTGCGCGCTTACCTGGGCAACATGCCTGTCATGTTCGAGATCGGGAACAACGACGCTTATGAAGGAGATTTCAAAATAGAACCCAACAGCCAGTTCTTGGCAGATACCGCCGAGCCGTTTTACACGCTTTTTTTGAACAGCGCCGCGGGTCACGATGCTTTCCTCAACACATATAAGGCCGGAGGATACTATTCGGCCCAGCCTTTAGGAACGAATCTTGTTGTCATCGGGTTAAATTCCATCTTCTTTTCACCGGATGCGGCAAGTGACACCAAAGCTGCGGCTGCGGCAGAGCTCGATTGGTTCGAGTCGACCCTTGCATCGGCAGCCCATTCAGGTCAGAAGGCATGGCTGCTCACCCACATACCTCCGGGCGCCAATATCCACTCTAACAAGGACCGGATCGACGCCAGGGGACATCTCGACGACGCCAAAATGATGTGGGATCCGGATATTCAAGCGCGTTTTCTGAATATTCTTTCAGCTTACTCGAATACGGTAACCATGATATTCACGGGGCACACCCACATGGACGAATATCGTCTTCCTGCCTGCGCGCTTGAAGTGACGCCGGCCATAAGTCCGGTCGACGGCAATAATCCGGCATTCAAAGTTTTTACTTATTACACCGGCTCATTCGAAATCACCGATTACAGCGCCATAAATTATGACCTGGCTACAATGCCCGACAGTTTTAAAGAATATTACACTTTTTCTTCGGCATACGAAACATGCGGCATCTTAGGCACAATGCTTGAAAGCGTTTTCCCGACGCTTCGTTCAAGCTCGGCAAGAAAAGCCGCTTATCAAGGGCATTATTATTCTGGTCATGATTCCGCCAGCCCTATCAATGATACCAACTGGCCGGTCTACTGGTGCGGCATCGGAAAAATGTTAAAACAAGATTACATAGATTGTGTTAACGGCTTTGCCCATAAGCAGAACGACTACGACGGCGACCGCAAATCCGACCTGGCCGTGTTCCGTAACGGTTATTGGTCCATCTACCTGATGGCAGGCAGTGTTCTCTGCGACAATACGCCCCTCTGGGTCGGGCCGGGTTACATACCGGTCCCGGGCGACTATGACGGCGATGGCAAGTCCGACCTGGCCGTGTTCCGTGACGGTTATTGGTCCATTTACCTGATGGCAGGCAGCGTTCTCTGCGACAATGCGCCCCTCTGGGTCGGGCCGGGTTACATACCGGTCCCGGGCGACTATGACGGCGA
>CAYYWX010000127.1:0-1989 GCA_964475405.1 uncultured Verrucomicrobiota bacterium
GACGGAGACCCGATATTTTGTATAGAGATAAACGGGGAGAAAATCCCTAGACAAAACATTCTATAATTGAGTTGGAAGCTAACACAAACAGGTTGATTTGGAAATGCGGCAAATTGTCGCACCAGACAGAACAGCCATGAGATATAATTCTAAATTTACAAGGAAATTGGAATTTAAAATTTATACCTGGTTGAATATAGGCCAATTATCCACCTAACAATCAAACCAGATATTAGTTTTTTTACCGGTCTACCGGGAGCGCCGATTTTACCGCAGCCCAGTCAAAGGCCAGCGGCTGGGTTTTAACGACACCGAGAGCGGCCACTGCGGCCTGCAGGTCGGCAAGCCGCTCCTCGGTGGCCGGATGGGTCGACAACAGCGCCGGCAGACCCGACTTGCCCTCCTGTTCGGCGAGCCGCTCGAAGAATCGTGTCATCCCATGCGGATCAACACCGGCAGCAGCCAGTCGGCGCAAACCATCCCGGTCGGCAGCGCGCTCGGCATCACGTGAAAACTTCAGTCCGGACAGATTTGCCGCCGCCTCGGCCAGCGTACTGCCGGACAGATCCCCTAACGCCACAGAGAGCAACGCCCGCATACCCAGGCTCTTGAACATGCCCCTTAAGCCGTGGCGCAGTTCAGCATGGGCGATCTCATGAGCGAGGACTCCGGCAACCTCCTCCGGGGTGTCGGCTGCCTTGAGCAGACCGCTGAAGACCATGACAACGCCTCCCGGGGCGGCAAAGGCGTTGATCTCCGGACGCTCCGCAATGAACCAGCGATATTGAAAACGCGATTCCGGCACCAGACGTTGACCGATGGTCCGCACGGCCTCCACCGCCGGCCCGGCGTCAATCAGCCTCATCTGCACCCGCGTCTGGGTCAGGACAAGGTCGCCAATTTTCTGTTCATATGCGACCGGGACATACCTGGCAAACCACTCGGAAAGCACCTCGGCCTTGAGAAGAAAAAGGCCGACCGCGATCACCGGCAGCAGCAGGAGCAGAACAAGCGCCGCCCACCCCCAGCGGAAGCGCCGCTCAATTTTGGCCCGGGTGCGGCAGGCACCACGCAGGGCGCCGGCCATTGCCGACGGTGCTGCGGCAGCAAAAGCAGCGCAAGCCTCTGCTTTATCCATGAGAAAGGCGAACTCGCCGGCCGGCGCCGACCATGACACCCTTAACTGCGCGGCGTTAAAACCGTATGCGTCAACCGCCGGCAACTCAGCGACAATCTCGCGGCCATCCTCCAACAGACCCAGCCGACCGGCCCACCAACTCCCGTCGGCCTCGATTCCGGTACCCGGCAAACCGGGTCCGAACAACCGGCCAACGAAAACACTCATTAATCATCGCCCCCGCCGCCGATGATGCCGCCAAGAATACCGGCACCAAGCAGTGAGCCCTGATCCGCTGAACGACCGCCGGCCGCCGGCGCCGACATAATGATCCGATTGGCCAGCCGCGACAGCGGTAAGGATTGCAGCCAGATCCGGCCCGGCCCTTCAAGCCTGGCAAAAAACAACCCTTCGCCGCCGAATAAGGCCGACTTGATCTTGCCGACATATTGGATATCGAAATCAACGCTGGGCTGGAAGGCTACGACGCAACCGGTATCGACACGCAGCGATTCGCCGGGCGCCAGGGTCTTTTCCATCAATGTGCCGCCGGCGTGAACAAAGGCCATACCGTCACCGTCAAGCCTCTGCATGATGAAACCTTCGCCGCCAAAGAGGCCGACGCCGAGTTTTTTCTGGAAGGCGATGCCCAGGGAAACCCCTTTGGCCGCGCACAGGAAGGAATCCTTCTGACAGATCAACGTACCGCCCATCCGGGCAAGATCAACCGCGATGATCTTGCCGGGATATGGAGCGGCAAAGGCGCCCCGCCGCTTTCCCGAGCCCTCATTGTGAAACACCGTCGTAAACATCCCTTCACCGGTCAGCAGGCGCTTGCCGGCGCCGAGCAGTTTGCCGAAGAACCCACCCTG
>CAYYWX010000128.1:0-1974 GCA_964475405.1 uncultured Verrucomicrobiota bacterium
GAAATCGTCGCCGGGTGGATGTTCAACTCCATGGCCCTGCTTGCCGACGGCTGGCACATGAGCACCCACGCCGCCGCCCTCGGCATCGCCTGGGGGGCCTTCATCCTCGCGCGCCGCAATATCGGCAACCGTGACTTCGCCTTCGGAACATGGAAAATAGAGATTATCGGCGGGTTTGTCAGCGCCATCCTGCTGGGGATCGTGGCCCTGGCGATGACCTATGTATCCATTGAACGGCTATTTCGCCCGGCGGTCATCCAATTCAACGAGGCAATTCTCGTTGCCGGCATCGGATTAGCCGTAAACCTGGCAAGCATTTTCCTTCTGGCCGGAAAGCATCACAGTCACGATCATGCCCGGCGCCATGATGAACATCATTCCGGCCGCGAACACAATCTGAATCTCCGCGCGGCCTATTTGCATGTCATTGCCGACGCCCTGACATCCGTTCTCGCCATCGTGGCCCTGATCGGCGGGAAATACATGGGCTGGAACTGGCTGGACCCTGCCATGGGCATTGTCGGCGCCATTATGATTTCAAGCTGGACTTACAAACTTTTGCTCGCGACCGGCAACATCCTCCTTGACCGATCAGTCAATCCCGGTATGGAAAAGAAAATACGCGACGCGATTGAAAGCGACGGCGACACGAAAATCTGCGATTTACACCTCTGGCAGGTCGGCCAGGAGAATTATGCCTGTGTCCTGTCGGTAATTGCCCGCAATCCACGGGACCTGCGGGACTATAAAAACCGGCTTCGGGACATCAATGAACTCGCCCATGTTACGATTGAGATTGAGCGCTGCACGGATTCCGCCGGGGGTAATGACGCGCCTGCCTGCGCCCGCCGGGTCGACTCTTGATCCGGGGAGAGAGAACGTCTATCGTAATTTCCCGCCGGATGAAGCAAACATCATATTCCACCCATTCTGTCGATTATTTATTGGTTATACGCTGAGGGCCTTGAGGCGCGTCCCCGATCCCGGTCTTATTTCTCCATCACCGAACGCATCTCTTCACCGTTTTTTCAACCGCTGGGTTGAAAAAAAACGGCGCAAGAACTGGTTGGCCATTTATGTTTGCTGTGTTTTCAGGCCCGCTCGTTTTGCTGCGCTCAGTTGATGCTTGTCGGATGATGCAAACAGTTCTGCGCCCCACTCAAGCGCACATGCTATGTGCAGAGCGTCCATTGCTCTGACTGGACTTGTCTCGATAATCATGATCGCCGAACCAATCACCGAGGGCGTTAACGTTATAATGTCTGCGTCGCGGACATCATCCAGTAGTCTCCGTTTTGCCTCATTGTACTGGGCTTGTGTCAGCGTATGTTCGCGTAGTCGACGGCTAAGCGCGGAGACGATCTCGGGCACGCAGAGGACGCTTAGCCCAAGTTCTGAGGCCTTGGCGCAGATGGATTCGACTCCATTGCTTCCGTTCTCTTCTATAAAGCGTTTTGCAAAGGCAGATGAATCAAGGTATGCTTTCATGGTCTCGCTCCGCCAAGATGGCTGCAGAAAGGCTGATGCCTTTTGTCGAGAGGCGTAGTCCTGGCTTTTTCCACGAAGGTTGCCCGTTATTTTGATTTGCGACTGGCGTCACCTCTGCAATAGGCCGTCCATGTCGAAGGACCAGCAATGTCTCTCCATTTTCTACTCGGCTCAGCATGCCGGATGCGTGACTTCTGAATTCGGTCAATGTTACGGTTATCATATTACACCTCCCATTTGTACAATAACGTACAGAATATTGTACATTCCGTCAATTCTTTTTTGTTATGGCGCAACGCGTGATTGGGACGCGCGAAGCGCGGACCGACCGGACACTGGCGAAGCAGCGCCCCATTGAGACGGCGCGCTTCGCGTCGGCTCAGTAGAGTAGAACCTTGGTGCGGACCGTTTTAGGTGGAGGGTTTCCGACAACGCCCCCTTTCGGTATGGGCGGCGGGTTCCCAGTTCCCCCATGACAGCCTTTCC
>CAYYWX010000129.1:0-1937 GCA_964475405.1 uncultured Verrucomicrobiota bacterium
CGGTCAGCCCCAAGGCGGCGATGAAGGCCGCGATAATGACAGCCGCCACGATCAGTGTGGATATACTCTCGCGTTTCATGTGCTTCCAGATCACACTCCCATTACCATTCGCCGCAGGACATCCTTCACGGGGGCGAGCGCGCGGATCAGGCGCTCGCCGGCCGGGGAATAATAGATTTTGTAAAACAGCGCCTTGAGGGGCGCATGGCGCTTGTACACCTGATACGCAAAATTACGGAAACAGCGCAAAATTTCCCGGTGCGGGAACTTGGGCATGGTCAGGATAGTGTCCATCCGGCCCATGAACCAGGCATCCGGTTGGTCCCTGGGAATAAAGCCCTCCTGCAGGCACACCTCCGCCAGCTTCGTGCCGGGGTAGGGCTCGAAGATGCCGATAATGACGCTGTCCGGCTGGATCCGCGCGTTGAGGTCCACGGTTTCCTGGAAGATCGCCGGCGTCTCATAAGGGAACCCGACAATATTAAATGATTTTGTCCTGATTCCTGCGCGCCGGCAGGCTGCGAACGCCTCGACGATCCGGTCATTGGATTGGCGGCGCCCAAGGACTTCCCGGCGGAAGGATTCACTGCCGCTTTCGATCCCGATGCTGACCCGCTGACAGCCGGCGGCTTTGAGCACGCGGCAGACGTCGTCATTCAACGTCTCCGGGCGGGCGTTGATGGCGAAGGGCAGGGCACACTCCCGGCTGTAGCGCGCACAGAAAGCGTCCACAAAATCCCGGCGCGCGGTAAAGCAGTCGTCGTTAAAATAAAGCGAGCGCAGGGAATAGCGGCCCAGCACCTCCCGGATTTCCTTAAGGCAACTCTCCACGCTGCGGAAGCGGACGTATTTGCCTCCCTGCCGGGTGCGCAGGGCGTGGTTGCTGCAGAACGTGCAGTCATAGGGGCAGCCGCGCGAAAACATGAACAGCGCGGTGTGGAAGTCGGAATTAATAATCTGCTGGTAATCAAACAGCGCGCGGTCGGTAAAAGGCAGGCTATCCAGGTCTTCCATGAAGGGGCGTGTTGGATTTTTGACAATACCCTGGTCGCGGGTTTTCACCCATAAGTTGCGGATGGCGCGGGGGTCCTGGCCTTGTTGCAGCGCCTCGGCCAGCTCCAGGAGCGGATATTCGCCCTCGCCGATGCAGATGGCATCCAGGCCCGGGATGGATTCCAGGCATTCCGGCGCGAGCGTGGCATGGTGTCCGCCGAGAATCGTGAAGGCCGGGAGGGGCTGAAGGTCATTGAAAATCTGTTTCACGAACCGGAACTGGGGCGAGACGGCGGAAAACGCAATCAGGTCCGGCTGGTACACGGCAATGGTCTGCTTCAGCGGGGCGGGGTCATAGGCCCCGAACATATAATGCAGGCGGGTCTCATGGCCATGGGCCTTGAGCACGGCGCTCAGCATGCCGATGCCGAACTGGTAACTGCGGGCGCCGCCGCGCACGCCGATATCGGGATAGACGAAAAGAACCTTCATGTAATACATCCCCGGAGCAGAACGAAAGAGAACCTTTAACGCAAAGGCGCAAAGACGCAAAGTTTCCGAAAAGAATTTATGGTCTTCTTTGCGTCTTTGCGTCTTTGCGTTAATTTTTTCGGTTTCATTGATTTTGCCGCGTTATTTTGGTTCCTGCCGCCTCCGCCAGTGGAACAGCCGCCAGGCGCGGTAGGCCAGACCCTCGCGCAGGACGGCCAGCATGATCTGGAATCCGTCTTTCAGGGCGCGGGACTTCATTTTGCCGCCGGCCCGCTTGTTTTCATGGGTGGCCACCTCCACCAGCGGATAGCCCCGGCGGATGGCGCGGGCCGCGATTTCAATTTCGCAGTCGAATCCCTTGGCCTTGTGCTTGTAGCCGACGGCCACATCGCGGACGAAGGCCTTGTAGCCGTTCAGCACGTCCATGATGGTCGTGCCGAAAAGGATGGAAA
>CAYYWX010000130.1:0-752 GCA_964475405.1 uncultured Verrucomicrobiota bacterium
GCAGAATTTATTTTGTAGGGGCTTCGCCCTGTCCTGCCGTAGCTTCTGAGCGAAGCAGGATTGCCGAAGCCCGGCCCCTCGGAGCGGGCTGTGCAAGCACAGCCCCTACGGGAAGGGATTTGTTCATACGCCCCAGCATGACCAAGGATTGAATTTGTTTGACTGGCGGGCGAAGAAATAATAACTTTTCAAAAATACGCAAAAAAACCGTCAAACCGGCAAAAAAGATATTATGCAGTGGAAAATAAGCCTGGCAGTGTTTTTATTGATTGGCTTACTCCCGGCCGCGCGGGCGGTTGACTGGTACGTGGCGACCAACGGGACCGGTACCGGCACAACCTGGGCGGCTGCCAGCAACGACCTTCAGGGCATCATTCTCAATGCGTCGGTGCTTCCCGGCGACACAATCTGGGTCAGTAACGGCGTGTATGCCACCGGCGGAATTACGAATTATCCCGCCGGCTCGGTCCTGACCAACCGCCTTACGATCACCAAGGCTGTCACCGTCAGGAGCAAGGACAACAATCCGGCCAATACGATCATCAAGGGCGCCTGGGATCCCGCCACGACAAACGGGCCGGCGGCGGTCCGTTGCGTTTATATGTCCGCCGGCTCGCTGATCGGCTTCACGATCACCAATGGAGCCACCTTGGTGGCGGCCAGCAGCATCCATGGATGTGGCGGCGGCATCTATTGTCCGGATATCACCCCGGTGATATCCAACTGCATTATCATCGGCAACGCGGCTTACG
>CAYYWX010000130.1:762-1861 GCA_964475405.1 uncultured Verrucomicrobiota bacterium
GGAATTACTATGGCGGCGGCGGAACGAGGTATGGCACCCTGTATAACTGCATTTTGACCGGCAACAGGACGACGTATAACCCGGACGGTTATGCATCTGGCGGCGGAGCGTCGTATAGTTACCTGTATAACTGCATTTTGACCGGCAACTCAGCCGCGGGAGGGAAAGCCGGCGGCGGCTATATGTGCAATTTGTTCAATTGCATAATCACGTCCAACACGGCGAGCGGCGCCGGCGGAACGTTGAGCAGCACGCTGTATAACTGCCTGTTGACCGGAAATTCGGTATCCGGCACCTACGGCGGCGGGGCGAACGGGGGCACCTTGTATAACTGCACGCTGACCGGCAACACGGCGGCCGGCGGCGGCGGAGGAGTATATAATGCCACCCTTTATAACTGTATCGTATATTTCAATTCAGGCGGCGGCGCCAATCTCTCCAATTGTTATTCCTCAACTTTAATATACAGCTGTACGTCGCCCACCGCCGCCGGGGCCGGAAATATTGATACGGACCCGATGCTGGTTGACAAGGGAAGCGGTTTCGGCGCGAGCCATGTCCCCGGCAACTACCGTCTTTCGGCAAGGTCGCCCTGCATCAATACCGGCACTAATTTTTCCTGGATGACGAGCGGAAGCTATACGAACAAGGATCTGGACGGCAGGCAGCGCCTCCGGTACGGGACGGCCGACATGGGCGCCTTTGAACATATTCGCGCCGGCACGGTTTACGGTGTTC
Source organism: uncultured Verrucomicrobiota bacterium (assembly GCA_964475405.1). Classification (GTDB taxonomy): domain Bacteria; phylum Verrucomicrobiota; class Kiritimatiellia; order JAAZAB01; family JAAZAB01; genus JAQUQV01. The sequence continues at coordinate 1,501 of CAYYWX010000130.1, forward strand.
GTTGACCCGGATTTTCCGCGCAAAGCGTGAAGAAAGCGGCTGAAAAATAACAGGAGGACAATGAAGATCAAAATGGACATAAAGAAGACAATTACCGGCGCAACCGGCCTGGCTCTGGTTTTTATGGGCTGCGGTATTTTTCCCGTTGTGGCCGCCGAGGCATTGCTGGGCTCGGCGGAGTTCCGTCCGTCCCCGGAAAAACCGGTCGGCTGGCGCGGCGACGGGTCGGGGCATTTCCCGGGCGCCACCCCGCCCACGAGCTGGAGTTACAAGGATGGCAAGGGCGCCAATATCGCCTGGCAGGCACGGATGCCGTTTGACTCCCCCAGTTCCGTGATCGTGGTCGGCGACAAGCTTTTCA
>CAYYWX010000131.1:0-1859 GCA_964475405.1 uncultured Verrucomicrobiota bacterium
TTCAAGCCTTACCGGGACGAGCAGCCCGTGATCAGCGGCGGGGAACGCGTTACCGGCTGGAAAATCACGACCGTCAACGGCAGTACCGCCTGGGTGGCGGATCTTCCGGAAGTGGCCGAAGGCAAGTGGAACTTCCGGCAATTGTTTGTCAATGGCCGCCGGGCGGAGCGGCCGCGCCTTCCGAAAAAAGGATTCTTCCGGGTTAACGAAAAGCCGGGCATGAAACTCCAGGCCGGGCGCGGGCAAACGCAGTTTTTCTGCAAGCCCGGCGATGTGCTCCCGTTCCGGAACCTTTCTGACGTTGAGGTGGTTTGCCTTCATTCCTGGATTGAGGAGCGCTCCGATATCGCGGCGTTTGACCAGAAGAGCAACCTGGTGACCTTGCGGCGTCCGAGCATGTCCTCATTTAAGCTGGACGATTATTACCTGGACAACGTCTTTGAGGCTTTGTCCTTTCCCGGGGAGTGGTACCTGGATCGCAAGGAAGGCCGGCTGTATTACCTGCCGCGCAAGGGTGAGACTCCGGGACGGACGGAAATTATCGCCCCGCGTTGCCTGCAATTGCTTGCCCTGGCCGGGAAGCCGGAAGAAAACCAGTTTATTGAACATGTCCGCTTTGAGGGGATCCGCTTCGCCCATACCGATTGGCGCCATCCGGACCCGTCCGACGGGGTTTCTTTCACAAGGCCGGATTCTTTCCGCTCGCCGCATAGCATGCGGTATGGGCGCGGCATCAGGGCCGCCGCGAACCAGGCTGCGAATGATGTTCCCGGGGTTATCTACCTTGAAGGGGCCCGGTTCTGCGCGATTGAGCGCTGTGTCATCGAGCACGTCGGCTGGTATGGCGTTGAAATCGCGGATGCCTGCCACGGGCTGCGCGTGGTCGGCAATACCATCCGCGACATTGGGGCCGGCGGGGTCAAGATCAACGGCGCTGCGGCCCGGGACCCGGATGTCAAAATCCGGCAGACCGGACATCATCAGGTGACTGACAACGTGATTGCCAACGGCGGGAAAATTTTTCATAGCGCCGTCGGAATCCTTGCGATGAACGCCAACAACCTCTCAATCTGCCACAATCATATCCACGACCTCTTCTACTCCGGCATATCGTGCGGCTGGGAGTGGGGGTACCAGGAAAACATCAGCCGTGACAACCTGATCGCGTTCAACCATATTCACGATATCGGGTATAAACTGCTCTCCGACATGGGCGGGATCTACACGCTCGGCGTCCAGCCGGGGACCGTTATTCGCAACAACCTGATCTATAACGTGTCATCGGCCCATTATGGCGGCTGGTGCATCTATCCCGATGAGGGGTCCAGTCATATTGTCATTGAGAATAATGTCTGTTACGATGCCGACCGCCAGCCGTTTCACCAGCATTACGGCCGCGAGAACATTGTGCGCAATAATATTTGGGTGTTCGGCGGGGAAGCGGTGGCAATTTACAGCAGGGTGGAGCCGCACCGCGGTTTTACCTGGACGAGAAATATCATGGTGAGCAATGGCGAGCCGATCTTCAAATCTGGGCACACCGTTGAGAATGAGGCCCGGCGAATTCTCAGCGATTTGAACCTGTTTTATTCGCTCAAGGGAAAAACGTATTTTGAGGTCGGCGGCAAAAAGCTGACCTTGAAGCAATGGCAGGCCATGGGACGCGACCAACATTCTATCGTGGCCGACCCGAAATTCAGGAATATCGCCAAGCGTGATTTCACCTTGGCGAAAAATTCGCCCGCGCTCAAACTGGGCTTTGTCTCGATTGATGTCTCCAAGGTCGGTCCAAGAGGTAATAGGCAATAGGGGTCAACCCTTGATAATTGATATTTAGCTTGCATACGATGGGTGTTTTG
>CAYYWX010000132.1:0-1840 GCA_964475405.1 uncultured Verrucomicrobiota bacterium
CGGTGATGGGGCTGCCGGTTTCGCCCTCCTTCGGTTTGGCCGCCTGCGAGCGGAGTTCCTTGACGCCCATGGCCGCGCGCTCCCAGTGCACCGGCGGCGTGGCGCCGGGGAATTGACCCGAACCATCCCCCCGCCAGCCGAAGGGCCGTTCAGGTGAAGCGTAGAAATCAGGCGAACCAAGCGACGCCTTGTCAACGCCTTTCTTTACATCCGGCTCATCGGCCACGGCCCGCAGACTGACGCCCATCGAGACCGCCGACGCCACTGCAAGATATATCGCAATTGTCCAATACCGGATGATTTTCATTCTTGATCCTTTTGTTATTTGCCGGTTTCTTTCTCCGCTCTTATTTTTTCTCTTCTATGCAATACAGATTTATAAGCCCGGTATAGTACATCCGGTTGCCTTCAAAAACGGGGCAACTCAACGTTTGTTCCAGTAGCGTGCCGGACCGTATCCCCCAGTAGACGTAGCCGGTGCAATAAGCCTCAACTCTGTTCTTCGCGACCTGCTTGTATTGCCGGCCGGGTTCAAACACCACGCAAGTCCCGGCATTGCCGAAAACATAGATGTATTTTCCGCCCAGGGCCGGGCTCGATCCCTGCGCGCCCCGGCAGACGCCTCCCGGCCCATTGTCCATGTCCAGGAGCTTCTGATAGACAAGCTCATATTTTTCAACATCAACCACCGAGAGCAGCCCGTCCACGTCAACTATATAAACCAATCCGTCATGGTAAAGCGGAGATGCCAGGTTGACCGTCACCCACGGGAACTTGATGAATTTAAGAGTGTCAAACTTGAATTTTTTAACAACCTCCTGCTTTTCCGGACCAATGCGTGTAATCTCCAGTAACTCCTGCCCAGTTCCATGTTCCCCGCTCAATGAGAGCACCGTATATATCATGTTTCCATGGATAACCGGAATCGCAAAATTCCAGGTCGGTTTTGAAAGGACACTCCCGTCTTTAACCCGGATCGCGCCCACCCCGCTAGGCCCCTGCCGGCCGTTGAACACCATCGCCTCGCCGCCGATCGTGGCGCCCAGAAGCGACGAACCGCCGTTGCCTTCCACTTCCCAGGCCACCTTGCCGGTCCGGGCATCCAGCGCGATATATCTATCGGTATTCAAGACCAGCTTTCCATCAACCAGGCAGGGCGAATCATGATAACCATGTTCCTGGCGCACATTGATGCGATAATGATGAACCCACTTGCGGTTGCCATCCATGTCATAGCAAACCGTCAGGCAGGGATGATAATTCACGTAGATGTTTTCGCCATCCGTGACCGGCGTGCGCGAGGCGTAGCCCGGTTCGCCGATGGGCCCGGCTTTCCCCTCGTACTTCGCCTTGTCAACCTTGACCATCAAGCCCTCAATCTTCCCCTCCAGCGCGCCCTTTTCAACGAGGATTTTTTCCTGCCCGGTGATGGCGCTGGTCGTGAACATCTTGTCCAGCTCCGCCAGGCGGGCCAGCATCGGCTCCAGTTCCTTGAATATTTCCGGGCTGGCCTTTTTCTCCTCTTCGGTCGCGGCGTCATAAAAGGTCGCGGTGCGCGTCCAGAGTATCTTCCCGGTCATCTTGTCTACGCAGCTCAGCGTCCGCCGGTCGCCGATGACAAATATTTTATTGCCGGCGATGACCGGCGAGGCGATGCTCCAGCCTGGCAGGCGGACGGTCCAGCGGATGTTCTCGCTCGCATATTCGCCGCCGGGCGCCCCATAAATGATCGGCTGGACATACCATACCACCCTTGACGACGGATCGTTATTTCTGGATTCTTTCCTGATGCGCTCCGACGGCAGGCGCATGCCGCTCACCACCCTGAGCATTATGCTGT
>CAYYWX010000133.1:0-1771 GCA_964475405.1 uncultured Verrucomicrobiota bacterium
CAAAGTCGTAGTTCCGGTTTTTGCAAATGCCCGTTTTCTGGTTTTACCTTCAGTCTACAGTCTTCCGCCGGAGGCGGATCCGCCCATGGCGGAAAACTGCTTCAGCCTTGCCGTACCTATGGGACGGCTGTGATTTTCTCCTATAAATAACGATGTCCGCAAACTAAACTCAATATACGAATGTCGAAATACAAAACAAATTCAAATTAGCGAAACATTTTGAAAACGCAAGAAAACTTTCAACAGCCAGTGTTCACAGTTCACGGTTCAGAGTTCACAGTTGGTGCTTCGCGCCAAGAGACCAATTGAGGAAACGCTCAACATCCAACATTCAACGTCCAACAACTGAAACGGAAAACGGCGGAACAGGGACAATTGAGGAAACTTTCGAATTTCTCAATCACCGGACAACACTCCCCGTCGGCGCGTTGCGCCAAGGGGCCACTTGCCTCGTTGCGAGGCGACGTGGCAACTTCCAATAAGATCACGGCACGATGCGGACCGGGCAACTGATTGTTTCGCTGTGGTTGCCGTAAATATCCTCGACTTCGATTTCAACCAGGCACTCGCCCGGCTTGCGCGGGGACATTATTATCGGGATCGCCCCCACCCCGGTTTCCGGGATGACAATTTTCGTGGCCGAGACATATTCGCGCTCGGTCCATTTCTCCGGGTCGGGACCATTGCGGCGCTGGACATAATAGACCGGCCGGATAACTCCGCCGGGTTCAACATCCAGGCTGGTGGGCGCGGTGTCCTCGTTTTCCGCCTCCAGCACTTCCAGGATCGAGCCGGACTTTCCGGAGAAGCGCGTGATCAAAATCACATCCCTGGAACGACCCAGGCGCCCGCGCTTGTATTTGGCGTAACTGACCATGAGCCCGCTGCCTCCCGACATATACACTCCGCCGAGATACGCGACCGGGTTGCCGTTGGTATCCGCGAAACACGGCATCCGCAGATCCCAGTCCAGCGCGTATTTTCCCGGTCCATCCGCCGGCAGGACGGCTATTTCGCCCAGGAACGCGAATTCGCGCGGCTTTTTTGTCAGGGCCGGATCCATGACGCCGGCGGTAATGGCAAACGCCCCGACCCCGCGCGTGATTTCAAGCAGGAGATGCAGCAGCTTGTTTTGCGCAAGTTGAATTTCACCGCCCGCCCCACCCTGGATTTTGATGACGGGCGGAGAGGTCATTTCGGCCAGGGACAAATCATGCATCTTATCAAGGAACTTATTCCAGGCGGTCCGTTGGGCGAACAAAATCTTTTCATACCTGGTGAATTTTTCCCGCGGATTTTCATTTTCCGCCGTGTTTGCATCCTGGCTGTCGCCGGGGGAGGTTTCGCCTGATTCGGCCTGATCTTCGGATTCATCCTCCTCGTCAGGCTCGGGTTCGATATTGCCCCAGCCGTTGACCGGATACCAGATGGACAACCCGTGCGTGGCGGTCTTGGCCGACCCCTGGACATGGGCCAGGACCATTGCGTCAATGGCGCCAACCAGGCCGCGAGCGGCCTCGGAGAGTTTCGGGCTTGAGCGCGAATCGTCCGCGAGGCGTTTGGCGAATTCGCCCAGGTCAATATATTCGGTCGGGGAGCCGAGATCGAGCAATTCCGGGACGCTGTATTCGGTGGTCTTGCGCCGCTTGAGGGGAATATATATTTTTCCGGCCTTTACCTCATCGCACAGAACGCCGGCGAAACGGCGGAAGGCCGACTCGAACTCGTTGTAGCGGCTGAGGTCAAGGACAGTATGGCCGGCCAGGACCTC
>CAYYWX010000134.1:0-1768 GCA_964475405.1 uncultured Verrucomicrobiota bacterium
CTGCGCGCGTACGACTATCAGGAGAACAAGGCCGTCATTAACGGAATGCTGCAATGGGCGTGCGACCATTCAACGGCGCGTTTGGATAGCGGATTGGTTGAACAACAAAGATTTTTTTTGAAAATGAAGAGAGGGGCGAAATGAATCCTTTGTTTAAGGCGGGACTGGAATTGCAGCAATTTATGCAGGCGCGTCAATGGCCATTTTGTTTTATCGGGGGGTTGGCTGTGATCCGCTGGGGGGAAGTCCGCATGACGCAGGATATCGACCTTTCACTGCTGTCGGGATTTGGGAGTGAACAAATTTATATCGAGGGATTGTTAAAGCAATTCAAATCGAGGGTAGACGACGCAAGGAATTTTGCCTTGGCGAACCGGGTGCTTTTGCTGACAGCCTCTAACCATGTTCCCGTCGATATCTCGCTCGCTGGCTTGCCGTTTGAACAAGAAATGATGGAACGGGCCAGTCCATTTCCTTATGATTCTGATTGTTCGCTCATTACGTGTTCCGCCGAAGACCTTATTATTTTGAAGGCATTTGCCGACCGAATGATCGACTGGATGGATGTGGAAGGAGTTTTGTTAAGGCAGGGAAACGGTCTGGATTATCAATATATCCTGAAACATTTAGAACCATTGTGCGCGTTGAAGGGATTTCCCGAGATTATTGGGAAATTAAAACAACTTATCGATAAAAATAAAGAGGAGAAGGAACGATGAGAGTGCTATTTTTAACGCCACCGCTTAAAGCATGGGATTCCCACGGGTATCACCTGGCGGCCAATCAGATGCACGCGCAGGTGGCCGCGTATTTGCGTGAAAAGAAACTTGCCGAGGTTGACGCCTTAGACTGCCGGGCGCTGGAGATGGACTGGGACGCCATGGTCAAATACGCCAAGGACACAAAACCGGACATGGTCTTTGTCGGCGAGCTTTTGCACTCGACCTGCGGCGCGGCGGTCATCTGGTATTTCAATGAAGGCTTGCGGCTTATTAAGGAAGCGATGCCGCAGGTCAAGACGGTTGCCGGCGGGTTGTGGTATTCCGGCGACTGGGAACGCCAGATGCGCCTGAATCCGACCCTTGATTACATCATGATCGGCGAAGCGGAGCTGACGATGGAGGATCTGCTCAATAACATCAAAAGCGGCGGTAAGGATGAGAGAGAGATTCCCGGACTTGTTTCCCGACGCGCAGACGGCACGATTGTCGTCGGCCCGCACCGCGACTTGATCCCTGACCTCAATGTTCTGCCGATGCCGGCGTACGACCTGTTCCCGATGGACAAATACGTCGGGCACACGTACTGGAAACCGTTCGCGGAGCTGATGACCTCGCGCGGGTGTCCGGGCAAATGCCATTTCTGTTACGAGTGGGCCTTGTATGACAGCCGCACTGCCGCGAAGGATTTCACGTCGTGGCGGGGCTTAAGAGGCACACGTATCGTCGATGAGTTAGACATCTTGGAGAAGCAATACGGTGTTACAACCATTGTTTTCCAGGACGACGCGTTTAATACCGACACGCAGGCGATGATCGAATTCTGTAATGAAAAGATCAAGCGCGGCAACAAGATCGATTGGGTTTGCCTGGGACGTGCCGACCAGTGGATCAGCCAGCACAATATCCTGCCGCTGATGAAGAAGGCCGGACTCTTTCTGGCGTTGACCGGCGTTGAGGTTGAAGACGACATGACCCTCGCCAAACAGGGCAAGGGGGTCACCATCGGCCAGATCAAGAAAACGATCCAGATCCTGCGGGAAAACGAT
>CAYYWX010000135.1:0-1698 GCA_964475405.1 uncultured Verrucomicrobiota bacterium
CGGTTTTCGACGGCGACCGGATGTACTACCGCGGGCTTATAAATTTATATTGCATTGAAGAAAAGAAATGACATCTGCGAAACCATGCGGCGTGACAAAGACCAGGTAAATCCATCTGGACCGGTAAAGGCAATGACTGTAGAATAACCGCGAATGAAAACGTTTGTGACGCCATTATTATTGATCGGCCTGCTCCAGACCGCTCCGGCGGTTGACTGGTATGTGGCGACCAACGGCACCGGGCTGGGGACAAACGGCTGGGCGGACGCCACCAACAATTTCCAGGGCGCGATAAATGCCTCATCGGCCGTCACCTTCGACGTGGTATGGGTCAGCAACGGCGTTTATGACACCGGCGGGGTCACTAATTATCCCGCCGGCAACAACGCGGTCCTGACGAACCGGATTGCGATCACCAAGGCGATCACGGTAAGGAGCAAGGACAACAATCCGACCAATACGATCATCAAGGGTTTTTGGAATCCAGCTTCCACAAACGGCCCGGGCGCGGTCCGCTGCGTGTATATGGCCGCCGGTTCTTCGCTGATCGGGTTCATGTTGACCAACGGAGCCACCTTGCTTTACAACGGCGCGGGGTATGATGCCTGTGGCGGCGGCGTATTTTGCCCCGACATCACTTCTCCGGTGATATCCAACTGCATAATAGCAGGCAATTCAACCGGGCGATACGGCGGCGGGGCCTACTATGGCACCCTGCGCAACTGCACAGTGACAGGGAACTTCACTGCCTGCAACACTGCATCCGGCATATACCCCGGCGGCGGCGGAGCTTACAAAAGCTGGCTATATGACTGCGCGTTGATCGGCAACTCGGCCAACGCGAAGAACGCGACATCCGGCGATTCCGGCGGCGGAGGGTACGGATGCACAATGTCCAACTGCACGTTGATCGGCAACTCGGCAATCGTCCCTAGTGTCAGCGCCAATTACGGTGGAGCAGTCGGGGGCACACTGTATAACTGCACTCTGGCCGACAACATAGGCGGCGCAGTACAGAACGCAACCCTTTATAATTGCACACTGACCAATAATAATGGCGGGGCGGATACTTGTATCATGTATAATTGCAAATTGATCGGCAACTCGGGGTGGAACCTAGGAGGCGCAAACGCAGGCACCCTGTATAACTGCACGGTAGTCGGCAACAGAGTGGGAAACAGCGGCGGCGCCGGCGGCGTAAAGGGAGGCACTTCGGTAAACTGCATCGTATATTACAACACTGCTCCCGACAGCGGGTCAAATTATTCCGGAACGGTTTCCTTTACAAAAACCTGCACGGCGCCCTCCAATACCGGATGGTCGGCCGGGAATATCACCGGCAACCCGATGTTTGTCAACACGAACAGCGGCAATTACCGACTCTCGGCGCGTTCGCCGTGCATCAATGCCGGGACCAATTATGCCTGGATGACGAATGGAAGCGTTACGAGCAAGGATTTGGATGGCCAGCAACGCATCCGGTACATGACGGTTGACATGGGCGCCTATGAACACATCCGGAGCGGCACCATCTACGGTTTCCGTTGAATTCATGGATATCATAAAACAGCGAATAGACTTTTCGCTTTGTAATAAAAAAAGGAGAATAAGCATGAAGATCAATCACATCACGGTGAAGACAACAATCCTGGCAACCGGCCTTGCGCTTATTTATCTGACCTGCGGCGCGCGCGGCGT
>CAYYWX010000136.1:0-1671 GCA_964475405.1 uncultured Verrucomicrobiota bacterium
TGCCGAATTTGTTGAAATTATGAAATGCCCCGAAGGTCGGCGACCAGACCGTCGTTTCTTTCAAGCTTGGTCTGTTCCGGCAAAAATTAACGCGCCAGGTGTCGCCCGGGTTCAGATTGGTCGCTCGCAGATCGGCCAGGGGCACCTTGATTTCGAGCGTCCAGTATTCTTCGTTCCGGCTTGCCCCCGCGTCAATCGCCGCGTTCCAGGATAAACCGGGATCGGGCAAGGCGGTGTCATAAATGACGCCGGCGCAGTTCACGGCAATCTGATAAAAGCGATCGGGACGATCGGGAAACGGCGCCAGGAAGATTTCCACGCTGTCATCCTTGAAAACGCCGGAATCCCGTTCGGTCGCCTTGGCGCCGACCATGTGCAGTTGGTTCAGGACCGGATTCAGATAAATATCGAAACACTTGAACCCGATATAAAAGTTGGTCGCGTCATACGTAACAAAAACCTGGGTCTGTTGCTGTTGGCCGTAATCCCCCGCCGTGCCTACAAATGGGGTGATGCAGGAGGCCTTGAGCCAGCAGGCGTCGTCAAGCTTGCCGTCAATGGCCGGCGGCGATGCGGACGGGTTCACCGCCGCATACGGCGCGTTGTTTTGTTCCAGGACGGCCCTTGGGGCCGGGGCGTCAGGGCCGTCGGCCGGCTCCTCCACGGAGCCGATATAAAGGTCGTCGTAAAATGTCAATTTGTCCATTGACGCTCCGCCGCCCAGCAGCACACTATCCAAACCGCGTATGGCGACATTTTCGAGTTTCCCCGCGGCAAAGGGGATATCCGGGAAAATCCGGTCATCCACGGTCAGGTCATAGTTCTGGGTTGCGTATTTTAAATGAATTTTTACATGATGCCAATTGGTTCCCAGGTTGAAAGGAAATCTCACTTTCCGTGACTCGTCAATCCGATTGGCGGTAAAAACGAGACGGACAAGCAGGCAGCTTTTGCCCGCGGCGCTTCCCTGCAGATACAAATAGGCTTTGTAACCGGCCGGTTGCGCGTCATCGGACCGAAATCGGTATTCAAGCCGGATATTATCGCTTTCGATCGGCGGCGAGAATGTTTTTGAAGCGAATTTGCCATAGGTTCCATTGCCACCGCCCGGCGTAATCGCCTGCGCGCCCCGATGGACGCTTTTGGCGGTGACCCCGCCTTTGGGGCTTGAAAACGACATGCCGTTTGACACGTCGCGCGTAAAATTGCCAAACGGCTCGTTGTTCGCCTCAAAGCCGGTCTTATAAAAGACTTCGCCCTGGCCAACCGCCAGGAGACTGAAAAACAAAAGCAGGCACGCGCTTTTCAAACCGGATTGCATCGGATTTTTCTCCTTCTGATAATACGGGCTTGCCCGAATCTCTAATAAATCGAACCACTGATGGACACCGATAAACACGGATAAAGCAAAAACAGGATCTTCTTGCTCCCTGCCGACATCTGTGTCAATCCGTGTTCATCCGTGGTAAAAACTCTTGTTTTTCATGGCAGTTTCTTGTGTATAAGGTGACAGGTTTTTCCGGCAAGCGAACGTCAACCGTGCCCCGCCCCCAGGCCGTTCCAGTTGTCCGTAAGATGTTTCTTGATTTTTTCGCCGGGGAAGCCTTGGGCCGGCTGGGGGCAATGGATCATTGCCAGCGGGTCTTTTTCCAGGAACTTTTCAGGGGGCGC